>JAXJIC010000001.1:0-35856 GCA_036298925.1 Collinsella aerofaciens
AAGCTAAGCCCCATCGCGCCGAGAGTACTGCGGGGTCAGCCCGTGGGAGGCCAGGGCGCCGCTGACCGGTGGACGGCACCGAGCCGTACGCTTGAACTGAGAAGGGGGAGGCCTCGCGGCCTCCCCCTTTTTTGCGTTTACGGGTTTTTGTCTCACATAGTGGCTGTGTTTTATAACCCTCGTTTGTCGCATCTTCTGTGAACGGGCTACAATAACTTAGTCTGTGCGATATGGAGGTGAACATGGCTGAAGCTGGTATCGGCGTTGATATCGTCGAGATTTCCCGCATGAAATCAATTCTTGAAAAGACGCCGTCGTTTGCTCGGCGTGTGTTTACCGAAGAAGAGCGTGCGTATTGCGATGCATCATCGCGTCCCGCTGCTCACTATGCGAGTCGCTTTGCTTCGCGCGAGGCGGTGCTTAAAGCTCTCGGCACGGGTTTTAGTCAAGGCGTGGGTCGCAAGGATGTTTCGGTAACGCGTGATAAACTCGGCAAACCGAAGGCGCTGCTTTCGGGCCGTGCTCTCGAGATCGCTCAAGAACTGGGTGTTGTTGAGGTCGCTCTTTCCATTACGCTTACGGGAGACTTGGCCGTTGCGAATGCCATCGCGATTACCGAAGATGCTCGACCTAAGCCAAAAGATGAAAAACTGAGCACCAAGAAACGCGTTGCGCAGACATTTAAAGAGGCTCGCTCTGTTTTAGATGAGCTTGAGCAGCTGCAGAATTCAGCATTGACGGAGCACCTGGGCGATGCTTCGCAAGATACGCTAGGAGCATAGATGAAACCGGTTTTGAGTACCGAAGAAGTCGTTCGTCTCGAGGATATCATCGAACGAGAAGGGACTTCGAAGGCCGAGCTTATGGAGCTGGCGGGTGAGTTTGCCGCCAACGAGGTCTTGAAGCTCAATCCCGATCGGGTTCTCGTTCTGGTCGGTTTTGGTAATAATGGCGGCGACGGTTGGGTTGCCGCCGATATCCTGAGCCATAAGGGTGTGGACGTGGATATCGTTTCTCCGGTTGAGCCGGATGAGATTCCTGCTGCTCTGGCACGTCATGTTGCTCGTCGTACGGCCGGCCGCGATGTGCACGTTTGCGTCGGCCCCTCGCGTGATGAACTCGAGGTTTTGATCGATAAGGCCGATGTTGTTGTCGATGCCATTTTTGGTACCGGTTTCCACGGGAATCTGCGTGCGCCGTTCTCCATTTGGATTCCTACGGTCAATGAATGCGCCGATTGTGTCGTATCCATTGATGTCCCCTCGGGCCTGAATGCCGAGACGGGCGTTGTTGATGACGACTGCATTCGTGCCGAGCATACGGTGACGATGATTGCGCCCAAGATTGGTCTGTATAGCGCTGATGGCCCTGAGTATGCTGGCGATTTGATCTGCGGCAATCTTTACGACCGTCTTGACGAGGTCATCGATGATGTCGACCACGCCGCCGAGATTGTCGAGCCCGGTGACTTAGTTGATTACTTTGCTCCACTACCTACGAATATCGATAAGTATTCCCGTGGCTCTGTGCTTATTGTCGCCGGATCTGCGCAATATCCTGGTGCTGCCATTATGGCGGCCAAGTCTGCAGCTCGCGCGGGTGCTGGTTACGTGGCAGTCGCGGCTCCTGACGCCTGCGCCAATCTTATTCGCATGGCACTTCCTTCGATTCCCGTCTTTGCTATTCCGTCTGATTCCCGCGGCTCCTTTGGCGCCGCTGCGCGCATGACGGTGTGCGAGATTGCAAAGAAGTACAGCTGTGTACTGTGCGGTCCCGGTATGACGACATCTGCCGGCGCTATGCAGGTGGTTTCGGGCTTGCTCGAGCTTGATGTGCCGCTTATCTTGGACGCCGATGCACTCAACTGCCTTGCTAAGATTGCCATTGACGGTATTGATAGTAATCCCGAGATGTATCGTCGCGAGCAGCCGTTGGTTATGACGCCGCACTATCGTGAGCTTTCGCGTCTGGTTGCCGGCGACGAGGTGAACGACCTTGGTACCGCGATTGCGGCCGCGCAGAAGGTTGTCTGGGCTGCAGGCTCCGACAATCTGGTGGTCATTGCCAAGGGGCCGACGACGGCTATCTGTGGCGTTGAGCGTGTGCTGCTGCCGCTCTCGGGTCCGGCTTCTCTGGCAACTGCCGGTTCGGGTGATGTTCTCGCGGGTATTTTGGCCGGCACGCTTGCCACCATGCGCGACGAGATGGATCGTTGGGAGTTGCTGTATTCGTACGCCGTCGCACTTCACAGCTACGCCGGTTTTGCTGCGGCGACGGAGTATGGTGAGAAGAGCGTCATCGCGACCGATCTTATCGACTTGATCGGTCCTGCCATGGAACTGGCGGCAAAGGATGCGCTCGAAGATCTGGGAATCATGGACGAAGGGTCGGATGACTAATCATGAATAAAGCCGATTTGACGCGCTGGTCCTGGGTCGAGATCGACCGCGGGGCGCTCCGTCGCAACACGAGGGCCTATAAGAACTTGCTGAATCCACGTCAGCGCCTGTGCTGCGTGGTCAAGGCCGATGCTTATGGTCATGGAGCTGTTGAGTGCGCCAAGATCATGTATTCGGCCGGTGCCGACATGTTTGCCGTGGCGACGGTTAACGAGGGCGTTGAGCTCCGACAGGGCGGGATAACGAAACCCATCCTCATCCTAAGCGAGCCGCCTATCGAGGCCATTCCGACGTTGCTCGAGTTTGATATCATGCCCTCGGTCTATACGTCTGACTTTGCTCTTGCGTATGGCGAATGTGCCGTCGCGGCGGGCAAGGTGGGCAAGTATCATCTCGCCATCGAGACGGGCATGAACCGCATCGGCGTACATTACACGCAGGTGCTCGACTTTGTCCGCGGTATAAATTTCCATCGCGGTATTCAGTGCGACGGCGTATTTACGCACTTCGCCACGGCCGATGAACCTTCGGGCTGGGACTACAAGCTGCAGTGTCAGCGCTTTACCGAGGCCGTTCAGGCCATTAAGGATGCGGGTTTTGAGTGCGGTATCGTGCACTGCGCCAACACGCCGTCCTCGATGCTCGACCCCTCGATGCATTTTGATATGATCCGCGCCGGCATTGGCTTGTATGGCATGCAGCCGTGCGAGCTGAGTGGCCGCGTGATGCAGCTTGATCCCGTTATGAGCGTCCATGCGCGTGTGACGCGCGTGGCACACCCTGCGATGGGTGAGGGCGTGGGCTACGGTTTTACCTACCGCGTACCGCGTACGCGCGTTCAGATCTGCACGCTGCCGATCGGTTATGCCGATGGCCTATCGCGTACGCTTTCCAATCGTATGGATGTGCTGTATCGCGGCGAGCGCGTGCATCAGGTTGGCAATATCTGCATGGACCAGTTTATGGTCGCCATTCAGTCCAACCCGGCACACGAGATTCCCGAGGCCGAACATGGTGATGAGATGATTATTGTCGGCCGCGATGGCGATGCCGAGATCACTATGGACGAGATGGCGCGCCTACGCGGTACGATTAACTACGAGGTCGCCTGCGGCTTTGGCATGCGTCTCGACAAGGTCTACGTGTAGGGCCGCTATGGGCGTCATGCACATCCCCGGCCATACCCATCAGGCACCACGTGAGGTCGCACTCGAGGAAATTGAGGCCGTTCTGGGCGATTGTCACCTCTGCCAGCTCTACCAGTCGCGTCACAATATCGTGTTTGGCGTGGGAAACCCCCGCGCTCGCGTGATGTTTATTGGTGAGGCGCCGGGTCGCAACGAGGATTTGCAGGGCGAGCCCTTTGTGGGGGCGGCAGGCGAGGATCTCAACGGCATTTTGTCGCTGGCGGGGCTCAAACGCGAAGACGTCTACATTGCCAACGTGCTTAAGTGCCGCCCGCCGGGAAACCGCAATCCGCGTCCCGAGGAAGTGCTGGCTTGCTCGCCGTTTTTGCGTGAGCAGATTCGAAGCATCTGGCCTGATATTATCGTGACGCTCGGCAACCCCGCGACGCACTTTGTGCTTAAGACCGAGATTGGCATTACTAAGCTGCGCGGCAGGTTCCACCAGATGGGGCATTTTGTAGTAATGCCCACTTTTCATCCGGCAGCAGCGCTGCGCAATCCGGCGTGGCAGGAGCTGCTGGAGGAAGACTTTAAGATGCTGGGCGATTATCTGGAGCGACATCCCGCACCAGAGGACGCCTCGGAATAATAAGGAGCATATATGTCCCTGGAGCGCCTGGGGGTAGGTACTTACAAAACGACTTGCGCTGCCGATACGGAGTACTTTGGCGAGCTAATTGCACCGTGCCTTGAGGACGGCGATGTGCTCATCCTGACCGGTGGCCTGGGAGTGGGCAAAACTCACTTTACCAAGGGCGTCTCGCGCGGGCTGGGCGATGGGCATATGGTTACGAGTCCTACGTTTGCGCTCATGGCCGTTCACGATCAAGGTCGTATTCCGCTGTTTCACTTTGATCTATACCGCCTGGAGCATGCCTACGAGCTCGAGGATACGGGCATTTTCGATGTGCTGGGCTATGAGGGTGCTTGCCTGCTGGAATGGGGCGAACAATTCCAGGACGAGCTGACGGATGAGTATCTTTCGGTGACGCTCAAGCGTGATGAGGGCGACAGCGATGTGCGAACGATAACGCTTGAGGCGCACGGTGACCGCGCAATGGAGCTTTCCCATTTGATTGATAAGGCTGTACAAGATGAGCTTGCATAACGACAACGCGCTGGTGGTGGCGCTCGATACCTCGACCGACATGCTTGCCTGCGCGGCAAGCTGGATTGATGGGCAGACGGGCGAGACGAAGCTCGTGAGTGGCGACCACATGTGTCGCCGTCACGCAAACGTTGAGCTCGTGAATACCGTTGATGGCGTGCTGGCTCAAGCCGGTCTGGATCGCAGCGATGTTGGTTGCTACGTGGTCGGCCGCGGCCCGGGGTCGTTTACGGGTGTGCGCATCGGCATCTCCACTGCCAAGGGCCTCGCGCGCGGTGCCAATGTTCCGCTGCTGGGCGTGTCGACGCTCGACGCTTGCGCTTGGACGGCGTGGAAGGCTGGCGTGCGCGGCAAGCTTGGTATCTTGGCCGATGCTATGCGCGGTGAGGTATATCCGGCGCTGTATATGCTGGTCGATGAGGGTCCCGAGCGTCAATTTGAGCGCGAACACGTGGTCAAGGCCGCCGTGGCGCTCGATGAGTGGCGCCAAGCAGCGGACTGGGACCAGGTTCAGCTGACCGGTGACGGTCTCGTGCGCTATGGCAAGCTGCTGGGTGAGGACGAGACCGCCCGCTGCGTGGAGCGCGACCTGTGGTGGCCTTCGGGCGAGGGCTTGCTGCTCGCGCACGCTGCGGGTGACGGCGATCCGGCCCGCGTCTTGCCGATTTACACGCGCCTTTCGGATGCCGAGGAAAACGAGCGCAAGCGTCTTGGTCTTGCCGAGAGTGCGCAGAGTGAAATTACGGGTGTTGCCGATGAGCTCGCCGGTCGTCATCTGCAGTTCCGTCCCATGGGCGCGGCGGATGCCGAGGGCACGAGCGCGCTGGAGGCTGCCTGCTTTGAAGGTGCCGGACACGAGGCGTGGACGCCGGGCATGTTCCTGTCCGAACTGGGCGAGGACGTCGCTGCGCCGCGTAGTTGGTGGGTGGCACACGACGACGGCAAGCTGCTGGGCCTTGCCGGCGGTATGGTCGTGGACGGTGATGTGCAGATTCTGGATGTCGCCGTCGACCCGGCACATCGCCGCGAGGGCATCGCCCGCAAGCTTCTGTCGCACGTGAGCTATGACGCGCAGATGCTCGGCTGCACCACGGCTTCGCTTGAGGTTGAGGACGGCAACGAGGGCGCAATTGCACTCTATGCCGCCCTGGGCTTTACCGAGGCGGGTCGTCGCCGTGGCTACTACGGTGCCGGCAAGGATGCCATCGTCATGACGGCGCCGCTGCCCCTGGTGCTTCCGGTCGACAATGCTTCGCCGGAGCCGACGGCGGCAGAGCAGCGCGTATGGCCGCTGCCTGCGCCTGGGCGCTCCGAGGGGGAGCGTGCCGAAATTGAGCGCCGCCACCTAGTGCTCGCTATCGAGAGTTCCTGCGACGAGACGGCCGTGGCGATAATCGATGCAGATGGCAATATGCTGGCCAACCAGGTGTCGACACAGATTGATTTTCACGCCCGCTTTGGCGGCGTGGTGCCCGAGATCGCCTCGCGCAAGCACGTTGAGGTGATTGTGAGTGTCGTGGATGCGGCGCTCGAGGATGCCGCAGCATCGCTGGGCCTTACGGGCGGAGCCATTGCACCAAGTGAGCTTGCCGCCGTGGGCGTGACGCAGGGTCCGGGCCTGGTGGGCGCGCTCGTGGTTGGCGTCGCCTTCGCCAAAGGCTTTGCCTACGCTGCCGGCAAGCCGCTCGTGTGCGTCAACCATCTGGAGGGGCACCTGTTTGCCAACTTGCTGGCGCAGCCCGACCTCAAGCCGCCGTTCATCTTCACGCTTGTCTCGGGCGGGCACACCATGCTCGTGCACGTGAAGGCATGGGGCGACTACGAGGTACTTGGTGAGACACTCGACGATGCTGTGGGCGAGGCCTTCGACAAGGTAGCCAAGGCGTTGGGTCTGGGCTATCCCGGTGGCCCCATCATCTCTAAGCTGGCCGAGACGGGCAACCCCAAGGCGATCGATTTCCCCCGTGCGCTTAACAGCAGGGGGGACTACCGCTTCTCGCTTTCGGGCCTCAAGACGGCGGTGACGCTCTACATCGAGCAAGAGACCAAGGCCGGGCGCACGATTCACCTTCCCGATCTGGCGGCTTCGTTTGAGGCAGCTGTCTTTGACGTGCAGTACAAGAAGGCCAAAAACGCACTGCACGCTACCGGATGCAAGGAATACTGCATCGGTGGCGGCGTCTCGGCCAACCCGCATCTGCGCGAGATGATGATCAAGAAGCTTGGGCGTCAGGGGATTCGCGTAACGGTGCCGCCCTTGTCTGCCTGTACCGATAACGCAGCCATGATCGCGGAGGTCGCCCGCCGTAAATTCGACCGAGGTGAAATCTCGCCGTTCGACGTCGACGCCGATCCAAACATGACGCTGTAGTCGTACGGGTGCGGTCCCCGGCGCCCGGGCAGCGCCGGGGACCTTTCTGTATCGATGCGGCTTCTGAGCCGGATTGGCGTCGACAACGTCCGGCAAGGTTAGCCAGCTGCGTCGAATTTCCGGCTCCCGCGGCCCTCAGGGGCATCTCTCATGCAAAAACTTTTGTCGGGTAAAGTCCGAGGTCAGTGGCGTTTTATACCGAGAAATCCAAAAAAGTTGAAAATTCATTACAAATTTGCGTTGACTTTAGGTAACTAAAGTTTCATACTCCTTTTCAACCACTGGGGGATGTGAACGCACACGGATCGTTCGCATCATGATTGAAGAGGATTTCTTAGACATGTTCACGCATCAGCTAAACATTATCAGCGTAGTAATTATCTGATGCGGGTTAGCACATACAGCTAGCCCGTACGATAACGGGCGGCTGATGAAGATGAGGGCCGTCGAGCGCAACCGACGGCCCTCATTTTTTATGTCTAGGAAGTTCTTTTTAGAGGAGGAAATGTAATGAACGGAGTTTTGCTCATGGTTGTGGCCGCGGCGGTGCTCGCCTGCGGCTATCTGGGCTATGGTCGCTGGCTGGCCAACAAGTGGGGCGTTGACAAGGATGCCCTCACGCCGGCCAAGCGCATGAAGGACGGCAACAGCTTCTCGCCCGTCTCCGCCTTCACCGCGTTCTCGCACCAGTTCAGCTCGATCTGCGGTGCTGGCCCCGTCACGGGTACGATCGTCGCCATGGCCTTTGGCTGGCTGCCCGTCGTGCTCTGGGTCCTCGTCGGCGGCATCTTCTTTGGTGCCGTCCACGACTTTGGTGCCCTGTACGCTTCGATGAAGAACAACGGCAAGTCGCTCGCTCAGCTCATCGAGAAGTACATCGGCAAGACCGGCCGTCGCCTGTTCCTGCTGTTCTGCTGGCTGTTCTGCATCATCGTCATCGCCGCTTTCACCGACATGGTCTGCAAGACGTTCATGTTCACCCCGGCCGTTGACGCTTCTGGTGCTGCTACCGGTGCCATCGACTTCACCAAGTCCTATGCCGCCGGCTGCGCTGGTACCATTTCCATCCTGTTCACCTTCGTCGCTATCGCCTTTGGTTGGGCCCAGAAGAAGTTCAACCTCACCGGCGCTGCCGAGTTCGTCACTGGCGTTGTCCTCATGGTTCTCATGTTCGCCGTCGGCATGCAGTTCCCGGTCTACCTGGATAAGTTCCAGTGGTTCGCCGTCGTCATGGTCTACCTGGTCTTCGCTGGCGCTATGCCCATCCAGATGCTCAAGACCCCGCGTGACTACCTCACTTCCATCATGATGATCGTCATGATCGTCTGCGCTGTCCTCGGCATCGTCGTCCTGGGCGTCAACGGTCAGGCCACTATCACCGCTCCGGTCTTCACCGGCTTCTCCACTGCCTCCGGCATGATGTTCCCGGTCCTGTTCGTCTCCGTTGCCTGCGGCGCTCTCTCCGGTTTCCACAGCCTCGTTTCTTCCGGCACCTCTTCCAAGCAGGTCGAGAAGGAGCAGGACGCCGTCAAGGTCGGTTACGGCGCAATGATCGTCGAGTCCTTCGTCGGCATCCTTGCCATCATCGTTGCCGGCATCATGTTCTCCGATATGAACACCGCCGGTACCGGCGCCCTCAACGTCGGTGTCGCTTCCACCCCGTTCCAGATCTTCGCCGCTGGCATCTCCCGCGGTATGCAGGCCTTCGGTGTTGACGGCACGCTCGCTACCGTCTTCATGACCATGAACGTCTCCGCTCTGGCCCTGACCTCGCTCGACGCCGTCGCCCGCATCGCCCGCACCTCGTTCTCCGAGTTCTTTGCCCAGACCAACGACGCCCTGGCCATCGAGTCCAAGGCCGGCTACATGAAGGTCCTCGGCAACCCCTGGTTCGCCACGGTCGTCACCCTGCTTCCCGGTCTCGCCCTCGCTTTTGGTGGCTATGCCAACATCTGGCCGCTCTTTGGTGCTTCCAACCAGCTGCTCGGCGGCATGACCATGATCACCCTCGCCGTGTTCTGCAAGTGCACCGGCCGCAAGGGCTGGATGCTCTACGTGCCCGTCGCCTTCCTGCTCTGCTGCACCTTCACCTCGCTGGTCCAGAGCGCCATGGGCTGCATGACCGCCGTCCAGGCCTACGGTTTCTTCGGTACCATCCCGGCTACCGCCACCACGGCCGCCGTTTCCGTCGCCGCCACCAAGGGTCTGCAGCTTGTCTTCGCTGTCCTGCTGATGGTCCTGGGCCTCATCGTCGCCGTCAACTGCCTCAAGGAGTTCTTCGGCAAGGAGGCTGGCTCCATGCCTGATGAGGAGCCCGAGTGGTCCGAGATGGGCAAGGCCGAGTACGGTCGCGCCGCTGCCGCCGAGGCTCCCGCTGACGCCGAGGCCGCCAAGGCCTAGTCAGCTTGATGGACTAACCGTTCCATCCATATGACTCGGAAAGATCGGGTCCGCGACTTCGCGGGCTCGGTCTTTTTTTCATGCGAAAGCGGGTGACGCTCGAGTGTTCTCGCAGATGTTTTGCGTGGATAAGGGCGCGCGTTGTACCATATAGACGTATATGTGCACATATGAAAGGGGCCCCGTGGCCAAGACGGTATATTCCGATAATCAAAACAATGTCGATGCTTTGGCTGAGCGCCTGAGCAGCCAGACGTCGCTTTCTGCTGAGCGTGCCAAGCTGGTTGCCTACGACCTGCTTTGCCGCAAGGCGCTCAAGATTAAGTCGAGTGCGCTGGCGCAGATTTTCCGCTCCGTCGATAAGGAGTGCGACACCAAGGCGATGCGCGATGAGCTTATCGCGGCAAAGATCGTGACCAAGATCGAGGGTAGCGGCATTAACGGGCGCCCGGCGTTCTATACCATCAATGCCGAGATCCGCGATGTCCAGGAGCAGCCTGCCGAGTCCGTCGAAGATTTTGTCGTCGAGGATTCCGCTGACGTGCCTGCTGTGGAAGAAGCTGCTCCGTGTGAGCATGTCGATACCGATGAGTTGCTCGATGAGAACGTCGTGCGTGCCTTTACGGCCAAGGCAGGACGCGGCGGTTTTGGCGGGGGCGGCAAGCGCGATGCACAGCGCCGCGCCCAGCAGGAGCGCTTCCGTCGCGCCGTTGCTCAAAAGGGTGAGACGGATGCCGAGGCTGTTGAGACCGAGGTTGCTGCCGAGTCGCAGAAGCCCACGAAGGAGCAAAAGCCCGTGGAGGCCCAAGAGCCCAAGCGCCGTCGCGGTGCTCACTTTAAGGCTGCACAGCAGGATGCCGCGCGTGAGGTCGAAGAGTCTTCTGAGGTTGCAGACGATGTTGAGGAGTCTGCCAAGAAGGCTCCGAGTTCGTGTCGTCCCGGCCGCGGTTTTGCGGGACGCGCGTATCCCGTAAAGCATCAGGGGAAGGGCGAGTCGGTTTCGACCACCCAGGACGAGAAGGTCGTTGAGCCGGCGGCTCGCGAACAGAAGCCTGCTGAGCCGCAGCTTGAGGTTGATGCCGAGGCTAGGGGCCAGCAGCCTACTGATGAGCAGGCGGAGCAGGGCGCGTCGAGCAAGCCTCGCCGCCGTCGCCATCGTGGGGGCCGCAGTTCCCATGCCGAGACTGCAGCCGAGAAGACCACGCCGCAGGACGAGGATGCGAAGGTCGAGGTTTCTTTGGGGCAGCCTAAGCGCCAGCCGGCGAAGGAGAGCAAGTCCGATCGTCCGCAGAAGCAGGCGCCTATGCCGAAGCGCGAGCGCAATTCCCAAGGCGATTCTAAGCGCAAGTCTCAGAAGAAGCCGGAGTCTACCGCAGCAGATACTGCTGCCCAGCAGCCCAAGTCGGCAGTCCACGGCGAGGTCTCGGCGTTTGCCCTTGCCCGCGTTTTAGGCAGGCAGCTGCTCAAAGTTGTCCCTACGCCTACGGCGCTCTCTAAGATCAAGGAGCAGCAGACACAGATCGTAAAGGTCGAGGGCAAGGACGGCAAAAAGGCTCCGCAGCGCACTCAGCACAACGAGATGTCCAACCGCAAGATTGCCGAGGAAATCGCAATCATCCAGGCTTGGATCGAGCAGAACCGAGGTGCCGATACGCCGGTTGCCTCGCGCCGTCAACGTGCCTACCAGATCTTTAACGACGAGAAGGCTTTTGACGGCAAGCACGGTGAGCGCCTGATCAGGCGTATGACCGAAAAGGGCATCAGCATGCAGGCGATCAAGGTCGCCCCCAATCGCCCCGTGCATTTTACGGGCTTCTTTACGCTGGGCGCCGACAAGCCGTTCATTATGGTCGAGAACCTGGACACCTACGACGAGATCGTCAAGCTGCTGCGTGGCCGCAAGCACGCCAAGCTCTTTGGCATCAAGGTGGGCGGCGTGATTTTTGGCGGCGGATGCAAGGCGAGCGTCTCGCATGCCCTGGACGATTATCTGGCCGAGATTGGCTATCGCTTTAACTACGTCTACTACGTAGGCGATATCGATCGCGAGGGCGCGCGCATTGTCGAGCAGACTCGCAATGCCAATGTGGTTGAGGTTCGCCTGCATGCCGGCATGTACCGCGCCATGCTCGCCGAGCATAAGCGTCGCGTGAAGGCCGGCGGCGAGTGCGAGCCCGCGGCTGCCAACCAGGGCGTGCCGCAGAACCTGGCGGCGACGATCAAGGATCTGCCCATGGTTACGCGCGTGCAGTTCCGCAACGTGCTGCGCGAGGGCGGGCGCATTCCGCAGGAGATTCTGATGACCGCAGACTATCGGGATGGCGACTCGGGAAGCTTCGACCGCATGCTCAACAACTAGGGACGTGTGGCCCCGACGGGCCGGGCATTAAGTTTGCTGCTCTACAGTCCTGCGCAAGACGAAGGCCACATTAAGTGGCCTTCTTTGCGTGCGGAACTCGCGACAAACTTAATGCCCGGCCCGTCGGGGCCACACGGCACGTTGTAGAAGGCGGCTCGCTTTTCGGAATTGGGCTGATATTTCAAGATGTAAGGCGCTCTTGGTCGTTATGGGCCTGGGGCGCCTTCGCGTTTCCTCGGCTTCGCACCCTTGCGGGTTCGAATCCCTCCGCTTGTCCACAAGAAAGCGCCCAGGGCCGTTATGGGCTCAGGGCGCTCAATTTTAATGGCTGGGACGGAGGGATTCGAACCCCCAACAGCCGGCACCAAAAACCGGAGTTCTACCGTTGAACTACGTCCCAATGTGTGGCGTTGCCCAAAAGCAACTCGTTTAGTTTACCTAATCTGCGAGGGCATCGCAAACGCCATCGAGCAGGCGTACGGCGAGTGTCTGCGCGTCGCTGGCCGTGAAGGTGCCGTTGTAGCGCGTCATGCCCGTGAGCTCAATGCGAATGCGAGCCGGCTTCTGCTGCGCGGCGACATTGGCGGTGCGGATGCGCTGGGCCAGGTTGTGGCACTCGGCGAGGGCGATCGTGGCGCGCGGCGCTGCATCTGCGGGCAGCTCATCGCTTGCGATCTCGAGCACCAGGTCAACGTCGGTTGGGACCTCGGAGTCGCAGAGCATCATGCCGCTGTTGTCGGTCGTTGCCGAGGCGATATTCCACATGCGCGACGCAACGCTGCGTGCGATGGGGTCCTCGCCGATAACGGCAATCTGGAAGCGCTCGAGCACGTTGGCGGCGCGAGCAAAACCGATACGGGACTCGGCTTCGGTGACCGAGGGCTTGCCCTCCCACACATGGTGCAGGCGGTTGATGTAGGCGTAGGTGTCCTGGAAGGCCATGCCGTCGGCAAACAGGCCGACATTTTCCTGGAACTGCTGCAGGGCGGCCTCGGTATGCGGACCAAAGTAGCCGTCGTCTTCGCCACAGGCAAAGCCCAAAACGTTGAGAGCGCGCTGCAGGGCCTGCACATCGGCGCCATGGAAATTGGGCATGCGCAGATAGAGAGTGCGGTCGCCCAGCTTATACGAAGCGTCTACAAGGGCGCTCCAGCAGGGGATATCGACGGCATGACCGGCAGCAAGGCCGCTGTCGAGCCTGAAGGTGCTGACGGCCTGCTCAGTGGTGGCTCCAAAGTACTTGTCGGTGACTTCGGCGGCATCAATCGTGTAGCCGAGCTGCAGGAGACGAGACTGCACGTCCTCGACGGCTGCTCCTTGCATGCCCGTTGTAATAGGTTCCATGAACGAACCCCTTTCGGCGTACCATTCGTACTATTTGAGCGTCTGTCGGATAGACAACGCAAAGGGATGCATAAACATGCACTCAACAGTGTAGCAAGTTGTGCCTAAATACGCTGCTGACAGGTTTTATAACCCCCGTTAGTTAAGACGCTCCACAAAGAAATCTGCCATGGAGAGGAACAGCTCGCGTGCGTGCGGATCAAGCTCAACGTTCTCGATGGCCGCTTTGGCCTTAGCGGTCAGGTCGAGCGCGTAAGTGTGGGCGTAATCGATGGAGTCGGTCTCCTGGAAGATCTCCACGGCGCGTGCGAGCTGCGCGGGATCATCGGTGCCCGAGGAAAGAATCGCCTCGACCTCGTCGTGGTGGCGCTCATCAGAGAGGGCGTGTACGGCGACAAGCGTGCGCTTGCCCTCGGTGATGTCGGTGCGGAAGTCCTTGTTGGCGGCTTCCTTAGTGCCGACAAGGTTGAGCAGGTCGTCCTGAATCTGAAAGGCAAGGCCTGTGTGCAGGCCAAAGGCGCGCAGCGCTTCGATTTGCTCATCGCTGCCGCCGCCGATAATGGCTCCGGCGGCAAGCGGCGTGGCTCCGCTGTAAAACGCGGTCTTGTGCGTCGCCATGTCCAGGTAGTCATCAACCGAGATATCAAAGCGCCCGTCGCGGACCCAACCCAGGTCGAGTGCTTGACCCTCGATGGTGCGGACGATCATCTCGGTAAGCTCGTGGAGCACGCGCAGCTTCACGTCGGACTCCAACGTAGGGTCGTCGAGAACCGTCTTGGTGACCATGGTGAGCGCCAGGTCGCCACAATTGATGGCAAGGCCCGTGCCCTCGGTAAGGTGCATGCAGGGCTTGCCTCGACGAAGCTGTCCGTTGTCGGCGATGTCGTCGTGGATTAGCGCGCCCGACTGGAAATGCTCGATAGCTGCCGCGGCGCTGCGGGCGCTCTCGAAGCTACCGCCCACTGCGGTTGCGGCGAGCATGCAGATAAGCGGGCGGTGGCGCTTGCCGGCGTTGGCCGTAAAAGTCGAGAGCGGCGCGTACAGGTAGCGCTCGATATCGGCAGAGGTCGCCTGTCCGTCAAAGAACGTGGCCAGATAGTCGTTAATCTGGTCAAAGTGCTGGGCTAAAAAGCTGGTAAACGGACTGGACACGGGTTCTCGCATTCTTTCTGAGGTTGCGTTGATGCAATATGCAGATAACATATTGCCACATCAGGGCGTTTGGCGCGGCAGTTTTGGCGATTTAGGACAACGGGCGTGCGTTTGATGGAGCGCGCCTAAATCAGCCTAAAATGCTCGAGCGCCGCAACGACACCGTCGTGATCGACGGTGTCGGTCACGTAATCGGCCTTATCCTTGAGATAGTCCGGCGCATTGCCCATGGCGATACCGACATCGACGGCGTTCATCAGCGAGACGTCATTGCTGGCGTCGCCAATGCCGTATACGGTTCCGTGGTGGGGGTCGAGGGCGTCGAGTACAGACTGGATGCCCCCGCGCTTCGTGCATTCGCGGGGCGAGATTTCGGTCACCTCGAGTTCGAGCTCGTTAAAGCACAGCAGCGGCTCAAGTGCCTTATCTTGAGCGATGTGGTTGGCGAGCGATGTAGACATCAAGATCTTGTAGACACTGTAATGTTGCAGCTGCGTGACTGCGTCGCCCAGGGTGCGCGCGTATCCGGGAGCATCGGGCGCATCGGCACTCATGCGCACGACGCCGTTGAGGCCCTCAAAGCGGATGACCTCGCCCGATTGCTCAAGGTAGGGGGCAAGACGCTGCAGCATACTGGGCGTCATCGACAGATCGCGAATTGCGTGTCCGTTGATCTCGGCGTAACCGCCCGCAAGACAGACGATGCCGGTCCAAGGCAGCTCAAGAAGTTTGGGGTGGATGCAGCTGAGGGTACGTCCCGTGCAGATAAAGGCCATGTTGCCGTTGGCGACAAACTCTCGGATTGCCTGCGAAACCGCCTCGTTGGGATAGGGGGAGAGGTCCCGCTCGTCTTCGGGAAGGTCTTGGGCGAGCCTGGGGTCTTGCCAGGCGAGCGTTCCGTCGATATCGAAGAAGCAAATATCGCCGCGCTTATGGGCTGCGCTGGCGGCAGGGGAGGCCGAGGTGGTGGGCACAAATTCCGGCTCGAGGCCCATGATCTGGTCAAAATGCTCTTTAACGCGGGGAACGGAGATGCCGATGACCACCTGGGCGGTCTTGCCCGTAATGATGAGGCCCTTGGCGCCCACCGCGACAAACGACGCGTTATCTGCAACGATGGAAGGGTCTGCGACCTCGACGCGCAGGCGCGTGGCGCAGTTGGTTGCGCCCACGATATTGCCAACGCCACCTAAAAGCTGAATTACCCGCTCAGCGAGGACGTGATCTTGATCGGATCGACTATCGACCTCGTCATTGGGGGATTGCTCTTTGGCAAAGTCGCTTCCCGTTAAACAATCGATTGCTGCGCGATTGGCAACATGATCCTCGCGGCCCGGTGTCTTAAGGTCATAGACCAAGATGAGTGCTCGAAAACTAACAAAAAAGATGAGGCTAAAGGCAAGGCCGATACCGAGCGCCAAAAGATAGGCACCGGCATGCGTGCGCATGAGCGGAATAAAGTTGAAGGCTGCCATCTCCATGAGGCCGCCCGAGAAGATGCCGACGATACCAAAGAGATTCATGGTTGTGGCAAGGCAAGACGATAAGACGGCGTAGAGCAAAAAGAGCCCGGGGTGGGTGAACATAAAGAGAAACTCGAGTGGCTCGGTAACGCCGCAAACCACCGAGGCGATGATGGCGGGAACAAGGATGACCCTGAGGCCGGCGCGGCGCTCGGGTTTTGCGGTGGAGTAGAACGCAGCTGCGATGGCAGGAAGACCAAAGAGCTTGACCCAGCCGGTGGCGGTAAAACCGGCCCACGGCGCAAGCTCATTAAGGGGGCGCGTGCTATGAGAGAGGATGGGGAGCAAACTGCTCCACGTGGCGTAGATGCCGTCGTTAATGACCAGGTTGTCGTAGTAGATCGGCATGTAGAGCAGGTGGTGCAGGCCAAAGGGCTCGAGTGCTCGTTCTAAAAAGACAAAGATGCCCACGCCAAAGGGACCGACGCCTGCAAGCGCGTGACGCAGCGTATCGGTTACATCGTATACGTAGGGCACGATGGCGGCCGAGATAGTAGCAAGGGCAAACACGGCAAAAAAGCTGATGAGGTAGACCAGCGAGGAGCCCGAGAAGGTGCCGAGCCAATCGGGAACCTTGGCATCGTAGAAGCGGTCATGGATGGCAACGACGGTTGCCGATACCGCCAGCGGGCCGATAATGCCGGTGTCGAGCGTCTTGATGCCGTCGATGACGGTGATACCGCTGGCGGAGGTCAAAGATGACGGGTACTCAAGTCCAAGGTTGTCTCCGCTCAGCTTAATGATCTCGCTCAAAAAGAAGCAGTAGGCAAAATAGGCGACGAGAGCCTCGAGGCAGCAACGAGCCGGTTGTTTTTGGGCAAGACCGATGGGCAGCGCTACGGCAAAAAGGAGCGGGAGGCGTTTAAAGACCGTCCACGAGCCGCGCTGGATGATGGTCCAAAAAACGTACCAAGGGGTTCCGTATACGGCGAGATCGCCGACGATGTCCGCAGTCGTTGCGAGAGCGGAGACGCCGACCATGAGGCCTGATATAGAAAACAGCATGGCGGGCGCGAACATTGCCCCGCCAAAGCGTTGGATTTTTTGCAGCATGTTCTGCCTTCCGAATATCGAGGCGCGTTGCGCGTGGGGAAACGTTTAAACAATGGATTCATTGTAGAGGACCAGACGATTGTCGTACCGGCAGTTTTGAGCGAAACCGATTTGGGCATGACAGAAACCGTCAACGGTTAAATCCTGTCGCTTTACCGATATTCGGTTTAAACAACTTTAAGAAATGCTATCGTGCCTAGCCGGAAATGAATAATGTAGAGGTGAAACAATGCCAAAAGCGATATACGAAGGAATCTACCGAGAAATACGCTCGCGCATCATTAATGGGACCTATGCGTTTCAGGAGATGCTGCCAACCGAAGCCGAGCTGACCGCGGAGTTCGGATGCACTCGCAATACCGTCCGTCGCGCCTTGGGTATGCTGGCCGACGGGATGTTTGTGCAGCCCATACACGGCAAGGGCGTGCGCGTTATTTGGCTTAAGGGCGAAACCGACATGTTGGGCGCACTCGAAGAGGTTGAGTCGTTTGGCGAGTTTGCAAAGCGCAACAATGCCGTTGCATCGACGGACGTTAAGTCTTTCGAACATCTGGTTTGCACCGAGCAACTCTCTCGTCACCTGGGCTTTAAGGTGGGCGAGGAGTTGATTCGCGTAGTGCGTGTCCGAAGCCTCAACGGCGACGCGCGCCAAGTGGACCATGGCTATTTTTTGGCGTCGATCGCCAAGGGCCTGACTCCCGAGATCGCGGCAGATTCTATTTACGGCTATCTGGAGCACAAGCGCGGTGTCAAAGTGATGGCGAGCCGTCGTACGGTGAGTGTCGAGCTCGCCAACGATGAGGACTGCAGCTATCTTGACCTCGGCAAATACAACTGCGTTGCCGTCATGGAGAGTCAGTCGTACACCTCGGATGGCATCTTGTTTGAGGTGACGCACACTCGCACACACCCCGAGATCTTCCATTACCGCGTCAATTCCAAGCGATAGCCGGCTAGCTCGCAGCCTGACGAGACTCATGGCCTCAAAGAGAAAACGCCCGGTCAAACCGACGGTACATCGGCTTGACCGGGCGTTTTCTCTGCATTCGATAACAAATAATTGTTTATACAAAACTTGTCAAGTATCAAGTTGAAATTACCGTTCACCGAAGTTTTTCTACCGCTCTAGTAATACTTGTTCAAACAACTAGCCAAATAACGTATCGTTCAAATCAGCAAAAGGGGCAAAGTCCCCGAGCCAATCTCCGAAGGCGGCGGCAAAGGGTGCCGCCACGGTGTGAAAGGGTGGATTGTAATGAAGAACGAAATGAGCAGAAGGCAGTTCCTGGGCTTTGCTGGTTCCGCGGCTGCAGTTCTTGGTCTGGGCCTCGTGGGTTGCGGTGGTTCTGCCGGCTCCGGCTCCTCTGCTTCTGGTGACGCTGCCGAGGTCTACTTCCTCCAATTCAAGCCCGAGGTCGACAAGGAGTGGAAGGAGATCGCCAAGGCCTATAAGAAGGAGAAGGGCGTCGAGGTCAAGATCGTGACCGCCGCTTCCAACACCTACGAGGAGAAGCTTAAGTCCGAGATGTCTAAGAGCTCCGCTCCGACCCTGTTCCAGGTCAACGGCCCCACCGGTCTTAAGAACTGGAAGGATTACTGCGCCGACCTGTCCGATACCAAGCTCCGCGGTGAGCTCATTGATGACTCCCTGGCTCTGCAGTCCGACGGCAAGGATGTGTGCATCGACTGGGTTCAGGAGAGCTTCGGCATTATTTACAACAAGCAGCTGCTCGAGAAGGCTGGCTACAAGGCCGAGGACATCAACTCCTTCGACAAGCTGAAGGCTTGTGCCGATGACATCCAGGCCCGCAAGGACGAGCTTGGTGTCGAGGGTGCCTTCACTTCCGCCGGCATGGACGACTCCTCCAGCTGGCGCTACACCACCCACCTTGCCAACATGCCGCTCTACTACGAGTTCGAGAAGGAGCACAACCAGGAGGACGACGAGATCAAGGGTGAGTTCCTCGACAACTACAAGCAGATCTTCGACCTGTACATCACCGACTCCACCTGCGATCCTTCGCAGCTTGCTTCCAAGACCGGCGACGACGCCACCAACGAGTTCGCAACCGGCAAGGCCGTCTTCTACCAGAACGGCTCTTGGGCCTACTCTGACCTCGTCAAGGCCGGCATGACCGACGATCAGATTGGCATGATGCCGATCTACATCGGTGTTGACGGCGAGGAGAACCAGGGCCTGTGCTCCGGCGGCGAGAACTACTGGTGCGTCAGTTCCCAGGCTTCCGAGGATGCCCAGAAGGCCACCGAGGACTTCATGTATTGGTGCGTCACCGCTGACACCCCGACCAGCATCATCGCCGACAAGATGGGTCTGACCGCTCCGTTCAAGAGCGCCAAGGAGACCACCAACGTCTTCTCGCAGCAGGCCGTTGCCATGGCCAAGGACGGCAAGAAGACCGTCGCTTGGGACTTCGTCTACATTCCCTCCGAGGAGTGGAAGAAGAACCTCAAGCAGGCTCTGATTGCCTACGCTGCCGATAACAGCAAGTGGGACGGCGTCAAGAACGCCTTCGTCGATGGCTGGAAGACCGAGAAGGCCGCTTCCGAGTAAGCAGTTGCTGCCCAAGCTATCTGATTAGCGACAGGGGGCGGGCAGACGTTGGTTTGCCCGCCCCCTGCATATTGAAAGGACCCTTTTATGGGCAAAGCACTCAAGCGCTGGTGGCCGCTCTTTATGCTGCCCACGTGCCTGGCGTTTATGATCGGGTTCGTGATCCCTTTTATCCAGGGCTTCTATCTCTCGTTCTGCCAGTTTATTATCATTAGTAACGCGCACTTTGTCGGTATCGAGAACTACGTGCGCGCGCTGTCCGATCCGCAATTCTCCACGTCGTTCTTCTTTACCGTGGCGTTTGCCTTCCTGTCGACGGTGCTCATCAACGTGATCGCCCTGGCCATTGCGCAGGCGCTCACCCGCAAGGCGCTCAAAGGCACCAACATCTTCCGTACGATCTTCTTTATGCCTAACCTGATCGGCGGCATCGTGCTGGGCTACATTTGGCAGATTCTGATCAACTGCCTGCTCTCCAACGTGGGCGCCCAGCTCATCGCTCTTAACTCTGCTGCTGGCTTCTGGGGCCTTATCATCCTGACCCTGTGGCAGCAGGTCGGCTACATGATGATCATCTACATCGCTGGTCTGCAGTCCATTCCGTCCGACTACATCGAGGCCGCCAAGGTCGACGGCGCTACGGCATGGCAGACGTTTTGGAAGGTTAAGATCCCTAACCTGATGCCGACCATCACCATCTGCCTGTTCCTGTCCATCACCAACGGCTTTAAGCTGTTCGACCAGAACCTCGCCCTTACCGGCGGCGCCCCCGCGCACTCCACCGAGATGCTCGCCCTGAACATCTACAACACGTTCTATTCGCGTGCCGGTATCGCATGGCAGGGCATTGGTCAGGCCAAGGCGGTTATCTTCTGCATCCTGGTCGTGGCCATCTCCATGATCCAGCTTAAGGCCACGAGGTCCAAGGAGGTGCAGCAGTAATGAAACGCGATAAGGTTATCAACCGCGCGCTCTCGATTTTCTTTACGATCCTGTCGCTCGCGTGGATCTACCCCGTGTTTATGATCGCGCTCAATTCCTTTAAGAAAGCGACCGCAATCAGCACCACCACGGCGTTCGATCTGCTCACGCCCGAGACGTTCAACGGCCTTGCAAACTACTTGCACGCTCTTAACGAGCAGGGCTTTGCCTCGGCATTTATGTACTCGCTCATCATCACGGTCACGTCGGTCGTGCTGATCTTGGTGTGCTGCTCCATGTGCGCTTGGTATGTGGTTCGTGTCAACAACAAGATCTCGAACTTCTTCTATTACCTGTTCGTGTTCTCGATGGTCGTGCCCTTCCAGATGCTCATGTTCACGCTGTCCAATTTGGCGGACCGCATCGGCTTCAACACGCCGTTCAACATCTGCTTTATCTATCTTGGCTTTGGCGCGGGCCTGGCGGTCTTTATGTTCGCCGGCTTTGTAAAGAACATTCCGCTCGAGATCGAAGAGGCGGCCATGATCGACGGCTGCAACCCGGTCCAGGTGTTCTTTAAAATCGTCCTTCCCATCATGAAGCCCACCTATCTTTCGGTCGGCATTCTCGAGACCATGTGGGTCTGGAACGACTATCTGCTGCCCTACCTTACCCTCGACTCCACCAAGTACAAGACCATTCCTATCTTGATTCAGTACTTCCGCGGCGGCTACGGCCACGTCGAGCTCGGTCCCATGATGGCCTGCATCATGATGGTCGTTATCCCTATCGTCATCATGTACATCCTCTGCCAGAAGTACATCATCGACGGCGTGGTGGCAGGTGCCGTCAAGGGCTGATGCCGTAACTGTTTTGCAAGTTTCTGCGGCGCCCCTCAGCGCGGCGCCGCATATCGAAAGGTAAAGACATGGCCGAGATCGTTCTCAAACATGTTCAGAAGGTGTATCCCAACAACGAGTCCAAAAAGAAGGGCTTCTTTGGCAAAAAGAAGAAGACCGAGGAGAAGAAGCACAACCTCAAGGTTACCGAGGACGGCGTGCTCGCGGTGGAGGATTTTAATCTCACCGTGCATGACCAGGAGTTTGTCGTTCTCGTTGGCCCGTCTGGCTGCGGCAAGTCCACGACGATGCGCATGGTCGCTGGCCTGGAGGACATCACTTCGGGCGACGTGCTCATCGACGGCAAGCGCGTCAACGACGTGGCGCCCAAGGACCGCGACATTGCCATGGTGTTCCAGAGCTATGCTCTGTACCCCAATATGACGGTGTACGAGAACATGGCGTTTACGCTTGAGCTCAAGAAGGTCCCCAAGGACGAGATCGACCGTAAGGTTCGCTCTGCTGCCGAGATCCTGGGCATTACCGAGTACCTCGACCGTAAGCCCAAGGCGCTTTCGGGCGGCCAGCGCCAGCGCGTCGCCATCGGCCGCGCCATCGTGCGTGACCCCAAGGTCTTCCTGATGGACGAGCCGCTGTCCAACCTGGACGCCAAGCTGCGTAACCAGATGCGTGCCGAGCTCATCAAGCTGCGCCACGAGATCAAGGGCACGTTCATCTACGTCACTCACGACCAGACCGAGGCCATGACCCTCGGCGATCGCATCGTGGTCATGAAGGACGGCGTCGTCCAGCAGATTGCCACCCCGCAGGAGGTCTTCAATCATCCCGCGAACATCTTCGTTGCCGGCTTTATCGGCGTGCCGCAGATGAACTTCTTCGATGGCCAGCTGGTGCGCTCGGGCAACGGCTTTACCGTCAAGACCGAGGATATGAACGTGGCGCTCGCCCCCGAGACTTGCGCCCAGCTTGCTCTCAACAGGGACGGCGGCGACGTGAAGGAGATCACGGCCGGCGTGCGCCCCGAGCAGATTCTGCTTGCCGACAAGGACGAGGAGGGCGCGCTCCAGGGTACCGTCGAGGTGACCGAGCTCATGGGTTCGACCGAGCATGTCCACGTGACCGCTCCCGACGGCCAGTTTGTTCTGATTATCCCCGTCGTCGACCTCGAGGCCAAGGGCGCGCTCAAGGCTGGCGACACCATCTGGTTCAAGTTCGAGAAGAACGCGACCCACCTCTTCGATAAGGTCTCTGGCAAGAACCTTATCTAGGCCCGGTGCATCCAGGCCCTCCCTTTGGGCGACTGCGGTATTGCCATCCTTTTGCCGCGGTCACATATAAGGCTCCCCTCCCGTCCACTGGGCGAGAGGGGAGCCTTTCTTTGTGTTGGGGCTGTCTGACCGGTCGTTTGTCTCGATCTGTAACGGGTGAGGCTGATTTCGGACGTTAGATGTTACAGATCGAGACGGTTCCGCTGAGCTAACCATTTCATCTAAATCTGTAACACCAAAGGTGGATTTCAGCTGCTAGATGTTACAGATCGAGATAAACCCAAGGGGAGGGGCCGGTATGTCTCAATCTGTAACAGCTGGGACCGTTTTTACCGAGTAGTTGTTACAGATCGAGATTGTTTGGCCGAGTTGGGTCGCAGGGTAACGTGCGGGCACAAAAAACGGAGCCGTGTTGCCACGACTCCGTTTCTCAAGAGGATGGGTAAGGGAAGCGAAATTAGCTCAGGTGCCAAATCTCGTCGTTGTACTGGGAGATCGTGCGGTCAGACGAGAAGGTGCCGGCGTTGGCAATATTGATGAGCGTCTTGCGCATCCAGGCGTCCTGGTCCTCGTAGTCGGCCAACACGCGCTCCTTGGTCTGGATGTACTCCTCAATGTCGAGCAGGGCCATAAACCAGTCCTTGCCCTTAATGTCGTCGTGCAGGCGCTGCAGGCGCTCGGCATTGCCGGTCGCCATAAAGGCCGGGTTGGTGATGAAGTCTACCAGCAGTTTAATGCCGGGCTTGCGGTAGAGCACACCGGCGTCATAGGTGCCGTCGGCATAGAGCTGCTCGACCTGTTTGGACGAGGCACCAAAGGTATAGATGTTCTCGTCGCCCACGAGCTCGGCAATCTCCACGTTGGCGCCGTCGAGCGTGCACAGGGTTAGGGCGCCGTTGAGCATGAACTTCATGTTGGAGGTGCCGCTCGCCTCCTTGGAGGCCAGGCTGATCTGCTCGGAGATGTCAGCGGCGGGGATCACGCGCTCGGCGGCGGTGACGTTGTAGTTCTCGATCATGACAACCTGCAGGTAGGGAGCCACGTCGGGGTCGTTTGTAATCCACTGCGACAGCGTCAAGATCAGATGGATGATGTCCTGCGCGATAGTGTAGGCAGGCGCCGCCTTGCCGCCAAAGATGATGGTGACGGGGTGCTTAGGTCTGTTGCCGTTCTTGATATCGAGGTACTTCCAGATGATGTAGAGCGCGAGCATCTGCTGGCGCTTGTACTCGTGGATGCGCTTGACCTGGACGTCGATGATGGCGTTGGAGGGAATGGTCACGCCCTGCTCGAGCGCCATGAACTGGCGCATGATGGCCTTGGCCTCGACCTTGGTGGCGGCCAGGCGCTCAAGAACGTCCTTGTCGTCGGCGAACTTGGCGAGTTTGTTCAGATCGCCGGTGCTGCGCCAGTCGGTGCCGATTACATCGTCGAGCAGGCTGGCGAGCGCGGGGTTGGCCCCATGGATCCAACGGCGGAAGGTGATGCCGTTGGTCTTGTTGGAGAACTTCTCGGGATAGATCTCGTAGAACGGATGAAGCTCGGTGTCCTCCAGGATCTTGGTGTGGAGGGCGGCTACGCCGTTGATGGAGAAGCCAAAGTGGATGTCCATGTGGGCCATATGGACGGTGTCGTATTCGTCGATGATGGCGACGCGCGGGTCATCGTGCTCGGCCTTCGCGATCTCATCGAGCTTGACGATAATGTCGGCGATGGCAGGGGAGACCTTCTGCAGGCTGGCGAGTGGCCACTTCTCGAGCGCCTCGGCAAGAATCGTGTGGTTAGTGTAGGCGACCATGGAGCGTACGATGGTCACGGCCTCGTCAAACTCGATGCCATGCTCAGTGGTGAGCAAGCGAATGAGCTCGGGGATGACCATGGTGGGGTGCGTGTCGTTGATCTGGACAACGGCGTAATCGGCCAGATCGTGCAGGTTGCTGCCGCGCTCGACGGCCTCGTCGATCAGGAGCTGGGCGGCGTTGCTCACCATGAAGTATTCCTGGTAGATGCGAAGCAGGCGGCCCTGCTCGTCGGAATCGTCGGGGTAGAGGAACAAGGTGAGGTTCTTGGCGATCTCGGTCTTGTCGAAGTCGATGGAGCTGCCGGGGACCAGGCCGTCGTCGACGCTCGCCAGGTCGAACAGGCGCAGGCGGTTCTTGGTGGGCTGGCCGTAACCGGGCACATCGATGTTGACGAGCTTAGAGGTAACGGCAAAATCGCCGAACTCGACGGTGTAGGAGCGGTCATCGTCGACTAGGATGTCCTGTTCACCGAGCCACTCGTCGGGGACGGCCTTCTGCTGGTTGTCGACAAAGCGCTGACGGAACAGACCGTAGTGATAATTGAGGCCCACGCCATCGCCGGTCAAGCCCAGCGTGGCGATGGAATCCAGGAAGCATGCGGCCAAGCGGCCCAGGCCGCCGTTGCCGAGTGACGGCTCGACCTCGAATTCCTCGATCTTGTTGAGGTCGTGGCCTGCGGCGGTGAGCTGGTCCTTAACCTCGTCGTAGATGCCGAGGTCAATCATGTTGTTGATGAGCAGCTTGCCGATCAAAAATTCGGCGGAAATGTAATAGAGCTTTTTCTTGCCGTTGTTGAGCGGGCAGGCAGCGGAGCGCTCCTGCACGAGTTTGACCAGCAGCTTGTAAATGCGACGGTCGTCGAGCTGCTCGAGCGAGGTGCCAAAAGACTGCTTGGCGAGTTCCATGAGGTTAATTTGGGGCATGTTTTCTCCTGTGATGGGTTGTTTCATGTCTGCAATTCATGAGAAGCCCGCGCGAGGGGATTGGGGTGGCCTCGCGCGGGAAAAGCAAGCGCGTCCGCACGGTGGGGAGGGGTCGGGCGCGGTAGCTCCTATTGAGGAAGCTCGATTTCGGCTTCCGATGGGATGCGGAAGTAGGTCTCGGTCCAGTCGGTGAGTTTGTGTTCGAGCTCGCGGGTGATGGCGCCGGCGAGCATGCGCCAGGTCCAGTTGCCGCCCAGTGTGGCGGGGGTGTTGATGCGCGCTTCGTTGCCCAAGTTGAGCAGGTCCTGCATGGTGTAGATGCACGTGTCGCTCACGCTGGCTGCGATGGTTCGGTTGAGCGCGTCGGTGATGGGCTCGCCGGCCTGCTGATGGGTGTACAGGGCTGTCTGCTCACGCTGACGCGGGGTGGCCGTTCCTTCAAACCAGCCGCGTGCCGTCTCGTTGTCGTGGGTGCCCACGTAGGCGACGGTGTTGGCAATGTAGTTGTGCGGCAGGTAGTACGAGTTGGTGCCCTCAAAGGCAAACTGCAGGATCTTCATGCCGGGGAAGCCCGAGTTGTCGCGCATGTCGATGACGCCGGGGGTGAGGAAGCCCAGGTCCTCGGCGATGATGGGCAGCGTGCCGAGCTTTTCCTCGAGCGTCTTGAAGAACTTGAGGCCGGGACCCTGCGTCCACGAACCGTAGGACGAATCGGGCGAGGAGAACGGCACCTCCCAATAGGCCTCGAAGCCGCGGAAGTGATCCAGGCGGATGACATCGTACATGTCGAGGGCGGCGCGAATGCGGCCCTCCCACCAGGAGAAGCCGTCGGACTCCATGGCGTCCCAGTCGTAGATGGGGTTGCCCCAGTACTGGCCGGTGGCCGAGAACTGGTCGGGCGGCGTGCCGGCGACGCTCACGGGATTGCCGGCGGCGTCGATCTTAAAGAGCTCAGGCGTCGCCCACATCTCGACAGAGTCACGCGAGACATAGATGGGCAGGTCGCCGATGATGAGAATGTCGCGCTCATTGGCATAGGCCTTGAGGCGGCTCCACTGGCGATCGAAGAAGTACTGCGTCATCTGGTGGTAGAGCATACGCGCCGGATGGTCGGCGCAGACCTTGGCGGAAGCTTCGCCGCGGGTGCGGAGTTCCGCGGGCCACTCCCAAAACGCCTTGAGACCGCACTCCTCTTTGACGGTCATGAACTCACAGTAGGGGATGAGCCAGTCCTCGTTGGCCTGGATAAAGTCATCGAAATCGGCCGGCTTGTCGGCGGCAAAGCGCTCAGCGGCGCGGTCGAGAATCTGACGGCGGCCGCCAAAGATAGCACCGTAGTCGACATTGCTGGGGTCGGATCCCAGATACACGCCATCGATATCGCGCTGCTCCAGATACCCTGCCTCGATAAGCTCGGCAAAGTCGATAAAGTTGGGGTTGCCTGCGCGGGCCGAGAACGACTGATAGGGCGAATCGCCATAGCTGGTCGTCGTAAGGGGCAGAATCTGCCAGTAATGTTGTTTGCACGAGGCGAGAAAATCGACGAAGTCGTAGGCATTCCAGCCAAAGCCGCCGATTCCGTATGGTCCGGGCAGAGATGAGACGGGCATGAGGACGCCGCTTGCACGCTCCATGAATGCGCTCACCAACCTTCTTGTTGTGGGGTCGGCCTGCCGATGGGTGTGCAGTCCGCCTCCGATGTTCTGATTCGATACGCCTATTGTAAAACATGTTGTTTAAACATGTACAGCAAGATAAAAAAGTTGGTCGATTTTCGGCGAATGGTTACATGCCTTGAAAAAGCCCCGACCTCACAACGTGAGATCGGGGCAAGAGCGGTATGTAGGTTTTGCTACTCGGCGTCGGCGAAGCCGTTGGGGTTGTGGCTCTGCCAGTTCCAGCTATCGCGGCACATGTCCGCGATGTCGTACTGGGCCTTCCAGCCCATCATGCGCTCGGCCTTGGAGGCATCGCACCAGTTGGCAGCGATGTCGCCGGCGCGGCGCTCGCGGATCACGTAGGGCAGCTCCTTGCCACAAGCCTTGGAGAAGGCGGCGACGACCTCGAGTACCGAGGTGCCGGTGCCGGTGCCCAAGTTAAAGATCTCGACGCCGGTCTTGCCGTTCATCCAGTTGAGGGCGGCCACGTGACCAGATGCCAGATCGCACACGTGGATGTAATCGCGCACGCCGGTGCCGTCGGGGGTGGGGTAGTCGTTGCCAAAGACCTGAACGGCCTCGAGCTTGCCCACGGCGACCTGGGCGACATAGGGCACCAGGTTGTTGGGGATGCCCTTGGGATCCTCGCCGATCAGGCCCGACGGATGGGCGCCGATGGGATTGAAATAACGGAGTAGCACGACGTCCCACTCGGGGTCGGCGGTGTGGACGTCCATAAGGATCTGCTCGATCATCCACTTGGTCCAACCATAGGGGTTGGTCGCGGGCTTCTTAGGATCCTCCTCGGTGACGGGCGGGTTGTCCGGGTCGCCGTAGACGGTCGAGGAGCTCGAGAAGATGATGGACTTGCAGCCATGGTTGCGCATGACGTCGATGAGCACCAGGGTGTTCTCGATGTTGTTGTGGTAGTACTCGACGGGCTTGCTCACCGACTCGCCGACGGCCTTAAAGCCGGCAAAGTGGATGACGCGGTCGATCTGATGGGTATCGAAGATCTTGTTCATCGCATCGCGGTCGAGCACGTTGGCCTCGTAGAAGGTGAGGTTCTTGGCGGCCTCGTCGCCCACGATGGTCTTGACGCGGTCGACGGCGACGGCGCTGGAGTTGGAGAGATCATCGACGATGACGACCTGGTAACCACCCTCGAGCAGCTGAACGACGGTGTGCGAGCCGATAAAGCCGGCGCCACCGGTAACGAGGACACAGGTGTCTTTGGGGTCGAGTGCTTTGGACATGTAGTCTCCTATCGAATCAGGAACACTTCTTCAGGGGAGTATAGCGCAGGCAGGGACGCCCAAATCGTGCGCTGTAGGAAAAGCAGAGGATTGTGCTAACGTACTCATAGAAGAGCTTGCGTACGCATAACCTGATCTTTGGCATTTGCTTACGAGCCGCTGACCTTGCAGTTTCCTGCCGTTCGTGGAAATCGTTGGGACGCGCCATATGTACGCTAATATGTATGAGTTGAGCGACATATAAATAAGCATGTAACGGAGTACATATGTCACCAAACAGCGATTCCATCCTTTCCCAGGAGCTCTCGCGCCGCACTGCCCTCAAGGCCCTGTTCGGCGCCGCTTCTGCGGCAGTTCTTTTTGGCCTGCCCGCTCGCGCCCATGCGGCGGAGGCTTCCAAAGAAACCACCGATAAACTGAATGCCGCCCAGGCCCAGCTCGACGAGGTTCAGGCCCAGCTCGACAGCATCGCAAATGAGTATGCGGCGCTGGCCAACAAGAATGCCCAGACCCTCAACGACATCGAGAATGTCCAGGGCAAGATTGACGACACGCAGGCCCAGATCGATGAAAAGAAGGCCGAGCTCAAGAAGAAGCGCAACGACCTTTCCGATCGCGTGGCCGCCAGCTACAAGTCCGGCGGCACGAACATCCTGTCGCTGCTGCTGGCCTCTGGCTCGTTTGAGGAACTCGTCGCCAACGCGCATTACGTTGAGAAGATCAACAAGAGCGACCGCGACGCCATCGAGGACATTCAGACCATCCAGGAAGAGCTCGATGCGCAAAAGACCGAGCTCGAGTCGCAGAAGGCCGACTTAGAGAAGCTCAAGGACCAGCAGACTGCCCAGATGCAGGACATGCAGGCCAAGCAGCAGGAAGTCCAGACGGTTCTGAACGGCCTCTCTGACGATGTCAAGGAGCTCATGGCTCAGCGTGATTCCGAGATTCTCGCTGCCGCCCAGGCCGAGGAGGCCGCTAGGAAGGCCGCCGCTGCCGCGGCCGCCGCGAACAAGAACAATTCCTACTCGGGTGGTTCGAGCTCGGGTGGCGGATCGTATGCGCCCGGAACTCCGCAGCAGAATGCCGGCTCGGGCAAGCAACAGGCCGTCGTCAACGCGTGCTACTCCACGCCTTCGCCGGGCCAGAACTGGTGCGCGGCGTGGGTTACCAATGTCTTCCGTAACGCCGGCGTTGGCTACTTTGGCGGCAATGCGTGCGACATGTTTAACGCCTGGTGCTATAGCTCCGACCGCTCGGCGCTGCAGGTGGGCATGATCGTGGCCGATTCCTCGCACAGCGGCACGGGTGCTCCGGGCCTTATCTACGGTCATGTGGGTATCTACGTTGGCGGCGGCATCGTTATGAGCAACGAGGGCGCCATTACATCGAAGTCGCTCGATTCGTTTATTAGCTTCTATGGCACTGGCTCTGGCGTGCGTTGGGGCTGGCTCGGCGGTATTGCGCTGTCGTAGCTGCGGTTTGAAGCAAGTTGGTCCGGGGCTGGGGGCGAGGCATAAGGTTGCCTGCTCTACAGTCCTGCGCAAGACGAAGGCCACATTAAGTGGCCTTCTTTGCGTGCGGAACTCGCGACCAACCTTATGCCTCGCCCCCAGCCCCGGACCTTCCGGGTCCAAGGCGTGACACACCGGACTGGGTTATCTGAATAAATATGGTGAAGGCCCCTTTCGGGGCCTTCTTTTTATAAAAATTCGCCTACTCGGTGGACTTCGGGTTCTAGGTCTACGTTGAATTGGTCTTTGACGGTTGCCTGGATGTGGCGGATGAGTTCGTCGACGTCGGCGGCGGTGGCGTGGTCGGCGTTGACGATAAAGCCGCAGTGCTTTTCGCTTACCTGCGCGCCGCCAACGGCGTGTCCTCGCAGGCCGGCATCCATGATGAGTTTGCCGGCAAAGTAACCCTCGGGGCGCTTGAAAGTGGAGCCGGCGCTCGGCATGTCGAGCGGCTGCTTGTCCTCGCGGCGCTGGCGGTAGTCGTCCATGTCGGCCTTGATCATCGCGGCGTTGCCCGGGGCGAGATTGAAGGTGGCCGAAAGCACGATAAAGCCGTCATCGGCGATGCGGCTCTTTCGATAACCCAGGTTGAGCTCGTCGACATCGAACTCGATGATATTGCCGCTGCCGCGGGTGCCGTCGTCGAGCTGGCGAGCGGGTTTGTAGACGCGCACGGACTCCAGCACATCGGCCATGCAGGCACCGTAGGCACCGGCGTTCATGTAGCAGGCGCCGCCGACCGATCCGGGGATGCCCGAGATGGGCTCCATGCCGGTGAGGCAGGCCTCGGCTGCCGCGGCTGCGACATCGGAAAGCAGCGCGCCGGCTGCCGCCGTGACGTGCGTGCCGTCGATCGTAATGTCGGAGAGGCCTTCGCCCAACGCCACGACGACGCCGCGGATACCCTTGTCGCCGACGAGTAGGTCGGAGCCGTTGCCCACGATGGTGAGGGGCAGATCGCAGCGATAGCAGGTATCGAGCGTGGCGACGAGGCCCTGCTCGGTATCGGGCGTGACAAAGACGTCGGCCGGGCCGCCGATCTTAAGCGTGGTGTGCTCGCGCATGGGCTCGCTCATCAGTACGTTGTCCTCGCCGGCAACGCCAGCAAGCGCGCACAGCAGGTCCTCGTTAAAAAAGTCGTTCTCGTGCATACGAATATCCGCCTTTTGGTGGTCGTTGTCATCAATCGATTGCAATATACCCCACCCGGACGGATTTGGTGCGCTGGCGGCGATAAAACAGCCGTCTACCGGATTGGTAAAGTGTTTATCACCGAGGTAGAGGGGTAGTCGCTATACTTTCAAGAGATTGCGCGTAAACCCGGAAGGAGCGAGATGGCCAACAAAGTCACCCTCAAGCAGATCGCCCAGGAGGTGGGGCTTTCCCCCTCGTCGGTCTCGCTTGTGCTCAATAATCGGCCCTGTCGCATCTCGGAAGAAAACCGCAAGCTCATCAAAGAGGTCGCGGCGCGCAACCACTATGTTCCCAACCAGATCGCGCGCAGCCTGGTCATGCGCGAGTCGCGCACCCTGGGCCTTATCGTCCCTAACATCGAGAGCCGCTTTTTTGCCTCGCTCGCCGGTAGCCTGGAAAAGCGCTGCCGCGAGGACGGCTATGCGCTCTTCATTACCAGCTCGGGCGGAAGCGCCGATGACGATCTGGAGCTGCTGCGTCAGCTGGTAACGCGCGGCGTTGATGGCGTCTTCCTGGTCGTGGGCGACGAGTTCTCCGACGACCGCGCCCTGCGCGAAGAAGTCAGCCATCTGCCTATCCCTGCCGTGATGGTCGACCGTGCCATTGAGGGGCTCGAGTGCGACAAGGTGATGTTCGACCACGAGATGGGTGGCTACATGGCCACCCGCTATCTGATCGAGCAGGGTCACCGTCGCATTGCCTGCTTGGTTAACGCGCGCCGTTCCAATACGGGGCGTAAGCGACTTGCCGGCTATGAGCGCGCGCTGCGCGAGGTTGGCCTGCCTATCGACGCACGTTTGGAGTTTGAGAGCGAGTACTACATTCCGAGTGCCTACGAGGCCTCGGAGGCGGTGCTCGCAACTGATGCCACCGCTGTGTTCGCAAGTTCGGATAACATCGCCCTCGGTCTGCTCAAGCGCTTGCACGAGATGGGGAAGAGCATCCCGGGCGATATCTCGGTGGTGAGCTATGACAACTCGGCGGCCGACGTTCTCTTTGAGCCGGCGCTGACCGCGATTGAGCAGGATCCTGGTGTCCTTGCGGAGCATGCTTTTGGCTGCATGTCCAAGCGCCTTGCCGGTAGGGGCGGTAGACGTGCCGAAGAAGTCGTTCTGGAGCCGGCGCTTATCGTGAAGGGCAGCGTGCTCGATCTTACCGAATGTAGCTAAGCGTACTTGTTTGTTTGCATAGATTGCATGCGGAGTGTCCGCTATTTGCCGGCGAGGCCGGGGTGCCTGCCTTGTTTTGAGAAGTTCGCGGAGCCCACTTCTCAAAACAAGGCAGGCACCCCGGCCCTCGTCCGTGAACTCTTCCGCTGGGCGAGCTATAGACGCCGCGCACCGATAGGGTAAGGCGGCGGCTTGAAATTGGTGCTATATTCAGGTTGAGTTGTTTAATGCTAGTACGGGAGGCTGATATGGGGCTGTTCAAGAAGAAAAACCCGCAGGATGCCTTTGATCCCGATGTGTTTACCATCACGGATACGATTTTGGACCCGCCGCGGTTTACGTTTTTGCCGGCTATCTACCAGGATGCCACGCATCGCAAATGGGCCGTACATCAGCGCGGCGGCGAGCCGAAGATTTTTGACTATGCGGACGTGCTGCAGTGCGAAGTAGCCGAGGCGGGCGATCCGGAGGCCGAGGAAGTGACTTCAAAACAGGAATTTGCCCAGCGCATCCTGGCAAATCCTGCCAAGGCGGCGAAAATAAACGCTGCCAAGCGTAATATGTGTCTTGGTATGGGCGTTGTTGTGGCGGTTCAGACGGGAAAAGACGAGGTTTCCAAATTAGAGATTCCCGTTATGACCGACGAAGTTAAACGCGATTCAAGTCTATATAAGTCGTATCGGAATGTCGCCGAGAAGATCAAGGCCGAATTTGATGCCATGGGAGGGCTGGCCTAATTTTGGCGGCATACGTTTCTGAATGAGGAGTCTGTGCAATGGCAGGCGAATCTTATGCAATTCCCCCCAAAGATCGTGCTGTTGAGGGAATTCTTTGGTATATCCAGCACCATCAGCTTGCCGGCGGGGATCGCCTGCCGGCCGAGCGCGTGCTGTGCGAAGAGATTGGCGTTTCGCGTACAGCGTTGCGTGCCGGTATCACGCGGCTCATCTCGTGTGGAACGCTCGAGAGCCGTCGCGGATCGGGTACGTATGTGTGTCCTCCCAAGCCGCTAAACATCTTTCAGGAAACGTATAACTTTTCCGATGCTGTGCGGACTGCCGGTCTGCACCCCTCTTCTCGTCTGGTTTCCACCGGGACCATCGAGGCGGATGAGGCGCTTGCCGACAAGCTTGGGGTGTCTGTAGGCGCTCCTTTGCTCCGCATGCAGCGCGTTCGACTTATTGAGGGCGAGCCGGCGTCAATCGAGACCGCTCACGTTAACCTGTCCCTGTGCCCATCGCTTACCGAGCACGATTTTGAGTGCGAGAGCCTTTACGATGTCTTGCTCAAAGAAGGCGGCGTGCGTGTTGAGCATGGACGTGAGCATATCTCTATCTCGCGTTTGAACGTCGAAGAGGCCGAGCTGCTCCAGCAAGAAGAGGGAACGCCGGTGTTCTATGAGAGCACGATCGAATTTGATAAGGACATGCGTTTTGTGGAGCATTGCAAATCGGTGATTTTGCCCACAAAGTTCCGCTTTGCCGATAACGGTGAAAAGAACGGCATGAGGAGCGTGGCAGGTGAACAATGGCTGAAACAGTAGATGCCACCCCGGTTTATATGCGCATACGACGTCGCATTGAAGAGCGTATCGAACGCGGTATATATCCCACGGGTTCCATGATTCCGTCCGAAAAAGACCTCGCCGAGGAATTTGGTACGACACGCTTGACCATCCGGAGTGCTGTCGATGAGTTGGTTCGGCGCGGGCAGATTCGTCGCGTCCGCGGAAAGGGCGCGTTTGTGGCACAGAAAGTGCCCGTTGCCTACGAACGAACAGGAGGCTTTCGCGAGTCGGTTCGTGCTTCGGGCGGCGAGCCGTCCGTCCGCATCCTCGCGCGTTCCAAGCGTTATGCGGGCCCTTATTATGCCAACCTGTTTGGCATTGCCGAGGACGATTTGCTGTATTCGATTCGGCGTTTGAACTGCGTCAACGGCGATCCCGTATCGATTGAGATGGCGTTCATCCCGTGCCTGCTGTTTCCCACAATCGAAAATATTGACGTGTCGGTCTTCAGTTTGTACGAGACCTATGAGATGCTGGGCCGAAAGCCGGTCATGGCGCAGGAGAAGCTCGATATCGAGGCACTGGGCGCGCGAGATGCCGGCCTGCTTGGACTGGAGCAGGGCGATCTTGCCTTGACGCTTGAGTGCGTGAGCTTCGATGCGAGCGGCCAGGCGATCGAGTACGTCAAGTCGTTTAACCGCGGTGATGCGGGTGGATATACCTATACGTACTAGCTGGTTTTTTGCATAACGGGCTGAAAAGTTGACGGAATTTTGATTCGTTGAGCAGACTGTATATACAACCTTACATGGCTCAAAATCGACCGTTCGCCGATGGGGATAAATTGATCGACAAAGAGGTATCAAAAAGCCGTAACTTATAACTGTGATTGGTATCAAATACTAATGATTTGTAACGAGGTGAGACGATGAAGATGCTCGATTACGTTCAGCTTGCCCATGTGCGTATGGGGGAGAACCTCGAGCGTTCGTCTGAGCTGGTAGCGCAGCTCGTTGATATTTTCCAGTCCGGTTCTTTTAACGCACTGCGCATCGTTGCTTCGGGTTCGTCGCGCCATGCCGCCGATTGCGCCCGCGATTACCTGCAAGATGCGCTGCAGATGCAGGTGTTTGTCGTGACGCCCGAGGCCTTCGTCGATTTTGAACACACCTATCCGCAGCATGCGCTCAACGTCGCCGTCTCGCAGAGTGGCTATTCGACCAATACGATTGCGGCGCTCGATTACATGCGCGCACACGATATGGCTGCAGTTGCGCTCACGGCAAATGTCGAGGCACCCATCAAGGAACACGCTGACATCGTTCTTGACTACGGTGTGGGCGTCGAGTCGGTGGACTTTGTGACTCTGGGCGTCGAGGTTCTCGTTGAGTATCTGGTGCTCTTTGGTATTTACGTCGGTCGGGCGCGCGGAACGGTTGACGCCAAAGGCGTTGCCCAGCGTCTTGACGACCTGCGCGAGGCTATCCAGGCCAATGCCGTGATGTGCAAGACCGCCGAGGCATATGTCCAAGACCACATGCTCGAGCTTTCTGAGCACATGCCCGCCATGGTCGTCGGCAACGGCCCCAACTACGGCGTTGCCGAGGAGGCGGCGCTCAAGCTGAGCGAGACCATCAAGATTCCTGCCATGCATCACGAGGGCGAGGAGTTCGTTCACGGTCCCGAGATGCAGATCGTTCCGGGCTATCTGGTGTTTATCGTTGACGATCCGCAGGGGTCGGAGCGTCTTGCGAATATCGCCGATGCGCTATCGAACGTTACGACAAAAACGGTGCTGCTCACGGCCCATCCCAGGGGTAAGGCTCACGAGGTTGCGGTGCCTCAGGTGGCTCCGCTGCTCAGCGCAATTCCCAATTTGGTGTTCTTCCAGACGATTGCGGCAATGATCGCCGAGCGTCTGAAGTCATGGGACGTGCACCCGTATCTTGATGCCGTCTCCAAGCAAATGGAGGTCAAGGCAGAGGGCTACGAAGAATCAGTCAATGCGCTTAAGGCCAAAGCGGCCGAGTGTTACGGAATGTAAGCGGGTTTGATGCCCGTTGGCATGGGGGATGTGAAGACAACCCCAGAAAGGAGAGACAAATGAAGGAAACCGAGAAGATCGAGATCATGCATTTCGACCAGGAGGGCTATCTCGAGGACGGCAAGGCGCTCTACGAGACCGGCAAGAAGATGACCGCGCTCGCCGACAAGGTCGCCGACGAGGGCTACGACGCCGTGTTCCTGATGGGCGTCGGCGGCACCTGGGACGAGCTCATGCAGCTCGAGTACCTCATGAACAAGTTCGGCGACCGCGAC
>JAXJIC010000002.1:0-26255 GCA_036298925.1 Collinsella aerofaciens
GAGCAGGACAAGGCGCCACACATGGTCGAGGACGTTCTGAAAACTGAGCCCGGCCCCCGCCGGACAGGTCACACTACTCGCAGAGCAGCTTAGCGATCTGGACGGCGTTGGTTGCCGCGCCCTTACGGATTTGGTCACCGCAGCACCAGAAGGTAATGCCACGCGCGGCCTCCGGGTTCGAGATGTCGCGGCGCACGCGACCGACCCAAATCAGGTCCTGATCGGACGTATCCATCGGCATGGGGAAGCGGTCGTGCGCATCCTCGGCGCTCATGTCGTCAACCAGCTTCACGCCCGGAGCGGCAGCCAGCGCAACACGGGCCTCGTCAACCGTAATGTCACGCTCGAACTCGAGCGTAATGCTCTCGGAGTGCGAGCGCAGCACAGGCACGCGCACGCAGGTGCAGTTCACGCGCAGCTCGGGCAGGTGCATGATCTTACGGCCCTCGTTTTGTAGCTTCATCTCCTCAGAGGTAAAGCCCTCCTCCTTGACGCCGCCAATCTGCGGAATCAGGTTGCTCGCCAGCTGGGCGGCAAATGCGCGCGGCTCGGGAATCTCCTCGCCACGGCCCAGGGCAGCAAGCTGCGCTTCGAGCTCGGCCATACCGGGAGCACCGGCACCAGAAGCCGCCTGATACGTCGAGACGATCATGCGCTTCACGCCGGCAAGCTGATGCAGCGGCCACGTGGGAACCAGGCCGATGATGGTCGCGCAGTTGGGGTTGGCGATAAGGCCGTGATGCCACTTGATGTCGTCGGCATTGATCTCGGGCACGACCAGCGGCACCTCGGGATCCATGCGGAAGGCATGGCTGTTGTCGACCACGACGGCGCCGCGCTTTACGGCCTCGGGCAGCAATTCCTTGGCGATATCGTCGCCGGCAGCGCCAAGCACAATGTCACAGCCCTCAAAGGCCTCGGGGCAAGCCTCTTCGATCACGATTTGCTCGCCGCGGAACTCGACGGTCTTGCCCGCGGAGCGTGCGCTTGCCAACAGCTTGAGCTTGCCGACCGGGAACTCCTGCTCGTTGAGGCACTCGAGCATCTGGGTGCCCACGGCTCCCGTCGCGCCCAAAATAGCAACCGTGTACTGTTTCATGCTTCCCCCTTTAAAGGTTGTGGCTTTTGCCCGCACGCCGAGCAGGCCGATTATTGTTGCCAGTTTATACAAGAACAGGGCGGGCATGAAACCCGCCCCGTCGAAACGAAACCGAAACGAAACGCCCCGCCGTAGATTTTTGAGACATGACCCAAAAATCTACCGAGCAGTCGCTACTTTTTGAGCGCGGCCAGGGTGGGATCGGCCGGCGCGGGAGCCTCCAGATCGGAGACCTTCACAATGCCGTTCTCATCGGAGAAGGCACGGTAAATGGTCCGAATCGCAAGGTCGAAGTCCTTCTCCTCGACACCGATAATGATATTGATCTCGTCACAGCTCTGCGAAATCATGCGCACGCTCACGCCGGCCTGGCCAAGCATGCCAAACAGGTGGCCCGAGATGCCTGCACGACCGCGCAGGTTACGGCCGACGGTCGCGATGAGCGCCAGACCCTCGACAACCTCGATCTCGAGCGGCTCGACCTCCTGCTGAATGTCACCAACGAGCGAGTACAGCGAATCGTGCACGTCCTGCTCCTGCACCACGGCGCCAAAACGGTCGACACCGGTGGGCATGTGCTCGACGGAAACGTCATAGCGTTCGAACACCGAAAGCGCACGGCGCATAAAGCCAACGCGGGGCTTGGTGCGGTCGCGGGCAACGTTGATGGCGACAAAGCCGCGCTTGCCGGTCACGCCGGTAATGATGGGCTCCGCCTCGCCCTCATCAGCCGTCTCGCTAATGATGGTACCGGGGTCCTGCGGCGCATTGGTGTTCTTGATGACCAGCGGAATACCCGCCTCGCGCACGGGGAACACGGCCTCCTCGTGCAGGACGCTTGCGCCCATGTACGAAAGCTCGCGCAGCTCCTCGTAGGTAACGCGCGCAATGGGCTGAGCCTCGGGAACAATACGCGGATCGGCAGAATAGAAGCCCGAGACGTCGGTCCAGTTCTCGTACAGGTCGGCGCCCAGGCACTTGGCCAAGATCGAGCCCGAGATATCGCCACCGCCTCGATCGAGCAGCTTGATCTGGCCCTCGCGCGTCGCGCCGTAGAAGCCAGGCATAACGAAGCCGCCCTGCTGGCCATACTCCTGCACCAGCTCGGAGGTGCGATTCATGCTGAGCGTACCGTCGTGATGGAACGCCACAACCGTCGCGGCGTCCAGGAACGGTAGGCCCAGGTACTCAGCCATCAGGCGAGCGGTAAAGTACTCGCCACGGCTCACAAGCTCCTCGGTGGAGTAGCCGCCCGAGCGGGCGCGCTCGGCAAAGGCCGCGAACTCCTCACGGATGGGATAGGTGAGCTCCAACTCATCAGCGATATCAAAATAGCGCTGGCCGATGTCCTCGAGCAGCTCCTCACACGACACGTGGTACTTAACGTGCGCATTGACCAGATAGAGCAGGTCGGTCACCTTGGTGTCGCCCTTAAAGCGGCGGCCGCAGGCGGAAACCACCACAAAACGGCGGGCAGGGTCGGCGTCGACGATGGCCTTGATCTTTTTGAAGTGTTCGGCGTCGGCGACCGACGAGCCGCCAAACTTGGCAATCTTAATCATGGGCTGGAGGTTACCTTTCTAAAAAGCCTCTGCGAACCTATTTTGCGCGCTCTGATACCATGGTTTCACCGATTGGGACCAAGGCATCCGAGGAGCAGTGTTATATGGGAACTTATCATAGTACACGAGGACGCACTTTATCGTGCTCAAGTAAGGTGGCAATCCGTACCGGCATCGCTCCCGACGGGGGTTTGTTTGTCTCGGACGAGCTCGGCACCCAGCAGGTCGATATCAGCTCGCTTGCAGATAAATCGTACTTTGAAATCGCTCAAGATGTGTTGGGAATGTTACTGAATGATTACACGGCCGAAGAAATTTCGGCGTGTGTCGACGAGGCATACCGCGGCACGTTCGCGAGTGAAGAGGTTACGCCGCTCGTCAAACTCGACGCTGCGCCGGGCGCTGACGCCCCTCAGACCTATGTGATGGAGCTCTTTGGCGGTCCCACGAGCGCCTTCAAGGACGTCGCCCTGCAGATGCTCCCCCGCTTGATGGCCCGCACTTCCGCCAAGGACGGCGGCGCCGAGCGCATCATGATCGTCACCGCCACGTCGGGCGACACAGGCAAGGCAGCACTCGCCGGCTTTGCCGACGCCCCGGGCACGGGCATCACCGTCTTTTATCCCGAGGGCAAGGTCAGCCGCGTGCAGAATCTGCAGATGTCCACGCAGGAGGGCGGCAACGTCGCCGTCTGCGGCATCCGCGGCAACTTCGACGACGCCCAGAGTGCCGTCAAGCGCATCTTTGCCGATAAGGAGCTGGCCGAGCGCCTGGAGGCCGCCGGCACCGTGCTTTCGAGCGCCAACTCCATCAACGTCGGCCGCCTGGTGCCGCAGGTCGTCTACTACTTTGCCGCCTATGCGCAGCTGCTGCGCGCCGGCGCCATCGAGGCCGGCGATGCCGTGGAGTTCTGCGTACCGACCGGCAACTTTGGCGATATCCTGGCCGGCTACTACGCCAAGCGCATGGGTCTGCCCGTCGCCAAACTCGTCGTGGCCAGCGACAAGAACAACGTGCTCGCTGACTTCCTGACCACCGGCGTCTACGACCGCAACCGTCCGTTCTTCACGACCATTTCGCCGTCGATGGACATCCTTATTAGCTCTAATCTGGAGCGCATGCTCTACTTCCTGTCCGACGGCGACTGCGAGCTCGTTGCCGGCCTTATGGAGCAGCTTGCCCAGACCGGTCGCTACGAGGTGCCTGCCGAGCTGCTGGCCAAGATCCAGAGCGTATTTGGCTGCGGCTGGGCCAGCGAGGACGAGGTTCGCGCCGCCATCAAGAGCTGCTGGGATGCCAACGGCTACGTGATCGACCCGCACACCGCTTGCGGCTATCACGTCTTTGAGCAGGTCGCCCCCACCGAGGGCGCCAAGGCCCGCGTGCTGCTTTCGACCGCCAGCCCCTACAAGTTCCCGCGCGCCTGCTGCGATGCCCTGGGCCTCGACGTTCCCGAGGACGACTTTGAGGCCATGCGCGTGCTCGAGCAGGCAACCAACACGGTCGCCCCAGCCCAGCTCGCCGAACTCGAGTCCAAGCCCGTCCGCTTCGAAGACGTCTGCGACGTCGATGAGATGGCAAGCTACGTCGAGTCCGCAGCAAAACGAATGAGCACCAACTAGATCCCTCATTAAGCGCCGGCGAAAGCCGGCGCACCTTCTTTTTATTTAGCTTTTGGGATAATGACGAGCATGCGAGCGGGTCTGGCCGTTTAGTTCGTCGCGAGTTCCGCACGAGCCGGAAAGCACTTAATGTGCTTTCCGAGCGAGCCAGGACTGCCCGAGCAGCGAACTAAACGGCCAGACCCGCCCAGGAGGACCCACATGATCAAAATCACCGTCCCAGCAACCAGCGCCAACCTAGGCATCGGCTACGACACCCTCGGCATGGCCGTCAGCCTCTACTCGCACTTCACCTTCGAGCGCGCCGACAAACTCACCATCACGGGCTGCCCCGAGGAATTCCAAAACGAGAACAACCTGGTCTACGTGAGCTTTGTCGATGCACTGGCTGCATGGGACGAGCCGGCTTTTCCCGTTGCCATCGACATCCAGACCGAAGTGCCCGTCGCCCGCGGCCTGGGCTCCAGCTCCACCTGCGTCGTCGCCGGCATTATGGCCGCCGCCGCACTGACAGGCCACACCGTCGACCGCGCCGAGCTGGTTCGCATTGCCACCGAAGTCGAGGGCCATCCCGATAACGTCGCCCCCGCTATCCTGGGCGGCGCCGTCTGTTCCTTTACGCCGACCGATTCGCTCCCCCAGTGCCTGCGCTACGAGGTGAGCGATCGCCTGCGTTTTATTACCGTGATTCCGCCCTACGAGGTGCATACGAGCGAGGCGCGCAAGGTTGTGCCGCAGGAGATTCCACTCTCCACCGCCGTGTGGCAGATGGGCCGCATCGCCGGCATGACGCGCGGCTTGGAGACTGGTGACCTCGACCTGATTGCCGCCGCCAATGACGACCGCATCCAGGAACCCTATCGTCGCCGTCTGATTCCCGACTACAACGCCGTGCGCGACACCTGCCTTAACGGCGGCGCCAAGACCATCTGGATCAGCGGCTCGGGCTCGACTCTCATGGCCGTGGCTGACGACACCATCGTGGCAAAGTTCCTGCAGGTCAAGCTGCGCGAGCAGTTCCCTAAGTGTGATACGCATATTCTGACGTGCGACACGGAAGGCGCCCAGATCGAATACCTGTAGTCGCCGTCCCGTATACTCGCCGGGGAGGCCAGGGGCCTTTGCCCCCAAATCGTCCTCGGACATGGCAGGACCCCCGCTGCGCACTTCGTGCGGCGGGGGTCCTGCCGTCCTGCGGAAAGATTTGGGGGCAAAGCCCCCTGGCCTCCCCTATGTTAACTTCGCCGGCGGCGGCTACAGGGACCTACGCTCTGGAAAGTCGCCGGGCTGATAGTTGATTTTTATTGGTAAGGGCTCTTGCTGGTGCGGGGCACTTATTAGAGGCAGGCCTCGGCGATGCGCTTTTTGAGTTCGTCGATGCCGGTACCGGTCTGGGAGCTTGTGATGATCACGTTCTCGGCCGGAACGTTGAGCTGCTTTTTGATGGCTGCTGCCTGGCGGGCCTGCTGGGTGCGGCTGAGCTTGTCGGCTTTGGTGAGGCAAACGATAAAGTTGAACTCGTTGCCCTGTAGGTAGTCGATCATGTCGTGGTCGAGCTTGCTGGGGTCGTGACGAATGTCCACCAGCGAGACGACCAAGTTAAAGCTGCGCTCGGAGTCGAAGAAGTCGCCGATAAGCTCGGCCCAGCGGTCACGCTCGGCCTTAGAACGACGGGCGAAACCATAGCCCGGCAGGTCGACGAAGTGCACGTCGTCGGCCTCAAAGAAGTTGATGTTGCTCGTCTTGCCCGGCGTACTGGAAACCTTGACCAGGTTCTTGCGACCAAAGAGCTTGTTCATAATCGACGACTTGCCCACGTTGGAGCGGCCAACAAAGCTCACCTCGGGGCAGGTGGACTCGGGGATCTGCGAAACCTTGCCGTAGCTGGCGACGAACTTGGCAAGCTGATAGTTAATGGAATCGGCCATGGACACTCCTTGGTCGTAGGTTCTTACAAATAGACGCGCTATTGCGCAGCGGCAATGCGGCGGACGATATCGAGCGTGATGTCACTTGCGACACGCGCGTACTCGAACAGATCGAACTCGCGCTCGCAAATTGCATCGTACGCCTCGTCACAATTATCGCTGATAGCGCGCAACACCAGGCAATCGACACCATTTTTGGTTGCGACATGGGCAATTGCCGCGCCCTCCATGCCGACACAATCGGCATGCGTCGCCTCGATAGCGTCGTTGCGCATGGTGGCGCCCGTCACAAAGCGGTTACCCGTGGCAATCGTGCCGACCAGGAACTGCTTGGTGCCCTCGTTCGAAGCGACTGCATTTGTCGAAGCGTCAACAAACCCACGCTCAGCAAGCACTTCGGCGGCAATATCGACCAGCGCGGGCGTCGAGCCAAACTCCTCGAGCCCCGGTGCGGACTCGGCGATAAGCGCGGTATCGGTATCCAGATAGCGTAGGCGTTTGCCAATGACCACGTCGTCGATATGGAGCTTGGGGTTCAAACCGCCCGCAATGCCCGAAAACACAACAGCCTGCGGAGCATACTTGCTAATGAGGTGCTGTGTTGCAGCGGCGGCGTTCACCGTGCCCATGCCCGCCGTTGTGGCGACAACTGTCAGGCCGTCGAGCTCACCGCTCACAACGGTCAAGCCTGCCTCCCGTGCCTCGCAAACGTCGCTCAGCTCTTCCTTAATCTGCATGATCTCTTTTTCGAGCGCACCGATAATCGCAATGGTAGCCATGCCATTCCCCAAACCTATTCGAAATTCTCAACCACGGTATGGTACCAGCATTTTGTTTGACCTCGTCAAACGAACACGCTAAGCCAGTGCAGCTCGCGTATCAAACAGAGCCTTTGCAATCGCGGCCGTAACCTCGCTCGAGCGGTCGCTCCACGGCATCGATGTCATGATACCCATGACATAGGTACAGCCATCGATGTCGATAAGGCCCGCATCGCATGTCGAGTAGTAACCATCCTCGCTAATCCAGCCTGCCTTGTTGCGCACCAAAACCTGCTCGTCCGCAATGCCATCGCGAATAAACGAGCGCGATGTTGATGCCAGAAGGCCCGACAACCACTGTGAAGTCTCGGTATCCATGCTCAGATACTCGCTCATCTCACGCCATAACCTCGCAGAAGTGCGCGGGCAGTAGGTCGGAAAATCACTCATCGGATTCAGTGCCGTTTCGTCATCAACACCCAGATTGGCAATCCAATCCTCATAGCCATCATGGTCAAACGCCGCGCGTAACGCGATAAACGAATCGTTGTCCGAGTTGACGACCGCGGCCTCGATAAGGTCACGCACTGTCTGCCAGCCCATGCTGTAACCACCATACGTGGCTAAAGGCCCATCGAGCGACACCTGCCCCGATTCGACCAACGTCTCGCAAATATAGAGCGCATACAGCGCTTTGTAGCTGCTCGCTCCATACACCTCGACATCGGCGTTATACGTCACGCCCCTACCGCTCGATAGGTCGTAGAACACTACACCCACATCGCCCAGCTCCTGCGCCCGACACAGGGCATCCTGAAGCGAGGCAAGGCTCTCATCCTCCAAGGCAGGAGTCTTGTTATCCACCAACGAGAAGGTCCGAACGGTATCACCCGAAGGGATATCGTTGAAGTCCGCCTTCGAAAGTCTCGTCTTGAGATCTGCCGTCGACAGAGCTTGATCTGCCGACGCTTTGGACTTTGAAACCTTCTCGTTTTGCAGCTGTACCGTTGACGCATCTGGGCGCACCGTTCGCTCCGAGGCGTAGGTTTTAACGGTAATTCCGAGGATAATAACCGCCGACGTTAGCATCCCAATGGCGGCAATCTTCCTCACGCGGATGCGAGCGCCGGCAAGGCCACGCGAAGACGTGCCCTTCGTCTTATATCTGCTGCCATGCTGCGGCACATACTCGTCCCGCGATGCGATGTTTCGCACGTGGTCTCCTGACTGCCACCGTTTATATACGAGCAGTATGATACCGAGCAGGCATTTCTTTCCAAAGATATTCAGCGGCGTTTAAGGTGTCTTTAAAGAAACCACAAGCGTATTTATCCAAATGGCACGATTCTGTTGCGCATCTCACCGCAACCCAGAGAGCAGTCTTTTTAGGACGGGGCTCTTTAGCAATCAACTAGGTGCCCAGGGGCACTCATTTAAGTCTGTCCCCAATGAGTGCCCTTGGGGAACGAAAATGGCACGCTAGCCGATGGCGTTTTTGAGCTCCGCACGGCGCTTTTTCATACCGGCCATAACGGCATTGCGCAGCTCGGGCATGCGCGCGGTATCCATCTGGGGCACGCCCTCGAGCTTATAGGGAATGCCCAGTTGCTCGTACTTGACGACACCCATCGTGTGATACGGCAGCATTTCCAGGCCCACCACGTTGTGCCATGGAGCGATGAGGCGGCCGAGCTTCTCGCACTCCTCCACCGTGTCGGTAATGCCCGGCACCACCACGTGGCGGATAACGACCTTGATCTTGCGACGTGCAAGCTCATCGCCAAACGCCAAGATGCGTGCGGGATCGCAACCAGTCAGCTTTTTATGCTCGACCGGGTCGGCATGCTTGATGTCGAGCAAAACCATGTCGGTCTCGTTGAGAACGGCATCGAACTTCTCGGGGTGATTGGGATCAAACGCATATCCGCAGCTGTCAAGGCAGGTATGCACGCGACCATCGGGGTTGTTGTGCATTGCGCGGAACAAATCGGCCAAAAACTCAGGCTGTAGGAGCGGCTCGCCGCCCGAAACCGTAATTCCGCCGCTGCGGTAAAACTCATGGTTACTCTGGAACTCGTCCATCAGGTGCTCGACGGTCACCATGGTGCCGCCGTTGACCGACCAGGTATCGGGATTGTGGCAATACGCGCAGCGCATGGGACAGCCCTGAACAAACACCACAAAGCGGATGCCGGGTCCGTCGACCGTTCCCATCGTCTCGATCGAATGCACGCGGCCAAGGGCAAACGCAGAGTCCTCGGGACGAGCGTCCACACCCTCAAGCGTCATTTCTGCCATTCGCGCTACCTTGCCTCTCCTTGGATGCAACCAATTAAAATGCCAGAGCCATTCTAGCCCATGCGTTTGCGTTTAAACGTCTCGGACTAGAACGGCACGTTTTAATCTATCCCCCATCACCATGGTTGGGGGCTACGTCGAGATGTCAGGCTGAAGAACGCTCGCCTGCGGCCTTACGCCTTGAGCGTGAGCACCGCGCCGAAGGCGGTCGGGCCGCAATGGCTCGAGATGACGCCGCCGACCTGAGTCCAGGTAATGTCCTTAAAGCCCAGGTCGTGCGCATAGACTTCCATGTCGTCGCGCAGCTCCTGGGAAAGGCCCACCGAATACGCCAGGCCAATGTGCGAGTAGTCAATCTCGCCCTTCGCAACCATGTGGTCAATAAAGGCGCGGGCGCACTTGAGCATAGAGCCGCGGAACTTCTTGGTCGCCACGAACTTGCCGCCCGTCACCTCAATGCAGGGCTTAATCTTGAGCAGATGGGCGCCAAGGAATGCGACGTTGGACAAGCGACCGCCCGCCTTAAGGAAGGCAAGGTCCGTAGGAACAAAACCCAGCAACACACGGTCCATGACGGAATTCGTAAATGCAAAGATCTCGTCGACGGTGGCATCGGGGTGAGCCTCGATGTATTTGGCGGTCTCGACGACAACGAGCGACTGACCCACCGAAACAAAACGCGTGTCCATGGAGAACACGTAGTCGCGCCCCTTGGCTGCAATCTTGGAGGACTGATGCGAGCAGGTCGTGGCCTCGGAATACGCGAGATGCAGAATAGTCGCGTTGGGCTGCTCGGCATGGATACGGTCGTACACGTGAGCAAAATCCGCAGGCGCGCAGCCGCTGGTCTTGGGCATTACGCCAAACTCGTTGCAGCGTGAATAAATCTCGAGCGGATCGATCGAACCGTCCTCGACGGTCTCGTCACCAATCGTGACATGCATGGGCACGCGCACGATGCCGTAGCGCTCGCAGAGCTCCGGCGTCACATCCGACCCAGACTCAACCACGATTACGTACTTGCCCATTATTATCACGACCCATCTCAACATTGGCTTTTCAATACATGGCACGCGCCGCCGCACTGTTGCACAACGGCGTCCAAGCGCCAAAGAGACGCCGCCCCTTGCACACAACAAAGGACAGCGTCTCCCTGGAAAACTCCGTGCATCCTGAGATTCTACACGGTTTATTAAGGAGTGTTACTTATTCCGCAAACGGTCGCTATACGCGATAAACGGTAGCTGGCCGCGGTAACTGCGACACATTCCGCCCAGCAAGTCCAATCGTACTCCATGCACGGTTAATGCACGAGGCGGTAGAAATTCATCGATACCGCACCCTCGGCGTGCAGCTCCATCGCCGGAACCGCCGGCGAATAGGTACGGCTCGTAAGTGCTGCCTCGCCGCCATTTGCAAAAATCTCGACCATCGTAGTGTCCGAAAGCACGCGCAGGTCGCGAAGCTCGCTGAGCTCGATCGACCTCTGGTCGCGCCCATAGCCTTCGTCACCCATGTCGAGGGTAAGCATCCCGTCTGCATAGCGCACAAAGACACCCTTGCGGATTTCGAGCTCGATCACCTGGGCGCCCTCACAGGAAACCACAAGATCAAACAGGCGGCCCGGCTCCTCAACGGTTTCACCGCCTGTCGCGCAAACGCAGTCGCCGCGCATCCTCTCAATCTCGTGCACCGGCTGCTGACAGAGCTTACCATCGCGCATGCTCAGTTCTCTCGGCACCGTCAACGCGCACTGCCACCCGCGTGCCACCGTCGGGCTTTTTGCCGTCGCATCGGGGCAACCCGACCACCCGATCATCAAACGCCGACCCGCAGCATCCTCAAAGGACTGCGGTGCGTAGAAATCAAAGCCGGCATCGACCATCGGGGGCATGCCCTGCCCGGCGATCTTAAAACTCGGCGCCTCCCAATCGGCCTCGATGGGAAACCACACGCACTGGTGCGGATTGCGGTAACGCCATCCATCGGCGGACACACCCTGCGGACAGCAAACGAGAATAAGCTCACCATCGAGCTCAAACAGATCGGGGCACTCCCACATAAAGCCAAACTTCTCGCCCAACTCAATGCGCGTCGCATAGCTCCAGTCCTCTAGATCGCTCGAGGTATAGACAAGCACGCAGCCGCGGTCGTCTTTCGTACGAGCGCCCAGAACCATGTAGTAGATACCATCGTGTTCAAGGATTTTGGGATCACGCACGTGCGCACCGATATCGTCGGGGTAATCGACCGGCCCAACAGCTATGCGCTTCTCGCCCAATTCGTCGGGGTTCTCGGCAACCACATGAATCTGGTTTTGCTCACGGCCCGTCAACACGTAGTCGTAATCATCGCGGTCAAAATGCTTGACGTTGCCGGTATAGAAGTAGTGAATCTTGCCGTCGTGTACAAAGGCAGAACCAGAATACGCTCCGCTCGAATCCAAATCGGAATCGGGGAACAGCACAGGGCCGCGATTCTCGTACGTCACAAAATCCTTTGTTGTCAGATGATTCCAAAGCACTGGACCGCCATGCGCAGCATCGAATGGATCGTATTGGTGATAGATGTGATACGTATCACCGATCTGCACCAAACCGTTGGGGTCGTTGAGCCAGCCAAGCTCAGGCTCCACATGGAACAGGAGCCTATCGGGGTCGGACGCGATGCGACCCGCCGTCTCATCCTGTCCGGCACGCCACTGCTCATAGTCCGCGCGTGTCACCTTATTTTTTTGATTAAACATCGCCGTTGACTTTCTCGTCTATGGGGAAGGACGCTCGACTCACACGAGTCGAACGCCCTTCCCCAAATGGACTTATCCTCAGATTACGCTGAACGGCTCAACTAGAAGCTGACATCGAAGCCAGCACCAGCGCCCTCTTCATCAGTGGTCGGCACGCCCTTTGCCTTGTTGTAGGCAAAGATCAAGACGATCGGCACGATAAAGGCGATGAGATTGCCAGCCACATACCACACGAGCGTCTCGGGCGTGACGATGAGCAGGCCAAGCACGCCGGTCAGACCCTGACCGATGGCGCGCACCTCAAAGAGCTTCACGAAGGCACCGCCGCAGCCTGCACCGATGCAAGCGCAGATGAACGGGATGATCGAGTAGCGCATGTTTGCAGCAAAGATTGCGGGCTCGGAGATACCGACCAGCGTCGGGATAAAGGACGACATGCAGATGTTGCGCTCTTTGGAATGCTTCTTGTGAATGAGGTACATGCCGATGGCGCCGCCGCCCTGGGCGATGATGGAAACCGACCAGATGGCCTGGATGTAGTTGAAGCCGGTCGTGGCAACGAGGTTGGCCTCAATACCCTGGATGAACTGATGCGTACCGGTAACGACGAGCGGCTGCAGGAACGCGGCGAAGACAAAGGCGCCAAAGACGCCCATCCTGTTGTACAGGACATCGATTACGCCAGCGAGGACGTCGCCGATCAGGTTGCCGAGCGGGCCGAACACGGTAAACAGGGCAACGTTAGCAAGAATCAGGGTAACGGTCGGGACAAAGACAAACGAGACGACCTCGGGGATGTACTTCTGGGCAATCTTTTCGACCTTGGCCATAAACCAGGCAGTCAGGATTGCAGGGAACACGCCGCCCTGGAAAGCAACCATGGGGATGGAGAGCGGACCAAAGTTCCAGTACTCAGCACCCGACGGATCCATAACGAACGCGTTACGGTTCATAAGGCTCGGGTGAACCATGACGATACCGACGAGGATACCCAGGATCGGGTTGCCGCCAAAACGTTTGACCGCGCTGTACATAACCAGGACAGGCAGGTAGTCGAAGGTGGTGGCAATAATGGCAAAGAAGCTTGCGAGGTTCTTGAGGAACTCGCTGTGGTCGGCGAGGCTGCCCTCCATGCCAAAGAGGCCGTTGGCAACGATCAGCGACTTAAGGCCGATGATGATAGCGGCACCGACGAAGGCGGGAATGATGGGGATAAAGATGTCCGAGAACACCTTGAGGACAGAGAAGAACTTGCCTTTCTTGTCCGCCTCGGCGCCCTTGACCTCGGAAGCGCTGATCTCCTTAACGCCCGTCAGAGCCATAAACTCATCGTAGACCTTGTTGACGGTACCGGTACCAAAGATGATCATGAGCTGGCCGCTGTTGTACAGCACGCCCTTGACGCCATCGATGTTTTCGAGCTCGGCCTTGTTGTACTTGCTCGTATCCTTGAGCACCAGACGCAGACGCGTAACGCAATGCGTGGCACCCTCGATGTTCTCCAGACCGCCGACGTTATCGACGACTTGCTGAGACACTACTTTGTAGTCCATGTTCCTCTCCATTCCCTTACGAAATCATAAAACGTTTTGATGCCATTACAGAGACGCGATCGTTGCATTTGCGCACTTGAGCGTACCGTCGGTGACCGTCAGTGCCACACCCTGGCCCTGCTTATTGCAGAAGCGCGCGTTAAGCGCAACATCATCGACAAAGATGGTCGCGATATCGTCGTCAACGACCAGGCGCACATGATGAGTGCCCTCGCCCTTAAAGAACAACGGACGCTCGAGGCCCATGTTGTTGACCTGGAACCACGGATACTGGGGGGCCGCCGTAAACTCGAGCTTGCCCTCACGCAGGTTGGCGCGGAACTCATAGGCAAGACCGGACTCGGCGTCCTCGGCAAGCTTCACCGAGAAGCCGGCAGCGTCACCGGCGAGCTCGATGTCGGCATCGAGCATATAGGTGGAACCGGCATCCGCGGCGAGCACCTGCTCGACCTTGCCCGACTCGCAGGAAAGCTCAAAGGCCTCGACTGCCTTAGCCTCGCCAAAGGCGCCAAGCATGCTGTCGGGGAGCTTGGTGCCGAGCGTTCCGTCAGCACGCTGAACGATCTCGAGAGGCATAAAGGTGCCACCCCACAGGTAAGAGCTGGGGTCACCGCCCTCGTCACGCGTAGGAACCCAACCAAAGAGAACGCGGCGCTCGCCATCAAATGCGGTACGCGCGGCATAGTACGCGCGGCCATCGAAGGAATCGTCCGCAGGAGTGATCCAAGGACCGTTGATAGAGCGAGACATGCGGTAACGGGTCTTGTTGCCATCACTGTACTCGGAGAACACCAGATACCACCAGTCGCCCATCTTAAAGAGATCAGGCATCTCGAACATGGTGTACAGGCCCGGATTCCACCAGTCGCCCTGGAACTCCCAGGTATCCAGGTCCTTGGAGGTGAACTTGACCAGACGACCGGTCATCAGACGCTTGTCCTCGCCCACACGCGTGCCGAGGATGAGCATGTACTCTTCGTTCTCCTCATCCCAAAGCACAAAGGGATCGCGCCAGTTGCGGTCATCGTAACCCTCCTGGGGCGGAAGCAGCGTCTCGGCGATGTTCTTCTCCCACTTGATGGCGTCGTCACTCGTTGCGTGAAGAAGAACCTGCTTCATCAAGCGTGCCTTGACCTTATCGCGATTGCAACCAGTGTAGAGCGCATGGTACTTGTCGCCCACCTTAAACACCGTGCCGGCATAAACATACTGGTCGACTTCCTCGTCGCCGCCACGCTCAAGGCTCTCGCCAAAGTCTTTGTAATTGACGAAGTCCTTGGTCGTAGCGAGTGCCCAGCCAAACGGCTCTCCGAAAGGTCCGGGGTTACGCGTGTCACGCTGGTGATAGAGATAGAACGTGCCGTCCTCGCCGTACGGCATGATGTCGCCTACCCAAATTCCCTCAGGCTGGTAATACACCTTGTGCATCCGAGACTTCCTTTCTCACGAGATACTAACTCGGTACAACTGCAAGATATGTCAATCGTTTTCATATGTCAAACGTTTTCACACCAATACGTCTTTTCGCAGCTCCAGTCGTCGGCAAACGGTTGACATATGCCGGCGAACGGTCATCAGAGGCGTTTGAGGAATTCTTTTGGCACGGGATGAACTACGCGGTTTTACCCTCAATGAGTTCAACGGGGAGCTTGATATTCGATTCGGGCTTTTCGCCGTTAACAAGAGCGACGATGGATTGCGCCGCGAGCTCACCGATGCGATCGATATCTTGGCGTACGGTTGTTAAGTCAGGCATAAACGTCATAGTGCGGCGGGCACCATCCGCGCCCACGACCTTAATATCATCCGGAGCGCTCAAGCCGCGCTGCTTCATCACGTTAAGACAGATAGCCGCCATCGTGTCGTCTCCCGCAAAGATGCCGTCAATATCGGGGTTCTCATCGAGGATCTTCGCAACGACCGCGCTCTTTTCGTCGTCGGGCTTAACGAACTCGACCTCACGGACAAGCGCGGGCAAACCGGCCTGCTCAACAACATCGAGGTAGGCATCGGTACGCTTATTGGCAGGCATGCGCATGCGGCTATTGCTGCGCAGGCACAGGATGCGTGAACATCCGTCATCGATCAGGCGACGCGTGGCAAGTTCGCCGATGCTATAGCTGTCGCTCGCAATCTGAACAGAGGCTTCGCCAAGGTCGCAGTCGATACCAACCAGACTCAAGCCCATCTCGGCATACGCCTCGGCACCGATATTAAGCGAGTTGACGATGACGCCATCAACCATATTGCGTCGAAGCATGTCGATATAAGAGCGCTCAAGCTCGGGTCGATTGGCGCTATTGCACAGCAGCATCTTAAAACCGTTTTCGGCCAGGGTATGCTCAATGACTTGAACCACTTGGGCATGAAACGGACTGCTGACATAGGGGACGATCATACCGATAAGATTCAGGCGACCGTTGAGCATGGCACGGGCGATATCGTTGGGCGTATAGTTGATGCGCTTCATCGCGGCATGGACCTTATCGCGGGTCTCTTGGCTAATATAGCCGCGATTATTAAGCACGCGAGATACCGTAGTAGGCGAAACCCCCGCCACCGCTGCAACTTCCTTGATGCCAGGCTTAGCCGTATCCTTAGAACGAGCACTCTCGCGAGCCATAGCACCCTCCCCCATCAACATGTCATACGTTTACATACGAACAAAGCATACCCCAACAACAGCGGGAAGACGGTAACAGCACAAGTAAGTAAACGACTCATCCAAATAATTAGGAGAGTTCCGCCTAAAGGGTGACTACACAGGACCCCCGCCGGGCCGCTTTGGGTTACTTTCCAAAACATTTCCGCAGGACGCAAAGGGCTCCGCCGCGCGAAGCGCGCAGCGGAGCCCTTTGCATGTCCGAGGATGTTTTGGAAAGTAACCCAAAGCGGCCCGGCGATCCTGCGGGAGTTAAACCCCTTTAGAACTTGTCGTGGAAGGTACGCGCAATGACCTCGTCCTGCTGCTCCTTGGTGAGCGTGTGGAAGTTCACGGCGTAGCCGGAAACGCGGATGGTCAGCTGCGGGTACTTCTCGGGGTGAGCCTGAGCGTCGAGCAGCGTCTCACGGTTGAAGACGTTGATGTTCAGGTGGTGGCCACCCTTCTCGGCGTAAGCGTCGAGCATGTGGACCAGGTTATCGGCCTGGGTCTCGGAAACTTCAGAAACCTTCATAATGTGTCTCCTTCGATTAATAGGCGCCGGCCGAAACCGGCGCGCTAATCAGTAATCGTTACTGTTAGTATAGCACTAACAATAGTTACTCGCCCAGCTGATCAAGGTCGATATCGCCAAAGAACACCTGGTCCTCCTTGCCGAGCGCACTCGGGATGATGGAGAAGGTGTTGGAGATGCCGTCCTGAGCATCACGGAACGGGAGCTTGGAAACCGAAGACAGCGAAGCGATGGCGCCGTGGCTATCGCGCTTGTGCATGGGGTTAGCACCCGGGGCGAACGGCTGGCCAGCCTTGCGGCCGTCGGGCGTGGAGCCGGTCTTCTTACCGTACACGACGTTGGAGGTAATGGTCAGAACCGAGGTCGTGGGCACGGAGTTGCGGTAGGTGTCGTTCATGCGGATGTACTCCATGAACTGGTGCACAACGTCATGAGCGATCTGGTCGACGCGGTCGTCGTCGTTACCGTACTTGGGGAACTCGCCCTCGGTCTCGAAGTCGACGATGATGCCGTTCTCGTCACGGACGGGGTGGACCTTGGCGTACTTGATGGCGGACAGGGAGTCAGCCACGACGGAAAGGCCAGCGATGCCCGTAGCGAACCAGCGGTGCACGTGCTTGTCGTGCAGAGCCATCTGGATGCGCTCGTAGCAATACTTGTCGTGCATGTAGTGAATGATGTTCAGCGAGTTGACGTACACGCCAGCGAGCCACTTCATCATGTCGTTGTACTTGGCCACAACGTCGTCGTAATCGAGCGTATCGCCCTCGACGGCGCGATACTTGGGGCCGACCTGCTTCTTGGAGACCTCGTCAACACCGCCGTTGAGTGCATACAGCAGGCACTTGGCCAGGTTGGCACGGGCGCCGAAGAACTGCATCTCCTTGCCAATGCGCATGGAGGACACGCAGCAGGCGATGCCGTAGTCGTCGCCGTGGTAAACGCGCATGAGGTCGTCGTTCTCGTACTGGATCGAGGAGCTGGCGACAGAAGTCTTGGCGCAGAACTTCTTGAAGTTCTCGGGCAGACGGGTCGACCACAGAACGGTCATGTTGGGCTCGGGGCTGGTGCCCATGTTCTCGAGCGTGTGCAGGTAGCGGTAGCTCATCTTGGTAACGAGCGTACGGCCGTCAACACCCATGCCGCCGATGGACTCGGTGACCCACTGCGGATCGCCGGTAAACAGGGCCTGGTACTCGGGGGTACGGGCAAACTTGACCATGCGGAGCTTCATGATGAAGTGATCCACGAACTCCTGGATCTGCTCCTCGGTGAAGGTACCGTTGGCAAGGTCGCGCTCAGCGTAGATGTCGATGAACGTAGAGGTACGGCCGATGGACATAGCGGCGCCGTTCTGCTCCTTGACGGCAGCGAGGTAGGCGAAGTACATCCACTGGATGGCCTCCTGCGTGTTGGTAGCAGGGTTGGAAATATCGAAACCATAGGTCTCGGCCATCATCTTGAGCTCGCCGAGGGCGCGGATCTGCTCCTGCAGCTCCTCGCGATCGCGGATGTTGTCGGCGGTCATGACCGTCGGGGTGGAAGCCTTCTGGGCCTCCTTGTCCTTGATCAGGTAGTCGACGCCGTACAGGGCAACACGACGGTAGTCGCCGATGATGCGGCCGCGGCCATAGCCATCGGGCAGACCGGTGATGATGTGAGCCGAGCGGCAAGCACGCATCTCGGGGGTGTAGACATCGAAGACGCCAGCGTTGTGGGTCTTGCGCTCGAAGGTGTAGCGCTCGACAACGTTCTCGTCGACCTTATAGCCGTGCTGGCTGGCAGCCTGGCAAGCGATGCGGATACCGCCGTTGACGTGCAGAGCGCGCTTGAGCGGCTTGTCGGTCTGGAGGCCGACGATGGTCTCCTTCTCGCGGTGGGCGTTATCGATGTAGCCAGCGGGGTGGCTCACGATACCCGTGACGGTCTTGGTGTCCATATCGAGGACACCGCCCTGCTCGCGCTCCTTAAGCAGCAGGTCGAGAACCTCGCCCCACAGCTCCTTGGTACGCTCGGTCGGGCCGGCGAGGAACGACTCGTCGCCCTCGTAGGGGGTGTAGTTCTTCTGGATGAAGTCTCGGACGTCAACCTCTCCCGTCCAGATGCCTTCCTTGAAGCCTTCCCATGCCTCCTGCATTGTGTAACCACGCTCCTAGTTACGTGTAATGCGGCGCTCTCTCACACCGCTGCTTATTGAATTCTTGAATGTTCGGCTTGCACTACCGGCTTCTTCCGTTCTTCACCACACGTTGGTGCAGAGAAAAACGTTTGCCCACCTTGGAACTACAACCCAAAACCCAAGATTTCACCCGTTTGAGAAGGATAACATAGCGACCCTCTCCATCTGGGCTGTTATATGTTTCTTTTTTTATATCATAAGGGCGTTTTTTACAAACCCGCAGGAAATGCGAGCGCGAACAACTACCGTTCACCGATTTGTATGTTATTTTTCCTTGCCTTTGTACGACGTTCGCTCTAGCTGTTATGCCAGCTTTAGCAGGGTAAAGTGTCCCAGAGACCCTACAGAAACTGCAGGGCGGCCACGGGATCCCCCGTGGCCGCCCTGTGGCGTAGCTAGTTTTTAGCTTTGATTGCCGTTTGGCATTAGGCGGCTGCGGCGGCCTTGTCGGCCGTTGCCTTGCTATCGCCGTTGCCCTGGCCCTCAAAATGCTTGTAGCACCAGCTGGTGACCAGCGGGGTCAAAATAGCCGTAACGATTGCGCAGGCAGCAACCTGTGCCGTAGCCGTCGCGAGCACCGCACCGCCGTACATGGCCCCGTTGACGCTTGCCATGGCAGCAGGCGTGGCCACATTGGCTCCGGCGCAGCTCGAAATGGCCGCACCTGCGACACCCGTACCACCCGTGAGCTTATCGACCGCGATGACGGGAATTGCAAAGATCACCGAGCAGATCACGCCGAGCAGGATGCCGGGAAGACCGCCGTTGATAAGCTGGCCAAAAGTCATGGTCGAGCCCATGGCAAAGAAGACGAGCACGATGATGGCGGAAAGTGCCGGTGCCATCATCTTCTTAAAGCTGGGGAACAGGTTACCCAGAATAATGCCGACGACGATCGGCAGAATGGCGCCCACGAGCGACCAGCCGATCGGGGCCTGGCCGGCAGCGCCGAGCACGATCATCGTGACCGGAGGGCCGACAACCAGCGTGGTGATGGCGACAGCGCCACGCTCAGCCTCGTTGCCCATGGTACCCATCAGCCCAGCGTACATAGCGTTGTTGGCGCCGGTGCAAGCCGCCAGCATCACCATGGCAGAGATGCCAAACAAGTTGTCGTTGAACACATACAGGATGAGCAGCGACACGGCAACGACCACGATCTGCTTGACGGCGATGATGATGGCGCCGCGGGCAGCGGCGGCAGGAGCGCTCTTAAACGAAATCGTCGTACCGACGATGAGCAAAAAAGCGCCCACGAGCGGGCCAGCGCCCTGCTGGGTCATGCCAAGCGTAAAGCTGCCGAGCGTTTTGAACAGGTCGGGGAATAGCGTGTTGAGCAGACAGCCCAACAGAAGCGGCACCAAGATATTGGCGCCCGGGATGGAGGACATCTTAAAGAACGGCTCCTTTGCCGCCGGCGCCTCCACCGCAGTCGATTCACTCATATATATCTCCTTTGGATGCATGCGAATCGTAGCCGCATGCGCCTATATCAGAAAGAAGGCGACGGTCCCGAGTCGCAGGAGCCGTCGCCGAATAATCGTCGCGGAGTATTACCCGTCCAGAACGATGCCACCGTCGCAGTCACCGATCTCGCCGTTCACGAAGCTGGCGAGGTCGGAAGCGAAGAACAGCACCATCTGCGCAGGCTCGCTGGCCTGGGCGGCGCGGCCCAGAGGAATACCGTTGATGATACGCTGAGAGTTCTCGTCAGAGAGAATCGAGGTCATATCGGTCAACGTGAGCGACGGGCACACGGCGTTACAGCGGACGCCAAACTTGCCGCCTTCCTTGGCGACTGCCTTGGTCAGGCCGTTGACACCGGCCTTAGAGCTCGCGTAGGCCGCGGTGCCGAGCAGGCCGCCACCGATCTTGCCAGCGACAGAGCTCACGTTGACGATAGTGCCGGCATGGGCCGCCTTAAAGTGCGGGTACACGGCGTTCATCATAGTGAAGGTACCGTTGAGGTTGATGTCGATGGTGCGACGCCACTCTGTGTCATCGATCTCGTCGAACTTCTTGGTGCTGATGACGCCAGCGCAGTTGATCAGGATGTTGGTTTGCGGCAGGTCCGTAAAAATCTGCTCGACGGTCTCGCGCGCCTTGGGCGCATCGGCGACATCGAGCTGATAGAACTTGTTTCCCTCGCCAAGCTCGGCCACAGCGGCCTCGCCTTTAGCAGCGTTCCTTGCGATGAGCGCGACATGTCCGCCGCCCGCGACGATGCCCTTGGCGATCTCGAGGCCAATGCCCTGAGTGCCGCCCGTGACAATCGCGGTCTTGCCCGTGAAGTCAAATGCCATGACTCCATCCCCCTTTATATAAGGTGTCTCCTCGCGGGAAGTTGGAGCATCGCACGTGGCGATTATATGAGTCCCAGTCGTCATGGTGGTGACAACCCCTCGCCTAACCGCGTGCATCATAGTTCTTTAAAACGCTTCAGCAATTGAATGATTTTAAGTCTTTATGCGCTCTTTATATTGCCACTGTATGAGGCCCGCGTGCAAGGGTATCATCTTTCACCGAAAATAGTTTCTAGTGTTAGGGGTTTTTGGTGGAAGATACCGATTTCCGTGAACTTGGGCGTCAGCTCCTTACCGAGTTTGGCAGCATGCATCAGCGCATTTCGCGCTTTGCGGACAAAGCCCTCGGCGGCGAGATGGCCGTCATGCGCGCCCTCATACTCGCCGGCGGTTCGCTCACGCCGAGCGAACTCGCTGATCGCGCCTGGGTCTCGAGCGCCCGCATCGCCAATATCCTACGCGCCCTCGAGGCCAAGGGCTGGGTCGAGCGCGAGCACTCAAAGACTGACCGTCGTCGCGTACACGTCATAGTGACCGACAAGGGATTTCAGGATCTCGAAATCAAACGTCGGGAATTCGAGAACCGCACTGCGGCCTTCCTCGAGCAGCTCGGCGAAACAGATACCCAAGAGATGGTGCGCCTTCTAAGGCGTGCCAACGAAATTATCGACCGCAATCAAGAAAGGAGAGATGCCGAGTGAGGATTCTCAAGCTCTTTAAAAAGCATGTCCTTGCACTGTTCGCAGCTATCGTACTTATCGTAATCAGTTGCAACGCCGATCTGGCACTGCCTACCTACATGAGCGATATCGTCGACGTGGGCGTGCAGCAAGGCGGCATCGCCTCGCCCGTGCCTGACACCATTCGCGCCGAATCGCTCGACGACCTCGAACTCTTTATGAGCGCCAAGGACGCCAAGGCTGTGGAGGCTGCGTTTGGCAAGGCAGACAAAAACGGGATTCGCACGTACAAGGGCACCGAGGACGAGCGCGCCGACGGCAGCAAGCTCGCCGACATTATGAGCCTGCCCGAGACTGTCGTGCTCGCCTTCAACCAGGGCATCGACGCCGACTCCCTGGGCGACATGACTGGCACGTCCGGCGAGAAAGACAGCGACGCCGCCCAGGCCATGCCCACGCCCGAGCAGCTCGCCGAGATGCAGCAAAAGGCCGCAGCCGCGCAGAACATGCAGAAGCAGATCGACGCCGACGGCGGTAAGATCACCATGAAGGGCCTGCGTCTAGGCGTTGAAGGCGGCCTAATCGACCGAAGCAAGCTCGTCGAGGGCGCCAACGAAATGGCGGATAAAATGGGCTCCATGTCGGGGTCCATCGTGACCCAACGCGCCGTGAGCTATGTGCAGGACGAGTACAAGGCGCAGGGCATCGACCCCGCCGACGTGCAGAACGCCTACCTGAGCCGCATGGCGACCACGATGTTTGGTCTGTGCCTGGTGTCGCTCGTCGCCACCATCCTGACCGGTGCCGTGGCTTCGCGCACTGCCTGCTCCATCGCCCGCGATCTGCGCCGCGAGACCTTCAACAAGGTTATGCACTTCTCACCGGCCGAGGTGGGCAAGTTCAGCCAGGCCTCGCTCATCACCCGCTGCACCAACGACATTCAGCAGATTCAGATGGCCGCAACCCTGTTTATCCGCATGTGCCTGATGGCCCCCGTCATGGGCATCGTCGCCGTCATGCGCGTCCTGGCCAACCACACCGGTCTGGAGTGGACCATCGCCGTGGCCATCATCGCGGTTTCGGCCGTTGTCGGCGTGCTCATGGGCCTCACCATGCCCAAGTTCAAAAAGATGCAGAGCTTTGTGGACCGCGTGAACCTTACCGCCCGCGAGCTGCTCGACGGCCTTATGCCCATCCGCTCGTTCAACCGCGAGGAGCATGAGCTCGAGCGTTTTGACAAGGCTTCGCTCGACCTGATGACCACGCAGCTCTACACCAACCGAGCCATGAGCTTTATGATGCCGCTCATGATGCTCGTCATGAACTGCATCACCGTGCTTATCGTCTGGTTTGGCGCGCAGGGCGTGTCCGACGGCGTGATGCAGGTCGGCAGCATGATGGCGTTTATCTCCTACACCATGCAGATCGTCATGGCGTTTATGATCCTCACCATGGTTTCGGTCATCCTGCCCCGCGCCGAGGTCGCAGCCGAGCGCGTGGAAGAGGTCATCACCTGCCCCACGAGCATCAACGACCCCGCCTCGCCCAAACTGCCCGCTGCCAGCGCGCCGCGCGGCGAGCTCACCTTCCGTGACGTGAGCTTCCAGTATCCCGATGCCCGCGCCGACGTCATTAGCGGCGTAAACTTCACCACGCACGCCGGCCAGATGCTCGGCATCATTGGCTCCACGGGCTCGGGCAAGTCCACGCTCGTGCAGCTGATTCCGCGCCTGTACGACGTCACGGGCGGCAGCATTTCGCTCGACGGCATCGATGTGCGCGACATGACCCTTTCCGAGCTGCGCCACCGCATCGGTTATATTCCGCAGCAGGGTCGCCTGTTCTCGGGTACCGTCGAGAGCAACCTCAAGTTTGCCGGCGACATGGTGAGCGATGATGACATGCACCGGGCGGCACGCATCGCCCAGGCCGAGGACTTTATCGCCGAGCGCGAGGACGGTTACGACTCCCCCATCAGCCAGGGCGGCTCCAATGTTTCGGGCGGTCAGCGCCAGCGTCTGGCCATCGCCCGCGCGTTGGCCAAAAAGCCCGAGGTCGTGGTGTTCGATGACTCGTTTAGCGCCCTCGACTACAAGACCGACGCGCGCCTGCGCGAGGAGCTGGCCAAAAACGTCACCGACGCTGCACTCGTGGTCGTGGCCCAGCGCATCGCGACCATCATGCACGCCGACCAGATCATCGTGCTCGACGACGGCCACGTAGTGGGCACCGGCACGCACGAGGAGTTGCTGCGCAGCTGCCCGGCGTACCTGGAGATCGCACAGTCGCAGCTTTCCGCCGAGGAGCTGGGGCTTACCCAAGAAGAAATTGCAGCCGTCACGGAAGGAGGCGAGCGCTAATGGCAGACGAGACCAAGACTCAGATTCCCAAGCCCACCCGCCAGCGTGGTCCCATGGGCGGCATGCGTCGCGGCGAAAAGGCCAAGGACTTTAAGGGCACCATGAGGCAGCTGCTCGGCTATATCGGCCAGCACAAGATTGCCGTGTTTGCCGCCGTCGCCTTTGCCGTGTGCTCGGTCATCTTTAACATTGTGGGGCCCAAGGTGCTCGGCCAGGTCACCACCAAACTGTTCGAGGGTCTGGTTGCCAAGGTAAACGGCACCGGCGACGTTGACTTTGACTGGATCGCCAAGACGCTCGGCTTTTTGCTCTGCCTGTATCTGGCGAGCTCTGTCTGCAGCCTGATCCAAGGTTGGCTCATGACCGGCGTCACGCAAAAGATCTGCTACCGCATGCGCAAGGAAATCGCCGCCAAGATCGCCGTCGTGCCGATGAGCTACTTCAACGGCCACAGCAAGGGCGACGTGCTCAGCCGCATCACCAACGACGTCGATACGCTGGGCCAGTCGCTCAACCAGAGCGTGACGCAGCTCATCACCTCGGTGACGCAGATTATCGGCGTGCTCGTCATGATGCTGTCGATCAGCCTGCCGCTCACCGGCGTCACCGTGCTCACGCTGCCGGCCGCCGCGATTATCTTAATGGTGATGATTCACTTCTCGCAGCCGTACTTCCGCGAGCAGCAGCAGGTCCTAGGCACCGTCAACGGCATTATCGAGGAGGATTTTGCCGGCCAGAACGTCATTCAGGTGTTCGACCGCGCCGAGGCTTCGATCGAGGAGTTCGACCGTCAAAACGACCGCCTGTTTATTAGTGGCTGGCGTTCGCAGTTCCTGTCGGGCCTGATGATGCCGCTTATGAGCCTGGTGGGCAACATGGGTTACGTGGGCGTTGTCGTGGTGGGCGCGCAGCTCGCGCTGACCGGCAATGCCACGCCCGGCGACATCCAGAGCTTTATCCAGTACGTGCGCAACTTTACGCAACCCGTGCAGCAGCTGGGCAACGTGAGCAACACGATGCAGTCGATGGCAGCTGCCACCGAGCGTGTGTTTGAGTTTTTGGCCGCACCCGAGGAGGAGCAGAAGGCCGACGCGCAGATTCCCGAAAAGCGCCCCGGCCATGTGGAGTTTGATCACGTCAAGTTTGGCTATACGCCCGACAAGACCATCATCCACGACTTTAGCTGCGAGGCTAAGCCCGGCCAGACCATTGCCATCGTCGGCCCCACCGGCGCCGGCAAGACCACGCTCATTAAGCTGCTGCAGCGCTTTTACGACGTGGACGACGGTTCGCTGCGCGTCGAGGGCGTCGACGTGCGCGACTGGGACCGCGCGGCGCTGCGCGGCGAGTTTGCCATGGTGCTGCAGGACACCTGGCTGTTTAACGGCACCATCCGCGAGAACATCCGCTACGGACGCCCCGATGCAAGCGATGCCGAGGTCGAAGCCGCTGCACGCGCCGCACGCTGCGATCACTTTATCCATACGCTCGCCGGCGGCTACGACTTTATGATCAACGAGGAAGGCACCAACCTGTCGCAGGGCCAGCGCCAGCTCGTGACCATTGCCCGTGCCATTTTGGCCGACCGCCCGGCGCTGATTCTGGACGAGGCGACTTCCAACGTCGATACCCGTACCGAGGAGCTTATTCAGCGCGCCATGGATGCGCTGATGCAGGGCCGTACCAGCTTTGTCATCGCGCACCGCCTGTCCACGATCCGCAACGCCGACGTGATCTTGGTAATTCGCGACGGCGACATCGTCGAGAAGGGCACGCACGACGAGCTGCTCGCCCAGGGCGGCTTCTACGCCGACCTGTACAACTCGCAGTTCGACGAGGCGGCGTAACAACCGGCGGCAAACAACAGCAATGCCAATCAGAACCACCCTTAAAAAGGGTGGTTTGCTCTTAGGGTATAACCCACGGGCCCCGGGCTCGCGTCTAAAGGCGCGGGCCCGGACTTCGTCCAGGCCTAGTGCATCTTGACC
>JAXJIC010000003.1:0-46831 GCA_036298925.1 Collinsella aerofaciens
AGCTTTACAGACAATCAATTCTTCGTGCGTGAATTCTGTAAGTGTTTCTAAATGGTTTGCAAGAATTAGACCATAAATAACGCAAACCTTTGGGCATTCTGCATTTACGGTTTGTTTGAACAGATTGGCTACGATAATAGGGTCATCGTCAACCTTTTGTTCGCGCTGCCATTGCGCCAACTGCTCGGGAGTCATGTACTTCTCAGGATGCTCGTGAGCATCAGAGACCATGGTTCGGAGTTTGAAGATATAGATAGGCTTGCCGCCCTTACCGACTCGCTTTTGGCGAAAAAACGGCTTGCCGGGAGAGTCAATCTCTATGGCGATGCATGCGGCTACGACGGGGATGGCCAATACCACACAGACGCCAGCAGAGAACACGATGTCAAAGGCTCGCTTGAAGGCAAAGTAGCCTGGCCCACCTTTCTTGGGAGCAGCAGCATTGGGATCGGCAGCGGGTGCCTTATAGCTTCCTGTCGCTACGAAACCTTGCGCCGGAGCAGGGTTCTCGACGGGAGGCGGAAATTCCGTCGCCACAGGAGCATGAGAGCCATTCTGCCGATCAATGACTTGACCGATCATTGACGTACCACAAGGAACATCAGTTATATATTCAGTTTTATCCGACACGTTCTCTTCCAACACTTCGTCCCCGGGTCGGGGATCCTCCCTGTTCTGTGTAGCGGTCGCCAACAGCTAGGCGATCGCCTTTTTAAGGTTTCGCATTACGCGCTGCTCGGCCGAAAGCACTGCAAGGCCAACGCGCGTAGTTACGCGTCGGCCGCATAGGTCGAGCTCCAGATAAGCAGTGCTCTTGCGTCTGTTAATGGTTTTGATAAGGCCTTCGTGGCCCAACAGCGGACCAGCCGTAACTACGACCTGGTCGCCGTCTTTTAGGGCCTCGCTCATGGGTACTACGCGGTCTCCCCTATGCGTAAATCCGCCAATAAGCTGGACCTCTTCTTTTGCCAGCGGCACAAACTGACCGTCCTGGGCAAGCACCCGGGCAAAGTCGTCCATGCGCAGCAGATACTGTTGCACGGTGCGGGGATCTGCTGTATCGCAGATAAGATATCCGGGAAAAAGCGGCTTGGTCGTATTGACCCATTCGCCGTGTACTTTGATCTCGGTTTGAAATTGGGGATAAAAGAGCTCCTGCATGGCGCCCGCTGGCACCACACGCTCGATGCGCTCGCGCATTACGTCTTCGCGACCGTTAATGACCTGAATCACATACCACACGAGCACCACCCCCTTGCTGTCTTACGTGTGGCTCACGGGGTTTGGGTATGGCTTCGCCAGGGCGCTTATGCGCGAAGGCGCTCCATATTCAAACCCTGAGCCCAGTCAGACAAGCACGTGGCTCTGCCCCACCGTGAACGGTATGTATAAGCGCAGTTGCTAGAGATGCGGCCGTGTATCGCAAAAAGACCGCGTCTCCAGCTGGCTGCGTGCGAACCAGTCAAGCGGGAACAAAACTGGACCGCACGCAAACAGCTGTAAAACTGCTTCTTATTGGCATGCATGCTAATAATTGCATCATGGAATTACCCAATACAAATTAATAACGTCGCATAACTTCTTTATTGGAGCTCGTGGTGTTTCTGGCACCGCCGTTACGGCCGGATGCTGATCGACCCTGCGCTTAGCGACTTGCTGGAGCCGCGAGCACAGTTGAACTCATGTAACGCTAAGTATCCTAGCACAAGCTGGTAACGAAACTGATTTGGCTTGTGGTGGACAACATATCGTTCATTTAGCGTGTTCAAGGGTGTTGTTTTGGAATGTTGTTCACATTGATGCAGGTTATTGAGGTATTGGCGGTGATTAGGGGCGTTCCTTAAGCACAAATGGAACGGCGAGCTGCACTGGTAATTGCGTTAGTCTAACAAACTATGTACAGACATGGGAAATAAATTGTGCAACTTTTTGTTGGCATAGGTAGGGTTTGTGGCGCGTAGTGTTTTGGCATGAAAAAAGGCCTTCGGAATTCCGAAGGCCTTTACATTCACGATGGTGGAGACGAGGGGGATCGAACCCCTGACCTCTTGACTGCCAGTCAAGCGCTCTCCCAGCTGAGCTACGCCCCCGTGACGAGGAGATACTATAGGGGAAGTTGGCGCGACGTGCAAGGACTTTTTTGGGCTAGATTCTAAATGTCTATTGATATAGGTAGGCGATGACGGTGCCAGTGTGGACTTGGATCGTGGCTGTTGACCTGACGACGTTGCTGATGCCCGTGTCGGCTAGCAGGCCCAGCGGGGCGTGATCCAGTTCCCATTCTAGGCCGTGTTCGCTTATTACCGTTTCTGGGGCGATCGCGATGATAGAGAAGGTTTTGCCCTCGGCGTTTTCGATGGTCCAGGTTTCGTCCTGGTGCAGAATTCTGGCCGTCACTTCGTCTTCTTTTATCCAGACGGGGGCATCTTTGTAGGCTGCTAGTAGGCCTAGGACGGACAGGGCCATATCAGGACGGCCGCCGGTGGCGCAGGTCGCAACTACTTCGGCACCCGGCCAGCGGCGGCGGACGGAATCGAGCGCCAGCGCTAGATCGGTGTAGTCCTTGTAGGGGTTGTGGCGTTCTACTTCGAATTCTTTACCGGCATCGACCAGGGTACGTCCCTCGTCGCTTACGGTGTCGGCGTCGCCCACGTAGACGCCGCAGCTCAGGCCAGCGCCCAGCAGGGCGTCCAGGCCGCGGTCTACGGCTACGATGTGGTCGCACTCCCCCGCCAGGTGGCACAGCAACTCGGAGCTCGCCACCACGGGCGAGCCGCAAACCACTAATACTTTGCAAGCCACGGCCCTCGCCTAACCCTCAAACGAAAGTACGCGGGCCAGGTCCAGGCCCTCATAGCTGTCGATAAAGATATCGCAGTTATCGCAAACCTCGTCGCGCTCCATACGGCCGTGCGAGTCATAGATGCCCACGCGCTTAAAGCCTGCAGCGCCAGAGCTCTTAAGTCCAAAGACGGCGTCCTCAAACACCCACGCGCGCTCAAACTTGTGCCCGTGGCGCTCCTCCAAGCGACGCAGCGCCAACTCGTATACATCGGGGAACTGCTTGGAGCGTCCCGCCTCGCCCGTCGTGGCAATAAACTCCATATAGCGATCAAGGCCAGCACTCGCAAGGGCGGACTGAACCAGCTCGGCCGGCGTGGACGTGGCCACGCACATGGCAATACCGGCCTCGTTCGCCTGCTCCAAAAATGCAAGCAGGCCCTCGCGCGGCGGCACCTTGGAATACCCATCAATCAAAATCTCGCCCAGCTCGCGGTACAGCTCCTCGCCATTCGCGCCAATGCCCCACGTGTCGTGATAGGCCTGGCACTCATCCTCCAGCGAAAGATGTTCAAACTGGGCAAAATCGTCGACCGTTACATCAATGCCATGACGGCGCAATAACTCGGTCTGCGCATGGCCCCAGACGGGAGAGCTATTAACCAGTGTTCCGTCGCAATCGAAAATAAAAGCAACACTTGGAGCAGCGATGTGGTCCATAAACGAGCCTTTCGATGTCAAATGGTAAACAACCTGCTAAAAACGTTTTACCAAACGTAAGCCTATCAGTTTTGAAACCCTAATTGGTAAAACTGTCAAGGGTTTTACCACGGCAATTCTGCCAGTGGTATAAACATGTCGCTTACCGATTAAACGCCCTCGCAAATCCGCTTTCGTCCATAAAACTAACGTACAGGTGTTATCGTAGTTTCTGCCGAAAGTTCCACCGAGCACGCGAGGTGGAACGAATCATAGAACTTATCGCCGTCCCTTCGATTCGTGCAGCCTTGGACCTTTCGCATCTAGTCACCAAGGCAACACGCTGCCGCGTCATGATGGGATCAAACGTGAGCGATACAAAGCTAAAACCAGCAACCAAAAAGCCCGCTACCCGTAAAGCCGCCCCGCATGCACCGGAGCTCACCAAGGACGATGTCTACCTATTTGGCATCGGCACGTGGGAGCGCAGCTGGGAAAAGATGGGCGCTCACCCCGACACGCAGAACCGTACGCGTGGCTGGCGCTTTTGCGTTTGGGCGCCCGACGTAAAGAGCGTCCACGTCATTGGCGAATTTAACGACTGGGATGAGCAAGCCAACCCGCTGGTGCCCGTGCATACGAGCGCTATTTGGGAAGGCTTTATTCCTGGTGCCGAGCAAGGCCAGCTCTATAAGTACCTGATCGAGACCAACGAGGGCGAAAAGCTCTACAAGGCCGATCCGTACGCCTTTAAGGCCGAGTGCCCTCCGGGTACCGCCAGCGTGCTGTGGACCCTCGATGGCTACCAGTGGAACGACGCCGCGTGGCTTAAGCGCCGCGTCGACCACAACCACATGTCGCAGCCCCTTAACATCTACGAGGTGCATATTGGCTCGTGGAAGCGCCACGGCGACGCGCCGCAGGGCGAGCCGGACGAGTACGGCAACTACCCCGGCCCCATGGATCCCTTCCCCGCGCAGCGCGGCGAGTTTTACACCTACGACGACCTGTCGGTGGAGCTCGTGGACTACGTGCACGACATGGGATACACGCATATCGAGGTTATGCCGCTCATGGAGCATCCCTTCGATGGCTCCTGGGGCTACCAGACGACCGGCTACTACGCCGCCACTTCGCGCTACGGCAACCCGCAGCAGCTCATGCACTTTATCGATGCATGCCACGAGGCGGGCATCGGCGTGATTATGGACTGGGTACCCGGCGGTTTTTGCGCCGACTCCCACGGCCTTGCCACCTTTAACGGCCACATGCTGTTTGAACACGAGATTCACCCCAACTGGGGCACGCACAAGTTTGACTTCGCCCGTGGCGAGGTCCGCTCCTTCCTGGTCTCGAACGTGCTGTACTGGCTCGAGAACTTCCACGTGGACGGCATCCGCATGGACGGCGTGTCCAGCATGCTGTACCTCAACTTTGGCATCGACGATCCGGGCCAAAAGAAGTTCAACAAGTACGGCACCGAGGAGGACCTGGACGCCAGCGCGTTTATCCGTCAGGTCAACTGCGCTGTAGAGGCGCACTATCCCGACGTGATGATGATGGCCGAGGAGTCCACCGCGTGGCCGCTCGTGACCTATCCGCCGCAGGACGGCGGCCTGGGCTTCCACTACAAGTGGGACATGGGCTGGATGAACGACACCTTGCACTACATGCAGACCGATTTTCCGTGGCGCCCCGGCAACCACGGGCTGCTCACGTTCTCCATCATGTATGCCTTTACCGAAAACTTTATCTGCCCGCTGAGCCACGACGAGGTCGTGCACGGCAAGTGCTCGCTCATCGGCCGCATGCCGGGCGACTGGTGGCGCCAGTTTGCCGGCCTGCGCACGCTGGCCTTCTACCAGATGACGCATCCCGGTGCCAAGCTCAACTTTATGGGCAACGAGATCGGCCAGTTTATTGAGTGGCGCTACTACGAGTCCATCCAGTGGTTCCTGACCGAGGAGTACGAGACTCACAAGCATCATCAGGCGTTTATCAAGGCGCTCAACCATCTATACACCGCCGAGCCTGCCCTGTACGAGCGCGGCTACACCGACGACGGCTTTACCTGGATCGATGCGGACAATTCCAAGCAGTCCATCGTGAGCTTTGTGCGCCAGGGCGAGGACATCGACGACGACCTGATAATCCTGATCAACTTTGATCCGGCGAGCTACGAGAGCTTCCGTGTGGGCGTGCCGCGCGAGGGTGACTGGGAGGTCATCTTTGACTCCGACCGTCCCGAGTTTGGCGGCAGCGGCTATGCCGGCGAAGAGCCCTACACCTGCTCGAGCGAGCCCTATCCCTGGAACGGGCAGATGGACTCCATTGAGATTAAGGTGCCCGGTCTGGCAGGTGTGGTGCTCAAGCGCCGCGGTCCCAGCAGCTACAAGCCGCCGGTGGTTGAGGCTCCCAAGGCTGCGCCCAAGAAGCGCACGTCCTCGGTGAAGCCCAAGGCCGCGGCTGCCAAGAAGGCTCCGGCCAAGGCGAAGGCTACCAAGCCCGCTGCCAAGGCCAAGCCCGCTGCTAAGGCTACCGCGACCAAAAAGCCGGCTGCCAAAAAGGCCGTTACCAAGGCCAAGTCTGCTTCTGTTAAGCCGTCTGCCAAGGATGCGTAACAAAGCCGTTACAGCTGTAATTACCCGCCTCGCCGAGGCGTAGGATACAAGTCATAACCGTTCCGGGAGAAACATCCCCGGGGGAAAGGAACGTATGAATAAGATCTTCGACAACAAGCAGGAGTTTACCGAGCTCTATCGCGATGCCGTCATGAGCATCAGCGGCAAGAGCGTCGAGGCCGCCAGCGACCTCGACCGCTTTAATGCCCTGGCAAAGCTCGTGGCAGAGAAGGCCCGCACCGTTGCCACCAAGAGCGACGCCCGCGCCACCGCCGAGGGCAAGAAGCGCGTGTACTACTTCTCGATCGAGTTTTTGATCGGCCGTCTGCTCGACAACTACCTGCTCCACTTTGGCGTTCGCGACATGGTCGCCGAGGCGCTCGACGACATGGGCTTTGACCTGTCCGTCATCGAGAACCAGGAGCCCGATCCGGCTCTAGGCAACGGTGGCCTGGGCCGTCTGGCCGCGTGCTTCCTGGATTCCATGGCAGCCGAGGGCATTGCCGGCTACGGCAACGGCATGCGCTACCGCTATGGCTTGTTTAAGCAGGAGATCGTCAACGGCAGCCAGGTAGAGGCTACCGACGAGTGGCTCACCCACGGCTATCCCTGGGAGGTTCGCCGTCAGGACAAGGCCGTGACCATCAAGTTTGGTGGCCACGTTGAGGGCTTTGAGGAGAACGGCCGCACGTTCTACCGCACGGTGGACACGCAGGACATCCTGGCCGTCCCTTATGACATCCCCGTTGTGGGCTATGCCGGTGAGACCGTCAACAAGCTGCGCGTCTGGGCCGCCGAGCCGGTCGAGGAGCACTTTGACCTGGAGGCATTCAACCGTGGCGACTACGCCCTGGCCGATGCCGAGCGCGCCGAGGCCGAGGCCATCAGCGCCATCCTCTACCCCAACGACGCCGGCGAGCACGGCCGTCTGCTGCGCCTGAAGCAGGAGTACCTGTTTGTCTCCGCCGGCATCTACAGCCTGCTCGACACCTTTGAGAAGGAGCACGGCGAGAACTGGGAGCTGCTGCCGCAGTTTGTTGCCATCCATACCAACGACACGCACCCCGCCATGTGCGGCCCCGAGCTCATGCGCATCCTCATCGACGAGAAGAAGCTCGAGTGGGACGACGCCTGGAACATCGTGACGCAGGTCGTGAGCTACACCAACCACACCATCCTGCCCGAGGCTCTGGAGAAGTGGCCCATCGGTACGTTCTCCAAGCTCCTCCCCCGCGTGTACCAGATCATCGACGAGATCAGCCGTCGTTGGCACGAGTCGTTCGACACCACGCAGGAGGGCTGGCAGGAGCGTCTGCGCCAGACCGCCATTCTGTGGGACGGCGAGATTCGCATGGCCAACCTGTCCGTGATCTGCAGCCACAGCGTCAACGGCGTGGCCAAGATCCACTCCGACATCATCAAGAACATCGTGCTCAAGGACTTCTATGCCCTGACGCCCGAGAAGTTCAACAACAAGACCAACGGCATCTCGCACCGTCGCTTCTTTGCCGAGGCCAACCCCACCTACGCCAAGCTCGTCACCGATGCCATTGGCGACGGCTGGCTCAAGGACGCCTTTGAGCTGGAAAAACTCAAGGAGTTCCAGAACGACACCGAGTTCCTGAAGGCCGTGGGTGCCTCCAAGCGTGCCAACAAGGAGCGCCTGGCCGCCTACGTTAAGGCCGAGACCGGTCTGGTCATCGACCCCAACACCGTCTTCGATGTTCAGGTCAAGCGCTTCCACGCCTACAAGCGCCAGCTCATGAACATCATGAAGGTGATGGACATCTACAACCGTCGCATCGCCGATCCCAACTTCCATGTGACGCCGACGACCTTCATCTTTAGCGGCAAGGCTGCCTCGAGCTACACCTTTGCCAAGGAGACCATCCGCCTCATTAACTCCGTGGCCGACGTCATCAACAACGACCCGCGCGTCAACGAAGTCATGAAGGTCTGCTTTATCCCCAACTTCCGCGTGAGCAACGCCCAGCTCATCTACCCCGCCGCCGAGATCTCGGAGCAGATCTCCACGGCCGGCAAGGAGGCCTCGGGCACGTCCAACATGAAGCTCATGATGAACGGCGCCATTACGCTGGGCACCCTCGACGGCGCCAACATCGAGATCGCCGACCTGGCCGGCCGCGAGAACGAGGCCATCTTTGGCCTGACCGCCCCCGAGGTCGAGCGGCTTTGGGCATCCAACAGCTACTTTGCGTGGGATACCCTCAACGGCGACCGCGAGCGTCTGGGCAGCGTGATGGACGAGCTCAAGGGCAACACGTTTGCCGGCCTTTCGGGCAACTTCGAGAGCATCTACAACGAGCTCATGAACAACAACGACCCCGACCTGGTCATGGCAGACTTCCGCAGCTACGTGGATGCATGGGAGAAGCTCACCGGTAGCTATGGCGACCAGGAGACCTGGAACCGCAAGGCCCTGCTCAACACCGCCTCGAGCGGCTGGTTCTCGAGCGACCGCACCATTCGCGAGTACCGCGACGAGATCTGGCACGCGTAAAGGCGCACGAGCTCCCCTATGCCAGCACGGCATTACTCGACGGGCGTGACGTTGCGCCGCACCCGTCGCTAATGGGTTTAGGAACATTGATGACAGAAGGAGAAATCGATGAGTAAGAAAGAATGCATCGCGATGCTCCTCGCAGGAGGACAGGGCAGCCGATTGGGGGCACTCACCCAAAAGATCGCTAAGCCGGCGGTTAGCTTTGGTGGCAAGTTCCGCATTATCGACTTTTCGCTGTCCAACTGCTCAAACTCGGGCATCGACACGGTGGGCGTTCTGACGCAGTATCGCCCCTACCTGCTGCATGCCTACGTGGGCTCCGGCGAGGCGTGGGATCTGGACAGCCGCGACGGCGGCGTGTCGATCCTTCCGCCGTACGAGACGCAGACCGGTGGCGCCTGGTATGCGGGCACGGCCGACGCCATTACGCAGAACCTCGACTACATCAAGGCCAACGATCCCAAGTACGTCCTGATTCTTTCGGGCGATCACCTGTATCGCATGGACTACCGCAAGATGCTCAAGACGCACATTGAGAACAACGCGGACCTCACGGTGAGCGTTATGCCCGTCCCGTGGGAGGAGGCCAGCCGCTTTGGCATCCTGACCACCGACCCCGAGGACGGCCGCATCACCAAGTTCACCGAGAAGCCCGATAAGCCCGATTCGAACCTCGCGTCCATGGGCATCTACATCTTCTCGGCCGACGTGCTGATCGAGGCGCTCGAAGAGGACGCTCTGGACCAGCGCTCGAGCCACGACTTTGGCAAGGACATCATCCCCAAGCTGCTCGGCGAGGGCAAGCGCCTGTACAGCTACGAGTTCCACGGCTTTTGGAGGGACGTCGGCACCATCGCCAGCTTCCACGAGACCTCGATGGACCTGCTGGGCAACAACCCCGAGTTCGATTTGTTCGACAAGCACTTCCCCATCATGTCCAACATCACCACGCGTCCGCCGCACTACATTGGCCCGGACGGCCGCCTGGACGACTGCCTGGTCTCCAACGGCTGCAAGATCTACGGCACAGCTCGCCACTCGATCCTTTCGACCGATGTCATCATCGAGGAGCGCGCCGTGGTCGAGGACTCCGTGCTGTTGCCGGGCGCGCACGTCAAGAGCGGTGCGCACATCTGCCGCGCTATTTTGGGCGAGAACTCCACGGTCGAAGAGGGCGTGAAGCTCGGCTCTGTCGATACCACCAAGGATACGGCCGTCGTTGGAAATGACGTCGTTATCGGGAAGGGGGAATGATCCGATGATCAATCGCAAGGCCATCGGTTATATCACCGCTAACTACTCTTCGACTTACGGCAGCGTGCTGCTCAAGGACCGTCCCATCGCGTCCGTTCCCTTTTTGGGCCGCTACCGCCTGATCGACTTCCCGCTGTCCAACATGATGAATGCCGGCATCAAGACCGTCGGCGTCGTTATGCCGGGAAACTACCGCTCGCTGATCGACCACGTGGGCTCGGGTAAGGACTGGGGCCTGGACCGCAAGAAGGGCGGCCTGTTCATGGTGCCCGGCAACGCGTATGGCACCACCAAGGGCGGCATGCGCTTCCTGCTGCGCGACATCATCTCCAACAAGACGCTGTTCCAGCGCTCGGACAAGCCCTATGTCGTGATGATGGGCACCAACATCATCTTTAACATGGACCTCAACACCATCATCGACGCACACGAGAACTCCGGCGCCCAGATGACCGTGGTGTACTGCAAGGCCACGCGCAACGTCGATGACGAGACCAAACTCGAGATTAACGAGAACGGCCGCCTGACGGGCGTGAGCGCCGGCGTCGTGTACGGCGACAACGCCTCTATGGACTGCTGCATCGTCAACCGCGAGACGCTGCTCGAGATTATCGACCACTACCAGGCCGCCGACTATCTGGACCTGCTCGAGGCACTCCAGGGCGACTTTGGCAACATCGACGTGTGCAGCTACGAGTACAAGGGCGAGGTCGTGGGCGTGTTTAGCGAGAAGTCGCTGTACCGCCGCAGCATGGACCTGCTCGACCAGACCGTGGCCGATCAGCTCTTTGACCCCGAGCGCCCGATCCTGACCAAGGCTCACGACGTGCCGCCTTCGCGCTATGCGACCGGCAGCCACGCGTGCAACTCGATCATCTCGGCCGGCTGCATCATCAAAGGCACCGTGCGCAACTCGATCCTGTCGCGCGGCGTCGTGGTCGAGGAAGGCGCTTCGGTGACCAACTCGATCATCAACCAGAGCTGCATCATCAAGAGCGGCGCACGCGTTGAGAATGCCATCCTGGATAAGAACAACGTGGTCCCCACCAATACCGAGCTTCGCGGCACGCCCGAGAACATTCTGGTGCTGGGCAAGGCTCCGTTAACTTCCGACACCACCATCGTGCGTTAACGTTGGCACCGCAACATCGCTCGTAACATGTAGAATAGCCGCCCGGTTAGCGCCAGGCGGCTATTCTCGAATTACAACATGGGAGACAATATGGCAGAAACCAGCAAAAAGATGCAGATCGTGTTTGCCTCGGCCGAGTGCGCACCGTTTGTTAAGACCGGTGGCCTCGGCGACGTGGCGGGCTCGCTGCCTGCGGCACTCGTGCGCGCCGGCGCCGAGGTTATCGTGATGGTGCCCAAGTACGCCACCATCAAGGACGAGTACAAGGCGCAGATGGAGCACTTCTCCGACTTTTACGTGAGCCTGGGCTGGCGCAATGAGTACTGTGGACTCGAGAAGCTCGAGCACGACGGCGTCACCTATATGTTCATCGACAACGAGCGCTACTTTGCGCGCGACTATCCGTACGGCTTCTTTGACGACGGCGAGCGTTTTGCGTTCTTCTCCAAGGCCATCACCGAGAGCCTGCAGCACCTGCCGGCCGGCTTTGAGTGCGACATCCTGCATTGCAACGACTGGCAGACGGCACTGGCACCAGTGTTCTTACGCGAGTTCTACCAGGGCCTGCCGCTGTACGACCGCGTCAAGACCGTGTTCTCGATCCACAACGTGGCGTTCCAGGGCCAGTTTAGCGACACCGTGATGGAGGACATCCTGGGTGTGGCGCATATTCCGGCGGCCGCCTCGCAGCTGCGCTGCGACGCCTGCAGCATCAACTACATGCTGGGCGCGCTGCACTATGCCGACGCCATCACAACGGTGAGCCCCACCTATGCGGGCGAGATCCAGACACCCGAGTTTGGCGAGGGCCTGGACGGCGTGCTGCGCGAGCGTTCCTACGCGCTGCAGGGCATTTTGAATGGCATTGACGTGGCGGGCTTTGACCCGGCAACCGACAAGCGCATTGCCGCCAACTACACGATTGACGATCGTTCCGGCAAGGCCGTGTGCAAGGCCAAGCTGCAGGAAGAGCTAGGCCTCGAGGTTCGCGACGACCGCCCGCTTATGGTGATGGTTACTCGCCTGACGCGCCAGAAGGGCATGGACCTGGTCATGTACGCGCTCGACCGCATCCTGTCCGGCGGCGTTCAGGTGGCCGTGCTGGGCACAGGCGACCGCGACTACGAGGACGGCCTGCGCTACTTCCAGGACAAGTACCCTGGCACCATGGCCGCGCGCATCGAATTCGATCCGGCACTGTCGCAGCGTATGTACGCCGCCGCCGACATGTTCCTGATGCCTTCGAAGTTTGAGCCCTGCGGTCTGTCGCAGATCATCGCCATGCGCTACGGCACCCTGCCAATCGTGCGCGAGACCGGTGGCTTGAAGGACACCGTTATCCCGTATAACGAGTTTACCGGCGAGGGTACGGGCTTCTCGTTTAGCAATTTTAATGGCGACGAGATGGGCGACGCGGTCTTCCGCGCGGCGCGCCTGTTCTGGGATAACCGCGACGCTTGGAACCAGCTGGTCACGCAGGCCATGAGCCAGGACTTTAGCTGGACGCGCTCGGCCGACAAGTATCTGGACCTGTACTTCTTTATGCACCCGGAGATTGAGAGGCCGGCGACTGTTGTCGACGAGCCTGAGGCTGTTACTGAGCCGGTGGTCGCTGAGGAGCCCAAGGTCAAGGAGAAGCCGGTTGAGGCTGAGCCTGAGGTGAAGGCTGAGGTTGCTCCTGAGACAGAGGCCGAGGTCAAGCCCGCTGCAAAGCCCGCAGCTAAGAAGGCCACGACCCGCAAGACGACCGCTAAGAAGACTACGACAACCAAGGCTGCCGCGACTAAAACAACGGCTGCCAAGGCAACGACCACGCGCAAGCGCACGACCGCCGCTGCCAAGAAGGCCGCCGAAGCCGAGGCTGCTCCCGAGGTAAAGGCTGAGGCCGCTGAGGCCAAGCCGGCCGCCAAGGCTCCGGCCAAGACCACTGCCAAGAAGTCGACCGCGACCGCCAAGAAGGCAACGGCAGCCAAGAAGACCACGGCAACGAAGTCGACGACCACGAAGACCGCCACGACCAAGGCAGCCGCAAAGCCAGCCGCCAAAGTCGAGGAGACGCCCGCCGAGTCCAAAGCGGAGGCAACCGTCGAGGCCAAGCCCGCCGCCAAGACCACCACGCGAAAGCGCACGACGACGGCCAAGAAGACCACGGCAAAGGCCACAGCTCCCAAGGCAGAAACTAAGCCCGCTACTGCCAAAGAGGAGCCCAAGGCCGAGGTAAAGGCCAAGCCCGAGTCCGCCAAGGAGACCCCGGTCTCCCCTGCCGCCACGACCGTGGAAAAGGCGCCATCCAAGAAGACGTCCGTCCGCAAGGCAACGGCCACCCGCAAGCGCCGCTAGCCCACAGACGATCCAAAACCTCATCAAACCCTATGTAAGGGGCGCTCCAACCGGGCGCCCCTTCTCTGTTGATAGTTGGTAAAACGATTTTCTAGGACAACCGTTCGCCGATGGTAAACGGATGTTGTTTATACAGCCTGTGTACAACAGATATACTTGCATTCTGTGCGTAAAGCCCATGGCCCGCAGGCCATGATTCTATTGAACTGGACCGAACTATGAGATTGATACACAACAGCCGTCTTCCGCAGTTTCGCACTCCGTTTGGCGCTGTGACCACAGGAACTACCCTTTCGCTCTCCGTGATTCTGGAGGATGCTGATCCCGCGCAGGCAACGCTTACGCTGCGCACCTGGGTCGATGAGATCGGCGAGTCTCAGTATCCTATGACGCACGAAGGTGACGGCATATTTAGCGTAGAGCTTGTGTGCACCGAGCCCTGTCTTATCTGGTACAGCTTTATCTGCAATATCGAGGGCCAGCCCGAGGTTCGCCTGGGCGCACCACAGGGCCGCACCGGCGGCGAAGGCGTAACCTACGACTACGCCGAGGTGCCGTCATTCCAGGTCACTGTCTACAACCACCGTGAGGTTCGTCCCGAGTGGTACGAGCGCGGAATGGTCTACCAGATCTTCCCCGATCGCTATGCCCGCGACGAGCACTGGCGCGAGCGCACGCTGGCCGAGGTCGAAAAACCGCGCAACGGAATCCAGCGCCGCATGGTCGAGGACTGGAACGAGCCGCCCGAGTACGAGCGTGCCGAAGACGGCTCCATAAAGACCTGGGATTTTTACGGCGGCTCGCTCAAGGGTATCCAAAATGACCTGCCCCGAATCGCCGAACTGGGCTTTACGGCCATCTACCTCAACCCCATCTTTGAGGCCGCGAGCAACCACCGCTACGACACCGCCGACTACACCAAGATCGACCCGATTCTGGGCACCGAGCAGGACTTTACTGAGCTGTGCAAGGCGGCCGAGAAGCTGGGCATTTCCATCATTCTGGACGGTGTGTTCAACCACACGGGCGACGATTCGATCTACTTCAACCGCTACGGCAACTACCCCGGCGTGGGCGCGTGGCAGAGCGAGGATTCGCCGTGGCGCGATGCGTTTTATTTCCACGAGGACGGCTCGTACGACTGCTGGTGGGGCGTGGGCAATATGCCCGCCATTAATGAGAGCTCCGAACTGGTACGCGAGCGGCTCCTGGGCAAGGACGGCGTGATCCGTAAATGGCTACGTGCCGGCGCTCATGGCTGGCGCCTAGACGTGGCCGACGAGCTTTCCGACGATTTCCTAGCCGAGATCAAAAAGGCCGTGCTCGCCGAAAAGCCTGACGCGCTATTACTCGGCGAAGTCTGGGAAGACGCCTCCAACAAGATAAGCTATGGCCATCTGCGTCGCTATCTGCAGGGATCCGAGCTCGACTCGGCCATGGATTACCCCTTCCGCGACATGGTCATCGGCTTTTTGATGGGCTACAAAAACGCCTACCAAGCTGCCGAGGATATCGAGACCCTGCGCGAGAACTATCCGCGTGAGGCCCTGTCATGCGCACTCAATCTGCTTTCGAGTCACGACCGTCCGCGCATTATCTCGGTGCTCGGCGGAGGCCCCGACGAGTCGCAGCTGCCCGAGTGCGAGCGCAGCAAATGGCGTCTGGACGAGAACGCGATGGGCCTGGCCAAGAGCCGTTTTTGGCTCGCGACGCTCATGCAGATGACGTTCCCGGGCGTTCCCTCAATCTATTACGGTGACGAGTACGGCTTGGAGGGACTCACCGATCCGGGCAATCGCCGCACCATGCCGACCAAGGACAACCTGCACGACTTCGATACGTTCGCGATCGTCAAGAATGCCTCGGCCGTGCGCCGCGCGCTGCCGTTTATGATCGACGGTGAAATCAAGGCCTTCGCGCTCAATGACGAAGTACTCGCCTATACGCGCACTGGTAAAGACGGCGAGTCCGCGACAGTCATCCTCAACCGCAGCCTGCGCAATTCACACCGGGTGACGATTCCGGCGCTCAGCGAATGCGCGAGCGATGTGATTAGTGGTCACGAGTGCGAGATCCACAACGGTACGGTCACGCTCGATCTGTATCCGCTGGGCTCGTCGATCATCTATCACCACGCCGAGCAGCGCCTGCAGGAGCCGCTCGATCACGGTGCGGGTGTTGTGTGCCATATCACATCGGTGCCGACCGACGACGGCAAGCCCGGTACGATCGGTGCGCCCACGCGTCGTTTTATCGACCATCTGGCCGCCATGGGCATGCGCTACTGGCAGGTTCTCCCCGTCAACCCCACGGACTTCTTCCGCTCCCCTTACGCCGGTCCTTCGGCCTTTGCAGGCAATATCGACCTGCTACCCGAGAGCCACGAGGAGCTGGCCGCCGACTTTGAGACCTGGAAGGCCCGCGGAGGCGAGGATGCCGATCCGCTGTACACCGCGTTTAAACATCGCAATGCCGATTGGCTCGAGAAGTACTGCGTCTACATGGCCGTTAAGAAGTACTTTGAGGGCGAGTCGCGCCACGATTGGCCGGCAGATGTCGCGCGCTACAACGAGCATCTGATCGACGACAAGCGCTTCCACGAGGAGGCCGAGCTTCAGGCGTACATGCAGTACCGCTTTGACCTGGCTTGGTGCGAGCTCATGAACTATGCGCACAAGAAGGGCATCGAGGTTATCGGCGATATCCCGATGTATGTCTCGGACGATTCGGCAGACGCGTGGAGCGAACCCGAGAACTTCTGGCTGTCCGATACCGGCAAGGCGATTGAGATTTCCGGCGCGCCGCCCGACAACTTTGCACCCGAGGGCCAGGTGTGGGGCAACCCGACGTTCCGCTGGGACCACATGAAGCAGAACGGCTATAGCTGGTGGATGGATCGCCTGCGCCGCGCGTTTTCGCTCTACGATCGCGTGCGCTTGGATCACTTCCTGGGCTTCCACAGCTACTTTAGTATCCCTGCGGGCAAGGCTTGCGCCGACGGCCGCTGGCTGGCGGGACCGGGCAAGGACCTGTTCCAGACCGCCTATGACGAGCTGGGTCCGCTCAACTTTATCGCCGAGGACCTGGGCTATTTGACGCCCGGTGTTCGCGCCATGGCTTCGACCTGCGGTTTCCCCGGCATGGATGCGCTGGAGTTTAGCGACTACGACGTTCGTTGCGGCGTGCATCCCACGCCCGGCAAGATTCTGTACACCTCGACGCACGATACGTCGACGCTGGCCGGTTGGTGCACGCGTTCCTTTGCGGGCGGCGACGAGCCGAGCGGTGTTGAGGTGGCGGCAAAGCTGATGAGCGACGCGCTGGCAAGCGACGCTCCCCTGGTGATGATGCCACTGCAGGATGTCCTGGGGCTTGGCGACGACGCGCGCATGAACGTTCCGGGCGTGGCCACGGGCAACTGGACCTGGCAGGCCGACGAGGCGGACATTGCAGCCGCTGAGGACAAAACCGCACAGCTTCTGCGCAACAACCATAGATTCTGGGGCGAAGCGTGATAAAACCCCCGATATAGGGTACAGTTACAAACGTTTGAATTTTTGCGGGCAGAGTAATCTGCCCGCTTTGTGCTGAAAAGGAAGTATTATGGCGCGCTACGATTACAAGTGCTCGAGCTGCGGCAACGTGTTTGAGGTTGAGCATCCCATGTCCGAGACTCCCGAGGTCGTGTGCCCCAGCTGCGGTGCCCCGGCGGCCAAGACGTTCTCGGCCAGCGGCATTAAATTTGAGGGCAGCGGTTTCTACAACACCGACCAGCGAAGCGGCGGCTCCAGCACCAACGCCACGAGTGGCTGCTGCGCCAACTGCCCGCATAGCCACTAGGAACCAAACAGCCCCGCGATCAGCATCGATCGCGGGGCTGTTTCTTTGTGTCGCAGGTAGCTCTATGAGTTGCGGTGAAATAAGGACTGTTTGGCGGGTAGAGGCCGCTATTCAATCCTTATTTCACCGCAACATAGTCATTACTTGTGGACCAAGCGGGCGCAGAAGTGGCCGTCGTAGGAGTCGGCGTTTACTGGCACGCTTTGGAAGAGGCCTCGATCGTTCTGGCGTACAGAGACGAGCTTCTTAGCCTGTTCGAACTCGGGAAGTTGCAGGATCTGCGCCTCGGAGAGCGGTGCGACGCTAAAGCCGGCACCCTCGGGAGAGTTCAGGAAAGCATCCACCACCTGCATGTTCTCCTCATCGAAGACCGAGCACGTCGCATAGATCAGCTCGCCGCCGGCTGTTACGCGCGCAGCAGCCTCTTTGAGCATCGTCAACTGCAGTTTGGGCAGATCAACCGTCACGTCCCTTTCGGTCAGGCGCCACGGGATCTCAGGATGACGGCGCATGGTGCCGGTGCCCGAGCACGGCGCATCGATAAAAACCGTGTCGAACATAACCGGCTCGCCAAGCATGGCATCAAACGATGTGAGCACCTCATCAAGCTCGCAGGCATCACCCGAAACCGTACGAACGCCCTGAATACCCGCCTTGTGCAGGCGAGCGAGATTCAGATCGCATTTGCGATCATGCAGATCGAGCGCCGTATGCTGACGCTCATAGCCCGCACGCTTGGCCTGGCACATCATCACATAGGTCTTGGTGCCACGACCGGCACCAATCTCAAGACAGCTTCCAGGGCGCGTGGCAGCTGTGGCGATAAGCTGCGCATTGAGATCAGATGCCACCGCGGCAGCACGCTCAAACACACCCGATGCAACCGTGACCTGCGCATCTACCGGGGCATGGCAGCCCGGGAAAACGGGCGCGACGAGCTGCGAGACATACGGATCGGGCTTGGTCGCAAAGGCGTTCTCATGCAGGGCCAGCGGCGCGGGGGCCAGATTGCCGGCAAAGTTAAGCGCACCCTCAGGCGTGTCGAACGATGCCATAATGCGAGCGCACAGCCAACGCGGCAGACCCATCAGGCGCGACAGACGAACCAGGCGTCGCTCAGACTCATCTACATCGGACGCCGTGGCAAAGTCCTCAACATTGTCCGCAACCTTATGCAGCACGGCATTGGCCAAGCCAGCGGCGGACTTAGCGCCGCAGCGAACCAGCTCAACACCCTGACTTACAGCAACGCGCCCAGGCGTATGTAAATAGAGCATCTCGAAAGCCGAGATACGAAGCGCCATGCGAACACGCGGCGCAACCTTTTTAGGCTTATCGAGAAACTGGTCGAGCAGCTCGTCCAAAATACCCTGCGTGGCGGCCACACCAAGTGCCAAGCGGGCGGCAAAAGCGGAATCGCGCTGATCAATAGCCTTGGCCGATGCGCGAGAGGACAGCACGTCGCGCGCATACATGCCGCGGCGATCGGCCTCCATCAGCACATCGAGCGCAAGCTTGCGCGCGGGAGACAGCTTGCTCATGACAGAACACCCCACGAAAGATCGGCGCCTTGCAGCCCAGCAGCCCAAGCAGAAGCGGCCATACCACGCTTGCCATCGGGCTTAACCTCGAGCAGTTCAACCGCACCATCGGAAAGGCCAAGGAAAACACGCTTGGCCTTAATGAGAACCTGACCCTCGCCAAGCGACACATCAGCCGGCGCAGCATCGAGCACGCGCACGGTCTTGCCGGCAATCACGCAACGAGCAGGCGCAGTATCGGACGAAGCGAGCACATGACGCACGCAATCGAGCGCAGCCATCTGCGGATCCAGACGCATCTCCAGCTTGGAAATCTTGGCAGCATGGGTAACGAGCGCCTCATCCTGTTCAGTCCACACGGCGGTGCCATCGGCAAGAGAAGGAAGCGTATCGGCAAGCAGTTTGCCGCCAAGCTCACCAAGCTCCATGGTCAGCGCCTCAGCATGCTTACCGGCAACCGACGTGGAGGCCTGGGCACAATAAGCACCAGTATCCACGCCATGCCCAATACGCATAATGGAAACGCCAGCAACCTCGTCACCAGCAAGAATGGCACGCTGAATAGGAGCAGCCCCACGCCAACGAGGCAGCAAGGACGCATGAACATTCACAATACCAAGCGGCGCCATATGCAGCACGTCATCCGGCAAAATGCAACCATAGGCAGCCACGCAGAAAATGTCAGCCTGGGCAGCCTTGAGCGCCTCAACGACCTCAGGCGTCATACGATTAGCCTCAATAACCGGCAACTCTAGCTCAAGCGCCTTGGCCTTAACAGGAGACGGCTCAAGTTTCTTACCACGCCCACGAACAGCATCAGGGCGAGTAATAACAAGCGCAATCTCATTCCCAGCCGCAACAAGCGAAGTCAACGAAGGAACAGCAAAATCAGGCGTACCCATAAACACAATACGCATAAAAGTTAGTCTCCTCTCAATAACGAGCCGAGACGGCTACAAAAAAGCGTTCCAGGTCGCAAGCGCACCCAGCCGCAAAAACAGTTCAACAAAGACAAATATACCCAAAAACAAAGAAAGAGCCGCATAAAAGCAGCCCTCCCAACAAAGCACCTATCAGCGAAGACGCCCTTCCCTGGCCCGACGGCACCCGGGCGAGACAAGCAGCGTCAACGTAGTCCCCGGAGCGCCCGCCTATATCGTCCCGCGCGCAGTTTCGCAGCGCAGCGAGAATGTTTGAGCACGGGATGATATAGGCGGGCGCCCCGGGGACGGACAAACCTACTCCGTCTCGCCCGGTCGAGCGCCGCGGGCCAGGGCGTCCTGGTACTCCTTGACGGCCTTGATCCTCTGCATGGGCTTCAGCCGCTCGAACATAGTGTTGCCGTGCAGGTGATCAATCTCGTGCTGCAGGCACACGCAGAACAGATCGCCCGAAGCCTCGTATCGAATCAGGTTGGCGTCCAAGTCGTACGCCTCGACGACGACATGGTCGGGACGTTCGATCTCACAGCTAATGCCAGGAATGGAAAGGCAGCCCTCGCTAAAGGGCACCAGATGGTCGCTCTGCTCAACAATAACGGGGTTAATGAGCACGTAGGGGTCGTAGTCGTTCTTGTCGGTGTAATCGCAGTCGATGGTGACGAGCTGGATGAGCTCGCCGATCTGCGGGGCAGCCAGGCCGCAGCCGCCGTTCTCGAACATCATCTTCTTCATCTTCTCGGCAAGAGCCTCGATCGCCGGGGTGATCTCCTCGACGACGGCGCACTCCTGGCGTAGACGAGGGTCGGGCGACAGTACGATTCCGTTGGCTTCCATGGCCATCCTTTCGGGTTGTTACATCAAATCATAGGCGTCGACGTCAACGCTCACGCTCACGCCGCGCGCAGAGCCCACCTCTTTGAGGCAGGCGTCGATATCATCAGAGACATGGTACCCCACGGGTGACTTCACAAGCAGATGGAAGCGGTAACGGTCCTTGGCTCTCTCGATTACACACGAAGCCGGGCCCAGCACCTGCGGCAAGGCACTCCCCGCCCGCAAAAAGTCGGGAGCGGCGGCATGCCAGCGGCGCTTGAGGAGCTTTGCGATGCGCCCGATATAATCCTGCGCGTCGTCTCGGTTCGCCGACCACACCAAAATGTTGACCAGGCGAACAAACGGCGGGTACAGCGCGTCACGGCGCTGATCAAGGTCGTAGTCGGTAAAGATCGAACGGTCGTGCTCGGCGACGGAGCGGATGACCGGATCCTCGGGCAGGTAGGTCTGGATGATCACCTCGCCGGGGCGGTCGCCGCGGCCGGCGCGGCCCGCAACCTGCTCCAGCAAGTCGTAGGCGTGCTCTCCTGCGCGGAAGTCCGGCAGCTTGAGGGCGAAATCGGCATTGACCACGCCCACGAGCGTGACCTCGGGAAAGTCGAGGCCCTTGGCGATCATCTGGGTGCCCAGCAGCACCGCACAATCGGCGGCATCGAACTGCTCGAGCAGCTTTTTGTGCGCGTCCTTGCCGCGCGTGGAATCGGCATCCATGCGAATGATGGCGACGTCGTCGGGCAGCATCTGGTGCAGTGCGTCCTCGATCTGCTGAGTGCCCAGGCCCATTTTTGCCAGGTAGCGACTGCCACATTTGGGGCAACGGCTCGTGGCCGCCGGATAGGGCTGCACGCGCCAAGACGAACCGCATGTGTGACACTGCAGCGTGTGTGTGCGCTCGTGATACGTAAGCGCGGTGGAGCAGTGGTTGCAGGTGGGGACGCAGCCGCACTCGCGGCACATCAGGAACGGCGCAAAGCCACGGCGGTTATGCAGCAGCACGGCCTTCTCGCGGCGCTCGACCACACGCTCAAGGCCTTCCATCAGCGGTTTTGAGAACATGGAGCGGCTACCGTGCGAGAACTCGCGACGCAGATCGGCAATGCGAACCGTGGGCAACACGGCGTGTCCCGGGCGCTCGGGCATCTCGACGCGCGTCCAGGTGGCACCGTTATACGTGCCACGGCGGCAGCGGTCGAGGGACTCGGCAGATGGCGTGGCGGAGCCCAACACGAGCGGGCAGCGGTAGCGCCGCGCCATCTCGGCTGCCACCTCGCGCACGTGGTAGCGCGGACTGGAGCCCTGCTTATAGCTAGTCTCGTGCTCCTCGTCGATGATGATGAGGCCCAAGTCGCTGAGCGGGCAAAAGAGCGCCGAGCGGGCGCCCACGACCACGCGAGCGGCACCGCTGGCGACCATATCCCACTGGTCCAGGCGCTCGCCAGCCGAAAGGCGGGAATGGAACACGGCGACCGTCTCGCCAAAGCGCGAGCGGAAGCGGCCGACGGTCTGGGCCGTCAACGAGATTTCGGGCACAAGCACGCACGCCGAGCGACCGGCCGCGAGCACGCGCTCGATGGCGGAGAGATAAACCTCGGTTTTGCCGGAGCCGGTGACGCCGTCGACCAGCACCACGTCGCCATGAGCGTCCAGACGGGCGCGCTCAATCTGCGCGAGTGCCTGCTTCTGGCCGTTGGTAAGGGAGACCGGCGCCTTGCCGCTTGCCGAGGACAGCGTGGTCTGCTCGCTGCAGCCACGCCACGCACGACGCTCCTCCACCACGACGACGCCGCGTTTTTCGAGCGCCTTGATGGTCGCCGACATGCTGTTATAGAGAAGGTTGAGGTCGCGCGTCGTGACCGGGCCGCACTGGAGCGCCTCGATGAGCTGACGCTGGCGGACCGCGGTCTTGGGCGGCGTATAGTCGAAGCCCTCGGGCGTGAGCATGACCCAGCGGTTTTGGATGGGTTTGACGGCGGGGCGCTCAACGGCCCACACGCCGTCGTCACCTTTGACCACGCGCGGGGTTCCACCCGGGGGCAAGAACAAACGCAGGCACTCGGAAAGCGTTGCGACGTACTCGCGGCTCATCCAGCGTGCGATACGGGCAGCCTCGGCGGTAAAGAGCGGTTTGCTGAGGATAGCCTCGATGGCTTTAATGCGGGCTGGGTCGAGGGCGTTGATGCCTTGCAGGTCACCCAGCTCAGGCGCAATGTCGACGATATAGCCCGCGGCGGCACGGTTACCAAAGTGGACCAGGACCGTGGATCCGATTTGCGCCTCGTTGGCAAGGGACCGGGGAATGCCATAAGCAAACGGCTCGGACAGCGCACGGGTGGGAATGTCGAGGACTACGCTCGCATAGGCGGCGACGGGTTCAGGCGCGAACTCAGGCTTGGCCGGAGTCTCCTCCGGTTCCGGCGAACCAAACAGCGACAGTTGCTCGGCCATGGCCCTATACCTCCCATCCCATGCGTCTTCAGAAACAAGAGCCCCGCTCGGGTGAACGGGGCTCGGATACATGCGTTTACGCGGCTGCTACAGCGCCATCGTGCGGGCGCGGTCGATACGCGCCAGGCAGTCGTCGCGGCCGACGAGCGCCATGGTCTCGCCCAGCGGGGGGCTCACCATGTTGCCGCAGACGGCGACGCGCACGGCCTGGAACACCACGCGCTTCTTAAGGTCCATCTGCTCGGGCAGCGGCTCAAGCGCGGCGTCGATGTTGGCAGCCGTCCACTCGTTCACGCCCTCGAGAGCGGCCTTGGCGGCATCCAGAATGGCACCCATGCCCTCCTTGGCCAGGCCCTTGTTGACGGACTTCTCGTCATACTCGAGCATCTCGGCCGTAGCGAAGATGGGAGCGGCGACGGTCACGGCGTCGGCCGGCATCTTGGTGCGCGGCTTGACGATGGCGGCAAGCGCGTCGATCCAATCCTCGCCGTACTCGACATTGCCCTCGATGAGACCCGCCTCGTGCAGCTCGGGGACCATGATCTCGTCGGCAAACTGAGCATCGGACATGCCGTTGATGTACTCGGCATTGACCCAATCGAGCTTCTTGGGATCGAAGGTCGCCGGGTTCTTGGAGATGCGGTCGAGCGAGAACTTGCTGGCCAGGACATCGCGCGGGATGATCGTGGTCTCGCCGTCGAGCGACCAGCCGAGCAGCGCCAAGTAGTTGACGAAGGCGTCGGACAGGTAGCCGGCGTCGCGGTACTCCTCCACCGAGGTGGCGCCGTGGCGCTTGGAGAGCTTCTTGCCGTCGGCACCCAAGATCATGGAGATGTGGGCGAACGTAGGCACGGGCGCGCCGAGGGCCTCGTAGACCATGACTTGACGCGGGGTGTTGGACAGGTGGTCGTCGCCGCGGATGACGTGAGTGATCTTCATCATGGCGTCATCGACGACGGTCGCGAAGTTGTACGTGGGCGTGCCGTCGGAACGGAAGATGACAAAGTCGTCAAGCTCCTTGGCGTCGAAGGTTACCTCGCCGTGGACGGCGTCGTGGATGACGACGTCGCCGCGGTCCTCGGGCACCTTGATGCGAAGGACGTAGGACTCGCCGGCCTCGATGCGACGGCGGGCCTCCTCGGGATCAAGATCGCGGCAACGGCGCTGATAGCCCTGGAAGGGGTCCTTGCGCTCCTGCGCGGCCTTGCGGTCGGCTTCGAGCTGCTCCTTGGTGCAGAAGCAGGGATAGGCCTTGCCCTCGTCCCAAAGCTTCTGGGCGGCCTGCTTGTACAGGTCCAGGCGCTCGGTCTGGGCGTAGGGGCCAAAATCGCCGCCCACCTCGGGACCCTCGTCCCAGTCCAGGCCCAGCCAACGCATGGCGCGCAGGATGATCTGCGTGTTTTCGTCGGTGGAGCGGGTGGGGTCGGTGTCGTCGATGCGCAGGATGAACGTGCCGCCGTTAGCACGGGCGAAAGCCCAGTTATAGATAGCGGTGCGGGCGCCGCCGATGTGCAGCTTGCCCGTCGGTGAGGGTGCAAAGCGGACGCGAACGTCTGATGCCATGGATATCTCCTCGATTGCAGGATGGATGTCTAACCGCACCAGTATAAAGCATCAAAGCAACCTCCGCACAAAGGGCACCGACCTACTCATTGGGGACAGACTTAAATGACCAGTCATTGGACAACCTGTCGGCACTTAGGTAAGGGTAGTCATTTAAGTCTGTCCCCAATGAGTAGGTGCGGAAAGGGTGTGAATGTTTGATTTACGCGCTATGATGTGCCCTTGCATAGAGAGCCTGGCGGAATGGTAACGGTCGCCGGGACACGTTTTTGAAAGGACAATCATGTCAGAAGAACTTCGTTCCATCCCGCCCCAACACGGGTCCTTTGTTTTTACGTCGGAGTCGGTGACCGAAGGTCATCCAGATAAGATCGCTGACCAGATCAGCGACGCCGTCCTCGACGCAATCCTCGCCAAAGAAATAGAGCTCCAGGAGCAGGGCTACATCGCCCCCAACGGCGTGCCTGCCAACGTGGAGAACGTCCGCTGCGCCTGCGAGACCCTCGTGACCACCGGCACCGTCATCGTCGCCGGCGAGATTCGCACCCAGGCCTACGTAGACGTTCAGGAAATCGCCCGTGGCGTTATCCGCCGCATTGGCTACAACCGTGCCAAGTTCGGTTTTGACTGCGACACCTGCGGCGTCATGAGCCTCATCCACGAGCAGTCGCCCGATATCGCCCAAGGCGTTGACGAGTCCTTCGAGACCCAGACCGGCGCTACCACCGACCCGATCGACCTGATCGGTGCCGGCGACCAGGGCATGATGTTCGGTTATGCCTCCAACGAGACCAAGACCCTCATGCCCATGCCACACTACCTGGCAAGCCGCCTGGCCGAGCGCCTGGCAGCCGTGCGTCACGACGGCACCCTCGCCTATCTGCGTCCCGACGGCAAGACCCAGGTCACCGTGCGCTACGAGGATGGCAAGCCCGTCGAGGTCACGACCATCGTCATCTCCACGCAGCACGCCGCCGAGATCGAGGATATGGGCAAGATCAAGGCCGACCTCATCGAGCACGTCATCACCCCGGTCATGGCCGCCGAGAACATGCCGTGGGACAACGCGGACATCTACGTGAACCCCACCGGTCGCTTTGTCGTGGGCGGCCCCATGGGCGACACGGGCCTGACCGGCCGCAAGATCATCGTCGACACCTACGGCGGCTACGGCCGTCACGGCGGTGGCGCCTTTAGCGGCAAGGACTGCACCAAGGTCGACCGCTCCGCCGCGTATGCCGCGCGCTGGGTCGCCAAGAACGTGGTCGCCGCCGGCCTGGCCGACCGATGCGAAGTCGAGCTTGCCTACGCCATCGGCGTTTCCAAGCCCCTCTCAATCATGGTCGACACCTTCGGTACCGCGCATGTTGCCGAGGACAAGATCGTCGAGGCCGTAGAGAAGACCTTCGACCTGCGCCCGGGCGCCATCATCCGCGACCTGGACCTGCGCCGCCCCATCTACGAAAAGACGGCAGCCTACGGTCACTTCGGCCGCGAAGACGCCGACTTCACCTGGGAGAAAACCGACCGAGTCGAAGAACTCAAAGCAGCCTGCGGCCTGTAAGCTTACGAGAAAAGCTACAGCCAAATAACAACGCACCAAAAGAAGTACCGGCCCCAACCGGTACTTCTTTTTTATTTAAACGGTGGTGAAGATGCTTCGATATGAACCTACGCTGCGTCACCAGCTAATGAATTTTGAAGCACACGCGCCTCTACCATGTATCCTTAGTTCCGAGGGCTTTGGTATTTGGTCGATCGCGAGTTCCGCACGAGCCGGAGGCCACTTAATGTGGCCTCCGTGCGAGCAGGACTGTCCGAGCAGGCGACCAAATACCAAAGCCCTCGGAACGGCGGGACAGATTAAAGGAGCACCCATGGCAGGCAAGCCGCAAACACTAGCTACGACCTCGGCATTCGAGATCTTGGGCCCCGTCATGGTCGGCCCCAGCTCATCGCACACCGCCGGCGCCCTGCGCTGCGCCCAAGTTGCCGCCAGCCTGCTGGAAGGCCGCATCACCAAAGTCACCTTTGGCCTGTGGAACTCCTTCGCCCACACCTACCGCGGACACGGCACCGACCGCGCGCTCGTCGCGGGCATCCTGGGCCTCGACACCGATGACGAGAACATCAAGCAGGCCTTCGACCTCGCACGCGAGCAGGGCCTCGAATATCACTTTGACATCAAGGGCGACGACGCCTCCATCCACCCCAATACCGTCGACATCGACATGGTCGACGACACGGGCGCCACGGCACAGGTCCGCGGTGAGAGCCTGGGCGGCGGCAAGATGCGCATCAGCCGCATTAACGGCGTCGGCGTCGACATCTCGGGTATGTACTCCACACTCTTTGTGGCGCACTACGACGTCCCCGGCGTGCTCGCCGCACTCACGAACCTGCTCGCCTACGCCCACGTGAACATCGCATTCTGCCGCACCTACCGCACCGAAGTGGGCGGCCAGGCCTACTCCGTCTTTGAGACCGACGGCGCGCCCGACGACACCGTTATCCCCATGCTACGCAAACTCGACAATGTCGATTACGCGACCTTTATCGAGCTCCCCGGTTCTGCCTCGTCGCTCTCCCCCGGTGTCTCGGCAAAGGAGATCTTCGACGACGGCGAGCAGCTGCTCGATGCGTGCGCCGAGCTCGGCCTGAATATCGGCGCCGTTATGGCCATGCGCGAGGCGCGTCTGACCGGCGAGACCCACGCCGTCGCCGCCATGCGCCGCGTGCTCGACGTCATGCGCGAGGAGACCACGACCCCCATCGTCAATCCGCAGCGATCGCTCGGTGGGCTCATCGGCGGCGAGGCCAAACTCGTCGATACCACCGGCCGCAACGATTTGAGCACGAGCCTGATGGGCACCGTTCAAACCGACGCCGTGGCCCGCGCGATGGCCGTGCTCGAGCGCTCCGCCACGATGGGCGTGATCGTCGCCGCCCCCACGGCAGGCTCCGCGGGTGTCGTGCCCGGCTGCGTGCTGGCGCTCGCCGATCACCTTCAGCTCGACGACGAGCAGGTCATGGACGCGCTCTACTGCGCAGCCGCCATCGGCCTCAACCTCACCACAAGCGCCTGCGTTGCCGGCGCCGAGGGCGGCTGCCAGGCCGAGGTGGGAAGCGCCGCCGCCATGGCGGCCGCCGCGCTGGTGCAGATGCTCGGCGGCACGCCCGAACAGGCGCTCGACGCCAGCTCCATCGCGCTGAGTAACCTGCTGGGCCTCGTTTGTGACCCCGTCGGTGGCCTCGTGGAGGTGCCCTGCCAAAACCGCAACGCCATTGGCGTGGCAGCGGCCTTTAGTTCGGCACAACTCGCCCTCGCCGGCATTAAGAGCCTGGTTCCGTTTGACCAGATGGCACATGTCATGCTCTCGGTGGGCCACGCGTTGCCGGCCACGCTGCGCGAGACGGCAAAGGGCGGCATCGCGCAGGCTCCGGCCGCACTTTCAGCCTGTGCAAAATGCGGTGTGTGCGGATAACGGCTAAGAACGACTCAAAGGTGGGACAAATGTCCCACCTCTTTTGAATGCCACCGTTTCCGTACCACAAACAGCAGGGCAATCGCTATAATGCAAGCCCAGTAAAAACACGATGAGCCATAAGGCGAAATTCGAAGGATATGCATACGATGTCGCAAAACGATCGAACTCAACTGATTCCCGATCCGCAGCAACCGAGCAGGCACACCGGCGGCGTTCAGTCGCCGCGTCCTATCGCGCCGAGCCACGGTCAGCAGCGTAGTGCAGCAAACGCTTCCCAACGCCCGAACCAGCAGCGACAGCAGCGTCAACAACGTCAGCAGCGCCAGGCAAACGGCAATGCGCCCAAGCAGCCCCCCACGCACGCTCGAGGCGATCGCGGCCCCGCGCGCAAGTCCGCCGGCAACAATAAGTCGGGCAAAAAGACGACGCTCTTTGTCGTCCTTGGTCTAATCGTCATTGTCTATATCGTAGGCATCGTAGCGTTTTCGCAGCTAGCCTACCCCAACACCACCATTGCCGGCGTCGACGTCTCGTTCTCAAACGCTTCGTCTGCCGCCACCAAGGTCAACTCGGCATGGAAGCACTATAAGCTCACCGTGACAGGCGATGACTTTAGCTGGACCTATCAGCCCGAGTCCGATGAACCCATCGTCGACGGAGAGGCTGCCGCAAAAGAGATCATCAGCCACAACGAAGCCTTTGTATGGCCAGTCCGCCTTGTGGAATCCTTAAGCGGCAAAACCAAAACAACCGCTACCTCCAACGAAGTCGATCTTGATCAAGACGTCGACCTGTCCATGCTCTCCGACACCTTTGACCAAAAGAAGTTTGAGAAGGATCTGGGCGCCGCCATCGACGAGTTTAACGAGGGGCGTTCGGGCACGTTCGAGGCCAATAGCTCCTATGACGAGCAAGCGGGCAAGTTTACCGTCGAGAAGGTGCGCTCCAACGAAAAACTCAACCGCGAGCATGTCATTAAGTATGCCGAGCTCGAGCTTGCCTCGCTGGCCGAGACCGTAGATCTTTCCAAGCTCGGCAACGATGCCTATGAACCGCTCAATGGAACGCTGACCGATGATCAAATTCAGGCCGCATGCGATGCCGCCAACAACTACCTGGGCGTCAACGTGACCCTCAAGCTCAACGGCGAGGATGCCGGCAAGGTTGATGGCAGCTCCGTATTACAGTGGATCAGCTTTGCCGATCCGGCCAACCCCACACTCGATACGTCGCAGATAAGTAGCTGGGCAGCCGAGCTCGCCAACGGCTTTAATACCGTGGGCTCCACTCGCTGGTGGACGCGCGCCGATGGCAAGCAGTGCGCCGTCGAAGGCGGCGACTTTGGTTGGTCCATCGACAGCAGCTCGCTCGCCAAGCAGGTCGAGGACGCCATTAACAACAAGCAGACCGGCGAAATCGAAATCAAGTACTCCCAGAAGGCCGACACCTTTACCGCAAAGGGAGAGCCCGACTGGAAGGCGTATATCGACGTCGACCTGTCCGAGCAGTACGCTCGCTACTATGACGAGAACGGTAATATCGTTTGGGAGGCCAACTTTATTTCCGGCAAACCGGGCGAAGACGCCACCCCCGAGGGCGTGTGGCAGATCAACAGCAACGACGGCGGCAGCACCCTGATCGGAGCCAAGGACCCCGAGACCGGTAAGCCCAAATACGAAAGCCCGGTGAGCTACTGGATGCCGTTCGAGGGCAATATGATCGGCTTCCACGACGCCACCTGGCAAAACGACAAGAGCTTCGATAATGCCGAGTCGTACAAGTGGTGCGGCAGCCACGGTTGCATCAACCTGCGCCTGGCAGACGCCAAGGCACTTCACGACTGCATCAAAGTCGGCCTGTGCGTGGTTGTCCACTCGTAGCGCAACGCGCACATTCATACAACGTGGAACCGCTACGACCAATCTAACAGTTCCGAAAGAAACCGTCCTATGCGCCCGCCCCAACCGGTGGGCGCATATAATTATCGAGGTTCTTTCTATAAAGGAGACGCTATGCCGAATGTCCCCACGATCACCCCGGGCCCGGATGATACCGAGCACACGCCCGAAGGTGCCACCGAAACGATTCCTCTGATCACAGACGTACATGCCGACAAGGAGAACGGACGCACAAACGATACGGCCGAGATTTCCGATGAAGAGGCATATGCCAAGCTCAAGGCAAAACGTGCCGAGCGCCGACGCAAAAAGCTGATTCGCCGCGGTATTGCCGTCGGCGTCGTGGGTGCCATCGCGCTCATCGCCATTGTCGCAACCCTGGTTATCAATGCGCAGCCACAGGGCGCTAGCGGGCCTGTGACCGACATGGTGACCGAGGGCACGTTTACCACAACGGTCGAGGCGAAAGGCCAGCTCAAACCCATTTCGTCCTCAGTGGTCTCCCCTTCTGTCGACGGCACGGTCGATTCGATCAACGTGCAGGCAGGCCAATCCGTCAACGAGGGCGACGTGCTTATGACCATTAAAAACGACGAGCTCGATCGCAACGTTGCCGAGGCGCAGCGTGCAGTTGCAGCCGCCCAGGAAGACCTCGCCAACGCACAGAAAGCCGCAGCCGCCGCGCAGGCCACCCCAACGACGGACGTCGATGGAGCTTCCGCAGCGGCTGGCATCTCCGCCGCATCAGCGGACACGAACGCCGTATCGGCCGCGCAGCGCAGCCTCGCATCGGCCCAGGCAAACCTAGACCAGGCGAACGCCAAGGCCGCCAGTCGCACGGTCACGGCCCCGAGCTCGGGTAGCATCGTGGAGCTCAACGCCAAGGTGGGCGCCACGGTAACAGGCGGCATGATCATGGGCGAAAGCGATACGAGCGGCGGCAAGCAGTGCATGCAGATCGCCGACCTATCCAAGATGAAGGTAACCGTGCAGGTGGGCGAAAAGGACATCGCCAAGATCGCCGTTGGGCAGAGCGCCAACGTCACGTATCCCGCGTTTCCCGATATCGTGAGCCAGGGCACCGTCACGGCTATCGCGTCGGTGGCAAACTCCGACGCCGCCAACGGTGGTGGCAGTGTAACCTTTAACGTCGACATTCTCATCGAGGCGCCCGACACGCGCCTGAAGCCAGGCATGACGGCCGAGGTATCGGTGGTGACCGAGCAGCTTGACGACGTGGTCATGGTGCCGACGATGGCGCTCATGACCGAAGACGGCGAACACTATTACGTCAACGTGGCAACCGATGACGAGGGCAAGCAAACCCGCCGCGTCAAGGTGACCGTCGTGACGCAAAACGACAACGAAACCGTAGTCGGCAAGACACAGGTCAAGCGCGACGACCAGGGCAACGAGATCAACCCCAACGTGCCGGTTACCAAGCTGCGCGATGGCGACACCCTCGTCATGGACACCGGAGCGGACGCAACGGCTGACGGCGGCTACAGCGCGGATTCGGGCAGCATGTCTGCCGATGAGGGCATGTAATGCGTCCCGTTATCGACATCCGCAACGTGCACCGCATCTTTGAGAGCGAGGCGGGGTGCGCCCACATCCTGCACAACGTGAGCCTGGCGGTAAATCCCGGCGAATTCGTCGCCATTACCGGCCCCTCGGGCTCGGGCAAATCAACGCTCATGAACATCCTAGGCTGCCTGGATAAGCCGACGGCGGGCGACTACTACCTGCAAGGGCTCAACGTGGCCGAGCTTGACGATGACGAGCTCACCGAAGTTCGCGCCCCGAGCATTGGCTTTGTCTTTCAGAGCTTCAACCTGCTGCCGCGCCTGTCGGTTATCGAAAACGTCATGCTGCCGCTGGCCTACACCAATGTGCCCCGTAGCCAGCGCGAAATGCGCGCCGTGCACGCGCTGCAGGCCGTCACGCTGCCCGTCGACCACTGGGACCACCGCATATCCGAGCTCTCGGGCGGCCAGATGCAGCGTGTCGCCATCGCGCGCGCCCTCGTCAATGACCCGCCCATCATCCTGGCCGACGAGCCGACGGGAAACCTAGACTCCGCTACCGGAGCGCTTGTGATGGAGACCTTCCATAAGCTCCAGAAGCGCGGCAAGACCATCGTGCTTATCACACACGACCCCGGCATCGCCGCCGAGGCCGACCGTGCCGTGACCATCCGCGACGGTCGCATTCACGACGGCGCGTATATTCCACATGCACCGCGGACCCTGCGCAGCGCCGTAGATAGCCTGCCCATGATTTCCGCCTCCGCCAACCCGCCGAAAGGAGTGGTGGCATGAGCTCCCGCGATCTCATCCAGGAAGCCCTTCACTCGCTCGAGGCCAACAAGGGGCGCAGCCTGCTCACCATCCTGGGCATCGTCATTGGCATTGCTTCGGTTATCGCCATGACTTCGCTCATCGGCGGCATCCAAAACAGCCTGGTCAACAGTCTGGGTCTCAATGCGGCACGCATGGTGCAAATCTATTCGTCGCAAGAACTCACCGAGTCGGACATCGAGAAGCTTCAAAAACTGGTGCCGCAGATAGAGCAGATCGGCATTGTCGACAGCGCGTATACCGAGTATAAGACCGGCGATAAAAGCTATACCGTCATGGCACAGGGTGTCGATAGCGACATGCTCGACGCCGTGGGGGCCAGCAAGCTCGTTGCGGGGCGCACCTATTCCCAGGCCGAGTCCCAATCAGGCTCGCGCGTGGCGCTCATCAGCCGCAACGGCGCCGATCAGCTTTACGGCAACGAACAGGATGCGCTGGGGAAAACCATCAAGGTGTCTAACGGCGAGGTGCAGATTGTAGGCGTGATTGATGGCGGCAGTGACTCCATGGGCTCACTCACGCTGTATATGCCGCGCGAAACGATCTCCGGGCTGTTTGGCGACGAGAATCCTTCATTCCCCAGCGTGACGGCACTTGCCACCGAGGGCACGGACATGGATGAGCTCTGTAAGACCATCGAGTCCAAGGTGCGCGCGATGAAGGGCATCGCGGAGGATGATGAGTACAACAGTGTATCGGCGACATCCATGAAAAGCGCTATCGATGCACTCAACTCCTTTATGGGCGCGTTTTCGCTCATCATGGGTGCTGTCGCCAGTATCTCGCTGCTTGTCGGCGGTATCGGCATTATGAATATGATGCTTACCAACGTGACTGAGCGCATCCGTGAGATCGGTATTCGCCGTGCCCTGGGCGCAAGTCGTCGCGATATTACCGCGCAATTTTTGGCCGAATCCTCGGCGCTGTGCGTCACCGGCGGACTGTTGGGTGTCCTGATTGGCTATCTGCTGGCCTGGGGCCTCGCGATGTTTGCCTCCGGATCCGGGATTCTTGGCGAGCTCGGAGCCAGCGGGCAAATCACACCGAGTTTTTCAATCGCCACGGTGCTGCTGGCCTTCGCCGTCTCCGTCGGCATCGGCGTAATCTTTGGCTTCTACCCCGCTCGCCGCGCGGCAAAGCTCGACCCGGTGGAGTGCCTCCGCTACCAGTAAGCCACCACCAATAAATTGCGGTGAATTAGGGACTGAATATGCTATCTAGCAGCAAAAACAGACACTATTTCACCGCAACTTATTGAAGGTCGGGAGGGCGCGCTAGGCGCGGCGAGCGCCTAGCGCGCGAACTCCCGTAAGAGCGCGTCTTCCACTTCCCGAAGCGAAAGGGCCCCGCCTCCCTCGGCGGGACGGGTGACCACGATGCAGCGCGCTCCCACGTTGCGCGCGGCGGCGAGCTTCTCGCCCGTGCCGCCTACGGTTCCCGAGTCCTTGGTCACAAGCCACTGGGCGCCCACCTGCCGAAGCATCGCCTCGTTGAGCTCGCGGGTGAAGGGCCCCTGCATGCCGATGACGTGCGACGGCGAAAACCCCGCGTCGATGCACTTCGTTATAGCACCGGGCAGCGGGAGCACACGCACGAAGAAGCGCTCCGCGAAATCGGCGACGCGCGTGTAGGGAGCAAGCTCCTTGCTCCCCGTCGTGAGAAGCGCGCGACCCGGGTTCTCGGAGAGAAAGCGCGCCGCGCAGGCGATCGACGCGACCGGCACGACGCCTTTGGGCAACGCTTCGACCGGGCGCGCAAGGCGCAGGCATCGTGCACCCACGGCGAGCGAAGCGGCCCGGATGTTGCCGCTTGCGAGCGTAGCGAAGGGGTGCGTGGCGTCGACGACGACGCGCGCGCCGGAAAGCTCGCGCTCCATGTCGGCATCGTCGAGCCTGCCCGCATGCACCTCGATGCCCGGAAGCTCGCCCAAAAGCTCTCCTCCGTACTCGGTTGCCGCGTAGGCACGGGCGGGGATGCCCGCCCCGCTCGCCCATTCGCACAGAAGGCGGCCCTCGGTGGTGCCGGCGAAGATGCGCAGCGCCGGCGCGGATGCGGGGGCCGTCACTTCGCGCCACCCGTGCGCGTGATCTGGTAGAGCAGCGCGTTCATAATGGCGGCCGCCACAGTCGAGCCGCCCTTGCGACCCCTCGCGACGATGGCCGGCACGCGTCGCGCGAGTAGCTCCTCTTTCGCCTCGACCACGTTCACAAGCCCGACCGGCACCCCAACGACGAGCGCGGGCGCGATCTTCCCCGCGTCCATGAGCTCGGCGAGGCGCAGAAGTGCTGTGGGAGCGTTGCCGACGGCCACGATAAGCGGACCCTCGATGCGGCAAGCTTTGTCCATGCTCGCAACGGCGCGAGTCGTGCCCGCGGCGCGCGCCGTTGCGGCGACATCAGGGTCGGCCATGTAGCACACGGCCTTGCAGCCGAGCTTCGCGAGCGCGGGCTTGCTTATGCCTGCGAGCGCCATGTTCGTGTCGGTGAGCACCGTGGCCCCTGCGCGCAGTGCGTCGAGCGCACAGTGCGCGGCATCATGGGTGAACACGAGGGAATCGGCGTACGAGAAGTCGGCAGTGGTGTGGATGACGCGCTTCACGACGGGCTCTTCGAGCGGCGGGAACGTGCGGCCGCCGAGCTCTTCGGTGATGATCTCGAAGCTGCGCCGCTCGATGTCGCCAGGCGCCATCTCCTTGGAATCCATCTAGTACTCCACTCCTTCCCTTGCACATATCCCCTGAGAGTAGGGGTGTTTCTCGCACCGCATCTCGGTTATGTAGTCAGCCTTCTCCACGATCTTGCGGGAAGGCGCGCGCCCGGTGAGCGCTACTTCGACGCCGCGCGCGGACATATCGAGCGCGCGGTCCACGAGCTCCTCGTCGACAAGCCCCTTCGAAAGCGCGTCGAGCGCCTCGTCAAGCACGAGCAGCCCCTCATGCGCGCCCTCTAGCTCGGCGAGCGCGGAAGTGAGGTTCCCATCGTGCAGCTCGCGCGTCGCGGCAAGTTCTTCCGACGTCATCGACCAGGTAAACTTGTCCGACGCCTTCCCCGCGAACACGGGCACGCCGAAATGCTCGGCTAGCAGGCGCGCCTCCCCGCTTTCGCCGTCTTTCAGGAACTGCACGACGACGACGCGGCGGCCTGCGGCGAGCATGCGAAGGGCGAGGCCCATCGCCGCCGTGGTCTTGCCTTTGCCGTCGCCATGATACACGTGGATCATACGCCCTCCTCGATAATGCGGTAGACATACTCCATGTCGAGCGCCCCGCGCACGGCGTCGGCCAGGCGGTCAAACTCGCGCGCACGGTGATCGGCCGCTGACGCCGCGCCCGCAGCACCCACGACGCTCTCGGGCAGGCCGCGCATGCGCGCGAGCGAGCGCGCGAGGGCGAGCGCCACCCCCGGTTCGTCGAACAGGCCGTGGAGATAGGTTCCGAACACGTTCCCGCAGGCCGCGCCTTCTGGTTTGCCGTCAATCGTGCCCGCAGGGGCGCAGGAGACGGTCGTTTCGCCGTCGTGAATCTCGTACCCGCGCGCCGTCATGCCGTTCCACACCGAGAACGCGCCTTGGGCGCCCGTGATGCGCAGCTCCGACTGGGCGAGGCGCTTTTCCTCCCTGAACACCGTACTTGCAGGAATGAGCCCGAGCCCGCGCGCGGTGCCAGCGCCTTCCCTGCCGTGCGGGTCGGAAAGCTCGTCTCCCAAAAGCTGGTAGCCTCCGCATATGCCGAGCACCGGCGTGCCCGCGCCCGAAAGCGCGCGTACACAGGCTCCGATGCCGCTAGCCGCAAGCCAGCGCGCGTCGTCGAGCGTGGTCTTCGAGCCGGGGAGCACCACCAGGTCGGGTCGGCCCAGATCGGTCGTCGAGGAAACGTAGCGCACGCCCACGCCGGGTACGCGCGAAAGCGGGTCGAAGTCGGTGAAGTTCGACAGATGCGGAAGGCGCACGACGGCGACGTCGATGACGCCGCTCGCCTCGCGGGCAGATAGGCGCGGCGCGAGCGAGTCCTCGTCGTCCAGGTCGAGCGTAAGATACGGCACGACCCCCACGACGGGAACCCCGCACATCTTTTCGAGCGGGACCAAACCCGGGCGCAGGATTTCCACATCGCCGCGGAACTTGTTCACCACAAGCCCCCGCAAAAGCGCGCGGTCCTCGGGCGCAAGGAGCGCGACCGTGCCGTAGAGCTGGGCAAACACCCCGCCTGGGTCGATGTCGCCCGCAAGCAGCACGGGGGAGGACACGGCGCGCGCGAGCCCCATGTTGACGATGTCGTTTTCGGCAAGGTTGATTTCGACGGGGCTGCCGGCGCCCTCGATGACGATGACGTCGTTTTCCTCCGCGAGCGAATCGAACGCCTCCAAAATCTGCGGCATGAGCGCCTTCTTTCGCGCGAAGTAGTCCCTCGCGGCGAAGGCTCCCTGCGCCTTGCCGGCCACGATGAGCTGGCTTCGGTGATCGCTTTCGGGCTTGAGCAGGATGGGGTTCATGCGCACGTCGGGCGCGATGCCGCACGCCTCGGCCTGCATGATCTGAGCGCGCCCCATCTCGAGCCCGTCGGCCGTGACACCGCTGTTGAGCGCCATGTTCTGGCTCTTGAAGGGAGCCACGCGCAGTCCGTCCTGCGAAAGCACACGGCACAGCCCCGCCGCAAGCAGGCTCTTCCCCGCGTTCGACATGGTGCCCTGGATCATGATGGGCTTCGCCCTACCCACGGGTATCGACCTCCTTCGCCGAGCCTCGGCCATCCGCGCCCGCCATAGCGCTGCTGCAAGAAGCGCCGCCCCGTTCGTCGGGTTCGCCTTCGCCCGATGCGCCTTCCGCCCGAAGCGCGCGGCTGAACGCCATCGCAAGCCGGGCGTTCTCCTTGCGCGTGCGCACCGCGACGCGGCACCAGAAACGGGACAGAACCGAAAACGAGTCGCACGTGCGGACCAAAACCCCCTGTTTATACAGGCGCTCGGGGATGTCTTTCGCCGGCGTGCGGACTAAAAGGAAGTTCGCATCCGACGGCACGACGGAAAGCCCAAGCGAGGAGAGCTCGTGGGAAAGCCACGCTCGCTCGCCCGCCAAAACATCGCGCGTGCGCGAGACGTATTCGACGTCTTCCAGGGCGGCGATGCCCGCGGCCTCGGCGACCGAGGAGACGGGCCACGCCTGCCCCGCCCGGCGAATCCCCTCGATGAGTTGGGCGTTTCCACTAATCAGATATCCCAACCGCAACCCCGCCATTCCGTAGAGCTTGGTGAATGCGGAGAGCACGGCCACATGGCGGGAACACGCGGCGCGTGCGGCCACGCTCCTTTCGCGGGCGTCGGGCGCAAACCCGAGGAAGCACTCGTCCACGACGAGCAGCGCGCCCACCTGCTCGCAGCGGCAAGCCGCGGCATCGATCACGCGGGGGTCGACGAGGCGTCCCGTCGGGTTGTTCGGATTGCAGAGGTACGCCACGTCTCCCGGCCCCTCGATCGCGTGGGCGAAGGAGGCGGGCACGTCGAAGTCGTCCGCCTCGGAGAGCGGGAACTCCTGCACGCATGCGCCGTAGTACGATGCCGCCTCCGCATATTCAGAGAACGTCGGCGCGCACACGACGATGCGTTTCGGGCGTACCGCCGCGGCGAGCCGCCAGATGATGTCGGACGCGCCCGCGCCGCAGACGATAGTATCTTCGGGAATGCCCTGGGCGCGCGCTAGGGCGCGAACGAGGGCGAGGCTTTCCCTATCGGGGTAGGCGTCGATTCGAGAAAGCGCCTTGCAAGCTGCGGCGACGGCGCGCGGCGAGGGGCCTGCCGGATTCACGTTCACCGAGAAGTCAATGAGGTCGGAGGCGCCCCCTTCGCAAGCGATGCCGAGCGATTGCGTGCTACCCCCATGCGTACGGGCGCAAAGGATTCCCCCGGCAGCCTGGGGCGCGGAGTGGTCTTCCCTCATGCCATCGCCCCCACGGCGAGCACGACCGCCGCGCGCGCGGCGCCGAAGACGACAAGCGCGCATACGGACGCGGCGAGCATGAGCCTAGTCGCCCGGGCGATGTCGCCCCACTCGATTTCGCGGGACGCGTCGCCTATCGTCGGTTTCTCAACGAGCTTGCCGAAATACACCGCGGGTCCCGCCAGGCGCAGCCCGAGCGCGCCCGCGCACGCCGACTCGGTCTGCGCCGAGTTGGGGCTCGCATGGCGACGCCTGTCGCGGCGCCAGATGCGCGCCGCCCCGCGCGCGTCGAGCCCGACGATCGGGCACACGACGATCATGAGCAGGGCCGATAAGCGCGAGGGAATCCAGTTCACCGCATCGTCGAGGCGCGCCGAGGCGCAGCCGAAGTCGATGTAGCGCGCGTTTTTGTAGCCCACCATGCTGTCGAGCGTGTTCACAGCCTTGTACGCCATGCCCAAGGGCGCACCCCCGATCATAAGGTAGAAAAGCGGCGCGATGACGCCGTCGCTCGCGTTCTCCGCCACCGTTTCCACGGCGGCGCGCACAACGCCCTGCTCGTCGAGGACAGACGTGTCGCGTCCCACGATGAGCCCGACGGTTTCGCGCGCCGCGACAAGGCCGCCCTTCGAGAACGCGCGGGCCACGGCCAGGCTCTGGCGGCGCAGCTCGCATGTCGCGAGAATCTGATAGCTCGCCCATGCCTCGGCCACGAAGCGCAAGCCGGGGTGAACCATGCCGCAAAGATGCAGGATTCCCCAGGTCAAAAGCCCACACGCAAGCGGAAGCGCCACGGCGAGCACAAGCCCTGCGGCGCGCGTGCCCGCGAACGTTTGCGGAAATGCGCCCCGCAGGCGGCCTTCGGCCCACGTGATCGCGCGCCCCATGGCGACGACGGGATGGGGAAGCCAGCGCGGGTCGCCGAAGGCAAGGTCGGCCGCGAACCCGGCGGCGACGGCAAGAATCGTCATCACCGGGCATCGCCCCCCGAAGCGGGGCGAACGTCGCGAAGGCAGCGCCCATCCCAGGTGGCGGCCCATGCGCCGCCCGGCTCGGTATGCACGTCGAAGTATTCCATTTTCGGGACAGCAAGCTCGGAAAGCAGCGCTTTCACGGTACCCGCGTGAACGACGAAGACGGCGCGCCCACTCCCCTGGGCGCGCTCCGATTCGCACGCCTCCCGAAACGCCGCGACGACGCGGCGGGTGAAATCGCTCTTGCCCTCGCCATGCGGGCACCGCGTCTCGCACCAGGAGTCTACCCAGGCGCGGTAGCGCGCATCCTCTTTAAGCTCGGCGGCGCTTCGCCCCTCGAAGTCACCGAAATCCATCTCGCGCAGACCGGGGCATGCCATAAGCTCCGCATTCGGGAAGAGGATGCGTGCCGTCTGGTCGGTGCGGGCCATGCCGCTCGTGATAACACGGAACACGTCACGATCGCACGCGAGCTCGCGCAAAGCGCGCTCCCCCGCGCTCGACAGGGGCTCGTCGGTGCCCGCCCCGCTGTAGCGATGGTCTTCCGTGCCCGCCGTGGCACCATGGCGCACGAAGACGACTTCCAAAGGCGCGCCCGCGCCCTGCGTCCCTCGAGGCGCATCGGCAAGGTTTCCTTTGATGACCTGGGGAATCCCGCACGTCATGCGCACGACGACGTCGGCGCGCGCAGCAAGCGCGCATCCCAGGCGCCCCGCGCGCTCGCGCCATTGGGCGTCTTCCGCACGCATGGGGACGACCCCCGAGCCGACCAAGGGCAGAATCACTGCGTCGAAGCCAATCAGCCGCTCGAGCGCCCGGTCAGCGTCGAGCGCGCGTACGAGTTCCTCAGCACGGTACGCGACACGGCCGGCAAAAGCCGCGGGCACGCCGCCCTCCGCAAGCTGCGCCGCGTCGACGAAATCGTCCGCCGCGAACCCGAGCTTTTCGCGCACGAAGGTCCTCTTCCCCGAATGCGCGCCGCCTACCACGAGCATCATAGGAGCATACCCCCCGCCACCAGCATGGCAAGCATCGCGAGCTCGGCCCATTGCAGAAACCATCCGGCCAAATCCCCCGTCACCCCGCCGAAGCGGGACAGGGCAACATGACGGTACCACGCGAGCGCCAAAAGCCCCGCCACCGCCATAAGGGCGCCGACGGCCTGAGCGCACGCGACCATCCCTGCAGCCGAAGCCGCAGCGAAAGCGCAAAGCGGCACGACGATCGCCGCGCGCTTCTTAGCAGGCGAGAGTCCCGCGGCCATGCCGTCCGCCCGCGCGGCAGGCCAGCATTCTACGGCGAGCCCCGAAAGCGCGCGGGAGAACACGAGCGAGCACAGAAGCGCGAGGAACGCCCCCGCCGTAAGCGGCAGCGCGGTGAACAGGGAAAACTGCAGAATAAGGTACACGACAACACCGATGACCCCGAAGGCGCCCGCCCGCGGGTCGTGCATGATCTCGAGCTTTCGCTCGCGCGGGGCCCAACTTGCAAGCGCATCGGAGGTGTCGCAGAGCCCGTCTAGGTGGATGCCTCCCGTCACCGCCACAGGCAGCGCCGCGAGCACGGCCGCGACGATGGTCGCGGGTACGCCGAGCAGGTTCGCCACGTACCCCCACGCCGTCATGAGGAAGCCTTCCGCAAGGCCCACCAGGGGAAACGCGGCAAGCGCATGGGTTGATCCGAAATCGGTCCAGGCCGATTTCGGGACGGGGATGCGCGAGAACGTTCCGAACGCCGCGCCGATTGCCTCTGCTATCTTCACCTTGTAGGTCCTTCGCCTTTCATCCACACGGGAATCCCGAATACCACTTCGACTGCGCGGTCGGCCAGCGCCGCCACGCCAGCGTTCACGCGCGCGAGCGCGCGCCTCCATGCCTCGGTCCCCTCATCGTAGCGCATCCCATCGGCGAACACGTCGACGGTGACCACCACCGTATGCGCAGCGGCCTGAGCGAGCCGTTCGATGCCTCCGAGCACCTCGCGCGCCGCAGCATCGGGGTCACGTGGCGACAAGCCGCCTTCCGCGAAGAGCTCGTTCGCAACCAGGTTGCCCACGTCCTCCAAAAGAAGCGTGCAGCCGCACGGAAGCCCGGACGCTGCGGCGCCCACGTCACGCGTGCGCTCGAGGGTGGAAAACCCCTTGCCCTCGCGCAGCGCCCGATGGCGCGCGATGCGGCGGGCGCCCTCTTCCCCGAAGGGCTCCATCGTTGCCAGGTACACGCGGGGGCCGTCGTGCCCGAGGCACAGGGACTCGGCATAGGCGCTCTTGCCGCTCGCTGCGGCGCCGATAACGAACGTCACCGTCATTTCCCAGCCTCGAAATGCTCGTAAGCAGCCATGCCAGTCGCCGTGAACGTCTTCCCATCCCGGTACACGCGCAGCGCCGAATCCAGAAGGGGCAGATACGCCATGGCGCCCGCGCCCTCGCCCAAGTGCATGCCTGCGACGAGGGGTGCCTTTATGCCGAGCTCGCGAAGGAGCTCCTGGCTTGCGGGTTCGCTTGATGCGTGGGTGCCCACGAGGTAGCCCAAGACGTTGGGGCACAGGCGCGCCGCGCACAGGGCCGCCGTGCAGGATATGACCCCGTCAAGGAGCGCCGGCGCCTTCGAGGCCGCGGCCCCCAGGTAGAAGCCGCACATCGCCGCGATGTCGAAGCCGCCCACCTTCGAGAGCACGTCGATCGGGTCGGCAGGATCGGGCGAGTTCGCGTCGATAGCGCGCTCGACCACGTCGCGCTTGCGCGCGAGCGAGGCGTCCGAGAGCCCCGCGCCGCGCCCGACGAGGCTCCGCGCGTCCGCCCGGATGAGCACTGCGGCCACCGCCGCCGAGGTGGTCGTGTTGCCGATGCCCATCTCGCCCGCGGCGAGAAGGCGCACGCCGGCGCGGACAAGCCCGCACGCGACGGCGATTCCGACATCGATCGCGCGCACGGCCTCATCGCGAGACATAGCGGAGCCGTGCGCGATGTTGCCGCTCCCCCGCCGTACGTTCGCGCGCACCATGCGCGCGTCTTCTATGCCCCGGGCCATACCCACGTCGACGGGCACGACCTCGGCACCCGCGAACGCCGCCATGCGACACGCGCTCGTGGCCCCCTCGCACATGTTGCGCGCGACGGCTCGCGTCACGTCTTGCCCGCTTTGCGACACGCCTTCGGCAACGACCCCGTTGTCGGAGAAGAATACCGCGAGCGCACGGGGAAACTCGGCAACCTCGGCGCTCCCCTGAGCTGCGGCGATACACGCGACGGCGTCTTCAAAGTCGCCCAAACCCCCCAAGGGGTGCGCGATTGAGTCCCACGCGGCGTACGCGGCGGCGCAGGCGCACTCGTCTGCGGGCGCGATGCGGGAGAGCGCGGCTTCAAGCACGGCGCCCGGCGCCGACGAGAAAGCGCGCTCGACTTCCTCGCGGATGCTGGCAAGCGCGGTTTCGGTTGCTTCAGCCATGCCGTCTCCTCTCTGCGAACGACGCTGCGGCAGACGCGAACGCGCGCGCAACGTCGGGGTTCGCAGGATAGTACACATGCGGGAAGCCCGCAACCAGGGACGGGGTGGTCGTCATGCACGGCCAGCCCTTGTCGCGCCGGGGCTTCTGCGCCCAGAAGTCGCCGCCCGGGCAGGTGGACTGCCAGTAGTGGAACTCGTGCGCGCGGATGCGTGTGCCGCACGGCCCGTAGAGCCCGTCGCGTTGGGAAGTGAGCTCCACGTACCCGAAATGGGACAGCCTTCCCCCGTTCTCGCTTGCGCCCTCAAGGGCGCCCGCAACAGGCCAGCGCCGCCCCTCGCTATCGGCGATTTCGCGCTGTAGGTACAGAAACCCACCGCATTCGGCGACCGTCGGCACGCCAGATTCCACCGCGCGCCGCACCGCCTCGCGCATCGGCACGTTCTCGGAGAGCTGCCGCGCATGGAGCTCCGGGTAGCCGCCTCCCAGATAGAGGGCGCTTGTCCCCCGGGGCAACTCGCTATCACACAGGGGGCTGAAAAAGGCCAGCTCGCAACCCAGGTCCTCAAGCGCACGCAGGTTCTCCTCGTAGTAGAACGAAAACGCCTCGTCACGCGCGACGGCGACGATGGGCTGCACTCCCGCGATCGGCTCCAACCGGTAAGGTTCCTCGCGGATATCGGGTACCGTCGCCGCTATTTCGAGCAAGCGGTCGACGTCGACGCTCTTTTCCACCAGCTCGGCCATCTTGTCGATGCGCGCGGAGAGCTGCTCGACCTCGTCGGCGGTCACAAGCCCCAGATGCCGGCTTTCGAGCGAGAACGCCTCGTCGGCGGGGATATTACCCAAAACCGCGACGCCCGTGTGTTTCTCGATCGCAGGCTTCGCGTAGGCGCAGGAAGCGGCGCTCGTCTTGTTCAGCACGACCCCGCGCACGTTCGCACAAGGCAGGAACTCGGCGATGCCGCGGATTACGGCGGCGAGCGATAAAGACGCCCCGCGCCCGTTCACCACTAAAACGACCGGCGTTTCCGTGTCGCGCGCAACCTGGTAGCTGCTCGCGTCGGCCACGCCGGGCGCCATGCCGTCGTAGAAGCCCATGACCCCCTCGAGCACCGCGACATCCGCGCCCGCGGCGCCGCGTGCGAGCAGGGCGCGCAGCGTCGGGGCGTCGGTGAAGAAGCCGTCTAAGTTGCCCGAGCGCGCGCCCACGACGCGGCGATGAAAGAGCGGGTCAATGTAGTCGGGGCCGCATTTGAAGGCCGCGCATGCGAGGCCGCGGCGCGCAAGCGCGCGCAGGAGCGCGCACGTAACGACCGTCTTGCCGCTCCCGCTCGAGGGCGCAGCGACCATGAAACGCGGGATGGTCGTGCTCACCGGGCGCCGCCTTCCCCACCCGCACCACGCGCGCTGACGAGGAACACGGGGTTTTGCGCCTTCATAAGATGGTGCGAGCCTACAGCCTCGGCGCGGGCGGCCGACACCTGGCACGCCTCGAACCCCTTAAAGCGCGAACCCGAGAGAAGCGCGCACGCCTCGGTGAGCGTCTCAACGGTGACGCATGGCACGCACAGGCGAACCTGCGAGTTCTTCTCGAGCGCCGCCTCCACGATGGAGGGAAGCTCGCCCGCGCTCCCGCCGACGAACACGGCGTCGGGGACGGGCAGTTTCGCGAGCGCTTCGGGGGCGACACCGGGGACCGCATGTACGTTGCCGCACCCGAATGCATCCGCGTTCTCTCGGATGAGCCGCACGCCGGCCGCGTTGCGCTCGACCGCCCATACCGACCCCGCTCGCGCGACGAGCGCCGCCTCGATCGACACGCTCCCCGTGCCGGCGCCGACGTCCCACACGGTGTCGGTCGCGGTAATGCGCAGCTTCGCGAGCGCGACGGCGCGCACCTCCTGCTTGGTCATGGGAACGTCGCCGCGGATGAAGAGCTCGTCGGGAATGCCCGAGGAAGCGTACGGCCAGCGGGAACTCGCGGCGCGGGATGCGCCCGCAGAGTCCGCCGCGGAAGAAGCCGCCGCGGGCGCAGACACGCCGGCCGGCACCTCGGAGGCTGCGCTAGAGACCGCAGGCGACCCGGCGCCGCCTGCGAAATCGATAAGCATCACGTTCAAGTCGTCGAACGTCTGACCTGTGATTTCACTTGCGGTCGCGCAGGTGATGCGCTCGTCGGGGTACGACAGGCGCTCGGCCACCGTCACGCACGCGTCCCCGAAGCCCGCCTGCACAAGCTCGCCCGAAAGCCGCGAGGGATCTTCCCCGCCCGACGTGACGAGGAAGAGCTCACCTGCGCGCTCGGCCTCGGCCACGATGTCGCACGCCACGCCGTGAGCGCTCGCGAAGCGCCAATCCTGCCATGGACGCGCGAGGCGCGCGGCGAGATACGACGCTGAGCTTATGCCGGGAATGACGCGCACGTCCACCTGCGCGTCGCCGGAGAGCGCCTCCACCAGGCGGCGCGCGCCGCTGAACAGCCCCACATCGCCCGTCATCACGACCACGGCGCGCTGCCACGACGCCGCATCGGTGAGCGCGGCGGCGATGTCCGCCGTCTTCACGAGCTCGCATCTCACCACGTCGGGCGGCACGTCGATGCCGGCAAGCGCGCGATGAGCGCCGATGACCACGTCGGCGATGTCGATCGCGTCGAGCGCCGCGCGCGAGAGCAAGTCGGGGTTTCCGGGCCCCGCCCCGATGATCGTTACCTTTCGCATGGAATCTCCCGATACCCGCGCGGCGTGACCATACGGCCGCCTACGAGCTTCGTGTCCGCGTTGCCGACGAACACGGTGGTGAACATGTCGGCGTCGATCTCCCCCAGCTCGGAGAGCCTGCACATGCCCGACTGCTGCCCCTCGCGCCCGATGTTGCGTACCCAGCCGCAGAGCGTGTCGGGGGCCTTCCATTCGAGCATAATCTTCGCCGCGCGTGAGAGCCTGTCGGCGCGCTTTCTGCTGCGCGGGTTGTACAAACAGATGCAGAAGTCGGCGCTCGCCACGCCGGCGAGCCTGCGCTCGATGACCTCCCATGGCGTGAGCAGGTCGGAGAGCGACACGACCGCGAAGTCGTGGGCAAGCGGGGCGCCGAGCACCGCCGACCCGCTCTGAGCCGCGGTGGTCCCGGCGATAACTTCCACGTCTACATCGGGGTAGTCCTCCGCAAGCTCCAGCACGGGGCTCGCCATGCCGTACACGCCCGCGTCACCGCTGCACACGAGTGCCACGGCTTCTCCGCTCTGCGCGCGCGAAAGCGCCAGGCGGCACCGTTCGACCTCGTGCATCATCGGCGTCGCGAGATGCGCCGCGTCGGGCACGGCGGCGAGCGCGAGCTCCACGTATTTCGTGTACCCCACAACGATGTCGGCCGCCTCGAGCGCGCGCCGGGCCGCAATCGTCATGCCGTCGGGGCCGCCTGGGCCGATCCCCACCACGAAGAGCTTTCCCATCACCGCTCCTTAAACGAAAGTTCGATAGTTACCTTGGAAAACGCGACGGTCACGCCGCCGTGAGCGAGCTTCGGGAAGATAAGTTTGCCCCCGCCCGCGAGCGCCGCGCGCTCGCACACGTTGTCGACCCCCACCGTCGCGCGCACGAAATCAGATGGCGAAACGCTGCCTTCGACTTGCGACAACTCATCTGCGGAATACGTCGCAAGCGGGATATTGCGCGCGCGGCAGAAGGCGAGCAGACCCTCCTCGTGCGCCTTCACGTCGATCGTCGCCGCCTCGCGCACGGCCGAAGGCGAGATGCCCGCCTGCCCGCACGCGAGAAGAAACGCCTCCCCGATGGCTTCGGCGCACGCACCGCGACGGCACCCTATGCCCGCAACGATGCAGGGCACGACAAGGCGAAGCGGCTCGGGCGCAGGCGCCTGCGCCCGCACGCCCACCGGCTTCCACGTCTCACCGGCGGGCACGACCTCGCCCGTTGTCTCCGACGCGCGAACGGACGCACCTGCATTCGCGCCAGCGAACGGCGACACGACGATATCGGCCCGAGCGCGGTCGGACGCAATGTCAACCCCCTCAGGTGGCTGTCCCGAAATCGGCATGTCGGAATAGAGCGCCACGCGACCGCCCGAAAGCAGCCGCGCCGACACTCGCTTGATGGCCTCGGGATTCGAAACGGCGAGCCCCACACAGCGCGCCCACGTATCCACCGCCCACACGCCGCGGACGTCGGTCGCCGTGGTGATGACGGGGATGGCCCCTGC
>JAXJIC010000004.1:0-57723 GCA_036298925.1 Collinsella aerofaciens
GGCCTGAACAATCGTCAATATCGGCCGGAGGGGTGGCTTTGTAAAGCCGTTTGTCTCCACCCGCGTAGCGGGTGGTTTAAAGCTGGCCGCTGCGCGGCCAGCAGACTAAAGTCTTGAACGAAAGGGCGCTGACCTTCTGGTCGCGCCCTTGAAGTTGAACGTCAGATTGTCCAAATGCGGCCCGCGCAGCGTCGACCGGTTACGGCGTTTGTAAAACGCCGTAACCTACAAGATGAGCATGGCGTCACCAAAGCTGAAGAAGCGGTAGCGTTCTTCGATAGCAGCGGCGTAGGCATCCATGATCTGGTCGCGGGTGGCAAGTGCGCTTACGAGCATCATGAGCGTGGAGCGCGGCACGTGGAAGTTCGTGATCAGCGCGTCGACCACGTGATAGGTCGAGCCGGGCATAAGGTAGAGCTGCGTTGTCGCGTTCTCGCGCACCACGATGTCGCCGCGGCCGAGCGTGTCGGCCCCGTCCTCGCGGCCCTCAAAATAGCGCGCCGTCACAGCCGGATCGGACACCGGCGCGTCCGCGTCAAACGCGCTCTCGAGCGAGCGCACTGCGGTAGTGCCGACGGCGATCACACGATGGCCCTCGGCCTTCGCCTTATGCACGGCGTCGACAACCTCCTGCGACACGTGGTAGCGCTCGGTGTGCATCACGTGCTGCGCGGGGTCGTCCTCCTCCACCAGACGGAAGGTATCGATACCCACCTCGAGCTCGACGGCGGCAAACTTGGCACCCTTGGCCTCGATGGCAGCCATGAGCTCGGGAGTAAAATGCAGACCCGCTGTGGGAGCAGCGGCCGAGTGCTCCTCCTTCATGGCGTAGACGGTCTGGTACTTCTCGGGATCGCCCTCGTAATCGGTAATGTAGGGCGGCAGCGGCACGTGGCCGGCAGCATGGATGGCCTCGTCGAGCGTGCGCGGCTCGCCGGCGGCATTGCAACCGGCCGGCTCAAAGCGTACCAGGCGGCCGCCGCGGCTATCGGTGACAAAGTCGACAACCTCGGCCGTCAGCACCACGGGAGCCCCCTCGGGCGCATGGGCGCCACCGGCGCGATACTCAATATGAGCACCGGGCTTCAGGCGCTTGCCCGGCTTGACCAAGCACTCCCAAACATGGCCCAGCGGATCCACGTCCTCGCGGCGCTTGAGCAGCAGGGTCTCGACCACGCCGCCCGATCCCGTTTTACGACCGATCAGACGGGCCGGCATCACGCGCGTCTGATTGATGACGAGCACGTCGCCCGGCTCGATATAGTCGATGATGTCGCGGAAGATGCGGTGCTCAACGGTACCGCCGTGCTCCAGCGGCGTTCCCGCCTGGGAGCCCTTGCGATCCACCACCAGCAGGCGGCAGGAGTCGCGCGGCTCGGCTGGAGCCTGGGCGATCAGTTCCTCAGGAAGGTTGTAGTCAAAATCATCGGTACGCATAGACACGTCGGATACTCCTTATATAGCTAAAGTCCGCTCTACATCCTAGCAGGCTGACGTCCCAAATGAACTACTTTTTGGACGCTTTGCGCTCGTCGCGGATGCGGGCGCGGTCCATGGCCGCCTCGACAGCCGAGAAGCGGCAACCACAGTAGTTCTGCCGATACATGCCCAGCTCGCGCGAACGGCGTGTCGCCTCGGGGTAATACGGACGAAAATCGCGAATCACCGGAGTGAGACCGCGGGCGGCAGCCAGACGCTCCAACACATCATTGCAGGTTTCGAACAACTGATACGGCGAGACGGCGAGCGTCGTACCCACAAACTCAAACCCACGCTCCTGGGCCACGCGGCACGCCTCGGCCAAGCGCAGGGCATAGCACGCACGACAGCGACGGGGCCGATCGGCACCCAGCGGTGCCACGCCGGCCTCCCAGCGCTCACGGTCCTCCCCCGCCTCGATAAGCTCGATGTCGCCATCGGCACACCACCGGCGCAGCTCGTCCAAACGCCGCTGCCATTCATCGTGCGGCTGAATATTGGGGTTGGTCCAGCAGATTGTGGGCTCAAACCCTTCCTCGCGCAGCAGGCGGACCGGCTCAAGAGAGCACGGCGCACAGCAGGCGTGCAACAACAACGGCTTCATCGACATCTCCTCACCCGAAAAAGCGCACGCCGAAGGACGTGTCCTCGCAGGCGACAATTCGGCGGTCGCGCAAAATGGTCCGCACGTAATACCAGTCGCCCACACAGCCTGACAAATGCAAGCCGGCCGCCAGATAGCACAGCAGCGGATAGCCCGAAAACGCAAACCCCAGGGCAAGCGTTGTCGTCACAACAGCCGTCGGTGCCAGGCAAACCGCCATGTACCGCCGGCGCGAATACACAACGCCCTCGGCGCAGGCATAGATCATCGCCGTCTCGCGATTCGCCCCAAAGGTCACCTGCGCGCCCGCAGGCGCCAGCAGCTTAAAAAACACACCGTGCACCAGCTCGTGCACGGCAAATGACGCCGCAGAAACCGCAGCCAAGCCGACTATCCAGCCCACGACAGCCATCCAGCCGCCCGCGTCAGCCGCATCCAAGTCTGCAGGCCCGCCCAGCAGCATAAACACCGGCACCAGGCACACGGCAAACACGCCGACTACGACCATCCCCCACACGAAGCAAGCGTGCAGAAATTCCTCGTCTTCAAACGCATGTATGTTGGAAATCTCATTCATAGCATCTTAGGATAGCGCCCCTGCCACGTACCCGTCCGCATGTGCGATAATGTCGAACGATATGCACGAATTGACCACCGCGTCGCCAGGCCTTGCGCCCGGCCGCGCTCTCACCATATGCGAAGGAGTCCCATGGCATCCAAATACTCCATGAACGACCGTCCCAGCTGGCCTCGCCGCGCCATCGTTACCGCCGGCGAGCCCTACGGCAACAAGGGGCTTCACTTTGGCCACGTCGGTGGCGTCTTTGTCCCGGCCGACTTCTTCGCCCGCTTCCTGCGCGACCGTCTGGGCCGCGAGAACGTCATCTTCACCTCGGGCACCGACTGCTATGGCTCGCCCATCATGGAGAGCTACCGCAAGCTCAAGGAGAACGAGGGCTACGACAAGTCCATCGCCGAGTATGTCGAGTCCAATCACTCCCGCCAGGCCGCGACCCTCAACAACTACAACATCAGCTGCGATATCTACGGCGGCTCGGGCCTTGAGCCGGCTGCGCAGATTCACAACGAGGTGACCGCCGAGATTATCGAGCGTCTGCACGAACAGGGCACCATCTCCAAGCGCTCCACGCTGCAGTTCTACGACGCCAAGGCCGGCACGTTCCTCAACGGCCGCCAGGTGATCGGCCGCTGCCCCATCCAGGGCTGCAAGTCCGAGAAGGCTTATGCCGACGAGTGCGACCTGGGTCACCAGTTTGAGCCCGAGGAGCTCATCGCGCCCAAAAGCCAGCTCACCGGCGAGGTGCCCGAGCTGCGCCCGGTCGACAACCTCTACTTCGACCTGCCGGCCTACCTCGACTTTATGAAAACCTATACCGCCAAGCTCGCCCAGAACCCGCAGGTTCGCTCCGTGGTCTCCAAGACCATGGAAGAGTGGCTGCTGCCGGCCCAGCTCTACATCCAGAACAAGTTCCGCGAGGCCTTCGATGCCGTCGAGGATCAGCTTCCCGAGCACACCGTGCTGGAGCCCGAGGGCAACAAGAGCAGCTTTACCGTCACCTTCCCCAGCTGGAAGGAGCGCGACGATGCCCACGCGGTGCTCGCCAACGGCGGCGTGCGCTTCCGCAGCGGCAAGGCGCTCGTACCCTTCCGCATCACCGGCAACATCGACTGGGGCGTTCCGGTGCCCGAGGTCGATGGCGTCTCCGACGTCACCTGCTGGTGCTGGCCCGAGAGCCTGTGGGCTCCCATCAGCTATACGCGCACCGTGCTCGCACGCGATGCCAAGGCCGCCGGCGTGACCGAGGGCGTCGCCGCCCAGGATGCCGCCCTCATGGGCGAGCCCGCCGCCGATTCCACGCAGGTCCCCGCGCCCACCTACCAGCACAGCTCGCTCGACTGGCGCGACTGGTGGTGCTCGGATGACGCACAGATCTACCAGTTCATTGGCCAGGACAACATCTACTTCTATTGCATCGCGCAGACCGCCATGTGGGAGGCCCTGGGTTGGAACCTCACGCAGAGCACCGTCAGCGCCTGCTACCACCTGCTCTACATGGGCAAAAAGGCAAGCTCGTCCTCGCAGACTCCTCCCCCGCCGGCAGACGACCTGCTCAACCACTACACCTGCGAGCAGATGCGCGCGCATTGGCTGTCGCTCGGCCTGTCCGAGAAGCCGGTGAGCTTTAGCCCCAAGGCATACGACACGCGCGTGACCGGCAAGGACAAGGACGGCAACGAGGTGCGCGCCTGCGACGACAAGCGCGTTATCGACCCCGCCCTTAAGGAGAGCGCGCTGCTGACCGGCGTGTTCAACCGCCTGGCCCGCAGCTGCTTCTACGGCGTCGCCGTCAAGGAGGGCGACGAGAGTCCCTATCGCAACGGTTGCATCCCCGCCGGTGCCGCTTCTGACACCGTGGTCGAAGCCGCCCAGCAGGCAGCCCTCGCCTTTGAGCAGGCCATGTACAAGTTCGAGACGCACCGAGCGCTCGCTGTGTGCGACGACTACCTGCGCGCCGCCAACAAGCGCTGGAGCGATGCCTCCAAGGCCGCCAACAAGCTCGAGGGCGAGCCGGCCAACGCCGCCATGACGCAGGCCCTCGTCGACGCCTTTACCGAGCTGCGCGTAGCGACCGTGCTCATGCACGGCATCGTGCCGGCCGGCTGCGAGCTCATCTGCGAGTACTTCGACGTTGACCCGGTCGCCTTCTTTAGCTGGGATAACATCTTTGCCTCCACGGATGAGTTTGTGGAGAGCCTGGGCGAGAAGCCCGGCGAGCACCGCGTGAAGCCGCTGCCCCCGCGCTTCGACTTCTTTAGCAAGCACGAGAGCCAGTACTAAAGCACGCCAGCAGCGGCGTGCCCGGAAAGTAGTCAATTTGGGACGGGAAGGAAAGACGGATGTCCAAGCCGCGTCGTCGTAAGCAGAAAAAGCAGGTTAAGCCCGAGCTCAAGCTCAGGCAGTTTGCTGCCACCGAGCTTTCCGACCAGCTTGCCGCCCAACACTCCGCCGCCGACCTGCCGCGCTTTATGGTCGACACGGTCGCCGGCGCCTATGCGCCCGCCGATGCCGAGCTCATGATCGAGGGCTTCGGCGCCGCGGCCACACGCCCGGTCACGCTGCGCGCCAACACGCTCAAGGCGACCGCCGAGGACATCGCTGCGGCGCTCGGTGCCGCCGGCATCGCCCACAACCCCGTCGCCTGGTACCCAGACGCCTTTATCCTGCCCGAGGCCCAGGTTTCCGATCTGTGGGATCTCGACATCTACCGCGACGGCAAGATCTACCTGCAGAGCCTGTCATCCATGATGCCGCCGTTGGTCCTGGGCGCCCAGGCAGGCGAGGACATCCTGGACATGTGCGCAGCCCCCGGCGGCAAGACAACGCAGATCGCCGCCCTCACCCAGGGACAGGCGCACCTCACCGCCTGTGAGATGAGCATTCCCCGCGCCGAAAAGCTTGAGTCCAACCTCCACCGCCAGGGTGCCAAAAACGTGCCCGTCATGCGTATCGACGCACGCGAGCTCGACGAGTTCTTCCGCTTTGACCGCATCCTGCTCGACGCTCCCTGCACCGGCACGGGCACCGTCATCAGCGGCAACGAGAAAAGTCTGCACGGGCTCACGGAGCAGCTGCTTTGCAAGTGCGCACGCTCGCAGCGCGCGCTTCTGGACCGCGCCATGGGTGCCCTCAAACCGGGCGGCACGCTCGTCTATTCCACTTGTTCGATCTTGCCGCAGGAAAACGAGGACGCCCTGCAAGAGGCCCTCGACAAGCACATGGACTGCGAGCTCATCCCCCTCGACGGCACGCCGAGCGAAAGCGAAACGCGCCGTGCCCAGGATGCCGGCGAGGAGCCGCATATCGAGAGCAACGCTCTCACCGAGGCCATCGCCGCCGGCCACGTCTCGTCCGTCGCCAACGGTATGCCCGGCACGCTGACCATTCCGCCTAGCCGCGACTTTGAGGGCTTCTACATTGCCCTGATCCGAAAACGCAGCTAGCGCACGGATCAAAAACTCAACAAGCTATCTCCGTGCGCGTTTGCCCTGCTGGTCGCGATGCTGTTTAAGCATCGCACGCTCCTTGCGTTCGGCCCTTTTGCCCTTAATGGCCGTGACCACAAAGTAGATGACCGCGGCGGCAACGATTGCGCCCACACACAGGCCAATCGAGCCAAACATTGCTGTCAATTCCATACCGCGTCACCTCTCTTTTAAACGGGACTTTCAAGATAGCACCTCGATCCCCGCCACCACAGCTCCTTCACGTTCGCCTGCCCTTCGGTCTAACGGATGGCACGGCGGGGAAAAATCAACTCGTCAAACGATTTAGCATTCGCAATTCCGGCTGCATCGCGCCGGCCGTCATCACATAGAATCGAGTCTCCATGGATACCCTCAACGATCTAAATGAGCGCGTCGACGCCTTCGTCGGCACCAGCTCCTTCGACACGCCTGCCGCGGCAAACGACCAAGCTCCCATCGATGTGCCCGCCGAGGTTCACGAGGACATCGTCGCCTCGGTCGATTTCTCCGAGGTCGAGCTTGCAGACGAGTTCACCGAGCCCCAGGTAGCCGTGACCCCCAACGGACTGCTCCCCATGGAGCCACTGCCCATCGACGGACGTTTGCGCAAGGCGGCCCTTCGCATGCCCGACGAGATCGAGGAGGCCAGCGGCTTTACGCTCTTCGGCCGACGCATCAAGTCGCTCATTTACACCACCGACGTCGCGGTTATCCGCAACTCCAACGCCGATGCCGTCTTTGCGGTCTACCCTTTCACGCCGCAGCCCGCCATTACGCAAGCGCTGCTGACCGTCGCCGAGTGCCCGGTCTTCGTAGGCGTGGGCGGCGGAACTACGACCGGTAAGCGCTCCGTGCAGATGGCAGCCGTCTCCGAGATGCAGGGCGCGGCGGGCTGCGTGGTCAACTCCCCCGCTACTGCCGAGATGGTCGAGCACATCACCAACATCGCCGACATCCCCGTCATCGCCACGGTCGTTCGCTGCGACGACGATGCCCACGCCAAGGTGCGCGCTGGAGCCAAGATTCTCAACATCGCCGCCGGCAAGAACACGCCCCAGGTCCTACGCGAGCTGCGCGAGCACTATCCCAACCTGCCGCTCATCGCGCCGGGCGGCAAGACGCCCGAGAGCATCCGTGAAACCATCGCCGCCGGCGCCAACGCCATCATCTGGACGCCGCCTTCGGCCCAGCAGTTACAGACCGACATGATGCAGCGTTATCGCAAGATGAAGGAAGACGCCACACCTGTCATCTCGCGCGACGATGTGCCCATTATCGACCAGGTCGCCGCCGCCGAGGTCAGCCAGGTCGAGAACATGAATCCCGACGTGCCGATTCCCGACGAAGTCATCGAGCGTGTCGCTTCGATCCACGAGCGTGTCGAGGAGCATCGCGCCAACCGCGGCCTTAAGCCATCACTGCACGGCTTCTTCTTCCGCGGAAAGAAACGCTAGCAAAACATCTTGGCCCGCCCCACAAACGTGAGGCGGGCCGTTTTCGTTTGAGCAATCACGCAGCGATGTGATGGGGCAAATTAATCCACGCGCTTGTCGCCCATAAAGAAGAGCGCCACCGTACCAGGTCCGGTATGCGAGCCAATCAGAGTACCGATGTCATTGATCTCAATCTTGCCTTTAAGCTGCGGAACCTGTTCCTCAATCAGCGCCGCAACTGCCTCGGCATCCTCGCGGCACGCCGAGTGCGACATGATGCACTTACCCGAATAATCCGCACCGTCCTGCACGTGTGCCATCATGGTCTTAGCCATCTCGGAAATCGCGCGCTTCTTAGTGCGAATCTTCTCACGTGGCGACAGCTTGCCGTCGCAATCGACCGTCATAAGCGGGCAAATCTTAAGCGCCGTGCCGATGATCGCACTCGCAGCCGAAATGCGACCGCCTCGTAGGTAGCTCGACAGATCGGTCGAGAAGAACCAGTGGTGCAGGTTGAGTTTGTGCTCCTCGATCCAGGCAGCCGTCTCGTCGAGTGAAGCCCCGCTATCGCGCACGTCGGCGGCATATTCCAGCAACAGGCCAAAGCCCGAAGACGCCGCCAGCGAATCGATGACGCGCACCTTGCCGCCCTGGGGATAGCGATCCGCGAGCATCTGCGCCGCAACGCAGGCCGATCCATACGTGCCCGAAATACCCGACGACAACGTCAGGTGCAGCACGTCTTTACCCTCGGCAACAAATGGCTCCCAAAACTCCTCGTACTCACCCACGCTCACCTGAGACGTCTTGGGCATGGCACCCGCGGCAATCTGGGCAAAAAACTCGTCCGGCGTAATCGACTGATACAGATCGTCCGTATAGACAACATCGTCGATCTCGTAATGAAAACGCACGACAGGGATATTGCGCGACGCAAAGAACTCACGGGTTCGGTCGGCGGCGGATTCACAGGTCAGGACAAAATCACTCATATGAGGCTCCTTACTCATTGCTGCGCAAATTATTGCACAGTGAGCCTAAATACGGTACATATGTCCACTATTTACCAAATCGAACCAAATAATAGCGAACATCTTTACCACCATCGTTTCCACCGACCCCACGCATAAATATCTGAGAAAACACCCTCTGTCGTCTCCACCCAACCGACACATCTACCTTCACTAAATCGATTTACCAAACCGTTCAGCCGACAATTCAGCCGCTGGCGCAAAATCGAAACAAAAGCGGCGCATACTGATAAACGTTTGACGTTGTTTATCAGTTTTACCAGCCCCATCGGAAGGTGTTTCATGGTCGCATTCGATCGCAACCCGCAAGACTTCAAGTATCTGCGCCTGCTGTCGAGACAGTTCCCCACCGAACAATCCGCATTTACCGAGATCATCAATCTCTCGGCCATCCTCAACCTACCCAAGGGCACCGAGCATTTTATGAGCGACGTGCATGGTGAGTACGAAGCCTTTATGCACATCCTCAACAACTGCTCGGGCGTCGTGCGCGAGCATGTCGACGAGATTTTTGGCGACACGCTCTCCTTTGACGAAAAGGGCGAGCTGTGTACGCTCATCTACTACCCGCGCGAGAAGATCGACCTGGTCCGCAGCCGGCGCGAGGACTCGCCCACCTGGTACAAGACGATGCTTGACCAGCTCATCATGGTCGCTCGCTCGCTTTCAAGCCGCTACACGCGCTCCAAAGTGCGTAAGGCCATCCCGCGCGATTACGCCTACATCATCGACGAGTTGTTGCACACGCACCCGGACGAGAACAACTATCGCGTGCGCTATCACGAGCGCATCGTTGAGTCCATCCTAGAAACCGCAAGCGCCGACGACTTTATCGAGTCGCTCGCTTCGCTCATCAAGCGCCTGGCCGTCGACCACCTGCACCTGGTGGGCGATATCTTCGACCGCGGCGGCGGCGCGGCCAAGATTATGGACCGCCTGCTCACCTACCATTCGCTCGACATCCAGTGGGGCAACCACGACCTGCTGTGGATGGGCGCTGCGGCCGGTGAGCCCGCCTGCATCGCCACGGTATTGCGCAACAACTTACGCTACGACAACTACGAGATCCTCGAGAACGACTACGGCATCTCGCTGCGTGAGCTTGTTGCCTTTGCCGATGCCACCTACACCGCCGGTGAGTCCATCACCCCGCTGATCAAGGCCATCAACGTGCTGCTCTTTAAGCTCGAGGGCCAGATTATCCAGCGCCACCCCGAGTTCGACATGACCGACCGCCTGTTACTCGACAAGATCGAACACGACACCGGCACGGTCACGCTCGCCGACGGCAGCGTGTGGCCGCTCACGACCAACGACTTCCCCACCGTCGATCCGGCGGACCCCTATACGCTCACGCCCCAGGAGCAGCACATCATCGACAAGCTCGTGTCCGAGTTTGTCACCGCCGATCACCTGCATCGCCATATCGATTTCCTCTATTCCCACGGCTCGATGTACAAGGTCGCCAACGGCAACCTGCTCTTCCACGGCTGCGTTCCGCTCAACGAAGACGGCACCTTTAGCAGCATGAACTGCCTGGGCACCTGGCACGCCGGGCGCGATTATCTTGATTTTTGCGACCACATCGCCCGCCGCGCCTGGCGCGTGGGCGACCGCGACGCCCTCGACTGGATGTGGTACCTGTGGATTGGCTTTAACTCGCCCGCCAGCGGACGCCTGGTGCGTACCTTTGAGCGCGCCTATATCGCCGATAAGAGCACCTGGGTCGAGCCGATGGACCCGTACTTTACGCTTACCAAGTCGCCCTCTGTCTGCGACGACATCATGCGCGAGTTCGGCGTTGCCCCCATGGCATGTTCGCCGACCGGTCACATCATCAACGGCCACACGCCCGTCAAGACGACCAAGGGCGAGCAGCCCATCCGCGCCGAGGGCAAGCTACTGGTCATCGATGGCGGCTTCTGCCGCGCCTACCATCCCAAGACGGGTATCGCCGGCTACACGCTTATCTCCAGTTCTCGCGGATGTCGTCTTAAGTCTCACCAAGCCTTTACCACGGTTGCCGAAGCACTTACCCGCAATGTAGACATCGAGAGCGAGACCAACCGCTTTGACGAGGCCAACCGCCGCCGCATGGTAAGCGACACCGATACGGGTGCCAAGATCCGCAGCCAGATCCAGGACCTACGCCAATTACTCGATGCATATAGAAACGGTGCTATCGAGGAGCGCGCCTAGCTCCACCCGTGGGGATTGGCTAAACTTGCTGAGTTCATCATCCCCACGGCGCCCCGGCGCCACCCTAAGGCAGGTACCATGCAAAAGCTCCTTGCGCAGATCATGAAGTTTGGCGTCGTCGGCGTCGTCGCCACGGTCATCGACTTTGGCATCATGAATCTGCTCCACTACGGTCTGGGCCTTAACATCCTGATCGCCAATACCAGCGGCTTTATCGTCTCGCTCATCTTTAACTACGTCGCGAGCATGAAGTACGTGTTTGCGCACAAGGAGGGCATGAGCCGCCGCCGCGAGTTCATTATCTTTGTCGTGCTGTCCGTGATCGGCCTGGCGCTCAACGACGGTATCGTGCTGGCGCTCAACGCCGGCCTGGGGCTCGAGGCCAATATCGCCAAGATTTGCGCCACCGCGCTTGTTATGGTCTACAACTTTGTGACCCGAAAGATCTTCCTGGAGGGCGAGGAGACCAAGTAGCTCGCAACCTTACAGCCTTACGATGCCCACGGATGACGCGCGTCGAGCGCTGTATTGTTCGTGGGCTTTGCTCGTTTACGGGAACATTTGCAACGTTTGCGGATTACCTCTTGAATATTTGGCGAGTTCGTATAGTTCTTTCCAAAGACCTTACGTTTCCCATGCAAAAGCTCTAAAGTATCCTCTGCTCGATTCATCAACGCATTGGATGTGATTACGTGCGCAAGGCGCTGGCACAACCTCATACCAAGCAGTTCCTCAAGTTTGCTGTCGTGGGTCTTATCTCCTTTGGCATCGACTGGGGCATGCTCATTGCGCTCGTCGAGCTGTTCCACCTCGACTTTTTGATGAGCACCACGGTTTCGTTTATCACGTCCGTCGTGGTCAACTACTGGCTCAGCATGAAGTACGTGTTCGACCACCGCGAAGGCATGAGCCGCAAGCGCGAGTTCACGATCTTCACCATCCTGTCGGTGATCGGCCTGGGCCTCAACGACCTGTACATGTTTGTGGGCGTCACGTTTTTGAGCATCGGCTACCAGGCCATGAAGGCCATCGCCACGTTCCTAGTCACCTGGTACAACTACTTCAGCCGCCGCTTCTTCCTCGAGGGCGCACGGTCGTAGTCGATTCACTATTTGCTTGAATGTATAACCGGTTGGAATTCCCGTTCCAACCGGTTTTTTGTTTGCCGAGAGACCCGGCGACCCAGTCCCATTCGCATGAAAAACGGACGGTCCGGATGTTGGTCCGAACCGCCCGTCTGGCGCGCTATGTCGAGGCCTCTAGCCCGTTACGTAATACCAAACGACGTTGTCGCCATTGGAGAGAACGTAGTTACTGCAGGCCGTCATGGGCGTTGTGCCGTTGACGGAGTACATCCAGCCGCTCGTGCCGCCGTACTGTTTCTCGGCCAAACCACCAATCGCAGAAACATACGTGCCATACGACGAGCCATGCGCGTTGACAGAAAGACCCAACGCACACAGGGCATCGTAAACGGTAGCGCCTTCGTTAAAGGTGAAGGTGCCACCAGAGGACACAGGATTGCCCACAGCGCTCGATGTGACCGAAACCGTCACCGTGACGTAGTTGGGCTCCTGTGAGCCGCTCTGGCCGCCCGAGGAGTCGTTTCCACCATTAGAGGATGAGGCTCCATCAGACGACTGGCCACCGCCCGAAGAAGCACCGCCAGACACATTGGAAGTATCACCGGCTCCCGTATTTTGGGCAGCGGATTTATCGCCAGACTTCTTGCCGTCCTGGTCCTCGGACTTCTTGCTATCCGAGCTTTTATCCGATTCCTTGTTTGAAGACTCGGAATCGTCCTTGGCGTCGTTCGAACCCTTGGGCTCGTCTTTTGCATCATTCGAAGATTTGGAATCCTTGGAACTAGCCTCGCCCGAAGCGGCAGACGAGCCAGACCCCTTGGAGTCCTTGGTGACGACGCTCTCCCCCGTCACGGTCTGAATGATCCAGTCGATGGACCAGGCACCGCTTGTGGAAGGATGGACGAAACCCAGCGAGACGACGATCAGCGCAATGCACGCGGCGGTCAGGACGCCAGTAAGCGCCTTCCGTCGAGGGGCGGACGCCGCCGAAGCGGCGCCCTGTTGCTTTGCATCGTCGAGCTGAATGAACGAGGAATCTGGTTGCTTGGGGTCAGCGTCCTTGGATTTATTGGACACAGCCCTCACCTACCGACGTTTGGTGAACACGAACACGCCGACGATGGCGAGTCCGATGACGCCGGCGGCGATGCCAACGATGGCGAGCGGATTGGTGCCAGTCTCCTGCTCGGCAGCACTAGAGGACTTCTTAGCGGTGGTCGTGGAAGCAGCACCCGTATCGGACTTGGAATCGGACTTCTTGTCGGACTTGTTGTCCTTCTTGTCAGACTTCTTCTCATCCTTCTTGTCGGACTTGTTGTCCTTGGTCTCGGTCTTGGTCGACACCGTCGTCTTGGTCGTCGGCTTATGACCCGGGGCGACAGCGCCGCCCTTCGAGCCGGAGCCGGAACCCGTGCCAGTGCCAGCGCCAGTGCCGGAACCAGTACCGGTACCAGAACCGCCGCCGCCATTCGAACCAGCGCCGCCATTACCGCCAGGGTTAACGGCATTCTTGGTCCACTTGGCATACAGCGTCAGATCGGCCGTCACCGGCGTGCTAAAGTCATACGCCTGCGTGCAAGCCTCATCGGTATACCAACCGCCGAAAGTGTAGCCATCGCGCGTCGGATCGGCCGGCTTGACCAGCTTGCCATCGGCCGTGGCAACAAACTTAGTGTCGCAAGCAGACCCGCCGTTGGAATTAAAGGCAACCGTCCAAGACTCAACGGCCCCAAGCTTGAACAGCGTGCCCGAGTCATTGATGTAGTACAGGTTGCCAGATGCATCGGCAATGACCGGAGAGTCACAGTACTGGTAATGGCCAGCCGCATCATAAATCTGCGTCGCCTCTGCATCGCCGAGCGTATAGCGATACACGCCACCACCAGCAGAGTAGTTGACGTAATCCTTGCTATCCGCGCTATTAACGGTGAAGTACACATAGGTCTTGCCGCCCTGAACGCTCACCAGCGGAGTAGCAGCAATACCGTTGAGGCCAGCCGGCAGCGCCTTGCCGTCGGCAGCAGCGACCATCGTGGTCTTACCCGTCTTCAGGTTATAGAGAACCAGAGCAGAGCCCGTAGCCGTCTGTCCGCCGACAATCAGATTGTCACCAGACACCGCAGGGGCGCTCAGATTATTCGTAAGGCCCAGATCAACCGTCTTCTGTTCACTCAGCACGCCCTTCGCCGAAAGCGAAATCACATGGAGCTTTCCGTCGTGCGTCATCTGATAGAAGGTCGAACCATTGGACGGATCGGCAATGCAATCGGCATTTGCGACAGCGCCGAGCTTCATGGTCGAAACGACATCGCCCGGCGTCTTATCAATGCACTTAAGCGTACCCGCGCTCGTAGGAACGATGGCATACTTATCCGTCAAAGCCGCACCAGTCCAGTAATAGCCCTCGGCAGGGTCGATGTTCTGCCAAGAAACTTCGCCCGTGGCAATCTTAATGCGCGCAAAGGAGCCGTTGCCGTAGGTCGCGTTGTAATTCTCGTCATACGAAATATCGACCGAGCCTACATAGACGTACTCGCCGTCCGAAACTACGGTGCAGGAGCTCTGCGTCAAGTCCGTCAAACCAGGCGTCAGCCACTTGCAGATCAGCTTGTCTGCAGTAATCGCCTGGACCGCACCGCCGTTGAGCGGAACGATGATAAGGCCATTGGTATAGATCGGACGAGAGGTATAGCTCACCTTGGAGGCAAGCGGCGCAGAGGCAACCTTTTTGCCCGTGGACGAATCGATCTTAATGAGCTCGTTCTCGGTCGCGATGTACACAAAGCCGTTAGCAATGACAGGCTCGCTGCAGTTGGCATACTGCTGACCAGACTCGGCCTTCCAATCGAAGGCCCACTTAAGACCGGCGGCCTGCGCAGGCGTCTTGGCATCCGTTACGGTCGAACCGTTGCCACTGTTGCCGTAGCCGGCCCACTCGGCATCCCAATCAGGAGTCGTCGCGCTCGGATCCACGACAATCTTGTCGGGATCGGGCATGGGCGAATTATCGGTGGTATAGGCAAGCGTGACCTTATCGCCGCTCTTGAGCGTAATCTGATTGGCGCAGAGTAAGGAGGGCTCTCCGTTGATATACAGATGCCAATATTTATTGGTCGCAGCATCCCAACCATACGGCTTGTGATCGAACGGCGAAGTAATGGAATTCAGGAACCAGTACTCACCGCTCTGGGAGCCGTTGTACGCAACGCCCTTGGCCTTCAGAACTGCCTCAATAAGGTTCTGGGCCGTGGAGCCTTCGGGCAGAGAAACATTGCTTGCCGTGCCCCAACGCGTATTGTTCCCGTTGACATCGGGACCGATAACATCGGCGGATCCAAGCACCTGACCGGGGAGGGCATCGGCGTCAGCACCATACATAAAGGTGACGGCGTCACCCTCCTGGAGCTTGTAGGCACCGGCGCCAACGTCGGCGAACTTGCCCTTTACGTAGAAGCGCCAATAGCTATTGGTCGCAGCATCAGAGCCACAATAGGTCTTACCGTCAAGCGGCGAGGTAATGCCCCTAAGGTACCAACCCCAAGACTCTTCTGTAGCTTTGAGTTTAAGACCAGTCTGCTCCAACAGGTCCTTAGCAGTAGAGCCCGCCTTGAGACCCGTCTGGCCCGTCGAAGCCCAAACCTGCTGCTTGCCGTCCTTGTCCTTGCCAAGCACCTGAACGGAAGCATGGACAGAATCGGACGGCAACTGGTCGCCCCAGCCACCGTAGAACCACGTGACGGTATCGCCAGCATGGATGGTGACATTGTCCGCCGTATAGTCACTCGACTTGCCGTTGATAAACAGCTGCCAATAGGTCGAATAATCTTGGGGCGTACCCAGCTCAACACCGTTGTACTTAAGGCTCAGAATGAAGGAGCCCGCAGCAACGGCGTCAATATCATTCGCCTCGAGCGCGACCTTCGTAAGGTCAAGCGCGCTCGAGCCGGACGTCACCACATACTGCGCGTTATCGACCCAAGTCTGAGTCTTGCCCTGGGCATCGCGACCAATGACGGTCACATTTGCGGCAACCTGGTCCTTAACGACAGGGGACGAGCTACCAGCCGTATAGGCAAACTCAATCTTCTGCCCCTGGGTGAGCTTGACGCTGCTCGCGCCAACCGAGGAAGACGCGCCGTCGACGAACAGCTGCCAGAAGGCATAAGTCGTCGGATCGTAGGCAAGCGTGCGACCATCGCTCGGAGATGTGATGCTTTTGAGGTAGAAGCCGTATGCCGTGTTCGGTTCGTAATCCGCTTTAAAGCCCGTCTTCTGCTGCAGCTTAACGAAGGCATCCGCAGCCGTCGCGCCCTCGTCGAGCTTGAGCTGCGTAGGTGCCACCCAGGTCTGAGCCTTGCCGTCAGCATCGGTGCCGATAATCGAGAACGAGACCTCGACCTGCTTCTTGGCGACATCGCCGGTTTCTGTCGGGTTCTCTGTCTGAACGGCAACCGCGGCGGCAGATCCCGCTTGGCCAGCGGATGCCGTCGAAGACTGCTCGCTCGTGGCAGGGCTCTCCCCCGTCGCCGAGCCTTCGCCGCCAGTTGCTGCCTCTGTTATGGTTGCACTAGCTGCAGGCGCGCCCTCGGAATCCGAAACCTCGGCGCCGCTCTGCTCAGCGGTACCGCCCGCAAGCGCTGCGTCCTCGCCCGGCGTCGCAGCCTGAGCCACAGCCTCGGCAATGCCCTCGGCGCCCTCGGCCCACAGCTGAGCCGGCGTGGTGCCAAAGGCCATCGCGAAGGCCAGGAATGCCACCAGGCCGCGCTTGGCTACACCGCGTGCAATCGCGCCACGGCGATGCGAGACGCGCTGGCGCTCGTCCTCAAACATATCCATTTGTCTCCTACTGTCTGTACTTGGAGCGTTGCCTTGAGACTGCCCCACGTCATCGCGCATGTTGCGCTCGAGTTCCCCCATCGGGGTCCCCCTTCCCTCCAGAGCCCTATGCACACCGGCGGCAAAAGCCGCAGCCGCATGCAAGACGGGAGGCGATCCGACTTAACCTTAACGACTCGGGCACGTCGTCCGATCTGCGACGCGAGCATCCCGAGCCAAGAGGAATTACGGTTACTGGTACAGCTGGGGACTTGCACCCCGATTCTCCCGAATGCGCAGGATAACCGCGCATTCGTGCGTCTCCGCACCACCATCTAGGCCATCGATTATTACCGTCAAAATGGTATCACGCAAAAGGGCCTCGCACGCAGGCGAAGCCCAAGGTAAAAGCTATTGTTTGCGATAGGAAAATGCGGTGACGGCCGCAGCCTCTAGTGCTTGCCGCCGTGACTGTTGAGCCAGATATTGCGGCCCAGCATAAGCGCCAGCACCAGCGCGCTCACGTAGCCCATAAAGCCAATGACCGGGATACCAAACACAACCGGCTCGATGCGCGCGTAGTACACCACCGACGAACCGATAAACAGACCGGCGATCACAATTGCCATCGACATGCGGTCGATAATCCCACCTAGCTGTCGCAGCGCCTTATCGCTGCTCATGATCTGCGTGTTCACCTTAAGCTGGCCGCGCGTAAGCATACGCGAAGCCAAGCCCAGATACTCGGCCGCCTCGAGCGAGCCCTTCGCCGCGCGATAACTGCTCGCTGCAAAGTCGCGGCTCATCTCGCGCATGCGCGCATAGGTGCTTTTCTCGTTTTTAATATGCGTCTGGATGATCTGGATCATGTTGACGTTGGGCATGTACTCGGTCAACAGGCCCTCGAGCGTCACCATGCCGCGGGCGAACATCGTCACCACGCTCGGCAGCTCAACGTCATTTTTGCGCGCGAGGTTTAACAGCGAGGTCAAAAACTCGCCGATATCCAGGTCTTTAAGGTCGAGCCCGGCAAAGTCGGCAACAATAAAGTCCAAGTCGGACAAAAAGGCCGAATGGTCAAGCTCGGCCGAATCGCCGCGCGTCACGGCAAAGCGCATGAGCGAATCCTTGAGCTTTGGCACGTCGCCCTCGGCCACGGCAAAGATCATATCCTTGACGATGCCACGGTCGTGGCTCGACATGCGTCCGACCATGCCCAAGTCGATAAAGTAGACAATTCCGTCTTTGAGGATGATGTTTCCCGCATGCGGGTCGGCATGGAAAAAGCCGTCGTCGAGCACCTGCGTCGAATAGTCCTCGACGATTGCGGCACCGATCTTTTCCAAGTCATAGCCCTCGGCCACTAAGCGTTCAGGATCGGCGATCGAAATGCCGTCGACGTAATCCATAACCACCACGTGCTCGGTGCACAGGTCCAGATAGGATTTAGGGCACGTCACGCCATGAACGCTCTTATGGAACTCGTAGAAGTCGTTGAGGTTTTTGGCCTCGGCCAAAAAGTTGGTCTCCTCGCGAAACGAGGTCCACAGCTCCTCGACCACGCCGTGCAGGTCAACGAATTGATCGGTGTTGACGAACTTGGAAACGATACGCACCACCGAGCGGATGATATCGATGTCCTGCGCCATAACCTGCTGCGCACCGGGGCGCTGCACCTTGACGGCCACGTCCTCGCCCGTCACCAGACGAGCGCGGTGCACCTGCGCGAGCGATGCGCTACCAAGCGGATTGGGATCGATCGCATCGAACATCTCCCCCAGGCGCAGGCCGTATTCTTCCTCCAGACAGCGAAGCACTACCTCGTACGGCACCGGCTCCACGTCGGAGCGCAGACGACGCAGCTCGTCGCAAAAGCGTTGCGGCAGAATCTCGGACCGGTTGGCCAGAATCTGCCCCATCTTGACGAACATGGGGCCGAGTTCCTCGAGCAGGCGGCGCAAACGAACCGGCGTGAGGTTATCCCACACGCGGTACTTTTTGACCAGGCGAACAATCTGCCCAATGCGTTCGCGACGACCCGCCGGCGTGAGCTGGTATTCCTCGTCCGGTGCCATCGCGTCGGGCTCCTCGGGCACCATATCGACAGCGCGTGGCTTCTTGCGAGCGCCCGAGACGGCAGCGTCGACCTCATCGACAACCGCCGCCTCGTTACCCAGAGGATCTAGATTGTTGTAATCGGTGGTGGAATCTGCCATCTGCGCTGCTACTCGGCCTCTTCGGTATCCTTCGCATCGTCGGCCTCAACAGACTCGACGGGCACCGAGGTCACGTTGTCCTCGACCGAATCGACGATGTCGCGCACATGAGCCAGGAAGGCCGTGCGCTCGGGCGCGGTCATAACGCGGACGCGAGCCAGAATGAGCTCGTCGAGCACGCGTTGGGCCGCGGTCTCGCCCTGCATGCCCAGACGCTCGGTCAGGTCGGAGATGGTGCCGCCGGCCTGCTCGAACATGTCGGACACGCTACGGGCGATATCGGGGGTGCCGGCGTCCTTGCGAACCTGCTCGCCCTTGGTATTAAGGTCGTCGAGGACCTTCTTGCCGCCTTCGACAGCAACGGCGGCAGCGCCAAAGCCCACGTTAATGGCGCCGTTAACAAGCTGATCGAGTTTCATAACCATGGTTGTCTCCAATCACAAACAACTGCATTGGCGTTCTTGTACCCAAGATTGAACGAAAGCGACAAAGCGTTTTAGCACTATTCGATCGACGAGAAATCCCTACCTCACGTTGTCGTTCATCGCGAAAGAGTTCTTCATGGCGCAGCTCGTGGTGAAGAGCACCTTGCCCAGCAGGGCATCGGTCTCCACGCGAACACGCTCGGCAAAGGCCTCGTTGGCGCGTGCAAGCTCGGAAGGCACCTCGGCCTCGGGCAGAGCGGCTACGGCAGCGTCGACGTCATGGATCTGCTTGTGACCCATGCCACCGACCTTCTCCTGATAGTCCTCCACAGCGCGGCCGCACTCATGGAAACGGACGTCGGCCAGGGCGCCGATCAGGCGGTTGGCCCAGTAGAAGTTTTCGGACGTTACGCGAGCCTGCGTGTCGGCATAGTACTCGGGCATGGTCTCGACGTTGGCGTACAGCGGAACCAGCGCGTTAAACGAGTTGGAGCCAAACGCCATCCACTGCACGGCGCGATAGGCCGGCTGCGCATAGGGGCGCAGCTGCAGCACGGCGAGCTGGCTGTTGCGGTTGATGCCGATGGGGCGATAGGCGCCGCGCGTGGCGGGCGTGCCCTTGCTGCCGTAGCAGTCGTACTCCGTGCCCTGGTAGTGGCTCGAAAGCACGTACTTAATGTCCTCGATGGTCACCTTGCGCTCGGGCACGCGGCTCCAAGGGATGTCGTCGCTCTCGGGCGTGAAGTCGGCGTCGGGGCCATCCCACACGTCGCTGGGGTTGAGGCAGCGCTGCATGTACCAGGCGCGCGGCGTGTTGTAGACATGGTCGCTGTCGCTGTGCGAGCCAAAGGCCTCGCGCGGGTTAAAGACGGCAGCCGGGCCGTCGCCCTCAACGCCCAGCGTCAGGTCCAGATGCCACTCGGCCATCCAGGCGCGCAGGTCGGCGGAGCACATGTGGTCGGCCTGGGCGCCCTCGGCGTCATCCAGGTCAAAGCTGTCGATACCCAGTTGGTTGGGCATGGTCACATAGGCGTCATCGGGCACACGCTTGGCAATCCAGTGGTGACCGCCGATGGTCTCGAGCCACCAGATCTCGTCCACGTCGCTAAAGGCGATGCCGTTGTTCTCGTAAGTGCCGTAGCGCTCGAGCAGGTCGCCCAGGATACGAACGCCGTCGCGGGCGGACTTGGCATACGGCAGCACCAGGGTCACCATGTCCTCCTCGCCCAGGCCACCAGGTTGCGCCGGCACATAGCCGTCCTCACCCTCGTTGCCCTTGGCGGGCACGTAGTCCACGAGTGGGTCGGCGCCGCGGACGCGCTCGTTGGTGGTGAGCGTCTCGGTTGCGGACATGCCCACATTGAGCTCGTTGAAACCGGCCTCGGCCCAGATGCCGTGGCCCGGGACAACATCGGGGACGCTCGTGTAGCGCATGGGGTTATCGGGCAGCTCAACGGTCAGGTGACTCAGGACGCTCATGTAGACGCGCGGCTGCTCGTCGGGATGCACCACGCGCATACGCTTGGGCTCAAACACCCCGTTGGACGAGTCCTCGTTGCGGGCGACCAGGGTCGACCCGTCGCAGCTTGCGTTTTTACCGACCAGAATCGTTGTGCACGGCATGCGCATCCTCCTTGAGCGAAGAAATCAAACGGCAACAGTGTATCGCTTCGGCGAAAAAAGGGCGAAACCGCAACCCTTCAGGACCCCTCGGGACCCCTGTGTGCGAAAATGCCTATTTCGATGCGCGCTCGGCCGCCTCGATCACGTGTTTGGCGAGAATCGCCGTTGTCACGGCGCCCACGCCGCCCGGCACGGGGGTGATGGCACCAACAACCGGCTCCGCGGCAACAAAATCGACGTCACCCACCAGCTTGCCAGCGTCCTCATCCCAGTTAATGCCCACATCAATGATCGTCTGGTCCTCGCGAACGGCATCCACGCCAATCGTGCGCGCGCGTCCAACGGCGGCAACCACAATATCAGCCGCACGGCACTCGGCAGCAAGGTCGCGCGTATGCGTATGGCACGTCGTCACGGTCGCATTGCGCGCCGTAAGCATGGCAGCAACAGGACGCCCGATCACCAGCGAGCGCCCGACCACAGCAACCTTAGCTCCATCCAGCTCAACGCCATAATGATCCAGCAAAGCAAGCACGGCTTCGGCTGTGCAGGGGGCAAAACCCTCACCGCGCCCCGAAAGCGTGGTGAGCAGCGAAGCCGGCGTCATGGAGTCAACGTCCTTGGCGGGATCGAGCGCTGCGGCGACGGCGTTCTCGTCAAGGCCGGCGGGCAGCGGGCGGAACATCAGACAGCCATGGACAGCCGAATCGGTATTGATGTCCTCGATGGCCGTCAACAGCTCGTCCTGCGAAACATCGGCGGGAAGCAAAATGCGACGAACCTCAATCCCCACTTTTTCACAGCGCTTGAGCGCACCGCGCTCGTAGGATAGGTCGTCCTCGCGCTCGCCCACGCGAACGATGGCGAGCGTCGGCACAACGCCGCGCTCGCGCAAAGCCACGCAGCGGGCAGCGAGCTCCTCGGTCAAAGCACGGGCAACGGGAGCACCCTTCAGCGGCTCTGCCATGGCTATCCCCTCTTCCTTGCGGCGTCAGCGGCGCGGCGTGCCAGCGCATCGGCGCGCGGCAACCATGTGTCGAGCAGCTCATCACACGCCGTCTCGAGCTCCTCGGCACGAACGCGATCTTTCATAGACGTGGTGTTCGCAAAGAGCGTCAAGCTCGCGCCCTGCATAGCGGCACGGCAGAACACGGCGCCGCACGCCACATCGGACAGCAGCTGACGCGAACCCTTGTCGGCCATGTCCTCGAGCAGCGCCAGCGCACGCCCGCAGGCATCCATAATGCGATACGGCGGCATAGCGGCCACATGCAGCGCATCCTGAATCGCGGTCGCTCGAGCCGGATCGTCACGCGGAATACCGTACGCCGTGGACACCTGCCCGTAGGCACGAACGTCCTCGGCGACCAGACCCACAAGTTCCTGCGCCAACTCATCCGCCTGGGCAAACGCGCGCGTCAGATCGTCTGCGCGATCGGCAAGCGCAGGGTTTGTCGCCCCATAGCGAGCAACCATCCCGCAAAGCGAGGCACCCAGTGCACCTACAAAGGCGCTCGCGCTACCGCCGCCGGGAACCGGCTCGCGTGCGGCAAGCGCCTCGGCAAACTCTCGACATGTTTTATCCATCATCTCTTGGCTCATACGCACGCACCTTCAAGTCATATACATCGGTCGGGTGGCAACCGCCGACCGACCGCATCAATCACATAATGGTGCTAAGTCTAGCCCATAAGTACATGAGCGTCAGCGCACCTGGCCATCGCGGATTTCTATGGCACACGATAGACCATGTCAACGCAAACATGGGGCACATGGCTCATCTTTCGGGACTTCCGGACGTCACAAACTGGGACATATCTATAAACAAGGAACCTATTGGGGCAATGCCCGCGTACACGCGCCCCTTTAAAGCACTGGGCGCCCAACCCCGGTGAGGGCCGACAGCATCGGCTCTCCCCTCTTTTGGACCCGCGCATATTGCCACTTGTCGGCGCAATTCCAGCCCTCAGAATGGGACACATGGCCCACCCGAGCGAGCCGCTCGCGCGTACAGTAAAGGCAGGTAATCCATGGGCGGTTACAGATCGAGGAGGACACGACCATGAAAAAGAAGGCCTTTGCGATTCTCACCCTCTGCATCAGTCTCTTTGCCGCAGTTGCCCTGGTGGGCTGCGGTGGCAGCGGCGGCGCTACCGGAAGTGGCGGTGGCGGTGGAGCAGAAAAGCCAGCCGTGGATATGAGGACCGACTTCATTTGGTTTAAGGTCGAGGTCCCCGAGGGCGTCGAGATCACCGACGTCGCAGGCGACACCGCCGACAGGGCCCAGTTTAAGTTCACCGAGAGCGAGCACGCCAGCGATCGCTTCATCCCCGTCTTCGACTCTGACAAGAACGCCGATGAACTGTTCGACTACGAGGCAAAGTGGAAGGCCAACTCCGGATGGACCGAGAGCGATCCCGTTAAGTACAACGGCAAGACCTGGCGCAACGCCTACTTTACGCACTCGGGCGGCGTGACGACCGAGTACTTCACCGACGTTGACGGTGGCAGCGTGTATGTGCGCATCGACAACGTCGAGGAGCACAAGGACGCCGTCGAGACCATGATGAAGTCACTGGAGTTTGCCGACGACATCGCCAAGGCAAAGACCGAGGCCATGGACGTCAAGCTCGAGGATATCGAGATCAAGCGCTAAACGACTGGCGAGCGCAGCGGGAAACACGGGCGCAGTGCTAACAAGCGGCGGTACCCCAGCGCTTCGTACCCAGGGAGGGCCGGTAAACCGACCCTCCCTTTCTTATGCCGGTAGCCAACGAACGCGAGGATGCCGGACGCCGGAACCGCTCCAAATGTAGCAACAGTACGAAAACGACAAACACCCCAACACGTCCGCCCGCCGATTTATTGCGCCGCGCAGACAATTAAACCAGCATCTTTAAACATCTGAGCAGTATAATGACCAAAACTATCGCATAACCGCACTCTACGAATGGAGAAGTTATGACCGAACACCACGCCATCAGCCGCCGAGCATTTACGTTGGGCCTTGGACTCGCGGCGTTGTCGCCACTTGCAAGCCTGCCCGAAACCGCGGCATTGGGCATTTGCCCACGAGCGGCATTTGCAGACGCGCTGCCACAGCGTCGGTCAGCCTCGACAATTTCGTCATTCGCCTTCGCCCCGCGGGCTATTTTTGCACCGCGAGCGTCAACGAAGACGGCAACGTCATCGGCAACGTCTGCCATCTGTTTAATGACGGCACGTCCAGCAAGCTCATCCTTGAGAACGTAACGACCAAGAATGACGATACAAACTGGTATGCTATCCGCACCTTGCTCAATTTCGAAGAGCATAAAAAGACGGGCTACAGCATTTGGTCGGTCGATGGCGACTCGGACAAAGACGGAAAGGTCATCCACGTATGGAGCGGCGAGTATGACAACAAGCCCAGCCGCGCTTTTGCGTTCGAGCGGCAATCAAACGGAACCTATATCATCCGAGACCGCACGGTCGAGAAAGAAACCGAGAAAAAAGACATTAAGTACCTGGCAATAGAATCGAACGGCGAAGACCAGGACAACAATAAGATTTGCCATAAGAATAAGAGTAAGAGCATTCCGTGGGAGCTCGAGCTTGTCGGTTACGACATGAAAAAGAACGATGCCACGGTTAGCAGCCTCGACTGGATCACGTATAGCAGCTACGTCGACGGACCATGTTGGATGAAATACGTCGACGACAACAAGTTCCTCGACGAGCTGAGCATCCCGGGTACGCACGATTCGGGCACCTGCAGCGTGGACAACGACACTGAGCCCCAATCCTCGCAAGTAAAATGCCAGCAGGATTACATTCCCACGCAGCTGCTCGAAGGCATTCGCTATTTTGATATCCGTCTCGGAAAGGGCGACAACCCTGGCATCGACCATGGGATGTACTACCTGCTCAAAAAAGACGCGTACTTTTTGCATCTTTCCGATGTCATAGGCTACTTCAAAACGTTTTTGAACGAAAACCCGACAGAAGCGCTCATCATGCTTGTATCACGAGGCAACGACGAGGCTACCGACGAAAGTGTTACGACGGCTTTCGCCAAGGTTTTGGACGACAACCCCAAACTGTTCTATACGTCGAGCCGCGTTCCCACACTGGGCGAGGTGCGCGGAAAGATCGTCCTGCTACGTCGATTTGGACTCGACGGCGACAGCGTAAGCGGCCACACGTGGGGACTCGACCTCACCGAATGGGATAACAAAATCGCAGCGCACACCGACAGCAGTTCCATGTGCCTCGTCCAAGACGCGCAGGGCTTTGAAGCCGCGGGGGAAACAGGCGACAAAGAGCCCTATTGCACCAAGGTATACGCCCAGGACAAGTACAAACTCACGGGAACCGACAAGCTCAGCTGGGTCGATAATGCGCTGAAGGAAACGACCGGGCGCACGCGCAACGAGGTAGATGTCGAGGACGATAACGGGGCCAAGGAGAAAGTCCTGGAGCGTTGCTGGTCTATCAACTACACCAGCTGCACGGGCTTGTCGCACGGAGGCAATCCTTTTACCTCGGCACGAGTAGTCAACGAGCATCTGTATAAGAGCCCGTACATCAATCCCAGCGGCATCGAGGATACAAAGTCAGATTACCTCAAGCACATTGGCATCATCGCATCCGACTTTGTTGATGCGGCGCTGGCCCGGAGCATCTACCAGCGCAATTACGATACGGAGCACAAGCAGACGGCTTCGTACTATCTCCCGTACTATCTCCCGACCCGCATGCGCATGACGTACGGCGACTCGCTGAGCGATGCCTCATTCCAGGATGGCAAGACCGTTGGCGAGGGCCGTTTCCGCCTCGTTAACAGCAGCAACGTACTCAACGTGGCCGCTTCTGGCAGCGCGTTTGCCATCGAATACGTGGATGTCGACGCCCTGGGCAACGAGACCGCTACAGGACTGCAGGGCTTCGTGCCCATCGATATCGATCCGCTCGCGCTGACGCCCCATTTTGAGGGACTCGAAGGCCTTAAGGCCGGCGAAGACGTGCGCGCCAAGATTGCGGCATCACTCGAGGGCAAGCTCGAAACCGACGCCTGCACCGCCCAGCTCGAGTTTGTGCACGACGCGGACGGCGCTCCGGGCACGGCAATGGCCGAGGGCGAGGCATTTGCCGCGGGGACGTATTGGGTGCGTGCGAAAGGTCTGTTGGGCGACGCGGCGCAGAACTACACGCTCGCCAGCGACGGAGCCGCAAACTTTACCGTAGCGGCCTCGGACAGTGCAGGCGGCACCGGCACCGACGGTGGCACGGGTTCCAACGCAGACGGCGCCGACAAGAACGGCGGCGGCAACAAGAGCAAGGGCTCGGGCGGAAAACTCGCCGACACGGGCGACGGCTCTGGCGTTGCCGCCGGGCTCGCTGCCGCCGCCGTGGCGACAACGGTCGCCGGCGCGGCGATGTTTGCCAGTGACGGTGAAAACAACGAGGACGTTGTCGAATAGGCAAGCCGGCCTTTTAGACACATCGACTCAATCGGGGGCGCAGAACACCGTTCTGTGCCCCCGATTTTTACCTTGGCCCAAACGCCGCTATCGGCTACATCACCATGTTCAGCGCGTTAACAAACTCCTGGGCCTTCGCACGGCTGCTCAGGCTAAAGACGCAAGCGGTCAACAGACGATTGCGCAGAAAAACATCGCGGCCTTTGATTCTATTGACGCCCGTAATGTCCTTAAGATAAACAATCTCGGTGTGCTTGCCGCCAAAAGTGCCCTTCTTGAGTACCTCAATGCGGTTAGGGTAGATCTTGACGTCTTTAAACCTACCCGAACCTTTGTCCTGGAACAGCAAGGTGTTGTTGTCCATGCGTGCCACTCCCATGGGGTTCGTTAAAACTGTCTCTATTGCCACATTTTAGCCACCGCAAGACCCCCATGCGAAGGTGCCAGACAGCACAGCAATTCGTGTCAGCGCGAGGCTTTAAACTAAATGCGATAAAGATGCATTCCACAAGAGGAAAGTGGGGCGACAGTGATGGGCGAACTGGTAAACCGTGGAGAATCGGCAATCGTGCCCGAAGGTTTTTACAAGCAGGTCTCCTCGATTCTCAACGCCGCTCGCGATAAGGCCTATACCGCCGTTAACTTTGCGATGGTTGAGGCATATTGGGAGATCGGCAAGAGTATTGTTGATGAACAGGGCGGAGAGGAGCGCGCAGCATATGGAGAGGCATTGATTGCAGGCCTCTCCAGAAGGCTTACCGCGGATTTCGGAAGAGGCTTTGGCATCGCAAACCTTCGCAATATGCGTCAGTTCTTTCTTGCGTTTCCAATTCGCGACGCACTGCGTAGCGAATTGAGCTGGACTCATTACCGCAGGTTGATGCGCGTTTCCGACCCTGATGCTCGCACCTGGTACATGAACGAATGCGCCGATTCTCGTTGGAGCACGCGTCAGCTCGAACGCCAGATCAACACTATGTTCCGCGAGCGCCTACTTGCCAGCAAGGACAAGGAGGCCGTCACCCAGGAAATCCAAAAGAGCGCCCCGGCTCGTCGCCCCGAGGATATCATCCGCGACCCATATGTACTGGAGTTTTTAGGTTTCTCGGACGATACTGCGTTTCGCGAGAGCGATCTAGAGCAAGCGCTCATCACGCATCTTCAGAGGTTTCTGCTGGAACTTGGCCGCGGCTTCGCTTTCGAGGCGCGTCAGAAGCGCATCACCTTTGATGGACGCCATTTCTATATTGACCTTGTTTTTTACAACTATCTGATGCGCTGCTTCGTGCTCATCGACCTTAAGACCGATGACCTTACGCATCAGGACCTGGGCCAGATGCAAATGTATGTGAACTACTACACGCGCGAGCTCATGAACGAAGGCGACAATCCGCCCATAGGCATCGTGCTCTGCGCGGACAAAAGCGATTCGATCGTCGAGTACACGCTGCCCGAAGACAACGACCAAGTGTTTGCCGCCAAATACCTGCCGTATCTTCCAAGCAAGGAAGAGCTGGCGCGCGAGCTGAGTGCCGAGTACCGCGCCATCAACGAAGCGACCAATGGCGAAGTGCAAGGGTAGCAGCACGTTGCGACCGAAACCACCGCAGCCGTCGCAGGCGCACTCGCGGTTGCGGCGCACGCTACAAAACAATACCGGTCATGGACGCCGGCAACGACATTCTAGCCGTGGCTGGCGAGCGTGACCTGACAGACAAAGACGCGACCTTCGTCTGATGTGGGTCCATTGGCTGCCACAGAAAAGGGCCGGTTGCAGCCGGCCCTTTAGACGATAATACCTGCGTTGCCCGCGCTTCCGAAGTGTGACTAGCTGAGGAGCGGGTTCCGCGGCACAACCTGATTTTACCCGGTGGGGCGGCTCTTTTGCAGCCGTTCCACCGTTTATTTATATCTGGCACCCTCAAACAATCAGACGGCAGCCCGCACTCCTGAGAGCCGCCCCACACCCCCGGCCATCACGTTACGGCAACAACCGGCGCTACCCCCCTACTTCCCAAATAGCGCACCCAGCAGACCGCGGCGTTTGGGCTTTTCCTCTCGGTAAGAACCCTCGACGGCGGCTGCCACCTGACGCGGCTGCTCGCCGTCTCCACGGCGCACAATCTGGTAGAGGAACGGCGATTTAACGTATTTGACCTCGACGGGCGTGGCATGCACGGTGCTTTCACCGGACAGATGCAGGCTCGGGCTGAGCGGCGCCACGATATGCGTCTCGCGCTTGTCGCTAAACACCACCGCGGCCGCGCGGCCCGTCTGGCCGTTTACGGCAATGCGCACCTGCTCGCCGTCGCGGCTGTCCGTTGCCGGACGATCGACAAAGTACACCGGCACCATAACCAAGCCGTCCTTGTGCTTGCGGGCCTTGCGCGCCCACGGGCGGATGCTCTTTTTATTGAACCCCAGCACTGCCTCGGCGTCGTTGCCCGCAACGTCGAGCGCCAACTTATCAATAACCACCTGGTCCTTGGTAGACGCATCGACGGAGACAACGCGAAAGTCACCTTCCTGCATGGCCGGGTCAAACGGCCCAACCTTGGCAAAGTCCCACGGCTCCAAAATGCCCATGAGGCGAACGTCCAGGTAGTTTGCCCTGGGATATGCCCAGTCGAGCACCTCGTAGTACACCAAGGTCTCCTTGCTCAGGCCCTTGCCCGGGAAGGACGCCATCATGCGCAGGTCCGCCAGCGCCATGGGGAAATAGAAGAGCATCATGTCGTTTTGGATCGCATCTTCCACGTCGTGCCCGGCAAAGGCGTCGGGGTACTGGCGCACCAGCTGCAGTGCGTTGGCACGTGCCTGCTGCGGCGAGATTTCGCAGGGAATACCCTGCCCAGGTACATACTCCGCACCCACGCCCATGGTCAGACGCTTGCTGAAGGTACCGGGCTTGAGCAGGTCGGCAATGCCGATCTTGTTGCCGCAGGACGGGCACTCAAACACGCGCTGCGTTGACTCGCCCTCAAAGGACGCTCCGCAGAAGGGGCACGGAATGCTCACATGCGTGGCCTCTTGGAACTCCTGCGCCGTGCCGCGATCCTCCCACAGCAGATGTTCCAGGACCGACTGATTGCGCCAGTGCGAATTGAAGAAATACCAGTCCGGGTCCTCCGGGCGCTCGAGTTGCGACACATGCGTGAGCTTAAGCAGTCCATCCACCACCGTCAACGGCGTATGGCGAATGCCCAAAGCGCTCTTGGGCTCTCCGGCGTCCGCCTGCCACGGAATGACCGCACCGCAATAGGCACACTCAAAGCTGCGCTTAGCCTGGTGCGAGTACATAGGGCCGCCGCAGTTTTGGCATTTAATGGCAAACATCTCGTCCATGGAAACGTCCTCCTTTACGCAGGGGCTGTCGACATTAAGTATGTCGGGCAGGCAGGCACATGCCCATACCCATGTGGCCCAAAATGGAGCACTCGGTCGGACGGGAAGGCGCGCGGGCAGTCGTCCTCCTCTGCCTCGCGCTCGTTAGCACCGGCAGACTATTGCTGCATTTTCTGAGCATCGGTGCACGGCGCCCCCGCACGAGCTACACTATCCCCTTAAACATGATTGTGAGGACGACCGCTATGCTATTTGCAAATCGGCTGGTACATACGCTTGTTCCCGGCAGCGAGAGCGAGCCGGTCGATGCATCTTGCCGCACCAACGCGGGTTTTGCCGCAAGCCTCATCTGCATTGGCCTCAACATCACCCTGTGCCTGGCCAAGGGCATCGCGGGCCTGCTCGCCGGCTCCGTCTCCCTCATCGCCGACGCTTTCAACAACCTCTCCGATGCCTCGAGCAACATCGTGAGTCTGCTCGGGTTCCGCCTTGCCAGCCGCCCGGCAGACGAAGGCCACCCCTATGGCCACGGTCGCTATGAGTACCTAGCCGGCCTGTTCGTCGCCGTCCTGGTTTGCGCCGTCGGCATCAATCTGATCCTCGAGTCGGTCACTAAGATCATCAAGCCTTCCCCCACTGCTTATTCGGTGCTCTCCTTAGCCGCCCTCGTCTTGTCCATGCTCGTTAAGCTCTGGATGGCAGCGTTCAACCGCACGCTGGGCGATCGCATCGACTCGGAGACGCTCATCGCCACGGCGCAGGACTCCAAAAACGACGTCATCACCTCGGGCTCGGTCTTGGTGGCGGCGCTTATTTCGCAGACGACCGGCTTTGATCTCGATGGCTGGGCAGGCCTGGGTGTGGGCATCTTCATCTGCATCAGCGGTCTGGGCCTGGTGCGCGACGCCATCAGCCCGTTGCTGGGGCAAGCGCCCGACCCCAAGCTCGTCCAGGCAATCCGCGACAAGATCATGTCCTATCCGCAGGTCTTGGGCACACACGACCTCATGGTGCACGACTACGGCCCCGGTCGTCAGTTTGCCAGCGCCCACGTGGAGATGCCCGGCGAGGGCGACGCGTTTGAGCACCACGAGATTCTGGACACCATCGAGCACGACATCAAGCGCCAGATGGGCATTGGTATCACGCTGCACTGCGACCCCATCGCGACAACCGGCGATGACTTGCGCGGCTGGGTCAAGCGCGGCGTCATGCAGATCGATCCCGCACTCTCCATCCACGATCTGCACGAGCACGACGGGTTCGTTTCGTTTGACCTGGTGCGTCCCGACGGCTTTGACATATCCGACGAGGAGCTGCTGGAGCTCGTCACGCGCATCGTGCACGAGCGCCGACCCGATGCCTCATGCGTCGTTACGTTTGACTCGGGCTTTAGCTCGCCCGACCGTCCGGCCGAGCAGCTGTAGCCCACTTAACAGCTAGTTTCCCTGCGCGCCCGAGATGCCGTTTTGTAGGGCGTTCCAGGCATCCGTCGCCATGCCGCCCAAGTTCTGCGCGGTATCGCCCAGGCTTTGCGCCGTATCGCCCAGCTCTTGCGCCTTGTCTCCCAACTCCTGTGCCTTGTTGCTCAAGGCCTCCAGCGTATTGGAGCTCGAGCTGTCGGTACCGCTTTGGCCGTCGGACGAGTTGCCCGAGCTGTTCTTGTGAGTGAGCTGAATTTCGAGGTTGCCGCTGTCGTTATAGTAGGCAGAAGTAACGACCCAGTTGGCATCGATGACGGGCGTTGAGCCATCATCAGTCAGGACCACGGCATTCGAAAGATCGGCGCCGCGCGACTTGAGGATCTTCTTGGCGTTGGACCAGTACTGCCCCGGGATATCGCTCAAATCAACGGTGCTAGACGAGGCGAACTCGGTTTGTTCGGCAGTGGTATCGGCCGTTGAACTCCCTCGCTTGTTGAGCATGCCCGACACGATGGCAAACACAACCGACAGCGCAAAGAAAATCGCCAGCACGATGAGAATCTTCTTGATCACGCTCGACGAACGCGACGGCTTCTTCTCCTCGTCCTCGCCATATTGCGGAATCGACTTGGGGTACTCGCGATACGGCTCGTGCGACTCGTAGCGAGGCTGCGCCGTGCGAGGCATATACGTCGTCTGCTGAGGCTGCGGAATGGGATTCTGCGGCAGGCCATCATAGGGATTCGGCGTCGAGGCAGCATAAGAATCCTGCGGTGCGTAATCAAACGGGTCTGCCGCCGCGTTGTCATAGGGGCTTTGCGAAGATGTAGCGTAAGAATCCTGCGCCGTGTCGCCATAGCCCATAACCCGGGTGGGCTCGGCAGAAGGCTGCGTCGCGGCGGGGTCGGTATAACCGGGGTTGGGAACAACGCGGGTCGCATCGGCGCTATCGCCAGCCTGCGCGGAACCGTAGCCGCCCATCACGGTTGTCTTGTCCTGATCCATGCAACGATTCCTTTCCGTCGCGCGTGAGCATCAAGTTATCCATGCATTCTACCCGCGCAAAAGCCTATGGCGGGCAGAGTCCGTCGGTATCTACAAGACATGCGCGGGCCTAAGGATCAAAAGCCCCGCCGTGCCTTGTGGGCACGGCGGGGCGGACAAGCAGCTATGGACAGCAGACTTAGAACAGGCCGGTGATGTTGCCGTCGTTGTCGACGTCGATGTTTTCGGCCGCGGGCACCTTGGGCAGACCCGGCATGGTCAGAACACTGCCGGTCAGCGCGACCACAAAGTGGGCGCCGGCAGAAACCTTGAGCTCACGCACGGTGATGCGGAAGTTCTCGGGAGCGCCCAGGGCCTTGGCGTTGTCGCTAAAGCTGTACTGCGTCTTGGCGACGCACACCGGCAGGTTGCCAAAGCCATTCTCGCGCAGCTCGGCGAGCTGGCGCTTGGCGGCCGGCGTAAAGTCAACGCCGTCGGCGCGGTAGACCTTGGTGGCAACGGCCTCGAGGGCATCAGCGACATCAGCGCCGTCCTCATAGGCAAACTTGAGCTCGCTCGGCTGCTCAATCAGACGCATGACCTCATCGGCAAGCTCGAGCGCGCCCTCGCCGCCCTTGGCCCAGACCTCGGAAAGCTTAACGTTGACGCCGAGTTTCTGGCACTCGGACTCGATGAGCGCAAGCTCGGCCTCGGTGTCCGTCGGGAAGCGGTTGATGGCGACCACGCAGGGCAGGCCATAAACGTTCTGGATGTTGTCGACGTGACGCAGCAGGTTGGGCATGCCAGCCTTGAGGGCCTCGAGGTTCTCCTCGTTGAGGTCGGCCTTGGCGACGCCACCGTTGTACTTCAGCGCACGAGCGGTCGCGACGATCACGACGGCGCTGGGGCGAACGCCCGTCATGCGGCACTTGATGTCGAGGAACTTCTCGGCACCCAGATCGGCACCGAAGCCGGCCTCGGTAATGGCGACATCGCCAAAGCGCATCGCCATACGCGTGGCCATGATGGAGTTACAGCCATGAGCAATGTTGGCAAAGGGGCCACCGTGGACAAACGCGGGCGTGCCCTCGAGCGTTTGCACCAGGTTGGGCTTGAGCGCGTCTTTAAGCAACGCGGCCATGGCACCCTGAGCCTTAAGGTCACGGGCGCGGACGGGCTCGCCGGCAAAGCTGTAGCCGACGACGATCTCACCCAAGCGTTCCCTGAGGTCGCTGATGCTCGTAGACAGGCACAGGATTGCCATGACCTCGGAGGCGACGGTGATATCGAAGCCGTCCTCGCGCGGCACGCCCTGGGCCTTGCCGCCAATGCCGTCGATAACGTGGCGCAGCTGACGGTCGTTCATATCGACAACGCGCTTCCAAGTGATGCGCTTAACGTCAATACCGAGCTGATTGCCCTGCTGGATGTGGTTGTCGAGCATGGCGGCCAGCAGGTTGTTGGCAGCACCGATAGCGTGGAAGTCGCCGGTAAAGTGCAGGTTGATATCCTCCATGGGGATGACCTGAGCCCAACCGCCGCCGGCAGCACCGCCCTTCACGCCAAAGACGGGGCCGAGCGAAGGTTCGCGCAGGGCCACGGCACTCTTGACGCCGCGACGACGCAGGCCGTCGGCCAGACCGATGGTCGTGGTGGTCTTGCCCTCGCCCGCAGGCGTTGGGTTGATAGCGGTCACGAGGACGAGCTTGGCCTGGTGATCAGTCGGCTCGTTGAGCAGTGAATAGTCGACCTTAGCCTTGTCGAAGCCGTACGGAATAAGGTGCTTAACGTCGACGCCGGCGTTCTTGGCCACCTCGGTAATAGGCAGCGGCGTGACAGAACGTGCGATTTCGATGTCAGTAGGCATGGGCGGTCCTTTCGTTACCGAATGAGAAAAAGACCAATTCAGCATAGCACGGGCGCGCAATAGTAAAACGCCCATAACCGATGAACGGCGATATGTTTACCCGATGCCCAGCGATAGTCCAACAGCCCGCCAAAACAAAACGCCCTAAACGGTAGGTTCAATCCCCAGGTGCTCAAAGGTGCGGAGGGTTGCCTGACGGCCCTGCGGCGTACGAATCATCAATCCACACTGCAGCAAATAGGGCTCATAGACATCCTCGAGCGTGCCCGGGTCCTCGCCCACCGCGCTGGCAAGGGTCGTAAGTCCCACGGCACGACCGGAGAACGTCTTGGCGAGCGTCTCCAAGATACGAATATCCATCCAGTCCAGACCGAGCTCGTCGATCTCGAAGAACTCGAGCGCCTGGCGGCAGATATCGAGCTCGATGGGGCCGTTGCCGCACACCTGTGCGTAATCGCGCACACGCTTGAGCAGGCGGTTGGCAAGACGTGGCGTGCCGCGCGAACGCGAGCCGATCTCGAGTGCACTTGGACGGTCGATCGTCACGCCCAGGATAGTCGCCGAGCGCGTCACAATCTGCGCGAGCTCCTCGACCGTGTAGTAATCCAGGCGATATGAAATGCCAAAGCGGTCGCGCAACGGGCCGGTCAACATGCCTGAGCGGGTCGTTGCCGCTACCAGCGTAAACTTGGGAATATCCAGGCGAATCGAGCGAGCCGCCGGACCCTTGCCAATCACGATATCGAGGGCAAAGTCCTCCATCGCGGGGTACAGGACCTCCTCGACCGAACGGTTGAGGCGGTGGATCTCGTCGATAAACAGCACATCACCCGGCTGCAAGTTAGTAAGGATGGCTGCCAAGTCGCCCGTGCGCGCGATGGCAGGGCCACTCGTGGTCTTGATCTGAGCGCCCAGCTCGTTGGCGATAACGGTGGCCAGCGTGGTCTTGCCTAGGCCCGGAGGACCCGAGAAAATCACGTGGTCGAGCGTCTCGCCACGGCTCTGCGCCGCTTCGATCAACACGCGCAGACTCTGCTTGATGTGCTCCTGGCCACAGTAGTCGTCCAGGCGCTGGGGGCGCAAAGTGCGGTCGACATCGAGGTCCTCGGCCGTCAGCTCCGAGCCCACCATGCGCTCGCCGTGCGCCATGGATGCCGCCGGCGAGTTGCCGGGCGTCGCCCACAGGTCCTGAGAGTCATCGGCTTCCCACATCACGCATCCATTCCGAGTCGCTTAAGCGCCGCGCCGAGCAGATCCTCGACACGCATATTCTGCCCATCATACCCGCTCAGGGCAACATCGGTCTCCTGCGGGCTAAAGCCCATGGAAAGGAGCGCCGCACGGGCGTCATCGATCGCCGAAGGAGCAGCGGCGGGAACCGGCATCGCAACCTGGCCGGGAATCACGTCGACCGGCACAAAGCCCTTATCCTTGGCAAAGGTGCTCTTGAGTTCCAGGATCAGGCGCTGAGCTGTCTTTTTGCCCACACCGGGTACCTTGGCCATGCCCTTGTCGTCCTCGGCCATCACCAGCGAATACAATTGCCCCACGGTATAGGTGGAAAGCACGGCGAGCGCCAGGCGCGGGCCAACGCCCGAAACGGACACGAGCCGGTCGAACATCGTGCGCTCATCCTTTGAGGAAAAACCGAAAAGTGTCATGGCGTCCTCGCGCACCTGCATACGCGTGTAGAGGCGGACCTCGCCGCCGGGCGTCGGCAACGTGGCCGCAGTGCTGCCCGAGATGCCAAGCTCAAAGCCCACACCCGACACATCGACAACGGCCGAGCTCATCGTGGCCTCGACAAGCGTTCCATGGAGCTGGGAAATCATCAGTATCCGGTTCCTCTCTGTTGATAGAACTCGCCGCCGGTGAGGGCGCGGGTGCGGCTGAGGTTTACGTGGCAGATGGCGCAGGCCAGGGCATCGGCGGCATGGTCGGGATGCGGGTCGTGATCGAGCTGTGTGAGCGTGCGTACCATGTAGGCGACCTGCCGCTTGTCCGCGGCGCCGGTGCCCACCACAGCCTGTTTGATCTGCATGGGCGTGTACTCGCCAATCTCGAGCGCACATTCCGAAAGTGCGACGAGTGCAGCACCGCGGGCATGCGCCGTGGGGATGGCGGAACGAACGTTGGCGCCAAAGTAGATGCTCTCGACAGCAGCCGTGTCGGGTCGATAACGCTCAACGACATCCTTAAGGTCATGGGCGATATGCGACAGGCGCACCGCGAGCGGACTTCCGGCACTGGTCTCGATGCAGCCATAGGCACGGCAGCGAACCTCGCCACGCCGCTCCTCGATAATCCCCCAACCCGTATGAGCCAAACCGGGGTCAATGCCCAAGATAACCAAGCCGACCTCCCCTCGTCACCAGCACAGCACAAGGCAAGGCCCCGCGCATCATTCACGAACGTCTGTTCTAGAATAACACAACGGGGCCAAGATGCTTAAAGCAAGATTGCTTCTGCCCTAGTTCTGGCTAAAGAATGGGAACTGCCTCGGATCTACTGGCGGATGCGGCATCGGCGTGCCCTGGGGCCCACCCTGCGAGCCGCCCTGACCGCCCATCATCTTATCGATGGCGTCCTGAACCTCACCCTCGAACTTTTTCATTCCCTCGTGCAAACGACGCTGACCGTCCTCGGAGCGCAGCTCCTCCATCTGCTCGGGCGAAATACCCAGTAGCTCGCCCAGCACGCCCATCATCTCGTTTCGCACGCGCTCGCTCGTATCCTCGTCAGCAAAACGGCGCACCTCGGCGCGTGCCAGCGAATCGACCGACATACGCTCCTTGCCATTAAGCCCCAGGTCGGACCACGCGAGCATGTACGGCCAAGAGCGCTCGGCAAACGAGCGGGACGAGACGATCGGTGCCGTCGGCAACATGCGGCGGGCAGCCTCACCCTGTCGAACGAGCATCAGCAGCAGCGAGCAGGCCTCAGGCTTGCCAGCGGCCATCGGGATATCGTCGAAAGATCGATTGCGGTCCACGTGCGCCTCGAGCGCGCCATCGACCTCACCCGGCTCAAGCCCGCCGAGCAGCTGTGCCGCGCGATCGAGCATATCGACCGGACCGTCGAGCGTCGAGAGCGCCTGCGCCAGCACTCGCTCCATGCAGTCTTCCACCGCGTTGAGCGTCACGAGCTCTTGGGGTACCACGGCAGACGTGCGGTTGCGCACACGCGCCACAAACTCAAGCGTCGACAGGTACACATCGCCAAAGGGCGCAAAGTCGCCCTGGTAGCCGCCGCAAAGCTCCGGCGCCGCCAGTGCATACTCGGTTTTGGACAGCGGGCTCAGCGTCATCGCACCCAGCTCGAGCGCCGTGTCCTCCAGCATGAGACCCAGCGTGCGCGAGCGTAGGCGCTCGGCATCGCCCGCCGACACGTCGCGATCGAGCACACGCGCCGCATCCGGTGCATCGCGCTCGACAGTGCGAATGTGCAGGCGCTCGGCAATGGCGCGGACGGCGGCACAGCGGGCAGCCTCGGCCTCTTCCTGCGCCGGCGTAAAGATACGGTTGCGCCCCAGCACCAGGCCAATCACATTGCGCGGGCCCAGAGCGTCGACGGCCAGCGCCGCCAGCAGGGACGACGGCAAGTCACCCTCGAGTGCCACCACAGCACGCGACGCACCGTGGGCTCGGGCGTTGTCGCGCACGGCGAACACCAGCGCCTGCCACAGCCACTCTTCGGAACGGAACTCGGGCAGTTCGTGATCTTCCAGGGCATCGAGCATCACGCCGCGCTGAATCTCCTGAACCAGCAGACTCTCCTCAAAACACGGCGCCTGGGCCACCACGCGACCGCAGTCGTCGAGCACAAACGAACCGCCGGTATACACCGACTCGTCAAAGGCACCGACCGGCGCCATGCAGGCAAACCACACGCTGCGCTTGGATGCGATCTTGCGGTAGGCGCCGCTGCGAACGGCGGCAATGGCGGCAGTCTCACGGTCGGTCATGTCAAACGCGTTGAATTGGAAATACGCAATGAGGTCAACACCGGTCGGCAACATCTCGAGTTCGCGGTCCAAGTCAAAAATCACGGCGATGCGCACGCCGTCCACGTCGAACACCGGCGGCGCCCAACGCGTGTCGTTGTTCTCGCCACGCTGCAGGGCAATGCTCGAACGCGCCGGCACCACATGACCGTCCTTGAGCATCATGTAGTCGAGCAGCGGCTGGCCCTCAAACGAAACCGCCGCGGGCACGATGCAGATCATGTCAAGCTCTTGGATACGCTCGGCGACACCGGTCAAGCCGGCAAGCATGTCGTGCTCAAAGTCGGCAGCGCCCACCAGGCCACCGGGCATGGCGCCCATAAAGAGCGGAGCCGGAACGCACAGCACGCGCGCCCCGCGCTCGTGGGCCAGACGAGCCTGGTCCTCGATGCGGCCGCAAATGCCCTCAATATCACCCAGGCGCATATCGATCTGTGCAAGCGCGAGCTTCATGGCCCAGCCCTTTCCGTCGTAAACCATCGAAATCGTAGTAAAAGCGCCGGCCGCATAATGCAGTCGGCGCTTGCATGTGCATATGCTAGCTATGATACCCCGAGCGGGGGCGCGCTCCTAGAATGTCGCGGACCACAGCCCGTGCAGGTTGCAGTAGGCATAGACGGTACCGGTCTTGGAGCCGCCCGCGAAAAACGTCGCGGGTTTCATGCCGGGCTCAAGGTAATGGACCTCTAAGCGGCCCTCGGCCTCAAGGGCGATCCACTCAATGTAGTGCTCGGGCAGGCTGGGGTGCTCGACCGAACCAACGCGTGCGCGAATCACGTGACCGTCACGCTCGGTCTCGACAACAGGCACGTGCTTCTCGTGCGCCGCGTCCTCAGTGTTTGCAGTCAGTTCCGTGCAACCGGCAGGGGTCGCAACGTCGTCGCCAAGGGCAGCGATGAGCTTGCCGTCGGGGTCCTTAAAGAATTTCGCCATGATGTTCTCCTTTGCTGATGTGCCAATGTTCTTGATGGTTCTTATGCCCAAAGGCAGACAAACCATCCACGGCATTGCAAATGAACACATAACGGACCAGGCAAGCGGTCGGGCCAAAATGCGTCGACCGTCCTGCCCACTCCAGCAGTCCCACCCCGCGCGCGGCTAGCGACCGTCGCCGCCCAGCAGCGCCAGAACATCTTCGCGGGTAAACAGCGCCGACGAGATGCCGTCGCCGCCGAGCACGCTGTTGACCAGGTCGCGTTTGGACTCCTGCATCTGCATAATGCGTTCCTCGATCGTGTCCTTGGCGATGAGCTTGTACACGGTCACGGTATGTTGCTGACCAATACGGTGTGCACGATCAGTTGCTTGGTCCTGCGCCGCCACGTTCCACCACGGGTCGTAGTGGATGACCACGTCGGCAGCCGTCAGGTTAAGGCCCACGCCGCCCGCCTTGAGCGAAATCAAAAAGACCGGAACCTCGCCCGCTTGGAACTGCGCGACCATCTTGGCGCGGCTCTCCTTAGACGAAGCGCCCGTGAGCTTAAGGAAGGCGATGTCCTCCTTGGCCAGGCGCTTACCGATAATATCGAGCATACCCGTAAACTGGCTGAACAACAGGATGCGATGTCCGCCGTCGAGTGCGCCGTGCACGAGCTCCATGCACGTATCGAGTTTGGCGCTCCCCGCCTTGTAATCCTCGTAGTGCAGACGCGGGTCGCAGCAGATCTGGCGCAACTTGGTGAGCTCGGCAAGCACCTTGAGCTTGTCTTTCTTAAACTCGGATGCCTCGCGGTGCTGCACCTGCTGGGCGATGCGGTCCTGGTTTGCCAGGTAAAGCTTGCGCTGCTCGCCGGCAAGCTGCGCCATGACAGTGTCCTCGATCTTCTCGGGCAGGTCTGCCACCACGTCTTCCTTGACGCGGCGCAGCACAAACGGCGACACGAGCGCCTGCAGCCGGGCGGCGCTGTCGCCCTCGGCATGCTCGACCGAGCTTTCGAAGCGCTTGGCAAACGACTCGCGCGTGCCAAGTAAGCCCGGCATCAAAAAGTCGAAGATGCTCCAGAGCTCGGATAGGCGGTTTTCGATGGGCGTGCCCGTCAGGGCAAAGCGCACGCCGGCAGGCAGGCGCTTTGCGGCGCGCGCCACCTGGGTGAGCGGGTTTTTAATGTACTGGGCCTCATCGAGCACCACGCGGGCAAAGTCCTGCTCGACGTACTCGTCGATATCGCGCCGCATAAGGTCATACGACGTCACGACCACGTTATGCTCGGCCACGCCGGCGATCTGCACGCGGCGCTGCGCCTTGGCGCCCACAATGGCGCACACATCGAGCGACGGGGCGAAGCGCTCCAGCTCGGCGGTCCAGTTGTACACAAGCGACGCGGGACACACCACAAGCGTGGGTTTAGTGTCCCCCGCCTCCACGCGCGCCAGGATATGCGCGATCATCTGGAGCGTTTTGCCCAGGCCCATATCGTCGGCCAAGATGCCGCCAAGGCCCAGGTGTTCGAGCGAGCCAAGCCACTGGTAGCCGTCGACCTGGTAGCCGCGCATCGTTGCCTTGAGCGAGACCGGCACCGTAAAGTCCATCTTGCCGAGCGTGTCCAGACGCTCGACGGTACGGCGGAACGCAGCGTCGCGATCGGCCTCGAGCGCGGGCGTGCGCGCGAGCATGCTATCGACGAACAGGGTGCTCGATGCGGAAAGCGACACGCCGTCGAGCAGGTCGACGGCATCGACGCCAAGGTCCTCGGCGAGGCCAAACACGGCTCGAGCGCCCTCGTCCAGGCGAATGATGTCGCCGGACGTAAGGCGCGCAAACGTTTGATGGCGCTTGTAGGAGTCGAGGTAGATGGCAAGATCTGCCGCCGAAAGACCGCTCGCGCCCAGTTCAACATCGAGCAGGTTGCTCTTGACGGTGGCACGCACCGAAAGCTTGGGCGCAGGGCGCACCGAGATCTGGCGTAGGCGGTCGCTGAGCATGACCTCACCCAGCTCGGACAGGGCGGACAGGCCCTCGGTCAGCAGGCAGAACAAGCTCTCGTCATCGCGCTCCTCAAACGCCAGACCGCCCTCGTAGAAATCGAAGTACAGGACCGCCGTGTCCATAACACGAAACTCTGCCACCTCGTCGCGGGGCGGCACGCCGGGGCGTTGCTCTTCGAAGAGACTGCCCGGAGCGCCCAGACTAAAGAGATCTGCCGACCAGTCGCCGTAGGTAACCGTAATTTTGCAGGTCACAAGCCCATCGTCGACGCCGATCGCCATAGCAAAGCTTGGCTCGGGCGCCACGGTATCGAGCGCGGCGGGCGCGGTAAGGTCGGTGTAGTCGCGCAAAATGGGCAGCGCCATACGGCAGAACTCCCCCACCTGGTCGACAGCGATATGGATCGGCGTGCGACAGGGCAGTAAGCGCGATAGGAACGGTGCCGCATGCTGGGCAAACGCCACATCGGCGCGGCGCGCACGGCGGGTGTCGACCAGATAGGCAACGTCGCCCGAAGCAAAGCAGTATGCATCGGCCGGCAGGCGTAGATCGTAGCTGCCACCAGCCGCCGGCGCGATTTTGGCGGCAAGGAGCGGTGGGCGCTTAGACAGCGCCTCGTCCTCCCCTTCCGGAGGCATCTCAACCGCCACGTCATAGGTGTGATGCGTCGTCGTCCCCCGCGACCAGGCGGGCTCAAAAGAGATGGTCTGACCGCGCAACAGGTCCAGCACATATACGATGCTATGCTCGGACAGCGGCAACTGACGCTCGGCGACAAAACCGCTGCGGGCAAAGTCGTACGACGCCGAACGCGAGCTTGTGATGTCATCGAGATAAGCAACTGTCGTCACGACAAGGTTGAGCAGCTTTGTCGACACGTCTTCGAAGGCTTCGGGCGTATGGACAAACGTGAGCTTCTTGCCGTACGAGAAGGTGCCACCGCGCACGTAGGCATCGGCCATGCCGTCGATGTCCTTGACCACGTAGGAGACCGATCCACAGCGAATGCGAAGCTCGAGCGCCCAGCTAAAGCGGTCGGCAAACAGTGGATTGTAGTACGGCACCAGCGAGGGCTCCAACACCGCCTTGGGGGCATCGGGATCCACACTGCCGGCGAGCTTGCGGCGCATGCTCGCCAGCTCATCCATGCGCGCGTCCGAAAGATCGGAGAGCGCTGCCATGAGGCTGGGACTCGTGGGAACGGGCGCCGGAAAGGGAAAGTTGGGATTGACGGCCGGCGCTTTGGGCGCGGTGCGCGCAGGCTGTTTCGGCTGCGCCGTAAACGTGCGGACCTGCGTGCGCAAACCTTCGACGGGCTCGGCGCCGCTGGCATCCAAATACGCCAGAGCTGTGGCAATAGCGTGCTTGCACATACCGGGGTAACGATAGGCGGCGGGGCAATCGCAGTCGTAGTCGATCACCTCGCGCTCGTCCATGTCGAGCGCCACGTGCGTCTTGTACAGGTCGCCGCGCGAACCGCGCACCGAGCCCTCAACCGTCACGTTTTTGGAGAAGCGCGAGCCGCTGTCCTCGATCGACAGCACGGCGCCGTTGAGCATGAGCGAACGCCCCTTCATAAAGGTGCCGCTCAACGCCGCCTCTTTGCGAAGCGCCTGCACAAACGTCCCCTGCGCCATCACTTCCTCCAATCTCACCCGGGGTAGCTTAGATAACCGTCACGCGGCCTTGGTTGCCGACGATGGCCTTTGCCTCTGCCAGCAGCGGAATCGAGCGTGCGTTGACCTTGGCCGGTACCTCGGCACGCAGTACGCGCCCGTCCACCTGCTCGATAAAGATCTCCACGCGGTCGCCGCCCGGGTTGGCGGTAAGCACCGTGGCAAGACGCGCCATATTGCCCTGGCTAAAGCGGCTGTTGGGCACCATGACCTCAAACACCTTGGGCTTGTTGTTCTCCTCGTTAAGCTCAAGCGGCACGATCTCCTGCGCGATGATCTGGTCGCCGCGGTCCGAACGCTCGAGCTTGCCCTTAATGCGCACAAACGCATCGGACAGCTGCGCACCGGTCTCGGGATCGACCTCGCCGTACAGGTACCCCTCGGCCTCCTTGTAGGTCTTGGGGAACACCACGACCGTGGCCTCGCCTTCCATGTCCTCGAGCTGCACGATGCCCATGGGGTCGCCGTTTTTGGTCACGCGCTTGGACACGCTCGAGACCATGCCGGCCCACCACAGCGCCTTGCCCTCGGGAATCTCCTGGTTGATGGTACCGCCCGTAGGATTCTGAACTTCGTAGCCAGTGTCGATCTGCGAGAACGAGAAGTCGCGTGCCTTGGCTAGTGCATACTCAAACGGGCGCAGCGGGTGGTCCGAGACATAGATGCCCAGAACCTCCTTCTCCTGGCTCAGCTTAAGGTGGCGGTCCCACTCCTGGCCGTCCGGATCGGGCACGCTCACCTCAAAGCCCGAGCCCTCAACGTCGCCAAACATGTCGAAGAACGACGTCTGGCCGCTCGCGCGGTCCTTCTGGCGCTTTACCGCGGCATCGATGATGTTCTCAGGGTTGTTCTTATCCACAAAGTGCATCATCTGGCGACGCGGATACCCCGTGGAGTCGAAGGCGCCTGCCTTGATGAGCGATTCGATCACGCGACGGTTGGCCTGGCCCGAGTCCACGCGCTCGACAAAGTCGTGCAGCGTCTTAAACGGACCGCCCGCCTCGCGCTCGGCGATAATCGCCTGCGCCACGCCGGTGCCCACGCCGCGGATGCCAGCCAAACCAAAGCGCACGCCTTCCTTGGTAGCCGTGAACTCGGTACCGGACTCGTTGACATCTGGCGAAAGCACGGGGATGCCGTCGTGGCGGCACGCCGAGACGTAGTGCACGATCTTGTCGGTCTTGCCCGTATAGGACGTCAGAACGGCCGCCATGTACTCGTGCGGATAATGCGCCTTGAGCCACGCCGTCTGCATAACCAGGATGGCGTAGCCGGCGGAGTGCGACTTGTTAAAGGCGTAGGACGCGAACTCGAGAACATCGTCCCAAATCTTCTGGGCGACCTCGCGCGTGTAGTTGTTCTTGATAGCGCCGTTCATCCAGTGGTCGTAGGTGGTCTCGTCCGAGCCATCCTCCCAGTGGAGCACCGTTGACGTGAGCAGTTTGATCTTCTTTTTAGCCACGGGCTTACGGATACGCGAGTCCGATTCGCCCTTGGAGAAGCCGCACATCTCGACGGAGATGAGCATAACCTGCTCCTGGTAGACCATGGTGCCGTAGGTTTCGCCCAGGATGTCGTCCAGGCGGTCGTCGTAGGAGACCGCCGGCTCCTTACCATTCATACGGTTGATGTAGGACGAGACCATGCCGGCGCCCAACGGGCCCGGGCGGTACAGGGCGATCAATGCCACGACGTGCTTGTACTCGGTGGGCTTCATGTTCTTGATCGTGGCCGTCATGCCGGCGGACTCGACCTGGAAGACGCCGGCGGTGTGACCGGAGCCCATGAGCTTAAAGATCTCGGGGTCGTCAAAGGGAATCTCTTCCTCTTTGATGTCGATGCCGAAGTTCTTTTTGATGTTTGCCTTAGCCTTGGAGATAACCGTCAGCGTGCGCAGGCCCAAGAAGTCCATCTTGAGCAGGCCCATGTCGGCAACGGTATGGCCCTCGTACTGGGTAATCTCGACGCCGCCCTTGGTGTCGAGCTTGGTGGGCACGTGCTCGTTGACGGGGTCGCGGCAGATCAGAACGGCGCACGCGTGCACGCCCTCGCCACGGGTGAGGCCCTCAATCGAGAGCGCCGTGTCGATGATGCGGCGGGCGTCGTCGTCCTTTTTATAGGCCTCGGCAAAGTCGGGGTTAAACAGATCCTCTTTGCCGGGTTGTTTTTCGAGTACTTGCTTGAGCTTGACCTTGGGGTCGCTCGAGACCATCTTGGACAGGCGCTGGCCCATGTAGACCGGGTAGTCCAGAACGCGCGCGGCATCGTTGATGGCCTGCTTGGCCTTGATGGTCGAGTAGGTGATAACGTGGGTGACCTTCTCGGGGCCGTAGAGCTGGCGAACGTGCTCCACGACCTCGAGGCGCCGCTCATCGTCGAAGTCCATATCGATATCGGGCATCTCGGTACGCTGCGGGGACAGGAACCTCTCGAACATCAGGCCGTTCTCGAGCGGGTCGAACGCGGTGATGTTCATGGCGTAGGCGACGATAGCGCCGGCGGCCGAGCCACGGCCGGGGCCGACGCCGATGCCGTTGTCTTTGGCCCATTGCACGTACTCGGCAACGATGAGGAAGTAGGCGGCAAAGCCCTTGTCGCAGATGACCTTGTATTCGTACTCAAAGCGCTCTTTGATGTTGACGCCGCCGATCTCGCGCGTGGCCCAGTCGTCACCGTAGTGCTGGCGCAGGCCCTTCTCGCACTCGCGGCGGAACTGGCTCTCGTGCGTCTCGCCGGGATCGAGCAACGGGAAGCGCGGCAAGATGATGGAGTCCCAGTCCAGCTCAACGTAGCACTTGTCGGCAATCTCGAGCGTGTTGTCGCAGGCCTCGGGGCAATACGGGAACATCGCCCGCATCTCCTCCTCGGTCTTCATGTAAAACTCCGAGCCGGTCATGCGCATGCGGTTGGGGTCGTCGACCTTGGCGTTCATGCCGATGCACATGATGACGTCCTGTACGGGCGCGTCCTCGCGGCGCAGGTAGTGGAAGTCGTTGGTGGCGATGACCTTGACACCCACCTGTTTGGCAATGTCGATGAGCGTGCGGTCCATCTGCTCGTCGGTCAGGCCGTTGTCGGTGGTAATGCCGTGTTCCTGGATCTCGATGTAAAAGTCGCCAGGGTCGAAGGTGTCGCGGAAGGTCTCGGCCCACTTGATGGCGCCCTCCATGTCACCGCGGTCGATGTATTTGGGAATGATGCCCGCGATGCAGGCGCTCGTGCAGATCATACCCTTGGCATGGCGACGCAGGTTGTCGAGCGTCACGCGCGGCTTGTAGTAAAATCCCTGCACAGCGGCCTCGGAGACCGTCTGCATCAGGTTGACGTAGCCCTCCTGGTCCTTGGCCAGAAGAATCATGTGGTAGAGCTCGGGCTTATGGTCGCGGGCGAGCGTCTCGTCCGGCGTAAAGTAGACCTCGCAGCCAAAGATGGGTTTGATGACCAGGGGCGGCTTGAGCTCGTCGATGTTGCCCTTCTCGTCCCACATGGCCATGTCCTTCACATACTGGGCATGCTCGCGCGGGCTTTCCTCGGGATCGGGCTCCACCAGCTCGTCGCGGCGGTCCTTTTCCAAGAAGGCCTTGTCGTGACTCCAGGTTTTGTACTCGGGCGTGTTGTGGTTAACGGCGTCGCAGGCCAGCGCCAGGTCGGGCACGCCATACATGTAGCCGTGGTCGGTAATGGCAACGGCGGGCATGCCAAGCTCAACGGCACGGTTGACCATATCCTGGATACGGGTTGCGCCGTCGAGCATGGAGAAAACAGTGTGATTGTGCAGATGGACGAATGCCATGTAATGAGCTCCGATGCGGGTTCGTGATCTTAGGGTTACGATTCTACCGCACAGCGCGGACGGCACCCGAACCTAGCCCAAACCCACACGGCTCCTCTTGCAGTTGCGGTGAAATGCGGACTGTTTGGCGGCTTTTTTGGCCAAAACAGTCCGTATTCCACCGCAAGTTATCTGAGGACTAGAGGTTGTAGGTGACCACCTGAGGCTCGGCGGGTTCGACGAAGATGGTTGGATTCGCCTGCTCCACGCGAACGAACTTGACGGTCACGGCCCCAAAGCCCGCCTTGTGCAGAACGTCGGCGTAAACGCGCGCCTGCAAGGCGTGTTTCTCGAGCAGCTGCTCCGGCGTCTCGTCCGGCGTGCCACCCGTCTTGTAGTCGATGACCAGTGCGCACGACGGATCGACCGGGTCGGTGGCCAGTGCATCGATGGCGCCCTCGGCATATGCACCGTAGCGGACAATGTCCTCGTCTTCGCAACCCAGCGAGAAGAACGGTACCTCGGCACGAACGCACGGCCAGGCAAGCAGCTCGGCACGGACCGCCGACTTGAGCCAGCGATTCAGGGCGACATCGAAGCGCTCGCGCTGCTCCGGCGTCAGGCGCCATAGACGCGCCAGTGCATCGGCGCGCGCAGCGGGCAACGCATCGGCACCCATCTCGATGAGCCACTGGCAGGCGGCGTGGAAGGCCGAGCCCAGCGCCATGGGGTTGCCGGCGGACTCGACAGCAGCCACGTCTGCATCGACCATCTCCGAGCCATCCGACTCCGCATCATCGCCGGACTCGTCCATGGGAACACGCGCCTCGGCGGCACGGTCTTCTTTCTCGGCATGGAGCGCCGCGGCGATTGACGAGTAGCTATACGAGTCACGCGCCGGGAACGGACAGATGCCCATGCGCACGCCCACTGCCTGGGGATACACAAGCTCAAACGAATCGGGCTTGGGGTCGGCAGGACCGGGCGCAGTTGAGTGCGCAGCATTATCGGCGACATCGGCATCGCCACGAACAAGCCTGCCCTCGGCGTCCAGCGAAGCGTTGGCCTCAAACCCCTGCTCGCCAAACGTAAAGTCCGACAGCGAGATGAGCTCGTAGTCGCCCGGCTTGGAGTTGTCGAACACCAAACGGTCGCTATCGAGCTGCGGCATGTCCAGACTGTCGGTCGGCAGGATGCGGCGAAGCACGTCGTAGGTCAGATCGGTCTCGACATCGAAGGTCGGCGCCGTCACCTTGCCGCGGCTCACGCCGGCATCCATCGCCAGAATGACCAACTCGCGCGCTCGCGTCATGGCGACATAGAGCAGACGAGCCCGCTCCTCGAGCGAAAGCTGCAGGTCGTCGTTACGCAGGCGGGCAAATGCCTCGGCGGGAGAACCCGTCGCGCAGACGTCCTCCATGAGCTCTGGCGGCAGCCACAGCGACGTGCCCTTGCCCTTAAACGCGTGTTCAAACTGCTTTTTGACGTCATCGCCCTTCACGAAGGTCCCGTCGGCAAGCTTAACGCCATCGAAGCGCGCCGGCAGCGCCACGACTTGCGCCCCACCGTCGACGCGACCCATCTGTGCCGCACCCGAGGACTTGCGCACGCCAAAACACTCGGCAACCGCTACGACCGGATACTCCAGACCCTTGGACGCATGCACGGTCATGATGCGCACCGCGCCGTCGCCCTCCTCGTTGAGGGCGCCCGGGGCCTCCTTGCCCGACAAGAAGCGGTCGAAGGCCAGCGCGATGGAACGCGGCGAGTTGCCGAACTCGGCCTCCTCCTCGGCCACGGCGTCGAGCGCCTTGAGCACGTTGGCGGCGATGGCCTTGCCCTCGGGGCCGCGCTGCGCCAGGCGCACGAACCAGCCGGAGGCATTGACCGCGTCGCGCGCGATGGCGGCGAACGAATCACGCCCCACGCGACGCAGTGCGTAGCGCAGCACCTCGCGGGCACGCGTCACAAGCGGCAAGCCCTGCAAGCCCGGCACATCGGAATCGCTCATGATGCCCATGTCGATATTCCGGCGCGAGGTCTCCCCCGTCTCGCCATCGAGCTTGGTCGCCAGCGCCAGGAACTCCTGGGCGCCGAGCGCAAACATCGGCGAGGCGAGCAGCGGCATAAGGCCCTGCGCCGTATCGGCCGGATTGGCGAGCGCGCAGACCAGGGCACGCACCGTCTGCACCTCGGCTGCCTGGGCAAAGACCGAGCCGCCTGCGATGACGCAGTCGAGCCCCTGATCGCGGAAGGCCTGGGCGTAGACATCGGCGTTGGTCATGCGGCCCAGCAGCAGTACCATGCCGCCCTGGGGCTGGCCGGCATCGGCAAGCGCGCGGAAGCGCTCGGCGATCGCGCGGGCCTTGGCCTGTGTGCGCTCCTGCATACTGCCGCCGGCAACAAAGAGGGCCTGGCGGCGCGAGGCGTCCGCCACCAGCGTGTCCTTGCGGCCGTCGCTCGCCTCAAGATCCAAAAAGCTCTGCATCAGGCCGCCGTCATCGCCGTCGAAGACGCGTGCCACGTAACGCAGCACCTCGTCATGGCTGCGGAAGTTGCGCACGAGTTTGACGAGTTCGCCGGCAGGGGCATCGGCCACGGCAGTCGCCTCGGGCGCGGCAGACGAGCCCACCTTGCGCTCCTGACGACGGAACACCTCGACCTCGGCGCCACGGAAGCGATAGATGGACTGCTGCGCATCGCCCACGGTGCACAGCGCGCGCTCCCCCGCACCCGTCAGGTAGCGTATCAGATCGACCTGCATCTGGTCGGTATCCTGAAACTCATCGATCATGACCATCTTAAAGCGGCCCTCGTACGCAGCACGGATGGCAGGGTAATCGCGCAGGGCCTCGTAGGCCATACGCAGCAGGTCGTTATTATCGAGGGCGGACTGGGCAGCCTTCAGCGCGCGATACTCAGCCTCCACGGAACGGGCCAGGCCCACCAGCGCATCGAGCGCCGGGCCACCGCAGGCAAGCACGATATTGATAAACGCATCGGCGGCCTCGGCCTTGAGCAGCTCGACCTGCTCCTTAGGGAATGCCTTGCTCGCGCGCGGCATGGTGCACGACATCATGAGTCGCGCTGCATCGGCCATGGTCTTGCCGCTCGCCTCGAACGCGTCAATGGCGTCGAGTGCCATCTGCGCCTTCTCGGTCGCGGCCTTGCTTGCGCCCAGCGCCGCGCGATAGGCATCGGCGAGTGCCGAGGTATCGGCCTGCCCGCGCGCCACGCACACGTCGTCCATACCGCCCGGCAACTGGCTCGACAGCTCCAGCAGGTCGCGCACCAGGCCCTTGATGGTCGCGCCAGCGCCAAAGGAACCGCCCTCGCCCGCCATGGGATACCAGGCATAGAGGGCCTTGAGCGATGCCGCGAGCTCGGGGGCGGCATCGGGCGCCGTCGCGCGGGCCAACACATGCTCAACAGCCTGGTCCATAAGCTCGTCGGTATCGGTGAGCACCGTGAACTCGGGGTCGATGCCCAGCTCCAGCGCATGCGCGCGCAGGATACGCGAGCACATGCCGTGAATGGTCGAGATCCACGCGTCGTCGACGGTCAGTGCTTCCTCGTCCATGCCCTCGTCGATAAGCGCACGGCGCACGCGGTCACGGATCTCGGCCGCGGCATCTTTGGTAAAGGTAATGGCGAGCACCTGGTCAAGATGTTCAACGAACGGACCGGATTCAGGCGAGAGCGCGTAGACGATGCGACGCGTGAGGGTAAAGGTCTTGCCCGAACCGGCGCCCGCCGAGACAAACAGCGGACGGTCGAGCGTTTTGACAATCTGCAGCTGTTGCGGCATCAAAGTCGAAAGATCCATGGTCTACACGTCCCTCCTTACAAACGTTCCTTCGTGGTTATACGAGCAGCGCGCATGCGCGGCCTGAGCCGACGTCGGGTCGACGGCGGCAACGTTGCCTGCCTCGAGCTCGCGCAGGCGCTCGGCGATGCCGGCCTCAACGCGATCGAGCAGGGCGTCGAAGTCCATGCTGCCACCCTCGCTGGGGAAACCTTTCTTAAGGCCCGGGATGCGACCGTCGCCGCGCTCTTCCTCGAGCAGCTCGGCGCTCGCGGCACCGCGCAACGCCGGCTTGCCGCCCTTGGTCGAAAAGTAGAGCGCCGCGCGGGTGTCCAAATCCAGCGCCCGGCGCATGGCCTGGGCGTAGATGAGCGTTTGGGTATGTGGTGGCAACCAGCGCGGATCGTCGATGGGCGCCGTGCCCGATTCCTCGTCGCGCACCGTGGGGTCGGCGAGCTTAAACTCCTCAACGCCCGTGCGATGCTTGTAGTCGATCACCACGGCACGATTCTCGGCGTCCACGTCCACGCGGTCGATGCGCCCGCCAAGCGGCCAACCGGCATACTCGACCTTGAGCTCGTTGAAGGCGAACTCCAGGTAGCGCGGGGCAAAGGGGGCAAGTGCCTCGGACTCGTAGGCAAGCACACCCTCCAGCTGCGGCAAGATCTCGGCCACCTGGCGTTCCTCCACCGCAGAGAGCGGCACCAGCGGGCCCTCCGTGCCGCGCTTGCCGGCGTGCTCGGCCAACGTCTCGTCAAAGACCTCGTGCAGCAGCTCCTGTGCGCGCGGCAGATTCTCGGGCGTCACGCGCTCCATGCCCTCTTGGGGCAGACGGGCATGCAGATGCTCCAGCACGTCGTGGACAAAGTTGCCCTTTTCCATGTTGCCAAAGCCCGCGTCGATCGACTGGGGCTTCACGCGGTACGAGACGAACCAGCATAGCGGGCAGGTCGAATAGGCCTCGATCTGCGAGGCGGACGTCAGACGCGGCACGAGCGGCGCGTCCTCACCCTCGCCATCGCGACGGCGCAGGACCAAATACGGCACGGCCTCGGCACTCAGATGCTGAGGGGCTTCACAGGTCACGCGCTCGCGCTTGAAGCCTTCACCTGCCGCGGGATCAAAGTCGGCGATGATATCGCCCTCGCCCACGCGCATGGGCTTGGCAGCGCCAGCGGCCTCGGCATGTGCCCACAGCTCGGTCCATACGGCTGCCGGGTAGCACTCGCGTGCCTGGCGATCGTGCGTCACACGGGCGAGCGCGACCGGACCGCTCGCCGCCTGCATCGCACGGCCAAAGCGCACGCGCAGCAGGGCAGCGGGCTCCAAAGACACGCCGTCGCGGCGCAGCTCGGCTGTCAACGTGGCAAGCGGGCCCTCTTCGTGCGAAAGCGGATAGCTGTCCAGGTCGACATCGGCAAACAGCACGGCATCGTAGCTGCCAGGGCGAAGAACCGACGCATCGGCAAGCGACGCGAAGCGCACTTGTGCTCGTGGTGTGCGATCGACCTCATAGGTCTCGTAATCGTAGGCGGTACTGCGCTTGTCCACCTTGGTTCGAACGCCGTCGAGAACCGGCACGGTCGCGGCCTGCGACACGTCGAGCGCGCGAGCATCGTTCATAAGGATGTCGATGGCATGGCGCAGCAAAGCCGTCTCTGCCTGGCGACGGGCCTGGCCGTCAAGGCCGCCTAGAGCGCGATCGGGCAACGCCTCGGCAACGGCAAGCATGGCCTTAAGCGCCGTCACGGGCTTGTCACGCCACAGCGCCTGGAACACGTCCGAGACCACACACGGTACGTTCTTAAACCAGTTATCGTCGCTCGTCGCCTTGCGCGCGCCCCTCACCTGGCCCTGAACGCTCTGCAGCAGGCTCTTGACGCCCGCGGTAGTCTTGCTGCGCGAGAGACGCATATTCTTATCGAAGGTACGGGCATTGACGGCATCAGCGCCCGAAAGCGGACTGTAGATCCAGTCGGTAAGCTCCGGCGCGGGCCACCACTCAGTCTTGGAAGCGGTGCCCTCGTCGGCGGCTTTCATACGCTCGATCAGGTTGGCGAGCGCCGTAAACTGCCTGCCCGCGATGGACTGGGAAAACGCCGTGAACTCAGTCGTCTCGGCCGCAATGTGACGCGCCGCCAAACGGGCGGCGAGCTCGCCGAACAGCTGGGGTGCCCGGGCAGAAACGACGAGCACGCGCACGGGGTCGGCGGGCGTTGCAGTAGCTTTATCGGCCTTGGACTCCTTGTGCGCTTTCACCAACTTATCGATGGCGTCCGCATAGACATGAGCACGGGCATGGGGGCCGGCGACCTCAATAAAGGCAGGCTGAGCGGCGGCCCCGCAAGCGACATCAGACGCGACGGCGTCCTCCCCCAGCGGCGCGATCTCAAACAGCACACCGCGGGCATCAAATGCCGTGGCAAGCTCCTCGCGCATCGCCGCCTGCTCGCGGGCAAGCAGCACGACGACCTCTCCCCCATTGTTCGCCACGGCAGACAGCAGCTCGAGTAGACCGTGCGTAAACGACGTGGTACCGCGCACGCATACGGCGCGGGCGCACGCCGGCAGGCTATCGGCCAGGGCACCGGCCATAATGTCGGCTGCCTCGCAGGGCTCGACCATATCTCGACGGTCCAAACCGCCCGCGTAGGCACGCAAAAGCTCAAACACACGAGCCTCGGCATCGCTTTTTGGCTCAGGCTGGCAATTGTTGCCACCGCATCGCTCGGCCGTCGTCCCCGCCACACCCGGCAGCACATCGCGGGCCATGCGTGCGAGCATGCGCACCGTGCCCTGGCTACGCGAAAGCGGCTGCAGGTCGGCATCGTCGCGGCGGGCAATCATATCCGAAAACAGCATCTGACGTTGCAGGTTGTCGACGAAACCGCGCCCGTCGCCCAAAAGCTCCCAAAGCGAGCGAAGCCACGATGCGGGTGTCTTGTAGTCGATACCCAGCGAAATGCCGGCTTCCGCCGCATCATGACGGCACAGATCGAGCTCGGCAAACGTTGGTGCCAGCAACACGGCACGCCCGTGACGGGCAATAAGGTCGGCAAGCAGCGCCGACTCGGCATCGCTCAAATCCGTGCCGGCATTGGTGGTATAGATTCGAACAGGCATGGTCCTCCGCTCAAACCGTTCGCAATAATCAATGCATCCATCCTACCCGCCCAAGCGGACACATTGCCACCGCAGTTCCATCTTTTGGTACAAAGCAACCTGAACCCAACGCACCAGCCGATTGCAGGCATATAAAAACCGCCCCCGGAGGGACGGTTCTTCGTAATTCAATGTTGTCGCTGGCCTACTCGCCATCCTCCAACTTAATGAGGATCTTGCGGTAGCCACCGTACTCGCCGTTCAGCGCCTTTGAAACGCGGCTCACCGTGGTGGACGAAGCGCCGGTACGGGCCTGAACCTCAACATAAGGCTCGCCCTCGTCCAAATAGCGCGCAACCTGCAAACGCTGAGAAAGGTCGCAAATCTCGCGCGGCGTGCAGATATCGGTCAAAAACGCTTGGATATCCTTCTCGTCGTCCAAAAGGCTAAATGCGTGGACCAGCTGCTTGACATCAGGCTTGTCAAGCATGTTCTCGATATTCATCGATCACCGCCAAACCCGCCAAAAGGCATCGAAGTTGATACTGACATCGGGCATCGTTCACCCGTTCTATGCAATAGGGCAACGCCTGTGGCTTTTGCCCGTAGCAGTGTAGCACACCACCAAACTAAAGCGACAAGACTCTCTGCCAGCGGCGCGTTTTTCAGGACGAACGCCGTTTAGAAACCATATGCGCACGTAAGCTCCACGAATATTTGAGACAATGGGCGCCCAAACACCGCGGCGCGCCCGCGCAACCATCCAGGTCGCCGCCGTAAGCCGCTTCACGCGACGCCAGCAATCCCGGCGCAAGAAAGGATTCACGCCATGCGCTTTATGCTTAACTGGCTCTTCACCTCGATCGCCATCGCGATCGCCACGTTCCTCGTCCCCGGTATCCAACCCTTCGGCTTTGCCGAGACCTGGGTCTGCTTTGCCTTTGTGGGACTGTTCCTGAACATTGTCGATTCGTTCGTCAAACCGTTCCTCACGGTCATCTCGCTGCCGCTCACGATCATTACGCTGGGCATTTTCCAGCTTGTCGTCAACAGCTTTATGCTTGAGCTCGCGAGTTACCTGTCGGTCAACCTGCTGGGCGTCGGCATCTCCATCGCCAGCTTTGGATCGGCCTTTATGGGCAGCATCCTGGTGTCCATCACGCGCAGCATCCTCGACAGCATCGCCGAGGACTAAAACGGCCATTCCGGCCGTGTCCGTCTCAACAGCCCAAAACGAAGGCCGCCCATCGCAAAAATGGGCGGCCTTCTTATTTGCCAAGTCTCAAAGGGCGAGAAAATCTACCATTTCCACCCCGTCCCCAAATGCAGGTGTGGGTTAGATGACGTAGTCGTAGCCATGGTTGGGAGCGACAAGTTGATCGAGCGTCACACCGTCGAGGTAGTCGTTGATGAGCTTGTCCAGGTTCTTCCACACGTCGAGCGTGGGGCACTCATCCGAACGCGAGCAGCCCTTGCAGTCGCCATCCAGGCAGGCGACCGGCGCCAGACTGCCCTCGGTCAGGTGCAAGATCTCGCCCACCGTGTATTGCTCGGGCGGGCGCGTGAGCACATAGCCGCCGCCCTTGCCGCGCATGCCCGAGAGCATGTTGGCGCGCACGAGCGTAGCCAAAATGTTCTCGAGATATTTCTCGGAAATCCCCTGTCGCGCCGCGATCTCTTTGAGCGGGATGCGACCGGCTGCCTGGTGCTCGGCCAGATCGACCATAACGCGCAGGGCATATCTGCCCTTAGTAGAAACCAACATGTATAGTGCTGCCTTTCGGTCATTTAGTCCGTAGAAATTCTAGCCGAAAAATTGGTTTTGAAAATACCCGTTCCGGTCAAGATGGTTAATCGACTCGTAATAATCTTCTATTTCCTATTGCGTTACTAGGCTTTAGTGTCTACTATGCTTGCCAACAGCAAAACGAACAACCTATACGGTTTGTGGGTTTATCTGCTACACACACCGTAAAACCACACGGTATCCAGTCATTTGAACACTTTGGAGGTTCACCATGAGCAACGTTTACACGTCCATCGATCAGCTTATCGGCCATACCCCGCTTCTGGAGCTCACTCACTTTGAGGCCGATGAGGACCTCAAGGCCCGCGTGCTCGTCAAGCTGGAATACTTCAACCCCGCCGGCTCCGTCAAAGACCGCGTCGCCAAGAACATGATCGACGAGGCCGAGAAGGCCGGCAAGCTCGTGCGCGGTGGCGACTACACCATCATCGAGCCCACGAGCGGCAACACCGGCGTCGGCATCGCCTCGGTGGCGGCGGCTCGCGGCTACAAGGTGATCATCACCATGCCCGAGACCATGTCCGTGGAGCGCCGCAAGCTTATGCAGGCATATGGCGCACAGCTCGTGCTCACCGACGGTTCCAAGGGCATGAAGGGCGCCATCGCCAAGGCCGAGGAGCTGCAGAAGGAGACCCCCAACAGCATTATCGCCGGCCAGTTTGTGAACCCCGCCAACCCCGCCATCCACAAGGCCACGACCGGCCCCGAAATCTGGGATGACACCGACGGCGAGGTCGACATCTTCGTCGCCGGCGTTGGAACCGGCGGCACCGTGACCGGCGTGGGTGAGTTCCTCAAGGAGCAGAACCCCGAGATTCAGGTCGTCGCCGTTGAGCCCGCCACTTCCCCGGTGCTCTCTAAGGGCCAAGCCGGCCCGCACAAGATCCAGGGTATCGGCGCCGGCTTTGTGCCCGACGTCCTCGACACCCAGGTCTATGACGAGATCATCCCCGTCGAGAACGACGACGCCTTTGCGACCGGCCGCGCCGTGGGCCACAAGGAGGGCGTGCTCGTGGGCATTTCGTCCGGCGCCGCCGTGTGGGCCGCGCTGCAGCTGGCCAAGCGCCCCGAGAACGAGGGGAAGACCATCGTGGCCCTGCTTGCCGACACCGGCGAGCGTTACCTGTCCACGGCACTGTTCCAGGACTAAGGGCCTGTCGCCCATAGGTTGAGCCCACGGACGAGCCGGTCTCCTCTCTCCCGGCAGCCTGAGCCCATCCAATCAGGGTGTCCCACGAGACGTCCGAACTTGCTACAATGTCTGCGGCGCGGAACCAGCCTCCCGCGCCGCTTTTCTTTTTTGGCCACATGCCACCAAGGAGAACCTCCCCATGCACAACAAGCGCGTGCTCGTCGCCATGAGCGGCGGCGTCGATTCCAGCGTGACCGCGTACCTGCTCAAAAGCCAGGGCTACGAATGCGTCGGCGCCACCATGCGCCTCACCTGCCCCGCGCCCGATCCCGTCACGGGCATGAGTAAGGTCGACCGCGACATCGCCGATGCAAAGGCTGTCGCCGAGCGCCTGGGGATGCCCCACCATGTGCTCGACCTGCAGCAGGCCTTCGACCGCAACGTTATCGAGCGCTTCGTGACCGCCTATCAGGAGGGGCTGACGCCCAACCCGTGCATCATCTGCAACCGCCACATAAAGTTTGGCGCGTTGCTCGGTGCGGCGCTGGACATGGGCTGCGGCTACATCGCAACGGGTCATTACGCCAAAACAAGCCAGACAGTAGACGGCACCTGGCAGCTGCATCGCGGCGAAGATCCCAAAAAGGACCAGAGCTACTTTTTATATTCGCTTACGCAGGAGCGCCTGGCGCACACGATCTTTCCGCTGGCAGGCCTAGACAAAGAGCGCGACGTGCGCCGCATAGCCGCCGAGCAAGGCTTTACCAACGCCCAGAAGGCCGAAAGCGAGGACATCTGCTTTATTCCAGACGGTGACTACGCGGGCTATATCGAGCGCCGCTGCGGACATCCCGCTGCACCGGGCGACATTGTGTGGCGCGACGGCAGCGTGGTCGGACGCCATAACGGCGCGTTGCGCTATACCATCGGCCAGCGCAAGGGCTTGGGCGTCGCGATGGCGCATCCCGTGTATGTGACGGGCGTCGATGCCGCCAACAACACCGTGCATCTGGGCGAGGCCGAGGACCTAACGGCCACAGCACTCACGGCCGACGACTGGATCTGGAGCGCCCCTGCCGACCGCATGGAGGCAGAACTCGATGCCGGCGGCATTCGCGTGGGCGCCAAGTACCGTTACCGTCAGAAAGACCAAGCAGCGACCCTTACGCGCGGCGAAGACGGGCAAATGCTGCTGACTTTTGACGAGCCGCAGCGAGCCATCGCCCCCGGCCAGGCCGTTGTAGTCTACCACGGCGACATCGTCCTCGGCGGCGGCACGGTGACCGGCGCACTTAAGTAGCCCCATCCCCTTCATAAATTGCGGTGAAATAGGGACTGTTGGGGGTGCGGACAGAAAGTTGGACCGTGAAGCGGTCCGGACTGGAGGTTCGCATGTACAGCAGGGAGAAGGTCGAGCTCTTCCTCCTGGCGACGGAGGACGGCATGGGGCCGACCGCCGCC
>JAXJIC010000005.1:0-16297 GCA_036298925.1 Collinsella aerofaciens
CTTCCATTCGTCACCTTCATTACTCCAACGACGAATTCTAGGCGGTGTCCCCTCCCTTTCAAGAAAGAGAAGAGGCGGGGCATGCCCCGCCTCTTACACCACATCTCTGCGCGCTACCCTCCAAACAATCAAAACAAGCCCTTTTCGCCGCAGCCTCAAAGGTCTGTGGGCAAAAAAGGGCAAATATGAGTACTGTTACCATTATAGTAGCAGGCAAAACCACCCAAAATGACGTCCGGGCGACCCCTACAGCCCCCTAAAGCAGCCAACCCGACTGCTTTAGGGCGTATTGGGGGCCAATTTTAATGGACATACTATAGGTTATGTTCATTATCTTCTTGGATGTAAATGCTATTCACTTAGCAACAGTACTCATATTTGGCGTTTTTTGCCCACTGCCATATAACTAACACCCTATCGCAGACAAAAAACAGGCCGCAACCCATCGCTGCGGCCTGTTCGGAAGCCAAAGTAGGCGCTACGCGCTGTAGCCCATCGCTTGCAGCACAAACATGACGACCGTCAGCACCGTAATCACGCCGATAGTCGCCCAAGTGAGCACGTTCCATATGCGGCCGTTGCGGTTGGCGCCCATAATGTGGCGATCCGCCGCGATAACCACCTGGAATACCAAGACTACAGGCAGCAGCACGCCGTTGATGACCTGCGAGGTCATCATAATCTGGAACAAATCGACGCCAGGCATGAGCACCAACACGGCAGAAATGCCGATGATGGCCGTAATGATGCCGCGGTAAACCGGAGCCTCGTCCCAGCTGCGATCGGCGCCGCGCTCCCAACCAAAAGCCTCGCAGATGGCACTCGACGTAACGCCCGGCAGCACGCAAGCAGCCAAAAAGCTCGCCGCGACCAGGCCCGAGGCAAACAGCACCGTGGACCACTGGCCCGCGATGGGCTCCAGCGCGCGGGCGGCATCGGCGGCATCGCTAATCTGAATACCCGCCGGGAACAGCACCGTACCGGTCGTGATGATAATGAAGCCCGCAATGATATCAGCAGCGATCGAACCGCTCACGGCATCGATACGCTGCAGCACGATGTCGTCCTCGCCCGCATTCTTATCGACCACGTTGTTCTGAGCCAAGAAGATCATCCACGGTGCGATGGTGGTACCGATTGTTGCGACCACGAGCGACACGTAACTGGGATCGTTCTGAATATTGGGGACGACCAAGTCGACCGCGACCTCGCCCCAGTTGGGGCCGGCCATAAACGCGGCGACGATGTAGGTCACGAACACGCAGCTTACCAGCAGCAAAATCTTCTCGATGCGCTGGAAGCTGCCCGACATGGTAAGCATCCACACCAGCAGCGCCACGAGCGGCACCGAGATGCTCGCCGGAACGCCAAACAGAGCAAGGCCACTCGCGATACCCGCGAACTCCGAGATGGTCACCGCCGTGTTGGCGATCAACAGCGCCGCCATGGCCAGCACGCTCTTGCGCACGCCAAAGCGCTCGCGAATGAGCGACGCCAGGCCCTTACCCGTGACGCATCCGCAGCGCGCCGCGGTCTCCTGCGTCACGATAAGCAGCACGGTCATGACGGGAAGCATCCAGAGCATCTTGTAGCCATAGCTGGCGCCCGCGCTGGAATACGTGGCGATGCCGCCGGCGTCATTGCCCGAAAGCGCCGCCAGAAGACCGGGGCCCATGGCGCCAAAGATAGCCGCGATGGTCAGCTTTTGCTTGGTGCTCGGCTTTTGCTTCGTATTTTGCACGCGACCACCTACCCCATGACCGACATGGTGAGCAGCACCGCAGCAGCGCAGTACGCCACACACGAGATCATGACGGCGATGACGTTCATGGCGGTACCCGACGTATTGAGGTCGTGCTCATCGCGCCAGAACAGCACCATCAGGTAAATCACGGCGCTCATGTTGCCCACCAGGCAGATGATGGCCGCGATGTTAAAGCAGCCGGTAAAGAGCTGCTCCTCAAACATAGGGGCATCGAGGAACGCGGCAGTGCGCACCAGCTGCGCGCACAGATAGGTCACGAGCGAAAGGATCAGACCCATACCCGTGCTCTGGAAGAAGAATCCCAGGTACGGTTTGGGCTCGTCGTCGTGACCGTCGTACTCCAAGAAGTAGTTCTTGACGAACGACACCATGCGCGAGGCAGCAAGCAGCACGAGCGGCATGGCGCACATGGGGAACACCACCAGATGCGCGGAGCCCAGCGCCGTCCCCAACACCGTCGCCATAATGCACGAGGCGATGCCCCACACGACGACCCAGTACTGACGATGCACGAACCAGCTGAGCACGTTCGTCGAGTCGTCCGACGCGCTATCGCCCGAGCCGACACCGGCGATCTGCAGGTCCTCCTGATGCTCCTCGGCGATAACGTCCATGGCGTCGTCGAAGGTCACGATACCCAGGATATGACGGTTCTCGTCGCAGACAGGGATGGCAACCAGGTCGTACTTGGTCATCTCGTCCGTCACGTCTTCCTGGTCCTCGTCGGGCGACACGTAGACCAGATCGCGATAGGCGAGCTGGCCCAGCGTGGCGTCGCGGTCGGCCACGATCAGCGTGCGCAGCGAAAGCACGCCCGTCAGCATGCCACTCGGATCCTCGGTATAGACGTAGTAGACGCTCTCAAAGTCCTCGTCGAGTTTGCGAATCGCCTCGATTGCGTCGCCGACCGTCGCCGTGGCGGGCAGGGAGACAAACTCCGAGGTCATGATACGGCCGGCGGTGTTGTCCTCGTAGCCCAGCAGGTTACGAATCGCCTTCTCCTCCTTGACGCCCATCAGGCGCAGGAGCTTCTCGGCCTTCTCATAATCGAGCTCGTCGATCAGGTCGGCAGCGTCGTCCGGGTCCATCATGGCCAGCATCGACGATGCGTCGGTATCGGACAGGCCCTCGAGCATCTCGGTCATGAGCTCGTCGTCATCGAACTCCGAGATGGCCTCGGCGGCCTGTGCCGTGTCGAGCTGAGCGAACACCTGCGCGCGCAGGCGCGGGTCGAGCTGCTCGATGATGTCAGCGATGTCGGCAGGATGCAGCTCGCCAAGCGTCTTGTGCGACACCGAGAGCTGGATGTTCTTAGTCGAGCGATCGAGCAGGTCCATGTAAGACCAGGCGATAATGTCCTCGCTGAGCGGTTTGCCCAGATGCTTCATAAAGCCCTCGACGACATGCTCGAGTGTGGGGCTGATCGCGCGCAGCAGACCGCGGGCGCCGACCTCGGCACCCAGCAGGCGCAGCTGATTTTCGCCCGACATGGAGAACTTGATGTCGTTTACGCGCACGACCTTCATGCCCTGCGTGTCGACAATCTGCTTGTTAAGCACGTCGCGGGCAAGCAAGAGTTCGGTCGGCTGCAAGTACGAAAAACGGATTTCGGTGGCCGACGTCTTAAGGTGTACGCCCGTCTCGTCGATACGGTCGACCCATTTGCGCCAGCTGATCATAAACGGCGTCTTGCCGGGACCGCGGAACGCGAGCGACGTCACGTGCGGAAAAACTTCGCCGGTTGCAATGCCAAAATCGTTAACCACGCCGAGCTTTTCGCCGTCGACGTCCAAGACCGGCAATTTGAGCATCTCACTCAGATAATTCAATGGTGCTCCCCATCATTATTCCTGCGGACCGCGCGACCATGCCGGCACGCAATCCGTGGACTTTTAGATATGTATACGCATGCGCGGGCGGCACGCCGCTCGGCGCTCACACCCCGTGCACGCGCAGAAAGCACCTGCATGGGGTCATCGACTGTATGGTCGAGGTTTGGATTTCACCTGTAACCTTTCTCTTGACCCTCATTAACCGCAGTAACTATAGCATCAGCATCGCGCTGCGGCACCGAATTTATGCGCTGAACATTGCAGGCATACCAAACGCTGACGTATCCGTGACATAGAGCCGGATGAGCACGGTGGGACAAAGCGATTAAGACCGTCCTAAACGACCAGTCGTTTAAGCACGTCCCCGATGACTACTCTGTGGTGTCGTCGTCCTCGGGGAGTTGGGGGAACACGGCGTTTTTGGGCATGGAGACCTTGGTGAGCGAGGTGAGCTTTTTGCTCAACGCCGTGTCCGTCTTGACCAGGTCGCTGAGCGTCACGATCTTGTAGCCGTCGGCGACAAGGCCATCGATAATCTGCGGCAGCGCCTCGAGCGTCCGCTCGGCGCACTCATCGCTATCGGTGAGCAGCACAATATTGCCCGGCGTCATCGAGTCGAGCACGGTCGATACTTGCTCGTCAGCGCCGTTGAGCAGCCAGTCGCCCGAATCGATATTCCACGAAACCACGGCGGACACCAGGTCCATCGAGTCGATCCAGTTTTGCTCGTCAAACGCGGCGTAGGGGGCACGCAGCAACATCGTCTCGACGCCGGTCGCCGACTTAATTGCTTCGGTGCCCTTTGTGATCTGCTTGCGCACCGTCTCACGATCCTCGCCCTTGAGCGAATCATCGCTGTAGCTGTTGGAGCCGACCTCGCACCCGGCATCGACAATCGCTTTGGCAGTAGCGGGCGAGGCCTCGGCCGCATCGCCCGAAAGGAAGAACGTCGCCGTGACACCCTTTTCCTTGAGCACCTGCAAGATCTGCTTGGTCGCGCCGCTCGGACCCTCGTCAAATGTCAGGGCCACGTACTTTTCGTTGCCCTTGGGCGCTACGCTTGCGCACTCGACCACGCAGTCGGTGGCGGGCACGACCTCGCCGCGGTCCTGCGTCTTGCCCGACTGCTCGCCGACCCATACCTCGGAGCGGCCCTGAACGCCCCAGGTTTTGACATACTCAATGGCGCCCGTGCCCTCGACCTTAAGCTTTGGCTCGATAGTCGTGGCCTGGACCTCGTGCTTTTCGTACACGTTGCGGCCATCCTTGACCGTCACCTTCTCGCCACCCGTAAGCTCGCGACTATCCCATTTGCCTTGTTTCACGCGCTTGCCGTCGACCTTCACCGACAGCTTTTCGCCGCCATGGCGCTTGAGCACGCTATCGTCGACGGCCAGCAGATCGCCGGCGTCGTACGTTTCGGTCAGGCTTTGATCGTCGATGAGATTCTGCAACGTAGAGCCCACGCGCACCGCGGTCTTTTGCCCGTTGAGTTCCACGTCCACGCTGCGGTTGACGTAGCCCACGACGGCAGCGATAAACAGCACGAGCGCGCAACCCACGGCGATGAGCGCATAGGGCAGGCGGGACGGTCGGCGCGGCGAGCGCCCGTTGCCGATGCGCGCGCTGCGATCGCTAAACCCACGGCTATGGTTGAGGTACATCGCGCCGGGCTTACGGCGACGTCGACGCTGACCGCTGGGCAGCTGCCCCAAGTCGCGGCGCGCCGTCGGACGCGCACCCGAGCGCCCGTTTAAGTTAGATCCGTTTTGGCGCATGTGCCCTCCCCCATAAACACAGCGAGCCGGAGCAACATGTCTCCGGCTCGCCTCCCATCATTTGGTACGTCGCTATTTGCTAGCTTTTGACGAGCCCCCGCTCGCCTTTTGATATTCGTCCTTAAAGGCCTTGAACATACCGCGCGTCTTGCCGAGCTGCTTGCCCAGCGCGCGGCTGCCCTTGTCCACGGCGACCGATCCCTTGTCATCGAGCACCTTGGCGCCTTTCTTGACCTTATCGCCCACCACGACGCTGGCCTCGGCAGCCTTAGCGGCCGCGCCGCCCGAATACCCGAGCGTCTTGACCTCGTCCGAGACAATCATCGCGCCGTTCTCGTAGCCGCGCAGCATCGTCGGCGGCACCTGCGTGTCGCCCACCAACATGCTCGATGCGGCGCTGGCGGTCACATAGAACGTCTGCACAATGCCCGAGCGCGGCTTGAACTCAACGTCCGAGCAGTAGCCCACGACATCGCCCGATTCCGTGCGCACGTCCATGCCAACCCAGATGATGCAATCGTCCAGGTTGATATCGAGGCGCTTGGCCGCGGCGGCATCGTAGGTGCCCTTGACGTCGTCGACCGCAACAGCACCCTCATAGACGCCGATGGCATCGAGTGCCACAAAGCGGTCGGGGCGCTCAATCATACCCGCGATATCGGACTGGCGGACCATAAAGCCCACCACGCGCGTGCCGCCCGGGGTAAAGACGGGAAAGTGAATCTTGCCGAGCTTTTTGGGGCTGCGCGGCGTGCCGTCCTTTTTGGTGCGCTTATCTTCGGCAGGCTTACGATAAACCTTGACGCCGACAAAATCCCCTGCGCGCATTATGCCTCGGTCGAGGGCTCCGTGGCCTCGGTGCCGGCCTCGGTGACGTTCTCGACCACGACGTCGGCAGCGGGCGTCACGTTGCCGCCCGAGATGGCGTCGTTGAGCTGCTCGCGAAGCTGGTCCATGCGCTCGCGGGCCAGGTCGACCTTGGCGCGCAGGTCATCGGTCTTGGCGTCGACCATCGGACCAAAGTCGCTGACCGCGGCACGAGCCTCCTCGGCACTGTGCTCGTAGGTGTCACGCATGTTGTCCCAGGCATCGTTGGCGATATCGGCGGCCATGGCGCGGGTCTCGGCACCCGAGCGCGGGGCCAGAGCAACGCCGATGATAGCGCCGGCGGCAGCACCAAAGAGCGCACCGGAGACAAAGCTGAAAGTCTTTCCCATGATCATTCCTCTCCTGCGGGCACCTCGATGCCCACCGTTTGAATGCTGTCCATTATACCCGCAGCGCAACACTTGCCGTCGCGCTCATCTGCGTACGGTAAAAGCGCAGGTACATGATGGTGATAAGCGAGTGAACCTACTCCTGCGGCATGGCAGGCATGGCCACCGTGGCGGCCGGGTCCTCGCCGGCGCCATCGACGAGCGGCAGGTTGCCCTCGTGCGCCGAGCCGGACGGAGCCGTTGCCGCACCGCCAAAGACGGCCGCGGGGGCCTCGTGGTTCTCGGCGACCGCACCCTCGGTATCGATTGGCATCTGCGGCTCGTCGTCAAAGCTCGGGACGCCTTGGGGCTCCGCAGACTCGGGCTCGGCAGGCGCCTCGGCAACGGGCTCAGTGTCGGCGTCGGCAGGAGCGTCGCCCTCGGGCGCATCCTCGGCCACGTCCTCGCCGTTCGCAGCGGCAACGGCCTCGTGCGGGTCCTTGCCCTCGGCCTCGGCACGCATGCCCAGCACCAGGTTGCGCAGGCCCGCGACCGTGCCTTCCACGTCGGGGGCCGGCTGGTCGGCATGTAGGTACGCCCAGTCCATCATAAAGGTGGCCGAAGACAGCGCGCCAATGGCCAGCGCATCATCGGGACACGAAAGCTCGACCTCAAAGACACGCTCGTCGTGCTCGCTCACGCGCGTGCGGCCGCACGAAATGCTGCCAGCGAGACCGGTCTCGTTCATGAGCTCGACCGTCACGTGCTCCAGCAGGTGGCAAAGCTCGGTCTGGCCCATGCAATCCTGGAACTCGCGACCCGAATCGCCCAGGCACAGATGCTTGGCAATCGCGGGCACCAGGTAGTACACGCGCGCCGTGGCCTCGATATCCTCCGAGGTCATGAGCGGCATGCCGGGGTTCACCAGCACATGCGCGCAAATCTTGTCCTCGCTGACGGTGACCTTAAGGATGTTGAACAGGCCTGCCATAACTCTCCCCTACTCTTCCTTGCCCTACTCGTCGCCATCGTGCGGGTCCGCAGAGCCCGCACCCGACGCCGCCGGCTTCTCGGCCGAGGACTCGGAATCCTTCTTATCGGTTTCGGCCGGAGCGATCACGCGAATGAGCGAGATGCGCTGGCCACGCATCGACTGTACCTTGAACTTGTACCCTGCGACCTCAAACACCTCTCCGATGTCGGGCACCGAGTCGCAAAGCTCCAAAATCCAGCCGGCGATGGTCTCATAATCATCGCTTTCCTCGAGCGGCCAACCAAGCTCAATCGCGTCATCGCACGAAAAACGCCCATCGACGAGCCACTCGCGGCGCGAAAGGCGCGTGAGGTACTTGTTGTCGGGATCGAACTCGTCCTCGATCTCGCCGACGATCTCCTCGACGATATCTTCGATGGTGATGATGCCGGCCGTGCCGCCGTACTCGTCCACGACGACCACGATCTGGTCGTGCGAGGTCTGCATCTCGGACAGCAGCGGCAGGATGTCCTTGGTATCGGGCACAAAGGTGGCGTCGCGCAAAAAGCCGGCGATGGGCTGGTCGCCCTTGCCGTCGAGCGCGGGCTGAATCAGGTCCTTGATGTGCGCGATGCCCGCGACGTTGTCGGGATCCTCGTGATAGACGGGGATGCGGCTGAAGCCGGTCTGGCGCATGGTGGACAGCACGTCGGCAACCGTCTCGTCGTCCTCGCACATGGTGGTGTCCACACGGGGCACCATGACCTCGCGAGCCACGGTGTCGCCCAGGTCGAAGATCTCGTGGATCATGCGCTTTTCCTCGTCGAGCAGGTCGTCCTGCTCCGAGACCATGTACTTGATCTCTTCCTCCGAGACGTTCTGGCGGTCGTCGGCGCTCTTGATGCGCAGGATACGGGCCAGGCCGTCGGAGCAGGCACCGGTCAGCCACACGAGCGGGCGGGCGATCTTTTGGAACACGGAAAGCGGCCCCACGACCTGCTTGGATACGCCCTCGGCGTTGGCCAGACCGATGCGCTTGGGCACGAGCTCGCCGATCACGATAGACACAAAGGCGACAGCGACGGTGATGATGACCGGCGCCAGGCCGCGCGCGATGGCGGAAAGCGGCGCGATGCCAAAGCTCATGAGCCACGTGGCAAGCGGGTCGGACAGGCTCGTCGAGGCAACGGCGGATGAGGCGAAGCCCACGAGCGTGATGGCGACCTGGATGGTGGCCAACAGCTGATCGGAGTCGGCAGCGAGCTGGACGGCGCGCTCGGCGCGCTTATCGCCCTCCTCGGCATCGTGCTCCAACACGGCGCGCTTAGCCGTGGTGAGAGCCATCTCGGACATGGAGAAGTAGCCGTTGATAAGCGTCAGGACGAGCGTGGTAATAAGAGAGATGGTTATGTCCATCGGGAGTTTCTCGAACCTCCAAGATTCGGGACGTCAGGATAAAACGTTGATGGCGGATACGGCAATTGCGCCGGTCGCCCGCGCGAGCGGGGCCGTGGGCGCGGTCGCTAGATTACGAAGAGGATCACCGCCATGAACTGGAAGATGCTGCCGGCGAGCACCCACAAGTGGAAAACACTGTGCAGATAGCGCACGTTTTTGGCGATATAGAACGGCACGCCCACGGTATAGCACACGCCGCCGACGGCGAGCAGGGCAAGCGCGACGGGGTTGAGCAGCGCCACAAGTTCGGGCAGCTTAAAGACGACGAGCCAGCCCATCAGCAGGTAGACCAGGCCGCTTATCCAGTGCGGTTGACGCTCGCGCATAAAACACTCGAGGGCGATGCCGATAATGGCGATGGCCCATACGGCAAAGAACAGCGCAGGGCCGCCGTCGTTTGCAAGCGTGATGAGGCAAAACGGCGTATAGCTGCCGGCTATGAGTAGGTAGATGCAGCTGTGGTCGATGATGCGAAACACGCGCTTGGCGCGCGCGGGCTGAATCGCGTGATAGAGCGTGGAGGCTAGGTATTCGAGGATAATACTGACGCCATAGACAATTGCCGCGGCCATGTGGGCTGGGCCTCCGCCGCGCAGGGCAGCGAATACGATCAGGAGCACCAAGCCAGCGATACCCAGCAGGCAGCCGACGCCATGGGTGACGGAGTTCATGATCTCCTCGCCCACCGTGTAGTGTGGAACGGCCGCGGTCTTGGGCCGCGGCTTAGAACTGTCGCTCGAATCGGACATGCCGGTTACATCCTCCAACGTAAAGAGTTCTCAACACTATATCAAAGCGTTTGGGTGCGTGCGAAATTTGCACCATATGTGACCCTTTGTTTACCCATTCCTTGCTTGTTGACGCATCAACGGCGAACATCCATAATGCGCTTGTTTTAAATGTTGATGTATTAACATCTTTAAGGAGAACAGTAAATGCCTCAAAGCGCACACCCCCATCGAAAGCTCAAGATAGCCGGCATTGTTACGTTGGTAGTCGTTGTCGCGCTGCTGGGGTTTGCCGGCAACTTTTTGTTTGACTTTGCCCTGAACCCCCAAGCGCCGTACACCATGAAGATGATGCAGGATAGCAAGAACGACAAAGAAGGTGAGCAGCCGGATGCCGAGGACACCGAGGCGCGGGCGTGGTTTAAAGAGAATCGCGAGAGCAGCGGCCTCACCGCAGATGACGGAACCGAGCTTGCCGCTTGGTATTTTGCTGCGTCGGAGAGCACGCACGACTACGCCGTCTGCCTGCATGGATATACCAACGAGCCCATCGGTATGGCCCGATACGTCAAACGATTCCATGACCGCGGCATGAACGTACTCGCACCCGCCGCCCGCGCCCACGAGCGCTCCGGCGGCGACTATATCGGCATGGGCTGGCCCGAGCGCCTCGACGTCGTCGCATGGATCGAGCGAATCGTTCAGGCTGACCCCGAGGCGCGCATCCTGGTCTTTGGCGAGTCGATGGGCGCGGCAACCGCCATGAACGTCGCGGGGGAATCTCTGCCCGCAAACGTGAAATGCATTATCGAGGACTGCGGTTATACGAGTGTTTGGGACGAGTTTTCTCTGCAGCTCAAGGACGTGTTCGGCCTGCCCAGCTTTCCCTTGCTCGATGTAGCAAACTTGGTGTGCAACGTGCGCGCGGGCTATGACTTTCATAAGGCGAGCAGCGTAGAGCAACTCAAACACGCGACGGTTCCCATGTTGTTTATCCACGGCGACCAGGACACCTTTGTGCCGTACGACATGCTCGACCAAAACTACGAGGCGTGCGCCAGCAAGGTCAAGCAAAAGCTCACCATCCATGGCGCCACCCACGCCAAGAGCGCGCAAATTGACCCCGAGCTCTACTGGAGCACAGTCAACAACTTCCTCGACGAGTATTTTTAGGCAAATAGTACGGTTTACTGGTCTATCTGACCCCCTGTTTTCGGAAGTGCGGGGAAAATCGCGGGAAGCCCAACCAGACCACAGTTTTACCAACAATTTATCAGGGGTTTTGTTGCCAAAAAACGGTTTGTGGTCGGCGGTATTCGATTTTTCACCGCACTTCCGAAAAGCCGCCCGCGGGCGCTGTGCTCACGGGCGGCTTTTGCTAACGTTGCGCTACAAATGCGCTTGTTTTGTCCAATAGCTAGGCGCTACTTGACCTCGATGAGCTCGTACTCGCTCGTGCCCAGGCCGATTTTTTCGGCGTGCGCGATGCACGCGCGCCAGTCGGTGTCGGGATGCGTGATGCAGAAGGGGTCGCGCGCCTGCTCGCCCTCCAGGTGCTCGTGGTTGTGCTCCATCTTGGCCGCGCTATCGGTGAGCTCGGTGTTGGGCAGCGGCTCGGATGCCATGACGGCATCGGCGCAGGCCTGGTCGATGGCGACCGGGTCGAAGCTCGCGAACATGCCGATGTCGTTGACGATAGGCGTGTCGTTTTCGGGATGGCAATCGCAGTTGGGGCTGATATCCATGGCAAGCGAGATATGGAAGTTCGGGCGGCCGTCGACGACGGCCTTGGTGTACTCGGCGATCTTGCAGTTGAGCATGTCGGCCGCGGCTTCATAGCCGGGCTTGATGGCGTCCTGGTTGCACACGCCGATGCAGCGGCCGCAGCCCACGCAGCGATCGTGGTCGATGGCAGCCACGTGCACCGTGCGAGTAGCGCCGTTGGCAAGCTCGCGCTCGCGGGTGTCGTCGAACGAGATAGCGTTGTGCGCGCAGATTTTCTCGCAGGCATGGCAGCCAACGCAGTGCTCGGTCGCGACGTTCGGCTTGCCGGCGGCATGCTGCTCCATCTTGCCGGCACGGCTGCCGCCGCCCATGCCCAGGTTCTTCATGGCGCCGCCAAAGCCGGCCTGCTCATGGCCTTTAAAGTGGGTGAGGCTGATCACAATATCGGCGTCCATGAGTGCCTGGCCGATCTTGGCCTCGTGCACGTACTCGCCGCCCTCGACCGGGACGAGCGCCTCGTCGGTGCCCTTGAGGCCGTCGGCGATGATGATCTGGCAGCCCGTGGCATACGGGGTAAAGCCGTTCTGGTAGGCGGTGTCGATGTGCTCGAGCGCGTTTTTGCGGCTACCCACATAGAGCGTGTTGCAGTCGGTGAGGAAGGGCTTGCCGCCCAGCTCCTTCACGACATCCGCGACGGCGCGGGCGTAGTTGGGGCGCAAAAAGCTCAGGTTGCCCAACTCGCCAAAGTGAATCTTGATGGCGACGAACTTGTTCTCAAAGTCGATCTGCTCAATACCGGCGCGACGGATGAGGCGCTTGAGCTTGTCGAGCTGGCTCTCGCGAGCATGCGTGCGCAGGTTGGTGAAGTACACCTTAGCGGGTGCTGCGGGTGCAGTTGCGGTCATAGATCTATCCCCTCGGTCTATATGGCGTTACAGACATAGAGGATGGTACCAGTTAAAGCAGAGGTAAAGTCAAGTACGGCACCTAGTCATTGGGTACTCATTGGGGACAGACTTAAATGGCTGAAACCACTCATTGGGGACGGACTTAAATGAGTGCCTCGCCACCTGGCAGCTAGGGACGTTCCTTTCCTGCCGGCAGTTGGGGACAGTCCTTGCCAGCACGGCCGACGAGCCGGCAAGTCAGCAAAGACTGTCCCCGACGACTAGTCGTTTAAGAGCGTCCCCAATGACCAATAAGGGACTACTCCTGCACCTTGAGGGCCTCGGCCAGGCTGACGCGCTTGATGGAGCGCGTGTGTAGCAGCGCCACGACCAGGTAGGTCGCAAAGCCAATGCCGACGCATGCAGCCATAGACCAGGCGGGCACGTAGATCTCGATATTGCCGTTGTAGGCGAGCAGCATCGAGCGGAAGATGGCCGTGAGCGAGCCAATAATGACCGGCAGGCTCAGCACGAGCGACGCCGCCACGCACAACGTGATCGAGCGGATGTACAGATGCGAGATCTCGCTATCGCGATAGCCAAAGACTTTCATGTAGCTGATCGAACGGGCGCTGTGGTCGATCACCGCCTTGGTCAGCAGGTACATAAACAGCAGGAAGATAAACACCGCGAGCCCGATCATCATTCCGATCATTTTGCTCATCATGCCGATGAACTGGTCGCCCACGGCCCGCATGTCGTCGGGCGTGGTATCGCCGGCAAAGTAACGAGCATCGAGGTCGAGCTTCTCGTCGCTCACATAGCCGTTAAAGTAGGCGGCGTCGTTGCCGAACAGTTCGTTAAAGTCGTCGATACTCATATAGATATTCATGTCCGACTTGGAGCCCCAGGCACAGTCCTTGCCCACGTACTCAAGGGAATAATGCTCACCCTCGTACTTGTCGCGAAGCTTAACCTTCTGACCCTTGCTCCAGCCAAACTTGTCGAGCAGGCCACCGCCAAAGACGACGCGCCCATCACCAACGTTGAGGTCTTTCCAATAGCGCGAATCGGACGAGATGCCGTAGACGGAAATCGTCTCCTGCCCATTTCCATCGCCGCGGTTGTATTGCAGCTGGTAAACGGCATATTTCTCGGCCTGCGCGATTGCGCCCGCGCCGTTGTCGGTCGTATTGACCGGGTGGATATCATCGTTGTCAGTGTCGATCTTAGAGGCCTTGTCGATCAGGTCGATAGCCTCGTCGCGGTCGCAGCCGAGGGCATCGGCAAGGTCATCGAGGCGCGCATAAAGCGCATCCTTCTTGTCCTGGACCTTGGCGAGCGCGTCCTGCGCCGCGGCCAGGCTCTCGGCAGACGGAGATGCGGTCGCGGCATCGGCTGCCGCCTGCGCTGCATCGGCCGCGTCCTCAAGCTCGTCATCGGCATCCTGAGCGGCAGAAAGCAGTGCGCCGTCAACCGACTGCAAACGCTCGAGTGCCGACCACTGCTCGCGCTCCTCGGCGGTGCCCTCGAGTTCCAGCGGGGCCTTGAGCGTGTACTGGTGCTCGGCGACCAGGCTTGTCTCGAGGTTGTCCGCGTAGTGCGTCATCGTGGGCAGAATCGCCAGGCCAAAGAGCAGTAGCAGCGAGGCAAACGCAATGCCCACGAAGAGCGTGGCGAAGTTGCCCAGGTTGCGCAGGAAGATACGCAGGCGGAAGCGGGAAACAAAACCCATGCGCTCCGGCAGCTGCAAGCCGCGCTTGGTGCCCGATTTGCCGCTCGCCTCGTGACGAAGGAACTGCAACGGCGTCTTGCCCATCTTGCGAAGCAGGCCCACCAGCGTGATGAGGATGAGCGCGGCGGCGGGAACCACGGCGCACTTCACAAAGATCTCCCAGCTCCAGTACACCTGGAAGGGCGGCAGGCTATACGAACCGTAATAGAGGCTGCGCATGGGCTCGGTAAAGAACGCAACGCCGAGCGCAGTGCCCAAAAGCGCCGCGACCACGCCCACGATAGCGGGAAGCGCAAGGTAGTGCAGCACGATCTCGCGTCGACGATAGCCACTGGCGAGCAGCGTGCCGATGATGGCGCTCTCCTCCTCGATGGTGGCGTCGGTAAGGACCACAAAGACGAACGCCATGATCACGATGATGATGTCGAGCAGCGTCATCCACATCATAGAGTCGCCGTCCACGTCATCGCGCGCATAGCCAATGCCCTGATTGGAATCGGAGTCGATCAGATCGTCCACGCGCGCATCGGCGTCGGTCAGTGCCTCGACCATATCTTGCTCAGCGTCGATGCGGTCCGCGGTGGGGAGGTCGCGATCGGTAAAGGTGAAGGAGTAGGTGTAGGTGTAGGCGGGTGCGCCGCCGGCATCTTCGAGCGCGGCAAAGCCGCCATCGGCGACCTCGGCCACGCCGTACGTGATGGTGTTCACCGTAAAGTCCGAATTGTTGAGGAACAGCGCCTGGCTATCGGGCTGAGTCATGATGCCGCAGATGATGTAGGTGCGGCCCTCGAGCTCGACTTTATCGCCCACGGACAGGTTGTTATTGGTGGCAAAGACACGGTCGATGGCCACCTCGTCGTCCGCCTTGGGTTCCTTGCCCTCACAGTAGGACGCAATGTCCACCTTAGCACGGTGTGCATAGGTGCGCAGCGTGCGCTTGGTGCCATCGTCGCCGGCGGTCTTTTTGATGATGGCGTCGATGGAGAAATTCTTGTAGAGCGTGACGCCGCCGACGTCGCCGGCTGCATCCTCGGCGGCCTTGAGTTGATCGTCGGTAACCTCGAAGGAGGTGGTCACGCGGCCGTCCTCAATCGTGTACGCATCGCGCATGTCGTCGATAAGGCAGCCGATGGAATGCGCTGCGAGCAAAAAGCCCGAGGTGAGGGCGATGCTTCCGCACATAAGAAGAAAGATGCCCAGGTACTTGCCGATATTGCGGCGCAGCTCGCGCGGGAGACGTTTTGCGAGAGGCGTCATGGCGCCGCCTACCAATCGAGCTCGGCGGCCGCGACGGGCGACTCGTTGAGCTCATCCTCGACGATGCGTCCGTCGCGCAGGCGCAGCACGCGGTTGGCCATGCGGGCGATGGCGGCGTTGTGCGTGACGATGATGATGGTGCAGCCGTAGGTGCGGTTGACATCCTCCATGAGCTGCAAGATTTCCTTGGACGTCTTATAGTCGAGCGCACCGGTGGGCTCGTCGCACAGCAGCAGGCCCGGGTTTTTGACGAGCGCACGGCCGATGGCGCAGCGCTGCTGCTGGCCGCCCGAAACCTGGCGCGGGAACTTGTTGCGTTGCTCGTAGAGACCCAGCGAACGCAGCAGGTCGTCGATGTTGAGCGGCTTTTTGGACAGGTGTGCCGTGACCTCGATGTTTTCCTTGATGGTGAGATCGGGCACCAGGTTGTAGAACTGGAAGACAAAGCCCAGCTCACGGCGGCGATACTCGCCCAGGTCGGTAGGTTTGAGCACCGTGAGGTCGCAGCCGTCCACCAAAATAGAGCCAGCGTCGGCATCCTCCAGGCCGCCGATCAGGTTAAGAAACGTCGACTTGCCCGAGCCCGAGGGCCCCAGCATGACGCAGATCTCGCCTCGGTTGATGGACGTGTCGATGCCATCGAGTACCGTCAGGCGCGCATCACCGTCGCCGTAGTGCTTTTTGAGATCCTTAACCTGGACGTAGGCTTCCTGCGTTGCCATGGTATCCCCCATTGTTAGCCTAGTACTACTTTATGAACGTAATAGTAAACCTTGGCGAACTATTTTGGGGCGAGAGTGGGGATTTGTTTCAGACTAGTCATTGGGTGTTCCTATAGTTTTGTCAACCGTCGGGGCTACTCCCGGTAGGGCACCCGGTCGCGCATCACGGCGTATATCGCCCTGAGCCGCTTCCTCGCGACGGCCTTGAGCGCCCGCCCGTGCCCCATGCCCCGCGCCCTGC
>JAXJIC010000006.1:0-39560 GCA_036298925.1 Collinsella aerofaciens
GCAGGGCGCGGGGCATGGGGCACGGGCGGGCGCTCAAGGCCGTCGCGAGGAAGCGGCTCAGGGCGATATACGCCGTGATGCGCGACCGGGTGCCCTACCGGGAGTAGCCCCGACGGTTGACAAAACTATAGGAACACCCAACGACTATCTCGTTTTCGTAACCTTTTCGCAACAATGCGCTCTTCGCGACCGTAGCGCCCGCTCGCAACGTCCCCTGCGCTACACTTAGTTGCACTGTGGCGCCGTTGCGCCGCGCCCGACCTAAGGGGGACTCTCATGAAGAATACTCAGCTGCTGCTGATTAACGATATGTGCGGCTACGGCAAGGTCGCGCTTTCCGCCATGCTGCCGGTGCTGTCTCACATGGGCTACCGTATCCATAACCTGCCGACGGCGCTCGTTTCCGACACGCTCAACTATCCCAAGTTCTACATCCACGACACCACCGAGTACGTGCGCCAGAGCCTCGCCATCTGGGAGGAGCTCGGCTTTGAGTTCGACGCCATCTCGACCGGCTTTATCGTGACCGAGGAAGAGACGCGCATCATCTCGGACTTTTGCCACCGCCGTGCGCAAAAGGGCACCAAGGTGTTCGTCGACCCCATCATGGGCGACAACGGCAAGCTCTATGCGGGCGTGCCCGAGTCCACGATTGGCCTTATGCGGCACCTGCTGGAGTGCGCAGACTACGCGGTACCCAACTATACCGAGGCGTGTCTGCTTGCCGATAGGCCTATTGCCGAGCAAATTACGCCCGATGAGGCCCGCGCCCTTGTGGACGCCGTGCGCGAGCTGGGTGCCAAGTCGGTGGTCATTACGAGCGCCGTAGTCAATGGCATGAACGCGGTTATCGGTTACGACCATGTGGCGGGGGAGTACTTTACGATTCCCTTTGAGCTCATTCCGGTTTATTTCCCGGGCACGGGCGACACGTTCTCGGCGGTGCTCGTCGGCCGCGTTATGGCAGGTTGGAGTTTGCAGCGCGCGACGTCCGATGCCATGCGTGTGGTGGCTGAGCTTATCGAGCGCAATGCCGACCAAGAGGACAAGTCGGCTGGCCTTCCCATCGAGGCCTGCCTGGATGTGGTTGACCATGAGTAATGCTGGCGAGGGCGGCATCAAGCCTGCAGGCGAGAACAAGCCACTCGGCGCGCCGCGTGGCAAGCGTCCGCGTATCCGCGTGAGCTGCGTGGACCAGCTGGGTGCGTGCCGTTGTCACCATGGTCACAAGCCGGGAGACGTCTTCGACTTCGATCGAGACCGCGGCAAGATGTGCGCCATGGCCTGTCACGTGGGCTTTCCCTATATCGATATCCTGCGCTATGGCGGAACCGTGCCTGGCAACGAGCCTGGTACGGCAAAGTTCTGCTGCCCCGAGGTCGATACGCTGAACGTCTGGCTTGCCGAGATCGTTGACGAGTAGTCGAGCGCAATGTGACAAAGGGACAGCCCCTTTGACACATTCGCCGGTGGTGCCCCTTCTTTTGCTTATAATTTCAAATCTCTGCATTTCATTTGATTTTAGGTTCTAAAAATTCTGCGTTTCATCGATAATCAAGCATATAAAACTTTGCATTTCATTCGATGACACCGAGGGGAGAGCCTATGCTGCGCAGGAAAATAGCGGCAGAGCTGGAGCGTTGGCTGAAGTCTGCCGAGCAAAAGGCCCTATTCATCACGGGTTCTCGCCAGATCGGCAAAAGCTATTCGATTCGCGCATTTGGCAAAGCCAGCCATGCAACCTACATTGAGCTTAACCTCATGGAAAACCGCCAGGCAAAAGATGCTCTTCTCGAGGCGCGGAATGCCGATGATTTCATCAGCAGGGTGACGCTTCTTTCGGGAAAGTCGATTGCGCCAGGCAAAACGCTCGTGTTTATCGATGAGGTCCAAGAGGCCCCCGACATCATGACGATGGCAAAGTTCCTTGTTGAGGACGGGAGGTGCCGCTGGGCGTTTTCGGGGTCAATGCTCGGGACTCAGTTCAAGGGCGTCAGGTCCTATCCCGTGGGGTATGTTCGCGAGCTTAGGATGTTCCCGCTCGATTTTGAGGAGTTTTGCTGGGCAATCGGGGTGAGCGAGGGGGCTCGTCAAACGATACGTGACGCGTGTATCAGCGAGAGGCCCATTCCTGATTACATTCATGACGCGATGATGGCAAACTTCAGGACCTATACCGTTGTCGGCGGAATGCCGGAGGTCGTGCAGCGTTTCCTTGACACGCAGGGCGACCTTGCCTCTGTTCGTCAGCTACAGTCAGAGCTCAACGAACAGTACCGGCGGGATATCTCCAAGTATGCAAGCGGGCGAGCCCTGCAGGTGCAGAGCATCTACGATCAGCTCCCTATTATGCTCGAGGGCGAACACAAGCGTTTCGTGCTCAATTCCATTGACCCCAAGGCGCATTATGAGAAGTACCAGCGAGATTTTGTCTGGCTTGTCGATGCCGGCGTTGCTCTCAAAGCCGATATCGTAACCGAGCCAAAGTCGCCCCTGCTCAAGACGGCACGGCCATCGCAGTTCAAGCTATACCAATCGGATACGGGCATGTTGATGGCGCGCTACCCCGTTGGAGTCGCCCAAGCGGCGTATCTTGATAACAAGGAGCCCAATCTGGGCGGCATTTACGAAAACGTGGTGGCCCAGCAGCTGGCTGCCCAAAATCGCCAGCTTTACTACTATCAGACAAAAAAGCGCGGTGAAGTGGACTTTGTGGTCGACGGACCGGATGGGACGGCTGTTCCGATCGAGGTTAAATCGGGCTCCTATTACCACGCGCACGCTGCGCTCGGTCATGTGCTTGATACGGCTGAATATGGCGTAAGGCTCGGGATTGTTTTCTCGAGAGGCAACGTTGAGCGCAACGGAGCGGTTCTCTATTTGCCGCTATATGCGACCTGGGCCCTTTCGGATGTTTTGGGCGACTCCTGCGCCGAGGGGATAAAGCTGGAGGTCAAGCCGGTCTAGGGCCAGTCCCGGATGTGACAAAGGGGCAGTTCCTTTGCCACATTCATGAGCGTGGATTTTCTCCCGTTTAGAGCGTGGTTCGTGCGCCCACGAACCTACAGCTGCTCGAGCATGGCGGTGCAGCCGGCGATCACGTCGCGGTAGGTGGCATCGAAATTGCCGGTGTACCAGGGATCGGCCACGTCGCCGGGGCGATCAGTCCAATCGAGCAAGCGCGTAATCTTGCCGTCAGGGTCGTCGCCAAAGATGCGACGCAGGCCACGCGCGTTCTCAGCATCCATATAGACAATATGGTCCCAGTCGCCATACTCCGCGCGACGCACCTGACGTGCACGATGTGCGACGACGGGAATCCCGACTTCGCGCAGCTTGGCGACCGTGCCATGATGCGGCGGGTTGCCAATCTCCTCGGTCGAGGTCGCAGCGGAATCGATGACAAATTCGCCCTCGCGCCCGGCGCGGCGCACCAACTCGGTAAACACCGACTCAGCCATCGTCGAGCGACAGATGTTGCCATGGCAGATAAAAAGAACGCGTTGCACAGGGTTTCCTTTCTAGACAGGGCCGTACGGCCTGCGGTGGCACTGTAACACAGCCCTTTCCAATGAAGCCAACTGCGCAGAGTGGAGGATGACGCAGCTCACGCCCATCGTCTGATGTAAAGCGGGCAAAAACGTTTTCCACGAAGACAGGGGTGCTCAAGATTTCATGTGTTCCAGATACATGAAATCGAAGAAAAACGTGTATCTGAAATACACGAAATTGCACTGCTGAAGCTTCCAGGCGGATAAACACTACTTGTATGGGACGGTTTTCACCGGTTGCTCGCCACCTTGGGCTATGTTCGCTCCTATGCCTGCATCCGGAGCTGTGCTGATTGACGACGGCGCTCCCAGCGAGCCAGCTTAATCGTCACCAGCGTGAGGGCCCAGGCCACAAGCGAGAACGCGGCGCCCACTGCGCCCACGTACGCAATGCCAACGCTGCTTACCACGGCGCCGCCCACTGCGGTGCCAAACGAGATGCCGACGTTAAACGCCATGGGTTCAACCGAACTTGCGAGTACCATCGACTTGGGATGGCGGCTGCGTGCCACGTCCATAAAGTGCGTGATGCACGATACCGAGAACAGGTACATGAGCAACGCCAAGCTAAAGACAAAGACCAGCGCGAGCGGCATGGTGCCGCCCACAGCAAACAGTCCGAGTAACGCCGCAGCCTGCAGCACAAACGTCACAAGCAGCGCCTTCATGCCAAAGCGCGCGTCGATCCATCCGCCCAGGATGTTCGAGATTAGGCAGAACACGCCGTAGGCCATAAGCGTGGTACTGGCTTCGACCGTGCCCATGCCCAGCACCTGTTCAAGATAAGGCGTCACGTAGCCGTAGAACACATAGACCGAGCCCACGCCAAACAAAAAGATGAGCATGCCGGTGATGATGCTCGGCTCGCGCAGCAGCCCCGCCTGCTCGCGAAAGGTGGCAGGCTCGTCGGTTTGCCCAGCGCGCGGCATAAACGCCACGAGCGCTCCGCAGATCAGAACGGCAAAGGTCAGCGTGCCGTACATGGCTACGTGCCAATCGAGTGTGTCGGCCACAAACTTGCCGATCGAAGTGACAAAGACCATTGCCACGGAAAACGCACCATATACCACCGAGATTGCAAGTGAAGTTTGCTGCGGGGACAGAAGCTCGGGGATGTACGTCACACCCACGGCGAGCAGTGCGCCCGAGACGGAGCCCAAGATGATGCGCGAGGCGAACAGCACCTGGAAGTTGGGTGCCAGAGCCATGACAAGATTGCCCAGCACAAAGACGATGCTGTAGCACACGAGCAGCTGGTAGCGGCGAAAACGCCCCGTGCTGAGCGCAAGCACCGGCGTGGCGATAGCGTAGACGAGCGCGAACACGCTGATGAGCTGGCCCGCGGTGGCAAGCGAGATGCCGAGCTCCGTCGCCAGGTCGCTCTCGATGCCGATGACCACGAACTCCGAGCAGCCGAGCGAAAAGCCTAACAACACGAGCAGCGCCAGGCAGAGCTTGGTGCGCGCGGGGGAGAGCGCGGCGGCGGTTGACTTACTTTTAGGCGTGGTTGCGGCGATCAAGGTTGTCACTCCAATGTCGCATGAATAAGCGGGATTCAATCCCTGCAACTCTAGCAGAATGTGACAAAGGAGCAGCGCCTTTGTCAGGTCGGGACCTTGCCTGTATAGTCGCAATACAGGCGAAGATGGTCTCAGGTACATCGCGGGCGACAGGAGATCCCATGGGTATGCACACGACAAAGGTTGCAGTGGGCGAGGGCAAGTTTGCGCTCGAGGCCCAGCTGACGGTGACGCCGCGAGGCATGGCGGTGTACGCCTGCTCGCCGGAGTTCGCGCACCTGGGCGCCACGGCGCAGGCCATTCCGCGTCCCGAGCCCGGCCGTACGGCGGCGGTGAGCATCCTGGCCGTTCCGTGCCATCGAGACGAGATCCCGGCGCACGATATCGCGGCGGCGCTAGCCACGCGCTTTGACGTGCCGGTAGTTGCAAGCACGGGTTTTCATGTTGAACAGGCGAGCGGGGACGACCTGCAGCGCGTGCTCGACACCACCAAGGAGCTCATCGCCGCGCTCGAGGAAGCCGCAGCCCGTATTCTGCGCGCCGGCTGGGATGAGGGCGGCGCGGGCGCCGAGGTCGTGGCGGTCGATGCCGCGACCGGCGAGGCGCTTGGCCCCGTCGACCGTATCGAGGCCCATACCGGCGAGGGCATCCTGCATCGGGCATTTCTGACGCTTTTGGTCGAGGGCCGGGGCGAAGACGCGCGCCTGCTGCTCTGTCGCCGCAGCCCGCTCAAGCGCTTGTGGGGTGGGGTGCTGGCCGATAGCTGTGCCGGCCATCCGCTTCCCGGGGAAGACGTCGCGGCCGCCACGGCGTGCCGCATCAACGAAGAGCTCGGCATTACGCGCGAGCCCGATCAGCTCAAGCACCTCGGTCACGTGGTGTACCGCGAGGACCACGGCGATGGTCGCTGCGAGTGCGAATGGTGCGAGGTCTACCTTGCCCATGTTGAGCCGGGCGAGCTGCATATCAACCAAGAGGAGATCTCGGAGGTGCGCCGCGTGGCTCCATCCGAGCTCGACGGCTACCTGCGGGGTCACCCCGAACAGCTGGCCCCTTGGCTCCGCGAGGCCCTCAGCGACCCATCCATCCGTACGGCCCTCGCTATGTGACATCGGACAGCCTCTTTGTCACATCCAAACCGTCACAACATTCGGCGAAAATCTCGAAAACGAGAAAAAGCGTCGAATGTTGTGACGGTTTTTGTCCAGGGGACCGCTTCTCATCCAAAAAAATCCGCTTGACTGTATTGCCGCAACACAGCGCAACGTAAGGGGCGTCCGATAACGGGCGCCCCTTTTTAAGCGGCAACGTGGCTGCGAATCCGGAGCGCCCCCAACAAGAAAGGTGGGGAGATGGAAGCGGAAAAGAAGGCGTTTAAGATCACCAAGCGCGAAATTGGCTTTGTGCTGGGTATCGTTGTCTTTTTGCTGGTGAAGTTTCTTCCTTTGGCGGAGCTGAGCTCGACGGTCGAGCTCACGGTCGGCGGTCAGACCTGTCTGGCACTGACGCTCGCCACGGTGGTGTTCTGGGCATGTGGCGTGGCACAGCCGGGCTTTGTGGGCCTGCTCTACTGCGCGCTGCTCGTTCTGTTCAAGGTATGCGTGGACGACACGGGCGCCGCGAGCATCTCGGCGACGGTCGCCTCTACGTTTAGCTCGTGGACCAAGGCCACCATGTGGCTCGTCATCGGCGCCTACCTCATCGCCAGCGCGGTCAAGGAGTCGGGCCTGGGCGAGCGTATCGCCTACACGTTCATGCTCAAGTTCGTGCGCGATGCTAAGTCGCTCATCATCTCGATCTTCGCGCTCACCTTTGTGCTGTCGCTGCTGATCCCGCATCCGTTCCCCCGCGCCTTCCTCATCCTCGCCGTCGTCTCGGTCATCGCCGAGTCCGCCGGCTACGGTGACGACGACAAGGGCAAGCTCGGCTTCCTCGTGTTTGCCGCTGCCGCCCCGGGCTCCATGTTCTTCCTGACGGGCGACTCCACGCTCAACCCGCTCGTTGCACAGTACAGCGCCGAGGCCGGCGGCATGAGCCCGTCCTTCGTCGACTGGTTCCTGTACATGAGCGTGCCTATGCTGGTCGCGCTGCTGTGCACCCTGTTCTTGGGCCTCTTCCTCTTTAAGCCCAGCAAGGAGCTCGTCTACGATCGCGAGCAGATCGTGGCCAAGCAGGCCGCGCTCGGCAAGCTCTCCGTCAAAGAGATCCGCACCATCGTGTGGCTTGTCATCGCCATCGCGCTGTGGCTCACCGTTTCGGGCGATTACATCGGCTGGGTCACCCTGGCCATTGGTGTCGCTCTCGCCATGCCCATCATCGGCGAAGTCCTCACCCCCGCCAGCTGGAACGCTGTCGACATCAAGTCCCTCATGTTCCTGACGGCCGCCATGACCGTGGGCTCCGTGGGCGGTGCCACCGGCATGAACGCCTGGATCGCCGATGTCGTGCTCCCCAGCTCCGTGCCCGAGAACATCTTCCTGTTCGCCCTGCTCGTCGCCGCGCTTTCCATGATCATCCACATGTTCATGGGCTCGGTCATGGCCGTGCTCGGCGTGTGCGTGCCGGCGTTCATCAGCTTTGCCGCCGGCTCCAGCGTGAGCCCGCTCGCCGTGGCGCTCATCGTCTTCACGTCCATCAACATCCACTACATCCTGCCGTTCCATAACCTGCCGATCCTTATCGGCGAAGGCAAGGACGCCGGCGGCTACACCTCCAAAGAGGCCATGCGCATGGGCATCCCCCTCACCGCGGTCGTCTTTGTCGTCGTGCTGGTCGAGGCCGCCTGGTTCCACCTCTTTGGCCTGATGTAAGCGGTCGGGCGTCCCGGCTGTAAGCAGCCAAGCACTTGAACTTCGAGTGGCCGAGCACTCCATTTGTGAGCGCCGCGGCCCCATTACGTTACCCCGCCCGGCGGCACACCGCCGTCGGGCACTCTCCCGAAAGGAGCATGCCATGTCCACTACCGATGCTTCCCAGATCCACGACCTGCGTTCTGCACTCGACTTTTTGCGCGAGATGCCGGGCCAGCTGCTCGAGACCGATACCCAGGTCGATCCCGATGCCGAGGTCTCGGGCGTCTACCGTCACGTCGGTGCCGGCGGCACCGTCATGCGTCCGACCAAAGAGGGCCCGGCGATGGTCTTCAACAACGTCAAGGGCTTTGACGACGCCAAGGTCTGCATCGGCATGCTTGCCAGCCGCAAGCGCGTTGCCGCCCTGCTCGACCTAGACGAGGAGCACCTGGGCCTCGAGATCGGCAAGCGCTTCGAGAACCTGATCGCCCCCGAGCAGATCGCCGAGGGCAAGCACGTCGACTGCCAGGAGGTTGTGTACAAGGCGACCGACGAGGGCTTTGACCTGCGCAAGATCGTTCCCGCTCCCACCAACACGCCCGTCGACGGTGGCCCCTACATCACCATGGGCCTCGCCTACGGCACGAGCCCCGATGGCACCCAGTCCGACGTGACCATCCACCGCTTCTCCTGCGTCGACAAGGACAAGCTCGCCATGTGGATCACCCCGGGCAGTCGTCACCTGGGCGCGTTCTTTGACGAGTACTGCCAGCGCGGCGAGGACATGCCCATCTCCATTTCCATCGGTCTGGACCCCGCCGTGTACATGTGCTGCGGCTTCGAGGCTCCCACCACGCCGCTCGGCTTCAACGAGCTGCAGATCGCCGGTGCCCTGCGCGGCCACGCCGTCGAGCTTGCCGACTGCGTCACCGTTCCGCAGAAGTGCATTGCCAATGCCGAGTACGTGCTCGAGGGCTACCTCATGCACGACGAGACCATCAACGAGGACGTCAACGGCCACGGCTACGCCATGCCCGAGTTCCCCGGTTACACCGGAGGCGCCAAGGTCTGCCCGGTGATCAAGATCACCGCCGTCACCACGCGTGTCAACCCCATCATGGAGAGCTGCATCGGCCCTTCGCACGAGCACGTGTCCATGGCCGGCATCCCCACCGAGGCTTCCATCTACAAGATGGTCGAGACCGCCATCCCGGGCCGCCTGCTCAACGTCCACGCCGCTCCCTGCGGCGGCGGCAAGTTCGTTGCCATCATGCAGTTCAAGAAGTCGAGCAAGAATGACGAGGGCCGTCAGCGCAACGCCGCCATGCTCGCCTTCTCGGCATTCTCCGAGCTCAAGCATGTGATCCTGGTCGACGAGGATGTCGACATCTTCGATATGAGCGACGTGATGTGGGCCATGACCACGCGCTTCCAGGCCGACGTCGACCTCATCACCATCCCCGGCTGCCACTGCCACGTGCTCGATCCGTCCAACGACCCCGCGTTCGATCCCTCGATCCGCGAGCACGGCATCGCCTGCAAGGCCATCTTCGACTGCACGGTTCCGTTCAGCCTCAAGAAGAACTTCATCCGCTCGCAGTTCATGGAGATCGACAAGGAGAAGTGGGCTGCCGAGCTTGCTCTCTAGTAAGTAGCCCTGCCAAGTAACAAAGGAGTTGTCATGCCTGAGTCTTCTGTCCGTCCCCGTCGCATTGTCGTTGGCGTGTCTGGCGCCAGCGGTGCCGCGCTGGGCCTTGAGTGCCTCAAGTGCCTGCGTCAGGCTGGCGCCGAGTCGGCGCTTGTCGTCACGCGCGGGGGAGAGATCACCATCGAGCAGGAGCTCGGCATGACGCTCGACGAGTTTGCGTGCTATGCCGATGTGGTTTACGACAACAAGAACATCGGCGCTGCCATTGCAAGCGGCACCTATCCGGTCGACGGCATGATTGTGGCGCCCTGCTCCATGAAGACGCTCGCCGGAATTGCGAGCGGCTACAGCGAAAACCTGTTGCTGCGTGCGGCCGACGTGCAGATGAAAGAGCAGCGACGCCTGGTGCTTATGGTGCGCGAGACGCCCTTCAGTGCGATCCATGTTGACAACATGGCGCGCCTGGCGCGCGTGCCGGGCGTCATGCTCATGCCGCCCATGCTCACGTTTTACAACGGCCCCGCCACGCTCGACGAGGCGGTGCATCACATCGCCGCCAAGGCGCTCGAGGCCGTCGGCGTGTCATGTGCAAACTATAAGCGCTGGTCATAGGCATCTTTAGGGTAGGATACGAGTAGTGTTTGAGCCCGCTGCCCCTGTGGGCGGCGGGCTTTGCGCGTCAAAGGACGTGTCGGGAGGACCTATGCAGACGGGTATGTATGCGATCAGCGAGATGGCGAGCTTGTTTAACGTTTCGCGCCAAACGCTCATCTATTACGACAAGATTGGCCTGTTTAAGCCCGCCGTGGTTAACGAAAAGGGCTACCGTTTCTATTCGCCCACGCAGATCCCGCTCATGCGTCTGATCTGCATGTTGCGCGACTTGGGGCTGGAACTCGATGAGATCGATCGCCTGACCTCGACGTTCGACATCGGAGAGATGACCGACCACCTGCGCTCGCGGGTACAGGCACTCGACGAGCAGATCGCCGGGCTCAAAGCCGAGCGTGCGAGCGTGCAGGAGCGGCTGAGTTTTTATGACGAGGCAGTCTATTGGCGCGAGCGCGAGGGCAAGCCGGAGCTCAAGCAGTTCGAGCGCCGCTACGTGGTCTTTGAGGAGTTCCCGGGCGATATCGAGCGCGGCCGCTCGATGCTGCACCCCACGCTCATGCGAGCGATTCTGCGCATGCGTGCGCTCACGGGCACACGCCCCATGCGCGGTTGGGGCGCCATGCTGCGTCGCGAGGCGCTGCATTCCGACGACCCCATCGCCGGAGCCGGCTCCTTTGCCGTGCTGCCGCGTGGTGCCGAGGAAATACTGCCAAGCGATCCTGCCGAGCTAGCGGAGATTGGCGTCGAGGTGCTGCCCGAGGGCACGTATCTATGTATGAGCCGCTGGGGTATGCCGTACGAGCCCGAGGGTATCCGCGCCATCGTCGCCTGCATGGACAAACATGCGCTCCAGCCCATCGGCAACGCTTTCGATTTTTGCTACCTGGACACCACGAGCTACGACGAGTCCCATCAAGAGGATTTCTGCTGCATCCAAATCCCCGTCGCCCTCCGGATGTGACAAGGGGCGGTCCCTTTGTCACGTTCGTGGTGTGGCTGCTGCCCAAACCGTCACAACATTCGATGAAAATCTCGAATTCGAGGAAAATCGTCGAATGTTGTGATGGTTTTCGTGTCCGGCGCGGGTGAGCTTCGGTGCCGTCTGGGGGTATAAGACTAGCGAGTGTTTATTTGCGAGGCCTAAGGGGCGCCCCGTATGGATATCGATAACTTTGAATGGTGGTATAGCGAGGGCGAGGCTTTGGACGAGGAGTGGGACGAGCCCACGCCGCGTGACGTGTCGAGCGACGAGGACGAGACCGGCAACGATGCCGTCGCCGACTCGGATGCCGCCCTCGACCCTGTCGAGCCCCTAACCTTTGAACAGGCCTGGGCCCAGGCCGAGGCCGACGAGGCCAAGGCCGATGCCACGGCCACGCTCGGCGAGCCAGCCGACATGTCGATCTCGCCGGCCAAGATCCCGCAGCTGCGCCATAACATCGACCCCGGCAGCACGGCATCCTTCAGCATACTCGACGTGCCCGCGCAGGGTGCTCAGGCGCCTGCGCCTACGCATCGTCCCGACCTGGCTCGTGAGGAAGACGCGGGCCGCCGCTCTCCGCTCGGCCCCATCCTCATCGCCTTCATGGCCGGCGTCATCGCTTGTTCGGTAATTGGAAACGTCTGGAGCCATGTCGAACAACAGCGAAAAGACGCCGCCAAGGTCGAGATGTCCGTCGAGCAATCGCTCAGCCGCACGCGCTCGGTGCATGTGTCGGTCGAGGTTAAGGACGGCGCGACGTGGGATACCGCGCGCGGCGACAGCCAAATGCTCGTCCATATCGTGGGCCGCACGCTCAGGGGACAAGCAATCGACGAGTACCAATACGTTAATTCCGAAGGTGACGGTATCGAGCTCAAGCCCGGCGACTACGAGCTCACGGTCGATGAGCCGCCCGTCGCCACCGACGGCACGCGTTACCGCGCCTCAAAGCGCATGGTCCCGGTGAGTTTTAATTCGCAAGCGCCCGATACGGTCGATAGCACTCCGCAGGGCGGGTTTGACCTTTACGCTATTGCTCAATAACTGCGCCTGTCGCTCAACCCCGCCGCCAAGAGTGGGACAATAGCCCTCGACACTATTGTTTACTTTTGGAGGAAGTAGCATGTCTACCGTCACTACCATCAAGCGCGGCAGCCTCACCGCGGCCATCGATTCCATGGGCGCCCAGCTCACGAGCCTTGCCCTCAACGGCAACGAGTATCTGTGGCAGGGCGACCCCGCCTTTTGGGGCAAGCATGCGCCCATCCTGTTCCCCATTGTGGGCTCGCTGCGCAACAACACGGCGACGTCTGCGGCTGGCACCTGCGAGATGCCGCGCCACGGCCTCGCGCGCATCGTCGAGCACAAGCTGGTCGAGGTTTCGGAGGACGGCTCCTCGGTAACGTACGAGATCACCGACACGCTCGAGTCGCTCAAGGCCTTTCCGTTCCACTTTAAGCTCAACATGACCTATGCCCTGACTGGTGACGCCACACTTACCCAGACCTTTGCCGTCACCAATACCGGCGACGTGGACCTGCCGTTCTCGGTGGGCGGCCACCCCGCATTTAACGTACCTGCTCCCGGTGCCGAGGACGAGGCGTTCGAGGATTACGAGCTGGCATTTACCGAGGCTTGGACCAACGAGGCCCCCATCATCACGCCCGATGGCCTCATGACGTTCGAGGGTAGCTACAAGGCTCCCGATAACTCGGACGTGCTGCCCATCACGCACCGCAGCTTCGATAACGACGCCATCATGTTCACCGATACCCCGGGCTCCACGCTCACGCTGCGCGGCCGCAAGTCGGGCCACGGCGTCAAGATCGACTTTGAGGGCTTTAAGTACATCGGCGTGTGGTCTGCCGCCAACGACGCCCCGTTTGTGGCGCTCGAGCCTTGGACCGGTCACACCACCATGTCCACCGAGGACGACGTCTTTGAGCACAAGGTCAACACCATCACCTTGGCCCCCGGCGCTACCGATAAACGCAGCTTTAGCGTCACCTTGCTCTAGAGGTTCCGCCGCTCGGTCGATGCTGCGTGCCGTCCAGAGCGATAATTTGTCATTCAAAAGGCTTCTGGTCATGCCTTGTCTTTTTCATGCCACTTGTTCGCTCTGGACGTCGCTCGCCGGCATTGCCAAAACATCGACGTCCCCAATGACTACCATGTGTCTATTAATTTTTCGAGCTTGTGCTGCACTGCTGGTCGCTGGCGTATATCCTGTTAAGTCGTCAGCATACGATTCAACAGGGAAGGCAGATTATGCATTCTCCCCAACAGTGCGATGCGCAGACCCAGCCGATATGCAGCCGTCGCATCTTTTTGGGTAGCGCTCTCGCTGCGAGCGCTTCTGTCGTCGCCGGCGCACTTGCCGGTTGCCAGCGCCCCTCCACGCTGGAAGTAGTTCAGCCCACGACGGGCGGCGGTCGCGACGACCTGTCCGATTCCGTGATCGGCAAGGATAAGATCCGCATTGGCATGGAGGCGGCCTACGCCCCGTACAACTGGCAGGTCTCCGAAGCCAGCAAGTACACTATCCCCATCGACAACGTGCAGGGCGCCTATGCCGATGGTTACGACGTGCAGATCGCCAAGATCGTCTGCAAGGCCCTCGGTGGCGAGCCCGTTGCCGTCAAGCAGGGCTTCTCGGGTCTTATCGATTCGCTCAACAACGGCCAGATCGACCTCATCATTGCCGGCATGAGCGCCACGCCCGAGCGCGAGGAGTCCGTCGGCTTTTCCGACCCGTACTTCATTGGCTACTTTGGCCTGTTCGTAAAAGAGGGCTCGCCCTACCAAAATGCGACCAAGCTCAGCGACTTTAGCGGCGCAACGGTCCTCGGCCAAAAGGACACCATGCTCGATACCGTCATCGACGAGATTCCGGGCGTTGTGCACAAAAACCCGGTCGATTCGGTTCCCACGGTGTTTTCGAACCTGCTGCAGGGCACCTGCGACGCCGTGACCTACAACACCGAGAACGAGAAGGGCTATATGGCCCAAAACCCGGGTATCGTGCCGATTCAATTTGCCGAGGGCGAGGGCTTTAAGCAGGAGGTCACGGCAAACGTCGGCTGCCGCAAGGGCTCGGACAAGCTGCTTAAGCTCATCGACAAGACACTCAAGGGCATTAGCCAAGAGGAGCGCGACCAAATGTGGGACGCGTGCCTCGACCGTCAGCCGGCATAGGGAGGCAGCATGAAAACCATTAATCGCCTGGCCTCCTTTATCAGGGCCGACCACCGTTATGTATACCTGGGCACGAGCGTTATCGCGGCGCTCGGCCTGGCGTTTAGCCAGCGCAACCCCACGCCGCTGAGCTTCTTGGCCCCCACGGGCGTGTTCCAAGATTGCCTTTGGGCGATCCTGTGGGCGTGGCTCGTCGTGTCGGCGGCGGCGCTGGTCACCAAGCTTATGCACTGGAGCGACTATCGCGAAAAGTCGCCGTTCGCATCCGAGCGTTTCCGTCGTGGAGCACGCTTAGGCAGCTACGTCGTGGTCGCCATCGCGGCAGTTTTCTTTATCGACCGCTGCGTCATGTCGTTTATCGACCTGGTGCAGGTGAGCATTGTCTCGGATTCCAACCCCAGCGACTTTTTGTCGAGCCTGGTCTACATGACCTACAAGAGCGGGGACTTCTTCATTCGCGGTATCGAGATCACCATCGCGCTTGCCACTTTCGGCACCGTCATCGCATTCTTCCTGGCGCTGCTCTTCGTGTTCCTACGCATTCAGACCTTCGATCGCGTGGACAACGACCTGGTGCGCTTCTTTAAGAGTATCGGCCGCGGCTTTGCGACCGTCTACTCCACCATCGTGCGCGGCACGCCCATGATGGTCCAGGGTCTGCTCATCTATTACGCGGGCTTCACCGTTTTGCGCGGCATGGGCTTCGAGACCGCCCAGGCCAACCAGATCTGGAGCACCTTCACCGCCGGCCTCGTCACCATCTCGCTCAACTCCACCGCCTACATGATGGAGGTCCTGCGCGGCGGCATCGAGTCCATCGATCCCGGCCAGGCCGAGGCAGCACGCTCGCTGGGCCTGTCGCAGTGGCAAGCTATGCGCAAAGTCGTGTTCCCCCAGGGCATTAAAAACGCGATTCCGGCGCTCACCAACGAGCTCATCATCAACATCAAGGATTCGTCGGTGCTCTCGGTCATCGGCGTGTTTGACCTCATGTACGCCACCACCACCGTCGCCGGCGTGTACTACCGCCAGATGGAGGTCTACTGCGTGGCGCTCGTGGTCTACCTGATCCTGACGCTCGTGGCGAGCCGCCTGCTCGAGGCCTTTGGCAAAAAGCTCGGCGCCGAGGCTCCGGTCACGCTGCCCAGCTCCAACTAGGCTCAAGACGAGGAGAATCATCATGGCAGATACCGCCACTACCGGCACCGCGGCCGCCGCACAGACCAATGAGCTGCTCATCCGCGTCGAGGGCCTGCGCAAGAGCTTTGGCTCGCTCGAGGTGCTCAAGGGCATCGACCTGTCCGTTAACCCCGGCGAGGTCGTCACCATTATCGGCGCCTCAGGCTCGGGCAAATCGACCTTTCTGCGCTGCCTCAACCTGCTCGAGACTCCGGACGCGGGCCATATCTGGTTCCACGGCCAGGACCTTACGGCCGAGCGCTGCAACATTAACAAGCTGCGTGAGGACATCGGCATGGTGTTCCAGGGCTTTAACCTGTTCAACAACATGGATGTGCTCGACAACTGCACGCTTGTGCCCGTCACGCTCAAAAAAATGAGCAAGGCCGAGGCCGAGAAGGTCGCGATGGAGCATTTGACGAGTGTGGGGCTCGAAAAGTTCGCGCACGCCGCCGTGGGTCGCCTGTCCGGCGGCCAAAAGCAGCGCGTGGCCATCGCCCGCGCCCTATGCATGAATCCGCAGATCATGCTGTTCGACGAGCCGACCTCCGCGCTCGACCCCGAGATCGTGGGCGAGGTGCTCGAGGTCATGCGCAAGCTCGCGGCCGACGGCATGACCATGGTCGTCGTCACGCACGAGATGGCCTTTGCCCGAATCGTGTCCGACCGCGTGGTCTTTATGGATAAGGGCGTGGTGCTCGAGGACGCCGCGCCGGCCGAGATCTTTGGCAACCCCAAACACCAGCGCACCCGCGAGTTCCTCTCGCGTTATCTCGAGGACAAGTAACCGACCGCAAATGTTTGCATGACAGGGCCGCTCCCGTGGGGCGGCCCTCGTCATCACAATCGAAAGGATGTCATGGCCGAGGTTTGGCGCTTCTTTGCGCATGAGGATGATTTTGCCGATTTGGACGAAGCTGGTGCGTGCGAGCGCCTGGGCCGCGTGCTGTCGTTTCCGACCATCTCGAGTATGGATGCCGAGGCGGTGAACTGGCAGCCGTTCGACGACCTGCGCGCGTATATGCAGCAGGCTTGGCCGCACGTATTTACGGCGGGTAAGGTCGAGCTTATCGACCATTCGCTATTGGTGACGCTTAGCGGTTCCGACCTTGCCCTCAAGCCCATTATGCTCATGGGCCACATGGACGTGGTTCCCGTGGTACCCGGCACCGAGGCTGACTGGACGCATGCCCCCTTTAGCGGACATGTGGACGACACCTACATTTGGGGTCGCGGCGCCATCGATATGAAAGACCAGGTCGCAGGCATTCTCGAGGCGGTTGAGTATGCGCTCGCACACGGCTGGGAGCACAAGCGTACCCTGCTGCTCGCCTTTGGCCGGGACGAGGAGACTACGCAGTACGGCGCAGGCGCCATCGGCCGCGCGCTCGAGGAGCGCGGCATTGAGCTTGAGTACCTGATCGACGAGGGCGACTACCGCATCGTTTCGGCTGCCGAGTACAGCGCGGGCGAGGACTGGCTCATGCACGCCGACCTTGCCGAGAAGGGCTATGCCGATATCGTGCTCAAGACGAAGAGTGAGGGCGGGCATTCGTCCAACCCCTACGGTGGCACATCGCTCGAGGTGCTCAGCCGTGCCATCACCGCAATCTGTGATATCGAGTGGCCGACGCGCGTGACCGACTTGCTTGCCGCCCAGCTCGTCGAGTTGGGGCTCTACACGGCCGACGAGATTGCCTCCAACAAGGACACCATCGTGCGCGATTGCCTCGCCAGCAAGAAGCTCTATCCGCTCGTGACCACCACCTGCGTGCCCACGCAGGTCGAGGGTGGCAGCACCGGCGCCAACGTAATGCCGCAGGATATGTGGGCCAATATCAATTTCCGTATGCTCGAGGGCACGAGCGTGGCCGATGTCGTGGCCCGCTGCCGCGTCGCCGTTGCTGAGGCGGGGCTCGCCGACCGTGTCGAGGTCGAGCTCGGCCCCGGCAGCTCCGAACCCTCGCCGTCTCCGCGCATCGGCGGACCGGGACTCGAGGCGGTTCGCTCCATCGCCGCCCGCTATTTCCGTGATCCAAAGGGGACGGAGGAAAACGGATCATCCGAGCCGTTGGCGATTGTCCCCTCGACCGTGATCGGCGCGACCGACGCTGCCAACTACCAGCGCATTTGCTCCGAGTGCATTCGCTTCTCGGCCTTTGTGGTCGACGATGACGAGTGCGATCGCGGCGTCCACGGCACCAACGAGCGCATTACCCGCCGCGCCTACCTCCAGGGTGTCCGCTTCCTCGTCGCCCTGATCCATACGCTTTAGAATCCGACAAAGGGACTGTCCCTTTGTCGGATTCCGTGCGGGTTATATGCAGGTTTGCCTGCGCACGCTATCATATATGGGTTAGACCGCAATTATGTACCCCATACGCGAAGGGATGCGCATGTATCTGAAGATCGACATGTTCTAGCTGGGCTTACCCCCGCAGCGGCGCCCCGCGCCCCATCAATTCTGCCGATTTTCGCCTTCACGCATATAAAGGAGTCCGTCATGCGCGACAAGCTCGAAAAGATCATCAAGGCCTACGAGGAGCTCGAGAAGAAGCTTTCCGACCCGGCCGTCGCCTCCGATATCAAGGAGTTCACGCGTCTCAACAAGGAGTACGCGCACCAGTCCGACCTCATTGCCGCCTCGCGCGAGTACATCGGCGCGCTCGATGACATCGAGGCTGCCAAGGAAATGCTGCACGATACCACCGATGCCGATGAGAAGGAGATGCTCCAGATGGACATCTCCGAAAACGAGGCCAAGCTTCCCCAGCTCGAGGAAGACATCAAGTACATGCTCATCCCGAGCGACCCCAACGACGACAAGAACACCATCGTCGAGATCCGCTCCGCCGCCGGTGGCGACGAGGCGGCCATCTTCGCCGGCGATCTGTACAAGATGTACCAGCGCTTTTGCGAGTCGCGCGGCTGGAAGACTACCGTGCTCGATTCCAGCCCCAGCGAGGCCGGTGGCTTTAAGTCCATCGAGTTCAAGGTCGAGGGCGACCGCGTCTACTCCGTCATGAAGTTCGAGTCCGGCGTGCACCGCGTCCAGCGCGTTCCCAAGACTGAGTCCCAGGGCCGCATTCAGACCTCCACGGCTACCGTCGCCGTACTTCCCGAGGCCGAGGAGATCGACGTCCAGATCAACCAGTCCGACCTGCGCATCGACACCTACTGCGCCTCCGGCCCTGGCGGTCAGTGCGTTAACACCACCTACTCCGCCGTGCGCATCACCCACCTGCCCACCAACACCGTGGTGCAGTCGCAGGAGCAGCGTTCCCAGATCCAGAACCGCGAGGTCTGCATGCAGATGCTGCGCGCCCGTCTGTACGAGATGGAACTCGAGAAGCAGCAGGCCGAGCTCGGTGCCGAGCGCCAGAGCCAGATCGGCCACGGCAACCGTTCCGAGAAGATCCGTACCTACAACCAGCCCCAGGACCGCGTGACCGATCACCGCATCGGTTTCAACTCCACCTACAACGGCGTCCTTCTGGGCGATCAGCTCGGCACCGTCATCGAGGCGCTCGCCGCCGCCGAGCGAGCCGAGAAGCTGGCACAGGCCGTTTAAGTTACGGCGTTTTACCAAACGCCGTAACTGCTCGACGCTGCAAACGCCCCTAAGCGGCAATCTGACGTTCAATCGTCGGTCGCGTACCAAAGTACGCTTCCCTCCTCTTTCACGTCACCTTGCTCGCTTAGGGGCGTTTTCGCTGTCCGCCCTCTACCTGCGGCGTTGCCTTGCTCCGGATGCGGGGTAGTCATTGGGGACGTTCTTAAATGACTAGGTTGGGTAAATTACTTTTCAAGTTTATTTAATCTGCTTTGTTAGAAATTAAGCTGTCTAACTGCTTAAAGTAATCAGCAGCCTTCATCTGCAATTGAAAATATTGCTCGAAAAATCGTTCAAGAAGTCGCGGGGTGATTTTTACCGCGTCGCGCGTCAAGTGATTTGGCAAGTTCTTGGTTAGATATTGGTCAGTTTTGGGTCAACCTTGCCAAAAGCTTGACGAATGCAAATCTGGACGTCGGCGAATGAACACTTTGAGCGAGCCCGGTGCAAAATTCTGGGCTGATTCTCGATAATCGCCTTCAATCGCCCCTTGCCAAGCGCTAGCCTCGCTTACAATCTGCTCCGACATTCGCGCGCCGTCCGGCGCTTAAGAGGGGAGGGCCCCATGGCAAACGAGATCTGGACCATCAAGCGTTGTCTCGAGTGGACCAAGGAGTACCTGGCCGAGCGCGGCGAGGAGCACCCCCGTCTTTCTGCCGAGTGGCTGCTGTGCGCAGCTACGGGTCTGGCGCGTATCGACTTATATATGCGCATGGACGAGACGCTCGACGCAGCGCAGCTCGAGACCATGCACGCGGCGGTCGTCCGTCGCGCGAAGGGCGAGCCGCTGCAGTACATCACCGGTAGCACGCAGTTTCGCATGATCGACGTCGCGTGCGCCCCCGGTGTGCTCATCCCGCGCCCCGAGACCGAGATGCTCGTCGAAGAAGTTCTGAACTATCTGGATGCCGAGGTGCTGAGCCCCGAGGCCGCTGCCCGCCAGCGCGTGGAGCTGCCTTGGAACGATGAGGTCGAGCAGGCCCGCAAAGCCGAGGCGGCGCTGGCTGACGAACGCGCGGCCGCCGAGCGCCGTGCCGCCAACCTGACGGCCGCCGATGAGGCTGCGCTGGGTAGCGACGTGCTCGGTAGCCGCGCCTATGCCGAGGAACTGGCCGACCGCGAGGCCGAGGAAGCCGCCGCGCAGGCAGCAGAAGCCGAAGCGGCAGAAGCAGAGGCCATGGAAACCCCCGAGCCCGAGCTCGACGAATACGGCATCGCCATTGAGGACAACGACCAACAGGCGACTCCCGCGCAAGATGCCGCCGAGGCTAACGTATCTGCCCCAGCCGAGCCCCGCACTGCCCGCGTTCTCGAGGTCGGCTGCGGCACGGGCTGCATTTCGCTCTCCCTTGCCTGGGAGCGCCGCGGGCACGTTACCTGCACTGCTACCGATATCGAGCCGCGCGCCATCGACCTTGCTACCAAAAACCGCGATGCGCTTGGCCTCACGTCCGACGAGGTCGCCTTCAGCCTCACCAACCTGGTGAGTTCCATTCCCCGCGAAGAGTGGGGCACCTTCGACGTGCTCGTTTCCAACCCGCCCTACATCCCCACCGATGTCATGCGCTCGCTGCCGCATGAGGTCAAGGACTTTGAGCCCGATCTGGCGCTCGAGGGCGGTGCCGACGGTCTCGATATCTTCCGCCGCCTGCTCAACGCGGCGCCCTACATGCTGCGTGCCGGCGGCCTGTTTGCCTGCGAGCTCTACGAGGGCGCGCTCGACGCCGCGGCCGAGCTCTGTCGTCAAGCAGGCCTTTCGGACGTGCGTATCGTCCACGACCTCACCGATCGTCCCCGCATCGTTCGAGCCATCGTCACCGAGCCCAAACAGCGTATTTAAGCTGAATAAATAGACATTTGCGCAAGTTTGTCCTTGCAATATACCGTAAAACTTCTACTATAGAAGGAGAAAGGTATGTCAAATCAGCTGCATCGGTACCGTATCGTGCTTGATTACATTGAACCTTGGCTTGATGAGCAGGATGAAGCTACGCTGAAGCAGATTTATGCAGACCTTTTGGTGCTCGAGAAGGAAGGTCCCAGCCTTGGTCGTCCGCTGGTTGACCGCGTAAAGGGCTCGAAGCTTCATCATTTAAAGGAGCTGAGAGTGACGTCGTGTGGTGGGCAGGTGATTCGCATCCTCTTCGCCTTTGACCCCAAGCGCCAGGCGGTATTGCTATTGGCGGGTGATAAGTCGCGAGCGGGATCGTCAAGGGCAAAATGGAACGGTTGGTATGCGATCAACATTCCAAGGGCCGAGCAAATATACCGTCGCCACGTAAGGAGGCTCGATCGAGATGGAACTGCATGAGTATATGGAATCTCGCGGGATAACACGCGACTCCATTACCGCCGAGCAGGAGAGGACTCGCGATCGTATCGAAGCCTATAAGCTTGCTCAGATTCGCAGGTTAAAAGATCTAACACAGGCGTCGGTCGCCCAGTCGATGGGCGTTTCTCAAAAACGTGTATCCGAGCTCGAGCGTGGGGAGTTGGGTTCGATGAGGCTCGACACGCTGAGCAGGTACGCAGAGAGCCTCGGCGGAAAACTGGTTGCAAGCATCGAGTTTCCCGATCGTACCGTTACGCTTGCGCGCTAAAAATCTTCAATTAACCCCCTCACTTTCACCGACTACTAAAGCCGCTCACCAAACCAACATGCGCTCTGGGCAAATAGGTTGAATGTTTCGTGCGAGAATGCCCCTCAGTAAACAAACTTGCACCAGAGCGTAAGGGGCTGGCATACACATGCAGACGGTCTATCGGGTATACAAGGGAACGCGCGAGCCGCATCGGCTTGCCGTCGAGCGCGCGGCCGAGGTGCTCGGCCGCGGCGGCCTGGTCTTGATCCCGACCGAGACCGTCTACGGTGTCGCCGTGGCAGTCAACGCCTTCTCCGATGCCGTCCCCCAAGATACAAGCGAATCCTTGTTGTGGCCGCGCGATCCGCATGCCACCGTTAACGGCGCCGCGGTCCCTGCGCTTGGTACTGGCTACCGCCGCATCTTTACCCTCAAGCAGCGCAAGCTCACCCAAACGGTCGCCTGGCTGGTCGATGGTGTCGAGGCGCTCGACCGCTATGGCGTGGATATCCCGGAAGAGGCCCGCGTGCTTGCGCGACGATGCTGGCCGGGCGCCCTGACTATCGTGGTCAAGGCGGCCCCCTGCGTGCCGACCTTTATGCGCGCCGCCGACGACACGGTGGCACTTCGCGCTTCGGCTTCGCCCGTGGTGCAAGCGCTCATCTGCGCCTGCGGCAGCCCTCTTGCCTGCACCAGCGCCAACACGCATGGCGCGCCCGCGCCGGCAAGTTTTGTCACGGTGGAGGAGCGCATCCTGGAGGGGGTCGATGTGGCCGTCGACGCCGGCGAGACCCCGTGTCGCGACGCCTCGACCATCGTGTCGTTCCAGCACGGCGGGCTCCAGATCCTGCGCCAAGGTGCACTTCCCGCATCAGAGATCGAACGGGTCCTGTCCGACCCGATGCAATAGAAAGGTGTAAGCGATGTCGTTGAATCTGGGCAGCCTGGGCATGGAAGATGCCTCGTTTAACTTTGGCGGTTCCTACATCATGGCGCTCGACTGCGGCACCACCTCGGTACTTGCGACCATCGTCGACGAGTACGGCTGCATCGTCGCGCAGGCACGTCGTAGCGTCAAAACCAGCTTCCCGCGTCCCGGTTGGATAGAGCAAGACCCCATGGAGGTGCTTGCCAGCCAGATCGGCGTGATGATGGAGGTCCAGTTTAAGAGCGGCATCCATTCTGACCGCATCGCCGCCATCGGTATCTCCAACCAGCGCGAGACCACGGTGGTGTGGGACCGCATAAGCGGCCAACCCATCTATAACGCCATCGTGTGGCAATGCCGTCGCACCGCACCTCTGATCGACGAGCTGGTCGAGCGAGGCGCAGAAGAGCTGGTGCGCTCCCGCACGGGACTCACGCTCGATCCGTATTTCTCGGCTTCCAAGGTGCAGTGGATCCTCGACAACGTCGACGGTGCGCGTGAGAGCGCGGCGGCGGGCGACCTCATGTTCGGCACCATCGACACCTGGCTCATCTACAACCTTACCGGCAGCCAGGTCTTTGCCACCGACTACACCAATGCCAGCCGCACGGCGCTCTTTAATATCCATACGCTCGATTGGGACGACGACCTGCTGGCGCTCTTTGACGTTCCACGTTCCATGATGCCCGAGGTTCGTTGGAGCTCGGGCGACTACGGCCGCGTCGCGAGCGACATCATGACCAACATGCCGCCCATCATGGGCGTGGCGGGCGATCAGCAGGCGTCGCTGTTCGGCCACTGCTGCTTCCATCCCGGCCAGACCAAAAACACCTATGGCACGGGTTGCTTTATGCTCATGAACACCGGCGACGAGGTCGTCGAATCCAAGAACGGTCTGGTCTCCACGATCGGTATCGCCGCGGACGGCAAGATCAGCTATGCGCTCGAGGGTTCTATCTTTGCCGCCGGCTCAACCATGAACTGGCTGTGCAACAACATGGGCCTCATCTCGAGTGTGAGCGAGTCCGCGCAACTCGCCGCTTCGATCAACGACAACGAGGGCTGCTACTTCGTCCCCGCCTTCGCTGGCCTGGGCGCTCCCTGGTGGGATCCGCATGCCCGCGGTATCGTGTGCGGCCTGACCGGTGCCTCGAGTCGCGCGACCATTGTGCGTGCGGCCTGCGAGTCCATGGCCTACCAGAGTTATGACGTGCTGCGCGCCATGGAGCAGGACGTGGGACTTTCGATTGAGCGCCTGTCCGTCGATGGCGGCGCCTCACGCAACGAGTTCATCATGCAATTCCAGGCCGACCTGCTGGATATCCCCGTGCTGCAATGCGAGACGGTGGAGACCACGGCAATCGGTGCCGCGTACTTGGCGGGTCTTGCCGTCGGCTATTGGGAAGACCTTGAAGAGCTGGAGCAAAATGCCCAGATCGTTAGGACCTTCCTTCCCCACATGTCCGCCGAGCGTCGCGAGCAAAACCTTGCGGGCTGGCGTGATGCAGTCAAGCGCTCGCTCAGTGCTGCACAGTAGGGCTGCGATGGGCTGCTCGATACAACAAACCGCTAAACTTATGCATGGCGTGCGGCGGCAACGTTGCTGCGCGCCTTGTCAGCAAGGCCATCTTCCGACCGCAACGAAAGGGGCAATCAACCCATGACCGTCACCTACGATACGTCCCGTGTGACCCTTGTCGATCACCCGCTCGTCCAGCATAAGCTGTCGATTCTGCGTGACAAGGAGACCGGCACCAACCAGTTCCGCCAGCTCGTGCGCGAGCTCGCACTTTTTGACGGCTACGAGGCCATGCGCGACCTGCCCATGGAAGACGTCGAAGTCGAGACCCCCATCACCACCGCAACGTTTAAGCAGCTCGCCGGCAAAAAGCTCGCCATCGTTCCCATCCTGCGTGCAGGCCTTGGCATGGTCGACGGCATCCTCGATCTGGTGCCCTCCGCTCGCGTGGGCCACATCGGCATGGAGCGCGACGAGGTCACCCACGAGCCGCACGAGTATTACTGCAAGATGCCCAAGGATATCGACCAGCGCATCTGCCTGGTCGTCGACCCCATGCTCGCCACGGGCGGTTCGGCCGAGATGGCCATCAGCTACCTGCGCGAGCGCGGTGTCAAGGATATCCGCATGCTGTGCATCGTCGCCGCGCCCGAGGGCCTCAAGTCACTGACCGAAAAGGACCCCGACGTACATATTTATACGTGCGCCATCGACGACCATCTCAACGAGGCCGCCTACATCGTTCCCGGCCTGGGCGACGCCGGCGACCGCATCTACGGCACGCTGTAATCTCTGGGCCATACCGGCTAACGTCGAAAATACGAAGAAATGGTGCGCGCGGGCGAGCAAAAGACGTCCACGCGCACTCCTGTTAACGGACGTTTTGCCCTGCAGGGTTCGAGAAAAACGTATTACCGTACCTGCGGCATAAAGAAGGTCTTAAGAAAACGAACAGGTGCGTATTAACCGATGCTTTTTCGGTTGTACTTTAGCGATTGGCTCGTACAATAGTCACCAATGTTTGGCGGGAACTGTTCTGTGAGGCGTTAAAAAGGAAAGTGAGGACGCCAATGTTTCAGATAGCCGATCTGCTCGCTATCGTTGCAGGCGCCATCGCGGGCGCAATTGCCTTCCTTCCCTTTGTCTTTACGCTCAAGCCGGTTCTTGACGATAAGCAGAATGCGGACATGCTCAAGGGTATGGTGAGTCTGGCGGTCTCGGCAATCGCTCTGCTCGTCTTTACCTTGGTTGTGTTTGTGTTGTTCGGAGAGGCATTTCGCATGTTCCTCCTGGGCGAGGCGATCGGCTTCGTGGCCTTTATGGCCGCCTGCGCGGTTCGCGTCGCCAAGGCGCTGCGAGATCCTCATGAGGTCGAAAGGTAAGTCGTGGAAATTTTTGAAAAGCTGCCTGATGAGATTAATCATCTGGTCAGCGAGTTCAGCTCCACCCCTGTCGTGGGCGATCTGAGCTGCGGCATCACGCAGTACTCGTTTTGGCTGATCGTCTCCACGATCGTGCTCCTGATCGTCCTGGCCGTGTTCAAGAAGAAGCAGACCCTGGTTCCCAAGGGCTTCTTCGTCAACGGTTTCGAGTACATCATCGAGTACGTCGAGAACGATATCGGCAAGGGTGTCGTGGGTGAGAACTGGAAGAAGCACTTCCCGTTCCTGTGCTCGCTTTTCCTGTTCATCCTGATCAATAACATGATCGGCCTGATCCCGGGAATGAAGCCCGGCACCGGTGCAATCGGCTCCACCGCCGCGCTCGCCATCTTCGCCTTCGTGTACTTCATCTACTACGGATGCAAGGCTCACGGCGTGATCGGCTACATCAAGAGCCTCGCCCCGCAGGGCGTGAGCTTCCCGATGAACGTGCTCGTGTGGGTCGTCGAGCTTTTCTCGACCTTCCTGCGCCTCATCACGCTTGCCGTCCGTCTGTTCTGCAACATGTTCGCAGGACACGTGGTCATGGGCTCGTTCGCCATCATGGCGAGCATGTTCATGCAGCCGCTGCTTCAGCAGGTTTCCGCGGCCCACGCCGTCGGCGCCCTGCCTTCGCTGGCCTGGCTTGCCATCCTCATCCTGATCTATGCGATCGAGCTTGTGGTCGGCGCCATCCAGGCTTACGTCTTCACGGTCCTTACCGCCGTGTATGTCTCCGAGGCAGAGGAGGTCGCGGAGGAGGAGTAGTCTTCCGTTCGTGCCTTAAAGGTAAGGCAATTCGTTAAACCGCCGGTGCCCGTACCCATGGAGCCCGGCAGTTATAAAAAGGTTATCCTGCGTGAAATAAGACACGCACGACAAAGGAGGAATCGTGGGAGTTATCGGTTACGGTCTCGGTGTTATCGGCGCTGGTCTTGCTATCGGCCTGTCTGCTCTGGGTGCTACGGGTGCTATGGCCCGTCAGCCTGAGGTCCAGGGCCGCGTGTTCACCGTCTTCATCATGGGCTCCGCTTTCGGCGAGGCTCTGGCTCTGATCGGCTTCGTTGTCGCGCTGATCGTTAAATAGCACGGAGCGTCAAGTATGAATCTTTCATCCCAGAAGAGCGCGATCGCACTCTCCGCGTCCGCGGCCGCGCTGCTCATGCCGGTTTCCGCGTTCGCCGAGGACGGCGCCGCCGGTGCGGACATCCTCATCCCTAAGATGGCGGAGTTCATCCCGGCGCTTATCGCCTTCCTGATTATCTGGATCGTGCTGGCCAAGGTCGCCCTGCCGGGCATCATGAAAACCATGGAGGAGCGCGGCAAGAAGATCGAGGAGAGCCTCGACGAGGCCGAGAAGACCAAGCAGGAGGCTATCGCCAAGCGCGCTGAGTCCGACTCGATCGTCACCGACGCCCGTCGTCAGGCTGCCGACATCGTTCTCGAGGCCCGTAAGGACGCCGAGTCCGAGCGTGCCCGTATCATCGAGGCTGCTCACAAGGAGGCCGAGGAGATCATCGCCAAGGCCCATACGACCGTCGAGGACGAGCGCAAGTCCATCTATGCCGGTGCCGCGAGCTCCATCGCCGACCTGTCCGTTGCCGTCGCCACCAAGATCGTGGGCGAGGCACTCGAGGACGATGCCGAGCAGAAGAAGCTCATCGAGCGCTACATCCAGGAAGCAGGTAGCCTGAATGCCGACTAGCCGCTATCAGGACAAGGTGCTCGAGACCTACGCGCGTTCCCTTTTGGAAGCCGCCAAGGCCGAGAACCATGTGTTCGAGGACCTCGAGATGGTCGAGCGCTTGGCTTCTGCCAGCCCCGAGATCATCGCCGTGCTCGACACCATGTCCAAGCGCGACCAGCTCGACCTTCTTCCCAAGGTGGCAGCTGCCTTTAAGTATGTTGCCGAGGAAGACGAGGATGTAGTGGGCGTGACCGTCACCACGGCGATCCCGCTCGACGACGAGCTGCGTCAAACCATCACTAAGAAATGCGAGCAGGACTTCGGCCGCAAGGTATTCCTTATCGAGCAGGTCGACCCGTCTATCGTGGGCGGCCTGGTGCTCGAGGCCCGCGGCGAGCGTCGTGACATTTCCGTCAAGACGCAGCTGCGCATCGCGCAGGAGACCCTCGCAAACTCTGCTAATTCGTACGGAGGTGAAGCCTAATGTCCGAAACCCTCAATGCCCAGGATATCGCCAAGAAACTGCAGGAGCAGCTCACGAGCCTCTCCGCGACGGTCGATACGCATGAGGTTTCAACGGTCGACGAGGTAGGCGACGGCATCGCGCGCGTCTCCGGCCTCAAGAGCGCCATGGCAGGCGAGCTTCTGGAGTTCAAGAGCTCCGATACCGGTGAGACCGTCTTCGGCCTTGCCCAGAACCTTGACCGTGACGAGGTCGGCGCCGTTCTGTTTGGTGCCGTCGACTCCATCAAGGAAGGCGACGAGTGCCGCACCACTGGCCGCATTATGGATATCCCCGTGAGCCGTGCCATGCTCGGCCGCGTCGTCAATCCGCTCGGCCAGCCCATCGACGGCCTGGGCGACATCGTCGCCACGCACCGTCGCCCCATCGAGTTCAAGGCTCCCGGCGTCATCGATCGTACCCCGGTGTGCGAGCCGGTTCAGACCGGTCTGCTCGCTATCGACTCCATGGTGCCTATTGGCCGCGGTCAGCGTGAGCTCATCATCGGCGACCGTAAGACCGGTAAGACCGCCATCGCCATCGACGCTATCCTCAACCAGCGCGGCAAGGGCATGGTCTGCATCTATGTCGCCATCGGCCAGAAGGCCTCCACGGTTGCCAACATCCGCGAGACCCTCGCTCAGCACGGTGCGCTCGACTACACCATCATCGTTTCGGCCACTGCTGCCGATTCCGCCCCTATGCAGTACATCGCGCCTATGGCCGGTGCCGCTATTGGCGAGTTCTTCATGTACAACGGCGAGGACGGCAAGCCCGCCAGCGAGACCAACCCCGGCGGCCACGTGCTCGTCATCTACGACGACCTGTCCAAGCAGGCCGTGGCCTACCGTCAGATGTCGCTGACGCTGCATCGTCCGCCCGGACGTGAGGCCTATCCTGGCGACATCTTCTACCTGCACTCTCGTCTGCTCGAGCGTGCCGTCAAGATGTCCAAGAAGAACGGCTACGGCTCCATGACGGCACTGCCGATCATCGAGACCCAGGACGGCGACGTCTCGGCCTACATTCCGACCAACGTCATTTCCATTACCGATGGTCAGATCTACCTGCAGTCCGAGCTCTTCTTCCAGGGTCAGCGCCCGGCAGTCGACGTGGGTATCTCCGTGTCCCGCGTCGGTGGCGATGCGCAGACCAAGGCCATGAAGCAGGTCGCCGGCAACCTCCGTCTGGACCTCGCTTCGTACCAGGAGCTCGCTGGCTTTACCCAGTTCGGCTCCGACCTCGACGAGGCTACTCAGAAGCAGCTGACCCATGGTGCCCGCATGACCGAGCTCCTGAAGCAGCCGCGCTACCAGCCGTTTGAGGTTGGCGAGCAGATTGTTACGCTGTTCGCTGGCAACGAGGGCTTCCTGGATGACCTGGAGATCGCCGACGTGCTGCCTTTCCGTGCCGAGCTCATCGAGTACATGGACAATGGCTTTGGCTCGCTGCTCGACAAGGTTCGCGCCAAGAAGATCGACGATGACACCAAGGCTGAGCTCCTGCGCGTCATCGGTGACTTCAAGCAGCAGTTCATGGCCAAGCACCATGCCGATACGACTGGATCAGAGGAGAACTAAGCCCTATGGCCAACCTTCGCGACATTAAGAAGCGAATCTCCTCGGTTACCACGACCAAGCAGATCACGCGCACGATGGAGATGGTCTCTACGGCCAAGATCCGTCGTGCCCTCGATCGCTCCAAGCAGGCCGAGCCCTATAAGGAGGCGCTGACCGACGTCATGCTGACGGTTGCCGGCGACGCCTCCTGCTCGGGCACCGATCCCATGCTGCAGAAGCATGAGAGCGTCAAGCATGGCCTGATTGTCGTCATTGCTTCGGACCGCGGCCTTGCCGGCGGTTTCAATACGACGGTGGAGCGCACGGCCGAAAAGCTCGCCGCTTCTTGGGCGAACGACGGCATCGAGTGCGAGATCATCGCGTGTGGGCGCAAACCGGCCACGTATTTCCGTGACCGCGCAAACGTCACCATGCACTTTGAGGGCAACTCCTCCGAGCCCGATTTTAATCAGGCCCGCATGATCTCCTCTCATATCTGCGATGCGTATCGTTCCGGTGAGCTTGACCGTGTCGAGCTTGTCTACCACCACGCCAAGAACCGCGTGGATCAGGAGCTTCGCGTCGAGCATTTGTTGCCGCTCGACCCCGAGATGATCGCTATGGCCCACGGTCCGCGTAAGAACGAGACCGACGCCCCTAAGCGCATCTCGTCGACGTTCGAGTTCGTGCCCTCTCCCGAGCATGTTCTCGGCAAGCTTGTACCGTCTTATATCCTGACGGTCATCTACCAGGCCCTGATCGATTCGGCGGCCGCCGAGCAGGGTGCGCGCCGCAAGGCCATGCACTCCGCAACGGAAAACGCCACCGCGATCATCTCGACCCTTACCCGCACGTATAGTCGCGTGCGCCAGGCTTCGATCACGACCGAGATCAACGAGATCGTCGGCGGAGCCTCAGCATTGGAGGAACAGTAATGGCTAATAACACCGTAAAGCTTGCGGTCGAGGAAGCCACCAAGAAGACGACTGCCGGCGATGGTCGCATCGTGCGTATCATCGGCCCTGTCGTCGACGTCAAGTTTGACGGTGCGGTGCCCCCGATCTACAACGCGCTCACGGTCGAGGCCGAGACCCCGATCGGTCATCTGAGCACGATCCTCGAGGTCGAGAGCCAGCTTCCGGGCGGCGTCGTCCGCACGGTCGCCATGTCCTCGACCGACGGCCTGCAGCGCGGCCTCATCGCCACCGATACCGGTGAGCCCATGAAGATGCCCGTTGGCCCCAAGACGCTCGGTCGCATTTGGAACGTCATGGGCAAGCCTGTCGACGGTAAGCCCATGCCCGAGGTGGAGGAGTTCTACCCCATCCACCATGCAGCGCCCCGTTTCGACGAGCTCACCACCAAGACCGAGATCTTCGAGACCGGCATCAAGGCCGTCGACCTGCTCGAGCCCTACATCCGCGGCGGCAAGACAGGTCTGTTCGGCGGCGCCGGCGTCGGCAAGACCGTTCTGATCCAGGAGCTCATCAACAACCTCGCCCAGGAGCACGGCGGCACCTCGGTGTTCACCGGCGTCGGCGAGCGTACCCGCGAGGGCACCGACCTGTTCCTCGAGATGAGCGAGTCTGGCGTTATCGACAAGACCTGCTTGGTCTATGGTCAGATGAACGAGCCGCCCGGAGCGCGTCTGCGCATCGGTCTGGCCGGCCTTACCACCGCTGAGTACTTCCGCGATCGCGGCCAGGACGTTCTGCTGTTCATCGACAACATCTTCCGCTTCTCCCAGGCAGGTTCCGAGGTTTCCGCACTGCTGGGCCGTATGCCGTCCGCCGTTGGTTACCAGCCCACGCTGGCAACCGAGATGGGCGACCTCCAGGAGCGCATTACCTCGACCAAGACGGGCTCCATTACCTCCGTCCAGGCTGTCTACGTCCCCGCAGACGACCTGACCGACCCGGCGCCTGCCACGACGTTTACGCACCTCGACGCCACCACGGTTCTTTCGCGTAGCATTTCGTCGCTCGGCCTGTTCCCGGCTATCGACCCGCTCGCATCTTCCTCCGACGCTCTCGATCCCTCGATCGTCGGCGAGGAGCACTACCGTGTCGCCGTCAAGGTCCAGGAGCTCCTGCAGGAGTACTCCGACCTTCAGGACATTATCGCCATTCTGGGTATGGACGAGCTGTCCGAGGAGCAGCGCCTTACGGTCAACCGTGCCCGTAAGATTCAGCAGTTCCTCTCGCAGTCCTTCCACGTCGCCGAGAAGTTCACCGGCAACCCCGGTGTCTACGTCCGCGTCGAGGATACCGTCCGCTCTTTCGCCGAGATTGTCGACGGCAAGGCCGATGACCTGCCCGAGCAGGCTTTCCGCTATGCTTCCACGATTGAGGACGTGCGCGAGCGCGCCCGCAAGATGGGGGAGAAGTAGGTTATGCGTATCCGCATCGTGTGCCCCGTGAGCTGCGCCTATGAGGGCGACGCTGCGTTTGTGTCGATTCCGTCCACGGATGGCGAGTTTGGCGTTCTGCCTGCTCACTCCAGCGAGATCTGCACGATCGACCGCGGTTACGTTCGCGTTTCCGATAAGGCCATGGGCACTGTCGACCACACGTTTGCCGTGGCCGGCGGCTATGCCCAGGTTGCGGACGATGTCGTGACCGTTCTCGCCGAGCGCGCTTGCGATTTGGCGACCGTCGATGCCGACAAGCTTAAAGCTGATATTCAAGGTTTTGAAGAGAAGCTGGGTAATTTGTCGGAGGATGATGCACGCCGCGCCTACCTCTATAATGAAATCGCATGGTGTAAGCTCAAGCTTGCCCAATAGTCAAACGATTTAGCGTTCGACCATTTGCGAACACATCATGCCCGGGATGGCCCAGCCACCCCGGGCATGCTTTTTGAAAGGGTAGACCTTGGATATTATCCGCGTTGAGGGTGGCCACGCCATCGGAGGCTCCGTGCCCGTCTCGGGCGCCAAGAACTCCGCGCTCAAACTCATGGCGGCAACGCTTCTGGCGCCGGGCAAGACGACGCTGCAGAACGTGCCCGATATTTCCGATGTCCACGTGATGGGCAAGGTGCTCAAGGGCATGGGCGCTACGATCGATGTTCTCGACGAGCACACGCTCGAGATTGATACCTCTCAGGTCGATTCTTGGGAGGCCCCCTACGAGCTCGTTGCCAAGATGCGTGCTTCCACCGCCGTCATGGGACCCCTGCTGGGCCGCTTCCATCGCGCCAAGATTGCCATGCCGGGCGGCTGCAACCTGGGTGCTCGCAAGATCGATATGCACATTCTTGGTCTTGAGGCCCTGGGCGTTGAGTTCGATACCGCCCACGGTTACATCAACGCTAATGCGCCCCAAGGTCTGCGCGGTACCACCGTCACGCTCGAGTTCGCCAGTGTCGGTGCGACCGAGAACCTCATTATGGCATCCGTCCGCGCGAAGGGTACCACGGTTATCGACAATGCCGCCCGCGAGCCCGAGATCGTCGATCTCGCCAACATGCTCAACGAGATGGGCGCCAAGATTGTTGGCGCCGGTACGCCTGTCGTGACTATCGAAGGTGTGGAAGAGCTCCATCCCGTTACCCATCGCGTGGTGGGCGACCGCATCGAGGCCGGTACCTTTATCGTTGCCGGTGCGTTGATGGCCGACGATCGCGGTGTCGATGTCACGGGCTTTTGCCCCATTCACTTGGGCATGGTGCTCAAGAAGATGGAGCTCATGGGTATCGACTGCGAGCGCGTCGAGGATGGCGTCCATGTAAACCGTGCCGAGCGTATCAAGCCGGTCGACATCCAGACGCTTCCGTTCCCCGGCTTCCCGACGGACATGCAGGCGCAGATTATGGTGCTCTCCGCCCTTGCCGACGGCAGTTCCGTTATTACCGAGAACATCTTCGAGAATCGCTTTATGTTTGCCTCTGAGCTGGTGCGCATGGGTGCCGACATTCGTATCGAGAGCCATCATGCCATGATTCATGGCGTCAAGGGCTTCTCGGGTGCACAGGTTACCTCGCCCGATCTGCGTGGCGGAGCGGCCCTCGTCGTAGCGGGCTTGATCGCCGACGGGACGACCGAGGTTTCGGCCATCCATCACATCAAGCGCGGCTACGAGCAGTTTGTCGAAAAGCTGCAGGCGCTCGGCGCGCATGTCGAGCATGCTTCCGTCCCCGATCCCGTCATCTACTAATACAGGTTGCCTATGTTTAATAAAAAGCCCCTCGCGGATACCACCGCCCGAAGACCCTCAACTGGTGCGCAGGCCAAGATCTACAGTCGCGATAACGTGGCTCGCTATTCCGAGCGCGCTCGTCAACGTCGTCGTAGCCACACGATTCGTCACGTCGCGCTCATTGTCGTGCTTGGTGTGCTGCTGAGTGCCACTACCGCTGCCGGCCTGTGGTTTGCTACCATTATGGGCAAGCTCGGCGATTCTAATGTCATTACCGATAATCTGCGTCGGGTTCTGGTTGACACCGATGAGGCAAAGGATCCGTTCTACGTGCTGCTTCTTGGCACCGACGGCCGTCCGGGCGAGGATACGTATCGTGCCGACTCGATTATCCTGGCACGCATCGACCCCACGCAAAAGCAGGCGACGCTCATTTCCGTTCCGCGCGACACCAAGGTCGAGTACAAGGGCGAGACCATGAAGATCAACGCCTGCCATACCGTTGGCGGCGCCGAGGCCATGGTCGAGGCGGTCAACGAGCTGTGCGGTGTTCAGATTTCCCACTATGCCGAGGTCAGCTTCGACGGTATGCAGGCGCTGATTGATTCGGTTGGCGGTATCGACATTAACGCAACCGATGATGTTGACGACCCCGAGCACCTGGATATTAAGATTACCGCTGGCCAGCAGCATATGGACGGTGCCACCGCCCTTACCTATGCCCGCTGCCGCTACACCTATGCCGACGGCGATTACACGCGCATGCGCCACCAGCGTCAGGTGCTTGGCGCCCTTGCCAACCAGATTCTCAATAACTTCGATGCCACGAAGATTTTTGGCCTGGTTAATTCGCTGTCCGATATGCTCGTAACCGATATGAGCGTTCAGGATATCGTGGCTACGGTCAACGCCATGCGCGGTATGGATGTCGACGGTATCTACTCGGCCAACCTGCCCTCGTACGCCGACGACAGCACCATGATCGACGGTGTGAGCTACGTCTTTGTCTACGAGGACGAGCTCAAGGAAATGATGGAGCGCGTCGATGCCGGCAAGGATCCCAAGGGTCCCAACACCATGGGTCTTTCCGACGGTTCCAGTTCTACGATCGGCGACCTGAACAACAACACGTCTGACGACTACGCAAACGGTACCGCAACTTCATCGGTCAGCTCTGACGATTCCGATGACTCAGGCGATTCGAGCGATTCGGACTACTACGAAGAGCCCACCGGCGACGGTAACGGCTACGAGGCCAACTATTAGAGTTACGCGGGCTTACCAGCCCGCGTAACGGCTCGACGCTGCGCGCCGCCCAGAGCGACAATTTGTCATTCAAAAGGCAGGGCATGACCAGAAGGACAATGCCCTGCCTTTTTCATGCCAACTTGTTCGCTCTGGACGTCGCTCGCTGACGTTGATTCAACCAGCGATGTCGTCACTTGCAGTTGGGTAGTCCACTTGGCACTTGGGGACGTTCCTTATGTGCCGGCAGTTTGGGACACTCCTTGCGTTAAGAGGCTGGCGTGCGTCAACCTGTTCTCGTTGCAGCAAAAAAATCGCCCCGTTCTCGGTTGAGGACGGGGCGATTCGTCTTTTGGGCTTATGCAGCCAGGCTTATGCAAAGCGGGCGACGAGCTCCTGCAGGACGTCGGTCATCTTGACGAGCGAACTGACCGGGACGAACTCGTTGACGCCGTGGTAGCAATAGCCGCCGGTGGAAAGGTTGGGGCAGGGCAGACCGCGGAACGACAGCTGGGCGCCGTCGGTGCCGCCACGAATTGGCAGCACTTGGGGCTCAACGCCGCAGGCAAGGTAGGCTTCCTTGGCAACATCAATAAGCTCGGGATAGTCACGAACGATCTCGGCCATATTTCGATACTGCTGCTTAATCTCGACCGTCACGCGCTCCTCACCCAGACGCTGGTTGAGCATCGAGGCAGCGGCATCAATAAGGTCGAGTTTCTGCTGGAACTTGGCGGCGTCATGGTCGCGGACGATATAGCGCGCTGTGGCGTGATCGACGGTCGCAGATACACCCTCAAGGTGATAAAAGCCCTCGTAGCCTTCCGTATACTCCGGGCGCTGTACGTAGGGGAGCAACGCGTTGAAGTCGCAGAACAGATTGCCTGCGTTGACCATACGGCCCTTAGCGTCGCCCGGGTGGATGGACTGGCCCTCAAAGCAGACGGTCGCCTCGGCGGCGTTAAAGCATTCCCACTCCAGTTCGCCGATGGGGCCGCCGTCGACCGTGTAGGCGTACTTGCAGCCAAAGGTATCGATATCCAACAGCTCGGCTCCGTGGCCGATCTCCTCGTCAGGGCAGAAGCAAATGCCGAGTGCGGGATGGGGCAGAGAAGGGTCCTGAGCGATACGCGCGACAAGCGACATGATCTCGGCGACGCCTGCCTTGTCGTCCGCGCCCAGCAGCGTGGTGCCATCGCTGCAGACCAGGTCCTCACCTGCGAGGTCGTTCAGGGCGGGAAGCTTGGCGGTACTCATGGCAACGGGCTTACCGTCAACCGTGCCGCAGACCAGGTCGCCGCCTTCGTAGTGTACGATGTGCGGTTTCACGCCGGCACCCGGTGCAACTTCGGTGGTGTCGAGATGGGCGATCAGGCCCAGGGCGGGCTTGTCCTCAGCGCCCGCACTTGCGGGGATATGCGCGCAGACATAGGCGTGCTCGGTCACGTGGGCATCTTCCGCACCAAGCTCGCGCAGCTCTTCAGCCAGCACGTTGGCAAGGTCAAACTGAACGGCGCTCGAGGGTACCTGGTCGCAGTTTGCATCCTCGGACTGCGTGTTGATCTGGACGTAGCGCAAAAAGCGCTCGAGGACATCGGGGTTCGTGGTGGTGTTTTCCATAAAGACCGCTCCAATCTTGGTCGTCGTGTGCAACAAGAACTCTAGCACGGTATGCCACGGCATACCGCGACGCTTGGATGGGGTAGAATCAGCCATTGAATGCAGAAGGGACGGAAGATCATGGATACGACAAATAGCTCGCGCGAACTACATCTGACGGTGGCGAACGAAGACTACTTGGAGTGCATGGTTCGCATTGAAAGCGAAGAGGGGGAAACCAACGGCGTTCGATCGGTCGACATCGCGCAGCGCCTTGGCGTCTCCAAGGCATCGGTCAATAAAGCGGTTTCGGCTCTCAAGGCATCCGAGCTTGTCGAGCAATCGCACTACGGCAAGGTAATCCTGACCGATCGCGGCCGCGAGGTTGGCACGGCTATCTGGTACCGTCATCGCCTCATCCGCACGTTTTTGGTTCAGGAGCTCGGTGTCGAATTTGAGCGAGCCGATTCCGAGGCCTGCATGATGGAGCATGCGCTATCCGAGGACACGATGAGCCGCTGGCTCGCCTATCTCGAAAAGCAGGGAATCAGCGTCGAGGAATAGCGGGATATATATGGATACGAGTTATTACAACCGCTTTGGTGCCGAGGAACTTACGCGCCGCTTGTCGAGCGAGACCTTGTTGGCGCAGGGCCCCATGGGCAGTGTTTTGTTGAGTGAGTACGATGCCGCCGACATTCCACCGGCGTTTTGGAATCTGGCAGAGCCGCAGACCGTTTCTCGTATCCATCGCTTGTATGTCGCCGCCGGCGCGCAGGTGCTCATTACCAATACCTTTCAGGCATCGAGCTATGCCCTCAAGCACGACCAGATTGCGCCGTCCGTGGCGGAGGTCAATCGCGGGGCCGTCGACGATGCCCGCCAGGCGCACCCTCAGCTACTGCTGGGCTCGATGGGCCCGGTCGGTATTGAGTGGTTTGCCGAGGACTCTGTCGAGTATCGTGAAATCCGCGGCATTGCGCGCGAACAGGCGCACGCCTTGCTCAATGCTGGTGTTGACGGTCTGCTGATCGAGACGGTGACGTCTATCCGTAATCTGCAGCCCATGCTTGCCGGCGCCCGAGATGCCGCCGACGGCATGCCTGTTCTGGTGAGTTTTGTCGTTGACGATAAAGGCGACCTGCTGGGCGATGGCCTCAACATCGAGGCAGCCGTTTTGTACGCCGAAAAACACGGCGCAAACTCGGTTGGTGTTAATTGCTGTTCGCTTGCGGCCGCGAATGCGGCGGTGCCCAGGATGGTTGCATCGGCGACTACTCCCGTTACGGTGCGTCCCAACGTAGGCGATCCGGTCCAGACTCAGGATGGCCCCGTATGGCACGAGAATCCCGAAGCTTTCGCGCGCGCATGCATCGAATGGAGACATGCCGGCGCCGCAATGGTGGGCAGTTGCTGTGGAACCACGGCAATCACTACGGCAGCGATGGCCGAGGCGCTCGATATATAAAGGGCAAAACCGCTCCATACGGGGCGGTTTTTTTTATTGCTTGCATGTCCTCGGCAGCATTTGCCCAAATGGTGAATGCTGGTGCCGGCAGGTTGCTGAGTGCGTGTTGCGGGTATACCTCACGCGTACCATGATCCAAACACTGTGAGGTGTCTGCGCGTGTGCGCGATAATTCATTTTGGAACTGACGGTTGGCGCGCTCGCGTCGATGAGGACTTCACTGCCGATAACGTTGCCCGTATCGCCGATGCCGTCGGCGAGTTGTGGCAAAAGACCAATCCGGGCAAAACGGTATATATAGGGTTCGACACCCGGCCCCTGGCGAGCGAGTTCGCTGAGCTTGCGGCGGGCGTGCTAGCAGCGCACGGGCTGGACGCCGTGCTCGCTTCGCGACCTGTTCCGACCCCTGCCCTTACGTGGGCGGCGGCTTATGACGGTGAGGCGTGCGGCGCGCTCATGGTGACGGGGTCCCATCATCCGCAGGGTTATCTGTGCCTCAAGATTCGCATGGGTGACGGCTCGACCGCCAACCAGGATGTCATCGAAGAGCTCGAAGAGACCATGGCTCCCGAGCCAATGGGGATCGAGGGGCAATATCGCACCGCGGATATCATTCCTGACTATATGCAGGCGGTGGCATCGTTTGTCGATGCCGAAGCCATCCGCGGCGCGCACCTGCGCGTGGTTGTCGATCCCATGGGCGGCGCAGCCCAGGGTTATCTAGCCGACTTGCTGCGCGAGCTTGGCGTTGAGGTGCACGAGATTCACGCCGGGCAGGCGTCTGACCAAGAAGATATCTGCCCCGACCCCGTTGAGCCTTGGGTGGACGCTTGCGAGCGCACGGTTATCGATGACGGAGCTTGCGCTGGTCTGGTGACCGACGGCGACGCCGACCGTATCGGTGCGGTTGACGAGCGCGGCAGATATATACATCCGCATCAGATCATGGCGCTCGTTTTGGGCGACTTGGTTCAATTTCGTAATTTGGAGGGGCGCGTCGTCGTCAATCTTTCATGCTCGACGCTCGTGCGTCGCATTGCCGAGGCGCTTGGCTGCCGCGTGACCGTCAAACCAGTCGGTTTCAAATATATAGCGGCGGAGATGAAGAAGGGCGGCGTCCTCATAGGCGGTGAAGAAGCCGGTGGTATCGGCATCGCCGCGCATATGCCCGAGCGCGATGGAATCCTCGCCTGTCTGATTCTGTGTGAGCTTATGGCTAAGACGGACGCGCCTTTGGGCGTTCTGGTCGACCAACTCGAGGACAGTTTTGGTAAGACGAGTTACGGTCGACGGGATTTGCGCCTTGAGGCCGAAGATGCCGAAACGTTACGAACCCTGCTGCCGGGCGTAAACCCCAAGTCGATTTGTGGCAAGGTGCCGCAAAACGTTAGTCATATGGATGGCTTGCGTTTGGCATTCGAGGATGACACGTGGCTGCTGGTTCGTCCTAGCGGGACCGAACCAGTGGTGCGCGTCTACGCCGAGGGGTTCTCGGTGGAAGAACGTGATGAGTTGCTCGATGCTGGCTGTGCTTTAGCTAGGGGGACGTATCCGCTTTAACCATGAGACTGCCTTATATAAAGAGATGCTCGGCGAGCGGTAGGTAACGGCTGGCAAACGTTAGTCGGATCCCAAGATGTGTAGGAAATGTGTACGCCCAGATTCCCGCCCCCGGGGGCCCTCCGGTCTGGCAATATATCTCCTTGCCGCGCGGCCCGGTCGAACCGGGAACCAGCGCAGGCGTGCACCTTGAGAACCGGATACTGCGAGGATGGACACACCAGATGTGTCGCATCCGGGCAGACATCGAACCATTTGA
>JAXJIC010000007.1:0-18528 GCA_036298925.1 Collinsella aerofaciens
AGACCCCCGCGAACTTCGCGGCGGCGGTCGGCCCCATGCCGTCCTCCGTCGCCAGGAGGAAGAGCTCGACCTTCTCCCTGCTGTACATGCGAACCTCCAGTCCGGACCGCTTCACGGTCCAACTTTCTGTCCGCACCCCCACATGGGCCATAAAAGCCGAAAAACAGTCCGTATTTCACCGCAACTTAGAAGGGGATGTGGGGTCCCGGCATGTATATGAAAATGGCTCTGGTCCCAAAAGGAACCAGAGCCATTCATCTATCTTATGGAGCGGGCGACGGGAATCGAACCCGCGTCATCAGCTTGGAAGGCTGGGGTTCTACCATTGAACTACGCCCGCAAGATATGGTCGGGACGACAGGATTTGAACCTGCGACATCCTGCTCCCAAAGCAGGCGCGCTACCAAACTGCGCCACGTCCCGAAGGTGTTGAGCAGCTAAGGTCTAAACCTTGCGTGTCCCAAAGCGAAGGAAATTATAGGGGAGACTCCCCGCCTGTGCAAGCATTGATGCCTTAGCTCCTCGAATGTGCGACAAAACGACTATGGAGCAGACCGATCACAAATGCCACCACGGCAACCGGTGCCCACGCAGCACCGATATCTGCCAGCGGCAACGCATCGAACGGCAGCCACGCGCCCGCAAAGAACGCATCGCGGACCGAGGTGATCACGCTCTGCACGGCAACCACGCCGCCGACCCAGACCCACACCTGCGGATGAGCGTCGCAAAAGCCGTGTACCAAACCCATGAGGACCAGCACGATGGCGACGGGATACAAGGCGTTGAGCATGGGCACCGAGAACATAAGGATCACATCGAGGCCCACGTTGGAGAGCACGCACGAAAAAGCCGCGAACACAAAGGCGAGGATCGCGAAGGGGCGGCGCATGGCCTCCTCGGAAGCCTCCGCTCCCCCTTCGACCACATACGTCTCGCAGAAGTAGCGCGAGCAACAGCTGATGAGGCCGATGCACACGTTCATGCAGGCGAGGAAGAAGATGGCGAAGACCACGACTGTGCCGGCAAGGCCAAAGTGCATGGAGGCAGAGCGGGCAAGGATGGCGGCGCCGTTGGTGGCGTCGGGCATCACGGTGCCGAGCTGCATTCCGGCAAGGCCCAAGCCGCAGTAGATGATGGCCATAAGCACGCCGGCGATTACACCGGAACGCGAAATCTCAAAGGCCACGCGCTTGTCATCGGTAACACCCAGCTCGTGGATGGTCTCGGCGATGATGATGCCGAAGGCGAGCGACGCGAGCAGGTCCATGGTCTGATAGCCGGTCAAAAAGCCCTGCACGGCAGCGCCTGCATCGTAGGGAGCCTGAGGCGCGGCAGCCGGTCCCAGCGGCGAGATCACGGCAGCACCCACAACCAGCACGATGAGCGCAATGAGCGCGGGGCCCGTAATGCGGCCGAGCACGCGCGTGATGACACCCGGGCGCAGCGTGAGAGCAAACGCGACGACAAAGAAGCCAACGGCAAACACTAGGCGAGCCGTGCCGAGCGAAACACCCTCGGGCAGCAGCGGCACCAGCATTTCGAACGCCGTAGAGCTTGTGCGAGGAATAGCCAGGCACGGACCGATGGCCAGATAGACCGCCGCAACGAAGAATTCACCAAACTTGGGATGCACGCGGCCGGCCAGCTCGCGGGCCGTGCCGGCGAGCGCGACGGCGATAAATCCCATGACGGGCAAACCGATAGCGGCAATCAGAAAGCCGAACATGGCGACCGGCGTGGCTGAACCTGCTTGCAGCGCCAGCAGCGGCGGAATGATAAGGTTGCCGGCGCCAAAGAGCATCGAGAACAGGGCGATGCCGACGGTAACGACATGGTCGGAGCGCAGACCACGCGAGGCGGATGAGGCCATAGACACACCTTTCGGGTCGAAACAAAAACGGGACGGGCAAAAGACCCGTCCCGCAAGTATATACGCTCTAGCAGGCTAAATCGCGCAAAGCGTCAATCGCGGTGTCGACTTCCTCGTCCGTGTTGAAATACCCAAACGAGAAGCGAACGACACCCTGACGCTCGGTCCCCAGCGCACGGTGCATGAGCGGGGCGCAATGGGCGCCGGGGCGCGTCGCAATCCCCCGCCCTTGCATGAGTGCATCCGAGATCTCTGCAGAGTCGATATCGCCCACGTTGAGCGACACAATCGCAGAGCGCGTCGGTTGGTCAAACGCACCGTAGAGCTTAATCCCCGGAATCTCGCACACGCCGGCAAGGAAGCGTTCAGCGAGCGCACGCTCGTGCGCCGTAATCGCCTCGACCCCGCCCTGGGCCTCGATAAAGTCGAGGCCGGCAGAAAGGCCGGCGATACCGTGGCCGTTGAGCGTGCCCGCCTCCAGGCGCGTGGGCCACTCAAGCGGCTGCAGCGCATCGAAGCTGTGCACGCCTGTGCCGCCCATGGCCCACGGCGCCACGTCAATGCCCTCCGCCACGGCCAGCCCGCCGGTCCCCTGCGGACCCATGAGGCCCTTGTGGCCAGTAAAGCACACCACGTCGAGCCCCATGGCCTGCATATCGATATGCGCCGTGCCGGCAGACTGCGAGGCATCGACAATCACAAGCGCGCCGGCCGCATGGGCCATGGCGGCCACGCGCGCAATGTCGACCTCATTGCCGGTCACATTGGAGGCGTGCGTCACCACCACAGCACGCGTGCCCGGCATGACCAACCGCTCGAGCTCGTCGTAGTCGAGCACACCATTTACGTCACAGCCCGCATGCTCAACTGTCACGCCCCGCTCCGCTGCCAAGCGGTTGAGCGGACGCAGCACCGAGTTGTGCTCAAGCACCGTCGTGACCACGCGGTCGCCGGGGCGCACCACGCCATTGATAACGGTGTTGAGCGCCGCGGTGGAGTTGGGCGTAAAACACACATGGTCCGCCCTCGGGCAACCCAAAAGGCGCGCGAGCTTGGCACGGCAAGCGTGAATCGTACGAGCGGCATCGAGGGCACCCGACGTGGCGCCGCGCCCGGCATTGCCGAGCGAGCACATCGCCTGCGTCACGGCATCGATGACCGTCTGCGGCTTGTGCATGGTCGTCGCCGCGTTATCCAGATAGATCATCGCACGACCTCCCACATATCAATCACGGTATAGCCCTCGGTGGGAACACCCGCCTCGGCGAGTTCGCCGCGCAGCAGTTCCTCATCGGCAGGCAACGCCTTCCACGCCAGACCGCAGCCGGCAGCGACCTCCCCGGGCACGGGAATCGTTCGCCCGGGAAGGCCGCGCTCGATGCACAGGGACTCGCAGTCCATGGCGGCCGCCGTGGTGGGAAACGTGATGACAAGCGCCGGGCGCTTCTCCCTCATGGCAACTCCAACCAATACGCTACGGGCGCACGACGCGCACGGCCTGCTCCATCTTCTCCACGATCACGTACATGTTAGTGACCTCGCCCACCGCAAGCTGGTCTTTAATGCCATAGTGGTCGAGGCAGGTACCGCAGGTGAGAATCTCGACACCCTGCTCGGCCAGGCCCTTCAGGTCATCGAGCACCGGCGAGCCCTCGACGGTGAACTTGGCGCCGCCGTTGTAGAACAGCATGGTCGCGGGCAGTTCCTCCTGCTGCGTCACGGCAAAGATAAACGCCTTCATGAGCTTGTGGCCCAGCTCGTCGTCGCCACGGCCCATGCAATCGGTGTAGACGGAAATGACGAGTTTGCCCTTGCCGGCGTTGGCGTCGCAGAATGCGGCACCGTCCTGCTCGGGGTCCGCAACGGCCACGGCACCGGCGGTCGTGACGGTCACGTGCCACTCGGCGTCCGAGATCTTCTCGACCGAGGCCGTGCAGCCCTTCTCCTGCGACATCTTGGAGATGTTCTTGACGGCGGTCTCGTTATCGACCGAGGTCACCACGGCACCCTCGCCATCAAGCTGTTTGAGTGCCTTAAGCGTCTTGACGACGGGCAGCGGGCAGGCATCGCCCATGGCATTGACTTCAATTTTGGTAGACATAGCAAAATCCTTTCGAAAGAACCGTTCTAGAGAACGATAAACAGTTACATAAGCGTGCGGGCTAGCGAACAACGCGGACGGCAGGACCGCCCGGCTCCGCCTCGCACACGCGCCCGACAACGGCCGCGATGCGCCCCTCGGTACGCAAACGACGCGCAAGCTCATCCACATCCCTCGCGGGCGCCGCAATAAGCAAACCACCCGAAGTCTGCGGATCGTACAGCGCATCCAACATACCCGGCTCCAGGTCATCGTCAGCCGTCACGCGCGGGCCAAAGAAGTCCTGGTTGCGGTAGGAGCCCGCGGGGATAATGCCCAGACGCGCCATATCGAGCACCTGGTCAAAGAGCGGCACCGCCCCCGACGCAAGCTCAACCTGCACGCCCGAGCCCTCGGCCATCTCACACGCGTGCCCGATCAGACCAAAGCCCGTAATGTCAGTGCAGCCGTGAAGTTCGAGCCCCTCGGCCAGACGAATCGGCGCCTCGTTGAGGGTGCGCATCGAGTCAAACATGGCCGCGGCCGCGGCCTCGTCCTGCTCGATGAGCTCGCCCTTAATGGCCGTGGTGATAATGCCCGAGCCGATCGCCTTGGTCAGCAGCAGAACATCGCCCACGCGTGCGCCGCTGTTGGCGAGCATGCGGTCGAGCGCGACAAAGCCGCTCACAGACAGGCCATACTTGGGCTCGTCGTCGTTGATGGTATGGCCGCCCGCGATAGAGCAACCCGCCTCGACGCACTTGTCGGCGCCGCCCGCCAGAATCTGACCGGCAACCTCGATGCCCAGACAACTGGGTATGCAGAGTAGGTTCATGGCATGGCTCGGCCGCCCGCCCATGGCGTAGATGTCCGACAGCGAGTTGGCCGCGGCAATCTGGCCAAACAGAAACGGGTCGTCGACCATCGGTGGAAAGAAGTCGATGGACTGCACAAGCCCCAGGTTCTCCCCTACGCGGAAGACGCTCGCATCGTCAGAGGTATCGAACCCCACGAGCAAGTTGTCGTTATGCACATTTGGCAAATCGCCCAGGACCTGGGCGAGGGCTCCGGGAGCCAACTTAGCGGCTCAACCGCTCGCGGCAGTCATAGACGTGAGCCTCATGGTGTCCTTAGCCATACGAACCCCCTTCCAACAAATCAACGACTTTAAGTATACGCGCCAGGCACGCTTCCCAAGAGACCGCCGACGGCTCGAACGTCGAAGGCGGCGCCGCAAGCGCCCGCGCGATAGCATCTGCCAGCGCGCGCTCAAACAACGGAAGGTCGGCCGCCACGGGCGTGTCGACATCCGTCATACGCGGCGACGCCACCCACGTCACGGGCGCACCGGGAAGCATCGCCTCCATCCAGGGACGAACGCCGGGCAAATCGGTCGCCACAACTTTGCAGCCGCACGCGAGGGCCTCAATCGTCACGAGCGGCAGACCCTCGTAAAACGAAGGCAGCACAAAGACGTCGGAACTGCGGTAGGCATGCACGAGTCCATCGCTATCCAGGCGCCCCGCCAGCGTCACCGGCACATCCGAGGCCGCGGCCAAGCGCTCGATACGCGCGTACTCGGCATCGTCCCCGCGGCCGCCCACGAGTACCAAGCCAGATGAGCGGACGTCATCGTCAATCGGCAATGACACGGCTCGAACCAGCGACTCGATGCCCTTTTTAAAGCAAATCTTGCCCACGTACACAAGCGATCCCGGCTGCCTCGCCACGCTTGCGTCGCGGCAGAAGACGCGATGGTCGTAGCCCGTCCCAATCACGTGGATACGATCGGCATCGACGCCGCACACCAGGCCAATCTGCTCAGCCTGCTCAGCATGGAGCGCAAAGACGGCATCGAGCCGCCGAACCGCACGTACGATGCGATCGCGTTCGAGCGCATGCGAACGAAGCTGGCGCAGGTCGGTCGAATGGCACACGGCAACAACCGGAACGCCCCAGACGCACTCGCGCGCCAATGCGGTCACCAGATACAGGTGATGGCAAAGCACCAGATCGGGCCGAAACTCAGCCACCGCCCGATCGATTGCAGCAGCAAATGCCCGCTCAAATGCCTTGAGCATCGAAGGCGTCAGGTCACGATAGCGTGTGGAGGGATAGGGCATGACATCGGACATACCGCAGATGGGAAACGGCAGCTCGGGCGACTCGAACGGCACGGTAAACACGGCAGCACGCCGGTCCAGCTCGCCTTGGGTATCACCCGGTGCCGCGCCGCAAAGCACGGCGGCGCGATGCCCCGTCTCGATCTGCTCGCGCACAAGCGCGGCAAGGTAGGTGCCGCTGCCGGTGCTATCTGGTTTTTGTGCCGAGATGTTGAGGATGCGCATCGACAGGGCCCCTTAAACCAGCGCCCGCGCGCGGACAGCCGCGCCGATCGCCCCGGCAAAGCGAGCCTGGGGCGAGGTGGTCACCGGCGACCCCAGTAGCTCGCCCAACCGCTCCACCACGTAGGCGTTCTCGCAGAGGCCACCGGTCAGGTAGTACGGGGCGCCCGCAGCCTGCCCGGCCATGGTCGCCACGCGCGAGACCACGCTGTCGATCACGCCACGAGCAATGTTCTCGCGCGGCTCACCGCGACCGATCAGGCTGATGACCTCGCTTTCGGCAAAGACCGTGCACATGCTGGATATCTTGGTGGGCTCGCCGGAACGCGCCAGGTCGGCCATCTGCTGCTGGGAAATGCCTAGGCGGTCGGCCATGATCTCCAAAAAGCGCCCCGTGCCGGCGGCGCACTTATCGTTCATGGCAAACTTGGCCACGCGGCCACCCTTAAGTTGGATGACCTTGGTGTCCTGGCCGCCCACGTCGATCACGGTGCCGTGGTTGCCAAACAGGCGCACGGCACCGGCGCCGTGACAGGTGATCTCAGTCACGACCTTGTGCGCATAGGGCACGGCGACACGGCCGTAGCCAGTCGCGATCACGCGAACGTCGTCGGCTGTCACGTCATAGCCGGCCGCTACCAGTGCCTCGCGCAGCCGCTCGGAAGCATCGACCGAGGAGAACCCGGTTGGTTGCACGCACGTCCACGCCACCGAACCCTCCCCGTCGACCACAGCGGCCTTAGCCGCCGTAGACCCGATATCGATCCCGATCCCTATCATGGCTCTCTTCCAATCTAAATATCAAAGGTAGCGGCGCGTTCAGGCGCCTTAGCTCTAGGTTTCTCAGGTGCCGGAGATTGCCCCGAAAGAGGAGCGCAGCGTACTTTGGGTACGCAAGCGACGGTTTGAGGGGCAAGATCCGGTGCCTGAGGAAGCTAGAGGGTTTCGATGAAGGCGGCGATGCGGGTCTCAATCTGACCCATGTCGCCGTTGCTGTAGTCAGTCTCGATCTTCATATATGGAATACCCGCACCCTCGACAGCCTCTTGCATGCGTGCGCTCTCAACGTTAAAGGTATGGCACGCCTGCAGCACGTTCTCCACTACGCCATCGACGTGGTACTTCTCGCACATGGCCAGCGTGTTTTCCATACGACCGTCGTTGGGCGTCATGACCGAGCAGTTGATGTCCAGGTAACGGTCGGCGATGGCGCGCAGGATATCGGGAGCCTCCGAGTCGATCATCATGGCCGCCGTGCGTTCACCCGAGCAGTCGTCCATGCACACGACCACGCCGCCGTTGGACTCAATGGTGCGACCGATCTTGTTGATTACGCCGCCCACCGGGCAGCCGGTAATCAGAATGCGTTTGGCATCCGCCGCGACCGGGCGCTCGCCCGCGTCGTAGGCCTCGCGCAGCTTGGCAACCTTTTGCTCCAGCTGCTGCGTATAGGCCTCGATATCAAAGCTAAACGTACCGGCAAACATGGTACTCATCAGGTCGACGCCGCTCATGGCCGCCGGCTGGTTGGCCTGCAGCGCAAACATCTCGAGCTGGGCCGCACGCAAGCGGTTGCGACGACGGACAGCAGCGCGCAGGTCATCGTCGGTAATCGTGATGCCGTAGAAGCCCTCGAGCTCCTCCTTGAGCAGGCGGCACTCCTCGTACCAGCCTTCACGCTCGTAGGCGCGATCGCGACCCTGCGGAAGATGCAGGATGTGCGTACGCTTGAGCTCGCTGAGCAGTTCGTACATCTTCTTTTTGCCGTCGCAGGTGGTCTCGCCGATAATCATGTCGCTAAAGTACGTAAACGGACACTTTTGCGAGTAGGCAAAACCGTACGTCGACTTAATGAGCGGGCAGAGGTTTGCCGGCAGCACCTTCTCGGCCTCGGGAATCACCTCGTCGGATGTGCCGCACAAGGCCACACTTGCAGCGCCCGCGGCATCGATAATCTCGAGCGGCGTGTAGCTGCACAGAAAACCGATCAGGCGATTACCGGCCTGCTTGTAATCCTTAACGCGAATAAACGCCGCCTTGCGCTGCTCGTTGAACTCCTCAAACGTAGACGGCAACGGCTGCTCATTATTTTCCGACATATAACTCCTTAACAAACCTTTCAACCAACCAAGGAAACGGCTTTCCCAGGTGCCCGAGGTTGCCGTGAAAGAGAAGCGCCGCATACTTTGGTACGCAAGCGACGGTTTGAACGGCAAGATCGGGCGCCTAGGGAAGCCGCCAGGGCGGATAGTCCTAAATGGTTTCCAAGAAAGCCTCGATCCTGGTTTGCAGTTGGCCTGCATCCTCGCCGGCGTAGTCGGTCGTGATGTGCATAAACGGAATGCCGGCTTCCTCGGCGGCCTTCTCCACGACAAACGACTCCATCTCGTAAAGCGTGTAGAACTGCAGGGCCACGTCGACGATGCCGTCGGCATGCAGGTCCTTGGCCATCTGGACAATATCCTTCATACGCTGGTCGTTGGGCGTAAAGACGGCGCAGTTGATCTTAAAGTAGCGCTCGGCAATGGCATCGAGCATCTCGTCGACCGTCTCACCGGACTCGTCGACCAGATCCTTGTAGTAGCGCGAACCCGTGCAAGACTCCTCGCCCACCACGACGCCGCCGGCCTTCTCGATGAGGTTGAACAGCTTCCAGTTGGGCACGGCCATGGGCGTGCCGGTGTACAGGATGCGCTTGGTCCCCTTGGGCGCCACGCCCTCGCCGGCCTCGACACGCTGCTCGCACTCAGCCGCCATATCGTTAATGGCTCCGGTCAGACGCGGCGTGTCGTCCATAAAGGCGGCCTGAACGGTCAGCAGGCTGTCGAGACCGCTGATGGGCGCCGGGTCGGCAGCGCGCGTGGCAGCGAGGCGCTGCAGGGCGCGACGCTTCTCATTGACGGCGTGGATGGCGGCCTTCAGACGCTCAGGCGTAATCGTGACGCCGCACTCTTCCTCGATCTTGGCGGCGAGCTTCTTGACCTCGGCCTTCCAGGTCACGAGCGTAGACTCGTCGTGCACGTTGGGAATATCCATGACGTACATGTTCTTTTGCGTTGCAAAGAACTCGTAGGCCTTCTTCTTGCCATCGCAGGTGTTCTCGCCTACCACCAGGTCACTCGACTCAATGTAGGGGCAGACCTCGCCCAGCTTAAAGCCGGCAAAGCTCTTGATGAGCGGACAGGTGTTGCGCGGCAGGTGCTCCTCGACCTTATCGGTTGCCCAGTCGGCACCCGAGCACAGACCAACGGGAATGCCGTCACAGGCAAGCACGATCTCCTCGGGCACGTACACGCAGAACGACCCCACGATCTTGGTGGCCTCGCCGGCCTCCTTCTTGTCGAGCATCTCCTTAATACGGCCGCTGTGGATGTTGGTGGCCACAAAGTCCAGGTAGGACGTTGACTTGGGACGGTTGTTCTGCGACAGGAACATGTCCCCGTACATCTGGCCCACGGCGCCCAGCAGCATATCGTGGTCGGCAAGATTCATGCCGAGGCTCTCCCACATCGGATGGAAATCGAATTCTTCAGCCATAACGGTTCCCCTCTCGAACCAAAAATGAATAGCTACGGTATTGCTGCACGGTGGATGGCGAAAACCCAGCCGCGCCTAAACCCGGAATTTTAGGGAACCTGCTTTGCGGTCGATTATTTAGTTGTGCGTCGTCTCTCCCGGAGCCGTGAACATACCTGCTCATATGCGGCTCCGAGCGATATATAGGGCACGCGCGGCAACGCGGCAAATGTATGTCGTCTGCGGCATGTGCGCACCCTCCTTAACCAGTTGATGTCAACTATATCAACGGTCATCGACCATGCGAACACCGTTGACATTCGTACGACAGCATCGTGTGCCGTCGTTTAATAAATTATTATCTTGATTAATAAGAGTTTGTCATCTCTCATTCAGCGAACGGCAAACAAAACCGCCGAGGCTTATACCCCGACGGCATTACCCAGCGCTATCGACAAACCAAATGGATCCTGCTGGCATCAAAATGCATGCGCAGCGTCTCGCCTGCTTGCGGCAGCTCGTCGACAGGCATGCTCACCTTGTTGACCTTCCACTGAAGACGGGTGGGCGCATCGGCCCGCGGCGCATCCAACAGCACCAGGCGCTCAAAACGCGAGTCGCTCACGCGCGCCACGTGCAGGTCGTAGCTGTTGCGACCCCGCTCAGCGCGATTGTCAACATGGAAGTAGCTTGCGCGAATGCCCAGGTACTCCACATTATCGGGAACCTCGCGACCCACGTTAAAGGTCATGCCCCAGTCGAGGGCTTCAACTTCTTCGTCGCCGATCTTGCGCGCCCGGCTCGTGTTCTTGCAGCCCGTCAAGCGCAGCGCGGCCAAGGTTTGCGGCCGGCGGACCACGTCCTCGACGGAGCTGATCTCCTCCACATGCCCGTTATGCATAACGCAGATGCGCTCGCACAGACGGCACGCCTCGTCGATATCGTGACTCACGTAGAGCACGGTGCGGTTGCATGCGTCGAACAGGTCAAGCATGTTTTGCTCAAGCGCGCTCTTAAGATAGGAATCGAGTGCGCTCATGGGCTCGTCGAACATAAAGATGCCCGGGTGCGCCGCCACCATGCGCGCGAGCGCCACGCGCTGCTGCTGGCCGCCCGAGAGGCGCGCGGGATAGCGGTCGGCGAAATCAGCCAGACCGAAAATGCCCAGATAGCGCTCGGCCAGCCTTTTGCGCGCCGCGGCGTCGCCCGCGCCCTTTACACCGGCACATACGTTATCGGCCACCGTCATGTTGGGAAACAGCTGATAGTTTTGGAACAACAGGGCGCATTTTCGCTCCTGAGGCGACAGGTTGATGCCCGCCGCCGAGTCAAAAAAGGTCACGCCGTTGACAACGATCTTGCCCTCGTCGGGCGCCTCCACACCGGCAATGCAGCGCAGCGTACAGCTCTTGCCGCAACCCGAGGCGCCCAGCAGCGCCACACGCTCCTCGCCGGCCTCAAGCTGCATGTCGAGCATAAACCCGGGATAGCGCTTTTTGATATCCAGAACGAGCGACATGGCCTATCGACCTCCCTGCAAAGCGGCATCATCGCGCATAAGCTCGGCCAACGCCTCGCGATCGATACGCAGCGCATCGCCGCCGACTGGGTCGAGCGAATCGACCTGGCCGCCCAGCGGCTTGGCCTGCTTGCGCTCCGCGCGGGACAGGCCGTGCTCGCGGTACTTTTGCGAATGCGCCGTGTACATGTTGATGAATAGGATGACCAGGAAGCTGAACGCAATTACGACCACGACCCAAAAGAGGGCCACGGACGTGTTGCCGCCCATCCACTCAAAGTAGATGGCGATGGGAATGGTCTGCGTAATACCAGCGTAGTTGCCCGCAAAGAACAGGGTGCAGCCAAACTCGCCCATCGCGCGGGCAAAGGCAAGCACCGTGCCGGCGGCAATCGAGGGCCAGCCGAGCGGCATCATAAGCTTGGTAAAGATGCGACGCTCGGACCAGCCCAGCGTGCGCGCCGCATCGAGCATCTGCGTGTCGAGGCTCTCGAAGGCTCCGAGCGCCGTACGATAGACGAGCGGGAACGACACGACGACGGCAGAGATCACCGCCGCGGGCCAGGTAAAGACGATCGAGATGCCGTGCGCGATGAGCCACTGGCCCACCCCGGTCGAGCGGCCAAACAGCATGAGGAGCAGAAAGCCGCAGACCGTGGGCGGCAGCACCATAGGAACCGTAAAGACCGAATCGAGCAGGCCCTTGATGCGACTCGAGGTACCCATAGTCTTCCACGCGGCGAACAGGCCCAGCGCAAAGGAGATCAGCAGGGCAAGGCCGCTCGTTTTTATGGACACCCAAAACGGGCGATAGTCGATGTCGCCCAAAAAGGAAGCCAGAGAGGTCAAGGGCCCCTGCTCATCCCGCATCACGACAGACGATGCTTCTACCATTTGAGCGCTATCAAGCCAACGCGCGCCGCCCTTGGCATCACCCGAGGCTGATGCAATCACCACATAGCGGTCCCCATCCGCGCCACGCTCGTCAAAGCCATAGGTATACCCGCCAGCATCAAACGTTGTTTCCGCCGTGACATACCAAGGAAGGTCCACGTCACCCAGCTGCGCACCTCCCATGCAGTTTGCGCTGTCGAGATCACAGACGAGGGCCTTGAGACCCGATACGCACTCGTTGTCCTGCGGATCCAATCCATATTTCTCGACCGCCTTGGGCGATATCCACACCACAACGCGATCGGCAGCAGGCGCCACTACAAGGTCCACGTCCTCGTCAACGGGAAACCGGTAGCCCTCAGGCTGGCCCTCCATGATACGGGCGGTCCCCTTGGCCAACCGCTCAAAACCCTCGATCCCATAGGAAAGCCCATGAGCGGTCGCAGCAACCTGGGCCCCGTCCTCAGTGTCCCCAGCAAACGCAAATCCCGGCACCCAACAAAGCGCGAAGGTCAAAGCACAGGCGACAAGCATGCGGAATCTATTAAGCACGAAAAGCTCCAAGAGAATACAAGGACGGAGTGAAACGCAAAACGATGGAATTATCGCGCCAAGCCGCACTACGCGGAAAGTTCAAAGCCGTACTTAGCCCAAATCTTCTGAGCTTTCTTGTTGGTCAGACAGAAGTCGATGAACGCCTTGGCCTCGTCGTCATGCTCGGAGCTCTCGGCAACGGCACCCGGGTACACGATGGGCTTGTGCGAATCCTCGGGGCACACGAAGGCCTCCTCGATGCCGTCGTAGCGGAAGATATCGGAGCTGTAGACAAAACCAGCCACGCAGTCGCCTGTAGAGACGTAGGCGGCAGCGGTGCCGACCTTATCGGCCAGTGCGACCTTGTCGGCGATCTCGGGAGCATACTCGCCGTCGTCGCCCTCGATGCCGGTGTAGAGGCCCACGGAGGCCAGGGCCTGGTTAGCGTACTTGCCGGCGGGAACGGTCTTGGCGTCGCCAATGGCAATCATGCCTTCCAGGTTCGCAACGTCGGCAATGGCCTCGACCTTGGTGTCGGAGCCCTCGGCGCGAATGATCACGAGGTCGTTGACGAACATGTCCTCACGCGTGTCGGCGTCGACGAGCTCGGCGGTCTCAGCGTCATCCATGGTGCCCTTGGAAGCCGTGATGAGCACGTCGACCGTGGCGCCGGCACGCATCTGCTCAACGAGGTCGCCGGAGGCCTTAAACTGCGTGTCGGCAAAGGTGGTGCCGGTCTGGTCGGTATAAAGCTCTTGGACCTCGGGCAGAGCCTTCTCAAGCGAGTTGGCGGCAAAGACTTGCAGCTCGACAGCCTTCTTGGAAGATGCCTTAGCAGAACCGGCATCGGAACCAGCGAGCTCGGACGTCTTGTTGCCCGAGCAGCCAGCAAGGCCAAGGCCGGCGGCAGCGGCAGCAGAAAGCGAGACAAAACCGCGGCGAGAAACCATATCGAACATATTCAACCCTTTCGGACCTTGTGCCCGGGTACCGCACCGCGGGCTTTAATCTGCAATCAGATTATACTTCTGCGAGAATAATGATAGTGAGAAATTATTCTCGTCAGAGAATATAGTTTCAAGTTACCGTGCACCTCGGCGTCGCTTCGGCGGAAAACAAAAGCGGAGCAGCCGTTCAGGTCGCCCCCGCCGCAGGTAAACCACCTAGTTGGTATGTCCGCCGCCCGCTGTCATCTGAGCCGCATGCTCCAGCTGGTCCGCTATGGCCTCCCAGCTTTCGCGGGCGGCCTTCGTAGAACCGGGAAAGTTTACGACAAGTGTATGACCTCGTTGCATGCAAATAGCACGCGAGAGCATTGCGCGGCGCGTCTTGGTCATCGAGTACGCGCGAATCGCCTCGGCAATACCCGGCACATCACGGTCGCAGACGGCACGCGTCGCCTCGGGCGTCACGTCGCGCATCGAAAGCCCCGTGCCGCCGCAGGTGAGCACGACATTGGCGTGGCACTCATCGGCGGCTTCCGCAATGGCATCACCGATCTCGCTGACGTCGTCGCGCACGACCACATGCGAGGCGACCGCCCAGCCCTGCGCCTCGATAAGCTCCTCGAGCGCGGCACCCGCCTCGTCCTGCGCAAGATCGCGCGTGTCCGAACACGTCACAATCGAAATCTTCAGCTCCATAGTCTTCCTCCTACAGCACCGTTCCCTCGGGCAGGTCGACGCGAACAACGTCCACAGCATCTCCCGCCTTGAGCTCGCACGGTCCTTCGTCAATACGCAGCAGGCAGTTCGCACGCTGCATAGTTCCAAGCAGCGCCGAATTCTGTGTCTTAGCCTCGGTCACCAACAACTCACCGGTCTCGGGGTCGCGCAAAACCGTGGCGCGATCGAAGAAGCGGCGATGCTGTCGCTTTTTCACGCCGTGTGTGAGCGTCGCCTGCTGCACGGGACGCGCAACCTCGGCAAAACCGCGCATCTTGCGAATCGCCGGACGGGCAAGCATCTCAAAGCCCACATACGCCGCAGCCGGATTGCCTGAAAGCCCTAGGTAGGGCTTACCCCCGAGCAAGCCAAACGTGATGGCCTTGCCCGGACGCATCGAGATGCGGTCAAACAGTACCTCGCCCTCGCGCCGGACGAGCGCCGTCACGAAATCGTAATCGCCCGCCGAGGCGCCACCGCTCGTAATGACAAAGTCGCACTCCTGCACGGCACGATGCACCAGCTCGGCGATCGCTTGCTCATCATCGGGCGCAATGCCGTAGAACACGGGCTCGGCGCCGGCATCGAGTGCTTCGGCCATCAACGCCGACGAGTTGGAATCGCGAATCTGCCCGTGCGTCGGCAGCTCACCCGGCGCAACCAGCTCCGTGCCCAGCGAGATGATGCCCACACGTGGGGCAGCGTGCACCTTCACGCTCGCGTATCCGGCGCTTGCCAGCAGACCCGCGCCCGCCGGAGCCACAACCTCGCCGGCGTGCATCACAACATCGCCGGCATGGGCCTCCTCGGCGGCAGAGCGAACATTCTCCCCCACCTTGGCCGGCGCCGAGAACCTCACACGCGAGCCCTCGTTGCCGTCACCGTCGAGCACATCAACGATCTCGTACTTCACCACGGCATCGGCACCTTCGGGTACCGGCGCGCCCGTCATGATGCGGACTGTCTCGCCCGCGCCGATTGTGCCCTCAAACACATGGCCCGCGGCCTCGTGTCCGATAACGTCGAGCATCACCGGCGCCTCGCCAGATGCCTGCGCCAAGTCCGCCGAGCGCACGGCATATCCGTCCATAGCGCTGTTGGCAAACGGCGAGATGTCGATATCGGCCACCGCATCCTCGGCCAAGGGAAGACCGGTGGCCTGCCACACGGGAATCTCGACGAGATCGGTCGGAGCAACGTGCGACAGAACAATCGACTGCGCGTCCTCCAGCGGAATGAGTTTCTCTGCCATATGCACCTCTTAATGCCACGGCGCACAACAGGGGCGCCGATTCTTTATGCTTGTCTCAGTATAATCCCCCGACGCACGACCGCGACTCGGCCTGTACCCGCAAATACACCTGTCGGTTGCAGGCCGCGAAACAGAATGGAAACCAACCCACCGGCTCGTCGCGTTTACCGCGTTTTATAATGCTTGCGTTGCAACCTAAAAGAGGAACGTATGGCTCATAACGACAAAACCGAAAGCGCAAACGAAACGCAGGATCATTCCCAGCCGCTCGATGATGGCGGCTTTTTCTCCCTGAACGACGTCATCACGGCAGGCAGGCATCAGCTCACCCGCTCTGAGCATCTCTTGGCTGCCGACACGCGCCGCAACGCCCGCAACCTACTCGCGAGCGCCAAGTTGCTCGCACTCGTCGTCATCGTCTCGCTCGCCATGGGCGTTGCCGCTTGGGCGTTTTTAGCCTCGCTGAATATCGCGACCGACTATCGTGAGCACCATGTGTGGATTTACGCGCTGCTTCCCGTTGTGGGCATGGCCACCGCATGGGTGTACAAAAACCACGGTCTTGCCGCCAAGCGCGGCAACAACCTGGTCATCGACTCCGCTCTGGGCACGCGCCTCATCCATATGCGCATGGCCGTCCTCACGTTTGTGTGCTCCACGCTCACGCACCTAACGGGCGGATCGGCCGGTCGCGAGGGAGCCGCGGTGCAGATCGGCGGCACCATCGCCAGCAACATCTCGAGCCTCGCCCACCTCAAAAAGCATGACCATCACGACCTCATGCTCGCCGGCATCTCGTCGGCCTTTGGCGCCGTATTCGGTTCGCCCCTTGCCGGAGCTTTCTTTGGCATGGAGATGTGCTTTATCGGCAAGATCGACTACACCGCGGGCATCTACTGCCTGGTCGCCTCGTTTACCGGCTACTTTACATCACTCGCCCTGGGTACCGAGTACGAGGCGAATGTCATCGCCAGCGTTCCCGCTATGACGCCCAAAACGGTTGTCATCGTTGTTATCAGCGCCATTATCTTCGGTCTGACTGCACGCCTCTTTGCCTGGTCGGTTCGAACCGTCAAGAGCCTGTACGGTCGCTTTATCACCAATTACCTCATTCGCGCACTCATAGGCGCACTCGTGGTTTTGGCCGCCTATGCCCTCCTCGACGCCTGGGACTACGCCGGCCTTTCCACGTGGCTTTCCGGCGCCGGTTTTGCCGGCAACACCACCCTGGCGGACGCAGCCATCAAGTTGGTCGTCACAGCGCTCACCCTTGGAGCCGGCTTCCAAGGCGGCGAGGTCACGCCCCTGTTTGGTATCGGTGCGGCGCTCGGCGGCTGGATCGGTTGCCTCACCGGGCTCGACCCCAGTTTTCTGGCGGCTCTCGGCATGCTCGGCGTGTTCTGCGCCGGCCTCAACGTGCCCATCACCACCTGCATGATGGCCATCGACCTGTTCCACGGCACGGCAGCCGGGTTCTTTGTCATCGTGGCCTTTATCAGCTACCTAACCGCCGGACACCGCGGCGTATACCCCGCCCAGCGCATCATCTCGCCCAAGCGCCGTTCGCTTATTGTAGATGAGGGCGGTACGGTAGCGGATGCTATCGAGCGCCACAACGACCTGATAGAGTAGACGTAAGTATTCGACGTGCAGCCACAATCGGGGGCAATTCGACCTGAGCGCGACCGCACCGTCACGTCATACGCCGGGAGTCGCCCCATGCACGCAACTGATTTTGGCCGCACGCTCATCATCGCCAACCCAGCCGCCCAGTCGGGTGCGGCGCACGAAGTTGCCGAGCGCCTGCAACGCTTTTTGGATATGACCGCGCGCGCATCCCAGTTTGACCTGGTGCTGACCGAGCGCATGGGACACGCCAAGGAGCTGGCCGCACAGGTCGAGGGCTATCGCACCGTTATCGCTCTTGGCGGCGACGGCGTGATCCACGAGGTCGTCAACGGACTTATGGCGCAAGAGGAGGACGCCCGCCCCGCTCTTGCCATCCTACCCGTGGGCTCTGGCAACGATTTTGCCCAAACGCTCGGCATCGACGATTTCTCCGGTAAGGATTTTGGCGCGCTGCTCACCTGCGAGCTGCAGCGTCAGGACATCGGGCGCATTCGCTCGTGGAGCCCTGCGAGCGGCAGCGGCGAGGCTACCGTTGAGTACTACGACCAGACGCTTTCGGTCGGCATCGATGCCGCCATCGGCCTTGGCACCACCGAGCTGCGCAAAAAGACGGGCCTCGCCGGCGCTCCGCTCTACACCCTCTCGGGCCTTGAGCAGTTTGGCCTGCGCTACCGCAACTATCCCATGACGGTGAGCTTTGACGGTGCGCCCGCCGAGCGCGTGCGGGCGATTATCATGGCGATTCAGCTGGGCCCCACCTATGGTTCGGGCTATCGCATCTGCCCCGACGCCGACCCGTGCGACGGCATACTCGACGTCTGCTACGCCTGCGGCCCCGTTCCGCGCGCGGTCGCGCTTCCCATGTTCCTTTCGGCCAAAGATGGCCACCATACCAAGCTGCCACCGGTTCGCATGTGCCGCTGTCGCCATGCCGAGCTCACCCTTGAGGAGCCCGACTACCCCATCCAGGCCGACGGCGAGCCCGTTGTCGCCTCGCGCATCGAGGTCGACATCCTCGCCGGCGCCCTCCACGTCTGGCACCCCACCCGCTAACCCCACCTAAGTTGCGGTGAAATAGGGACTGTTTATGCATCTAAAGCCGCAAAAGGGGGTGCGGACGATTTCTTGGACCGCGCCTAGGCGTATCCAAGCTTCCTGCGGTACTCCATCGGGCTCAGCCACCCGAGGGACTTCTTGATCCGCTCCTCACGATAGTACACGA
>JAXJIC010000008.1:0-19185 GCA_036298925.1 Collinsella aerofaciens
CTGCTCTACAGTCCTGCGCAAGACGGAAAGCACATTAAGTGCTTTCCTTTGCGTGCGGAACTCGCGACAAACTTAACCCCCGCCCTCAGCCCCGGAAGCCCTCCCTGCCGTCACATTATTCAACCAGTTTTGCGGGCGTGCGCCGCTGCGCGGCTAGCCCGCGTGCTCCTCGGCGGGGTTGGTCTGATTGTTTTTGTTGAAGCTCTGCCTTTGGCTCAAATGGAAACGGGAGACGCATCTGCATCCCCCGCTTTTGTTGTGGTTACTCTAGGTCAATAAATTTAGTGCTTAGGATCTTGCCGTCTTTTACTAGCATTCTGGCCATGGTGGGGCCTCGGGTGCCTCTGGGGTAGCTGGCGCTGCCCGGGTTGAGGACTAAGCAACGGCCCACTTGGGCTTCTTTGGTTACGTGGGTATGGCCGTTGATGGCTACGTCTACGGATCCCACCGGAAGGTCTTCGCGGTAGTGGGCTACGGCGAATTTGAGGCCTTCGTAGGTAAAGAGCGCAAGACGGTCTACATCGGGGCCGTAGTCGCGGTAGTAATCGTTGTTGCCCAGTACGGCCCGAACGGGGGCGATGGTGCATAGGTGCTCGTAGTCCATCTCTGACGTGAGGTCGCCGGCGTGGATGATCAGGTCTGCGCCCTCAAGCTCATCCAAGAGCGCAGGCGATAAATAGCCGTGGGTGTCCGAGATGATGTCGATACGCTTGGCGCTTGCACTGTTCATGGGATCCCTTCCGCAAAAAACGATTCGGCAGATACATACAAAAAGGCCCCACGGCTCCGCAGACGATGGGTCTACAGGGCTGCGGGGCCAGTGTGCTAGAGACTCAGAGCCTTCTTGAGCGGCACGACGCGGCGGCGCGAAACCGGCACGCGTTCGTCGACGCCCGTAATGCCCAGCTGGATGGCGCCCGAGGGCACCGTCTCCACATCCGTGACGCACGCCAAGTTGACGATATAGCGGCGGTGAACACGGAAGAAGCCAAAGTCGCAGAGCTTGGCCTCAAACTGCGCCAGCGAGGTCGTCGACAAAAAGCGATCATCGACGGTATAGATGCAGGAGTAATCGTCCTTGGCCATGATAAAGCGAATGTCGTCCACGGGAATGAGCACCTTGCGGCCGCCCTTTTCCACCGGGATACGCTCGATGGTCACCTTGCTGTCCGTAACCGGCTTGGTGCGTTGCATGACCTTCTCGATCGCGCGATCCAAGCGAGCTTCCTCGACCGGCTTCATCAGATAATCGACGGCATCCACGTCGAATGCCTCGACCGCATGGTCACTATACGCAGTCACAAACACGATCGCCGGCGGATTTTTGAGCTTATGCAGCGCCTCGGCAAGTTGCAGGCCCGAGGCACCGGGCATCGAGATATCGAGAAACACGACATCCACGCGACTTTCCATAAGCATCTCGATGGCGGAGCGGACGCTCGACGCCTCCGTGATCGTGCCGATCTTGCCCGTTTGCTCGAGCAGGAAGCGAAGCTCCGAGCGAGCCGGCGCCTCATCATCCACAATCATCGCACGCAGCATAGGGATAAAACCTTTCGTCAACTAACTACGCCGGGCATCCGTCGCATGACGTTGAGCCCGTAGCCTTTTATTTTACTCTTGAATGTCAAAGATGCTCTCTGACAAATCAAGATGAAGGAGCACTTTGGTGCCCTTGCCCGGCGCCGATTCGACACGCGTATAGGAGTGCGGCCCATAAAAGCGATGGATGCGCTCCGAAATATTGTGCATGGCCACACCGGCGCCGCCACCCTGGGGAGAGCTGGCGTCGGGACGGGCAGAACGCTCGTCAAACAGTCTGGCGGCGGTACCCTCATCCATGCCCACGCCATTATCGGCCACGGCAATCAAGATTGCATCCTCGCCGTCTTGGTGAACGGTCACGTCGATCCTCAGGGCGTCGTCATCGCCCATACCATGACGTACGGCGTTCTCGACAATCGGCTGGATCACGAACGCCGGCACCAGCGTATCTTCCACGTCCTCGGACACATCGAACGTCGCAAGCACGCGGTCCTCGCCAAAGCGGGCCTTCTCAAAGGTAAGGTAGCGCTTGGTCTGTGCAACCTCGCGCGAGACCGGAATAAGCGATCCCGAGTTGTCGAGCGTGGCACGATAGAACGATGAGAACTCACGAAGCAGTTCGCGGGCCCGCAGCGGGTCGGTGCGCGTAAACGATGCAATGGTGTTCAGCGTGTTGAACAGGAAGTGCGGGTTAATCTGCGCTTGCAGCGCACGCACCTCGGCGCGCGCCGTGAGTTCCTTTTGCACCTCGAGCTCGTGGATGGCGAGCTGCGTGGACAAGATCTCGGCAAAGCCCGAGGCAAGCGCGTACTGGGTACGGTCGACGGCGCGCGGGGTCTTGTAGTAGAACTTGAGCGTGCCGACGGTACGATCGCCCACCTTGATGGGGGCGATAATGCCGGCGGGGACTTGGTTGTGCGAGCCATCCGAGCCCACGACATCCACCATACGGTTGAACGACTGCACGATGCCATGTTCGATAACGTAGCGTGTGGCAAGCGTGTGGATGGGAGAATCTGGCAGTAGTTTTTCCTCAAACTCGCCTGCGCAGGCCAACACGTTGCCCTCGTCGGTGATGGCCACCGTCATGGCGCGCGTCTCGGGCAAAATGCGCCGGCACACCAAACGCGCCGACTCCTGCGTCAGACCGCCCTTAATGTCCTCAAGCATGGCCGAGGCCACCGAGAGCGTCTCCTCGGTGTACTGGGAGCGCACCGAATCGGGATTGAGCGTCAAAAAGATAAAGATGCACAGAAAGATGCACAGCAGCGCGCAGGCAATCACCGTGGCGATCGGCTCGATACCGGTCACCAAGGCAAAAATAAAGTACACCAGCACGCAAATGGCGCAGGCAACGGCAATGATGCGAAAGATTGATATTGAACTATCGCGCTGGGCGCGGCGGTCGATCATTCGGCCCCCTCCAGGATACTGATCAGTTGTGCGTCACGCCAAAGCCCGTCCATGATCTTGGGCCAAAAGCTCTGGAAACGCAGGTAGCTTGCAGCGTTTTGGCGCGCATAGGCCTTTGCCTCGTCGATACCATGGCGCCAGATGCGCAGGTAGCCCTCATGCTCGCGGGTAAACACGCTGCGGACCATAGCGGTCTTGCGCACGCGGTCGTCGAGCTCGCGCGAAATCCACGGGCCCGGGTAGGGCATGAGCGATGCCGCCGTAACGGGAATGAGCTCCTTTTGATGCGCGGCGAATGTCAACTTTGCCCTTTCGTAGTACCAACGGTATACATCCTGCATAAAGCGCGGTGAGCGCTTTTCGGACTCCGGAGGCAGATGACGCACGGTCCACTCGTTATCGAACCACACGTCGTAGCCAAACATGCGCATGTTAAAGAGGTAATCCAAGTCCTCGCCGCGGGTGATAAACGGGTCAAAGGCTACACGCGTAAAGGCGCGGGCGTGCAGGGCCATCAGGCCGCCGCACACGTAGTTGGAGCGCGAGATGCGGGTGCCCGAGAGCGCCTTTTTCATCCAACGGTTGAACTCGATGCGCTTGGTCCACCAACGATGGCAGATGCCCGCCTTGTCCGTGGGAGCCAGCGGCGAGCCGTCGCGATCGTAGAAATAGCCGCTCTTGACCAAGATCGGCAAGCCCTGACGTGTCTGCTGCCCCAACGCATAGGTCGCGCGCTTCATAAAGTCGGCGTCGATGACAGTCTCATCGTCATCCAAAAAGATAACCGCGTCATGCCCCAGCACAGCGGCACAGGCTAGCCCCATGTTGCGGATGGCACCGTAGCCTCGCAGGCTCACGCACTCGCCCGAACCCTTGGGCGCGATCTGAGCAACCCGGTCTGCAATGCGCGAGGCCTGGGTGTTGGTGACAACGGTGACCTTGAGCGTGGGATGCGCGTCGACAATCTCGTGCACGCGCAGCGACACATCGGCTGTGGCAGAAACGGGACAGACCACCAAAAGGATGATGCGCGGGATGTCACGTACCTGCTCAAGCGAGGCCAGGCAGCGGTCGAGTTCGGGATTGTCGGCGTTGAGTCGCGTCGAATGGTCATAGGTGCCAGGGGCGTTTGCGCAAGCGTCATCGCCCGCCCAATACGTTGGAATCACGACTGTGGCGTTCATGCCTTACCCTCCCTGCAACACAAAAACGGGACGCCGCCAAACACAGGCGACGCCCCGCGACCTAGCTGATTCCATCATACCCACTTGGGCAAATCATTGCTCGCAAGTCGCAATGTTTATTGCGGATAACCCCAAAAGAGTACCGTGGACAGGCACAATAGCCGCTCGCTCCTATGCGGCATGCTCTGCCGCCCGAGTCATGCGGGACAGGCGGACCAGCAGCATAAAGCCAACGACCAGCAGCACGCCAATGGAAAGGACGCCCAGCGACGGGTTGCCGGTCAGCGAGGTGACGACCGACACCAGGAAGGTGCCCATAACGCTTGCATAACGACCAAAGATGTCAAAGAAGCCGTAGTACTCGTTGGATTTTTCCTTGGGGATAATGCGGCCAAAGTAGCTACGGCTGAGCGCCTGCACGCCGCCCTGGAACAGGCCGACCATAATGGCAAGCACCCAAAACTCAAAGGCGGTCTTTAGGAAGAACGCGGCGAACAGCACAATGCCCATATAGGCGGCGACTGCCACCAAGATCATGTTGAGCGTGCCCACGCGGCCGGCGAGCTTGCCGTAGATGATGGCGGACGGAAAGGCCACGAACTGCGTGACGAGCAGCGCCAGGACCAACTGGGTCGAATCGATGCCCAAGGCCGATCCGTAGCTGGTTGCCATGGAAATGACCGTGTGCACACCGTCGATATAGAAGAAGAACGCGATCATGTAGACCAGCACGGTCTTGTTGTGGGCGATCTCGCGCATGGTGTGTCCGACCTCGGAGAACACACCGCCCACGATGTGGCCGATGGTGTCCTCGGGACCGCGCTCGCGACCGTACTTTTGCTTATAGGTGCGAATGAGCGGCAGAGTAAAGATGAGCCACCAGGCACCAGTGATGATAAACGACAGACGCGTTGCCAGCATGGTGGGGACGCCAAGAGCGGGGCCACCCATGATAAGCGCCAGGCAGATGATGAACGGCACGGTGGAACCGATGTAGCCCCAGGCATAGCCCGAGCTGGACACGGCGTCCATGCGCTCGTCGGTGGTTATGTCGGGCAGCATGGCGTCGTAGAACGTCATGGAAGAGTTAAGGCCGATGGTGCACAGCACGTACACGGTCAAAAATGCCATGGCGGACATAGGGATAGCCTGCGCCAGGCAAAGAACCAGGCCCGTGAGGAAGAAGCCCAAGAAGAACTTGATCTTGTTGCCGGCGTAATCGGCAAGCGCGCCCAGAATGGGCATGAGCATGGCAATGACCAGCGAGGCAATCGTCTGCGCGTTGCCCCAAGCGACCACCAGGTCTGCCGAGGAAGCACCGGTATTGATGGCGTTAAAGTAGATGGGCACCACCGAGGTATTGAGCAGCACGAGGGCCGAGTTGCCCACATCGTACATAACCCAGTTACGCTCGAGCTTGGTGTATTTCATGGACAGGGCCCCTTCGTATTCGCCCGATATGCAGTTAGTTCATCGTACCCCAATTGTCCAGAAGCGCCGGTAAGGATTCGGCAAAGGGACAGGAGCGGTCATACGGACACGCAGGGCGAAACGCCATCCCATCAACGCAGTTGCGGTGAAATAGTTCCCGCTTAGCCCTCCGGGGGCTTCATTCAGGAACTATTCCACCGCAACTTATTGGAGAGTATGGGCGAGGCAGCTTGCTACTCCTCGCGGTCGAACTCTTCGTCGGCGCCGAGCACGCGACCGCTGTAATTGACGTGGTTGGTCACGGCTTCCATATCGCCGGTCTCGATAAAGCGGGCGACGGTGAGCTCGTAATCGAGCAGTGCGCGGTCAAAGACCTCGGAGAAGCTCTCGGTCGAGGCTTCATCGGTAAAGGGGCTCTTCCATGCCAAGTGGCCCAGATTTCCGGTACGCTCGGGCAGCTCGGTCGTCACGCGGTGCGCAAGGCCGTCGAGCAGCGAATAATCGTGCACCAAGCCCTCGAGCAGGGCAATCGCGCGCGTCTTGGCCGAACCGGCGGGCTCGATAGTGCGGTAGAGCAGCTGCATGTCGGCTACGGCGCCGCCGTACTCTCCCACCGGGATATCGATGCCGTACACGCGTCCGGCAACATAGCTCATCAGCACACCGGCAACGCGATTGATGCGGTCGGTAGTGACGATCTCGCCCGCCGGCGGATAATCCTCGACCGTAGCCCCATCGCGCTTGAGCTGCAGCATCAGCACGTCCAGGTCGCTTTCGAGCACGGCATGAACTTGACTGCCCGAAGCCTCGAGCTCGGGATCGGACTCGACAATGCCAAACTGCTGCTCGTAGACAAAGGGGTGGGCATTGCGATCGAGCACATAGTGCGACAGCAGGCCCAGCGCAAAGGCGCGACCCAGATTGGCATCGCGCGGCTGCAGGTGCGACACGCCGTCGCGCAGGCACGAGAATTGGCGCGACATGCGCGAGCGGTGCATGACCTGAGCAAGCGACATGCAGTCGGAGATGCGCGGCGTGAGCATGTGGAAGAAAAACGGGTCGGGACCTTGGTTTCCCAGGATAAAGGCGATGCGCTCCTCGTCGGACGTGATAACGCCCTGCGGAAGACGGTCGATGCTTTCCTCGCCAAACAGATGATGCGTAATGAGCGCGGGCATAATAATCCTTTCGATTTCATTCGATGCAATCCATTATGCCCACCGCACAGTCATGCCAAACCTGTAACGGCAAACGATGGCACACCGACCCTTACGCAAGCCCCAGGTGCGCCTTAACCTCGGCAGCACGACGACGGGACACGGGCACCGTCGAGGTTACGCGATCGAGCCTGAGCTCCATAAGACCCGTGGAACCGATCTCGACATTGTGCACGTCTTCCAAATTGACCAGATAGCTGCGGTGGACACGGATAAAGCCCTCGGAGGCCAAGCGCCGCTCGAGCGAGGAAATCGACTCGTTAATCAGGTATGTTCCCTCGGCGCAGACGGCGTTGCAAAAATCGGCGCGCGCCTCAAAGTAGCAGACATCCGCCACGGGAATGAACACCTTTTTACCCCCACGATCCACCGTCAAGCGCAAAGGCTGGCGCGGAGCATGAACGACACGGCGGGCGCCCAGGGCGGTCTCGATCTTGTCGAGTGCCTTTGACAGGCGGGCACCCTCGACCGGCTTGACGATGTAATCGACGGCATCGAGGTTATAGGCATCGGCCGCATACTCGGCAAATGCCGTCACAAACACCACGACCGGCGGTGTCTTTAGGTTCTGCAGCGTCTCGGCAAGTTCAATTCCCGAGCGACCGGGCATGGTAATGTCTAAAAACAGCACGTCGGGCTTGTTCGACAGAATCGACTCCACGGCTTCGGTGACATTGCCCGCCTCGGCAATCTGGCCCACACGCGCATCCTTTTCCAACAGATAGCGTAGCTCAGCCCTAATTGGAGGTTCGTCATCAACCACCAAGATGTTCCAGCCTTCGGACATATGCGCTTCCCCTCTTTTTTCTCTCAATCCAACCGCGTGCTACACCGTTAGCGGCGCCGGCTCATGCGGCTCGCCGTTCAACTCAACGATGACCTGCGTTCCCACGCCCTCCTGGGACTTCACACGCATGCCAGAATCTTCTCCGTAAAAGAAATGGATGCGCTGAAGCACGTTGAAGAGCGCCAGGCCGCAGCCTCGCTTGACGGAGCCGTCGGCGGTAATGCTTTCGGGCTCCTCTCGGCGATGCTGCTCAAACAGATGCGCACAGACTTCTTCGCTCATACCGATGCCGTCATCTTCGACGATGATCTCCAAGCCGTCATCGGTCTCAAAAGCGCTAACACGAATAGAAAGCGGCTCAGTCTCGCGCTGCGCATGCTTGATACAGTTTTCAAGCAGCGGCTGCAAGATAAACGGCGGTACCAGGCTGTCGCGCACCTCAAAGTCGATGTCGACCGAAACGCGCAGACGGCCGTCGCCATACCGGGCCTGCATAAGATTGATATAACGAGTGCCCTGTTCCACCTCGTGTTCGAGCGTGGTGAGCGTATCGGAGTCAGAAAGCGTCTGACGATAATAGTTGGAGAAGTCGATCAGCAGCGATCGCGCCTTGTCGGGCTCGGTTCGAACGAGCGACACGATCGTGCTAATGGTATTGAACAGAAAATGCGGGTCGACCTGCGACTGCAGGGCACGCAGCTCCACGCGGGCCGTAAGCTCGTCCTGGCGCTCGAGCTCAAAGCTCGCGAGCTGCGTGGAAATGAGATCGGCGAAACCCGAGGCAAGCGCCGTCTGGCGCATATCGATGCTGCTCAGGCGCGGGTAATACAGCTCGAGTGTGCCCACGCAATGCCCGCGCACGGTAAGCGGCGCGACAATGCCGGCGCGCAGGCGGGGAAAATAACCGCCCGTCTCACTGGAGGCGTCACGCGAAAAAACGCTCTGCTCGCCCGTCTCAATCACGTTGAGCGTGGTCTTGAGCACGACCGGGGTTCCGGCAGGGCACTTTGCCGAGTCCTCGCCCCAGCTTGCCAGCACCTGCTTGCCGTCGGTAAAGCAGATGGCAGAAGCGATGGTCTCGGACAGGATGATTTTAGAGGCACCCAGGGCCGCTTCGGGCGTAAGACCGCGCGACGTATAGGCGAATATTTTTGATGCGATGGCGAGCGTACGGTCGGTTGCGCTCGATGTGAGGTCGTCGGGGACCACAAAGACATACGAGAAGAAGAAGCACAGCATGACCAGGCCGGCAATGACGACAACGCCTGGAACGGGATTGGGGTTATCGGTTAAATCCCAGATAAGCAGCAAGATAAGCGCCGGAACGACGACACCAAGTAGGATGGCCTGAACCACATGCTGGGCCGTACGAAAGACCTTAGTAGAGTTGTAACTCTTGCCCAGAATCAGCCTATTGAGATCCACCGTCATCCCCTTCTTACTGACGTACCCCATAGCAATAAAGAGGGCCGCAAGCGACCCTCTCCATTGCATTATGCAATCAAAAACTGTGTTTTACATCCAGCCATCGACAAACGGTATCTTAGGCGCTGTATTTGTTGGCCTCGCCAAAGGTGCCAGCCTCGACGATCCAGCCGTCCTTCATGATGACGTCCATGTTGTCGGTGTTGAGCACGTGGATGTCGGCGGCGACGTCACCGTTGACGACCAGCAGGTCGGCGCACTTGCCGGCCTCGATGGAACCGGTCTCGTCCTCGATGTGGCACATCTTGGCACCGTTGAGGGTGGCGCAGGTGATGGTCTCGACCGGAGTGAAGCCGATCTTGTCGACGAACTCGTACATCTCCTCGATGGAGCAAGTGCCGTACGGGGTGACGAAGGAGAAGGAGTCGGAGCCGATCGTCATGACGACGCCGCGCTTCTTGGCCTCGCGCAGGCAGTCGTAGTTGCGCTGCAGCTCCTTCTCGACCAGGGTGCCCTCGTACTTGTCGTGCAGCTCGGGAACGTAGACGGGCGGATAGGTGGCGTACCAGGTGGGCAGGAAGGCGATCGTCGGAGTGAAGAAGGTGCCCTGCTCGGCCATGAGGTCCATGGTGCGCTCATCGATATCGAAGCCGTGAATCAGCTGCTCGCAGCCAAAGCGAACGGAATCGTAGGCAGCGGCGTGGTTGTTGTAGCAGTGGCTCCACACGGGGATGCCGACCATCTTTGCCTCTTCGACCACGGCCTGGATCTCCTCGGAGCAGTAGTGCTGGTCGCGGCCGGAGTCCCAGCGCCAGATGCCGCCACCGGTAGCCCAGATCTTGATGGCATCGGGGTTCTCACGCAGGCGACGGCGGACGGCCTTGCGCAGATCCCAAGGACCGTCGACCTGATCGCCCCAGGGGTGCGATTCCTTGTTGAGCTCCTGGCTGCAGTGGTGGGAGTCGCCGTGGCCGGCAACGCGGCAGAAGCCAAGGCCGGTGGCCAGAACGCGCGGGCCCTTGAAGACGCCCTTGTCGATGCAGTCACGGATCTGGATACCAAAGCGGCCGATCTCGCAGACGGTGGTGAGGCCGTGGGTGAGGCAGTCGTAGGCCTGCTTGACGGCGACGGCCTGCTTCTCGAGAAGCGGCTGCATGACCCAGTCGGTGTCATCGTCGGTCAAGTTGCCCGAGAAGTGCAGGTGGGTGTCGATCAGGCCGGGAAGGACGGTCTTGCCGGCGGCGTCGATGACCTCAACGCCCTCGGGAAGGTCCTGCATGGCGCCGGCGTACTCGATCTTGCCGTTGTCGTCGACGAGAACGAGGGAGTTCTCGACCGGCTCGGCACCGGTACCGTCGATGAGCTTGCCGCCAACGATTGCATACTTAGTGGACATGGTTCCTCCTTATGGATCCATATAGTGGGCGAGGCCGCGTTGGGTTAAGGCCTCACAAAGCTACCCAAGTGGTGCCGGGTTCGGTGCGCGGAAGAGAGGGTCCCGCGCACCTGATCCGCCCCGGCTCGGCGTTACTTTTTGCGGGAATTGGTGAAGGCCATGAGAGCCAGGCCGACGGCCAGCCAGCCGATCACGATGCTCCACTCCACCATGTTGAGGGAGGCGGGAGAGAACGGAATCACGAGCAGGCCGATGATGATGGCGCAGGCAGCGATAGCGAGGCCGATGCCAAACTTGCCGCCGGGCACCTCGTAGGGACGAGGCAGGTCGGGCTCGGTGAAGCGCATGCGCAGGCAAGCGAGGGCGACCATGCCGCAGGAGAAGATGAAGGCGAGAGCCGACACGTTGGTCAGAGGGATGAGCATGTTCTTGCCCAGGAACGGACCGACGACGGTGATGGCGCCCAGAACGACGCAGGCGAGCTTGGGAGCGCCGGACTTGGGGTCGACCTCGGCGAACTGCTCGGGCAGCTGGCCCTTGCGGCCCATGGCGAGCATGATGCGGCTCGTGGCGCCGTAGAAGGAATTCATCGGGCCCATGGGTCCAAGCGTGGCGATGACGAGCATGGCCAGGTACAGGAGCATGTTGATGCCCTTGAGGCAGGCGAGCGCGGGAACCGGGCTCTTAACAAACTCATGCCAGTCGAGGATGGTGCCGAACGAGTAGATGCAGACCATGTAGAAGCCGCCGGCGGCCAGCAGAGCCAAGGAGATGATCTTGCCGAACTTGTTCCAGTTGAGGCCCTCGGCTGCTTCCTCAGCCTGCTGAGGAATGGTGTCGAAGCCGGCGTAGAAGAACGGGGTCAGAACCAGGACCGACACGATGCCGGCAAACAGGCTGGAGCTCTCGGTAGCGGCCTTGCCGCCGCCAGCGCCGGCGACCTGGGAGAACACGGGCATGGCGTTGTCCGGCGAGCCGGTGAACAGCGAGACGCCCATGGCGAGCAGCATGCCGCAGAGCAGAGCCTTGGTCAGGAAGGCCTGAAGCTTGGCGGCCGAGCTGGCACCACGGAAGTTGAGGAAGATGACGTAAACTGCAAAGCCGAGCGCGATCAGCGTCGGGAACAGGTAGACGTCGGCCCCCAGGATGGTGTAGAGCTTGACGGCGCGCAGCCACTCAAGGCCGGGCAGGCTACCGAACATCTCGGACACGAGAGTCGAAATGGCAATGGCCTCCCACGGGCACAGGATGCCGTTGCCCAGGGCCAAAAGCCATCCGGTGATGTAGCTCAGCGTACGGCCAAAGCTACGATCGACATACTCGACGATGCCGCCCGAGATGGGGATAGCGGCCGTGAGCTCACCGAAAACAGCTCCGACGGGCACGAGGAAGATTGCACCCAAGAGGAATGCGATCATAGCGGGAACGGGACCGCCGCCCACGACCATCCAGTCGCCAACCTGCAGAACCCAACCGGTACCGATGATGGCACCGAAACCGATGGTGAAGAAGTTCCAGAGCGAGAGCGTTTTCTTCATGCCGCCGTTATCCTCGACTGCAACCTCTGCGTTCTTGTCCGCCATTGTTCCCCTCCTTTCCTTTTTGACGCCCTTGGCGTCACCCCTTGCGCGGTCTGTTTTGCCGCGCGCTTTTATTTCGTGGCTTTAAGATACGGCCTTGGCACAGCAGCGCCGCTTGTAGCTCGACCGAAGGCAGAACTGCAAAACGAGCGGCGCCGTTTTTGGGACGAACGGCGGGAGACGTCATTCGTCTTGGACGTTTTCATCTTGTCTGCTTTTGAAGACCTGTTGCCGTGACGCTTGGCGCGCGGCGCGGCAACGTTCATACCATTTGTCAGGCTTTTGGCGCACATACCCATGTGTCGTGCATCTTTTTATGTAGGATAGACAAGTTACATATGAGACAAGGTGATTCGAATGGCATACGGATACAATGACGGCGACCAACGGCCATAAAGCGTGCGCCTTGCCGGCCGCACCACGCCAACGCCCAGAAGCACCTCCGACAACGACAACCCGCAGCGCCCCCAAGAGCAGCCCGGGGCTTCTTCGCGGCAGCAAAGCCGTACCGTGCAGCAGTCAGACCGCGTGAGTACGAGCACACGCCAACGTCAGACCGACACATCGCAGCCACGCCGCTACGATCGCCGTAAGACCGACTACTACGTTAAGCGCTCCTTTTCGCGACCTCAACGCGATCGCGGCAATTCCGCCCCTCACCCCGCGTCGCACACCACAAGCCACGCGCTTCCGGCCCGCCGCCTACGCCTTGCGCTTTGCTCCATCGCCGCCTGCCTCGTCTTTGTGTTTTTGGGATCCTGTATCTCCCACGGATCAGCCGGTCTTGAGCCCGCTGCCGAGGGCAAGCTGCTTAAAGCTCCCGTCGCGCCCGGTTACTCCTTTGCGTTCTCGACCCCACGCTCGCAATGGCAGGCCGGCGCCATGCCCCACATCTACCAAATTGACCCCGCATGGTCGGAGCTGCCCTATGCCGGTGGCACTATTCGCGAAAACGCTTGCGGTCCCACTTGCCTCACCATGGTCTATATCTTTAAGACCGGCCACACCGATAAGACGCCGGTCGATATATGCGCACTGGCCGAAGCCGGCAACTACGCCCCCACCGGTGCCACCGAGTGGTCGTTTATGACAGGCGGTGCGTGGCAGCTAGGGCTCAACGGAACACAGCTCTATAACGATCGCGAATCGATTACCCAAGCACTTCGCTCGGGTGCGCCCGTCATCGCCGCAGTGCGCCCCGGTACGTTTACCAACGTAGGCCACTACATCGTGCTCTACGGCATCGACGATGCCAATCAGATTGGCGTCTACGACCCCAACTCGGCCAGCCGCAGCGCCCGCCGCTGGGGCGTCGTAGAGGTCCTCAACGAAGTCGAAGCCATGTGGGCCTACTACTAGTCATTTAAGAACGTCCCCAATGACTAGGTGAATAGCAAAAGCCCCGCAGTCGGAGCGGACTGCGGGGCTCATGAAGAGAGGCTAGTTTGTGGGCGCTTTGCCTGGCGCCCACGAGAGATGCAACAGAGTAGAGACTACTCGTGGATGCGGGTACCGGAGAGGCCGGCCATGGTCTCGGCGGCCTTGTCCAGAGCACCGATGATGCAGGTGCGGCCCTTGCGGGAACGGGCGAACTTGATGGCAGCGCGGACCTTGGGCTCCATGGAACCCTTGCCGAACTGACCCTCGTCGGCCAGGCGCTCGGCCTCGTCGGCGGTGAGCTCCTCGAGCTCCTCCTGGTTGGGCTTGCCAAAGTTGATGGCGACATGCTCAACGGCGGTCAACAGGAACAGAACGTCGGCATCGCAGTCCTCGGCCAGCAGCTCGCCGCCCAGGTCCTTGTCGATGACAGCGGGAACGCCCTTGTAGCAGCCCTTGTTCTCGTAGTCGCGGACGACGGGGATGCCGCCGCCACCGCAGGCGATGACGATGAACTCGTTGTCGAGCAGGTTGAGGATGGAGTCAGCCTCGACGATCTTCTTGGGATCGGGGGAAGCGACGACGCGACGCCAGCCGCGGCCGGAATCCTCGACGAAGACCTTGGAGGGATCCTCGGCCATGAACTCCTTGGCCTGCTCCTCGGTATAGAAGGGGCCGATCGGCTTAGTCGGGTTCTTGAACGCGGGATCATCCGGGTCGCACTCGATCTGGGTGACGACGGTGGCGGCGTGCCAACGCTTATAGCGCTTGTGCATCTCGCGGCCGATGCCCTGCTGCAGGTGATAACCAATGTAGCCCTGGGACATGGCGCCGCACTCGGGCAGCGGCATCTCGGGGGTGCCGATGGCGTCGTGGGCAGCGGCGAAGGCGTTCTGGATCATGCCGACCTGCGGGCCGTTGCCGTGGGTGATGATGATCTCGTTACCCTGCTCGATCAGGCCGAGAAGAGCGTGAGCGGTGTTGCTCACGGCCTCGATCTGCTCAACGGGGTTGTTGCCGAGGGCGTTGCCGCCAAGGGCGACGACAATACGATCGGGCTTGCCAAGAGGCTTAGACATTGCTGGAATCCTTTCTGTAAAAGGCCTACAACCCATTAATAACCCGTGTCCGTGCGATACACGAGTTTATTAAGGTTTATATTCCTGTTATCCCTTATTTTATTCATTTTGAAAACAGTTGAACGGTGAACGGTCATTTTTACCCGCTCAGCGTAAAGAAGCCCAGCTTAGGCATATCTACGCCATTTACGTGCGACTTTATTTTAATAGAGCAGGGATTCGACCAGATTATGCAAACTATATCTCTGCTAAACACAAAACAGACAGCGTAATATCTTACTCGCACTATACGAGATTCTATGCATTAATAAGACGAGTATGCACCCCTGCAAAAACATGGGGCTTTTCATTCAGCATAAGGAATAAAGATGAGCTCCAAAAAGGCAACCAGCCCCAAAGCACGGGGATAGAAGGCAACAACAGCCAAAACCTCCATCCATCCCCAAAGCGGCGCGAGGTTTCGCGGCAAAGCCGCGAAACAGCGAAGGGGACAAAAGGCCCCCACAACCACGTCCTTCATCAGCCCACACAATCCGAGGACGTAGTCGTAGCAGGATCTGAGGGCTGGCCTTCGCGGACACTCCGCAGGACGAAAGAACCCCCGCCGCACGTAGTGCGCGGCGGGGGTTCTTTCATGTCCGAGGACGTCCGCGAAGGCCAGCCCTCAGATCCTGCGGTGGGAGACCTAGGCCTCGTTGTACACCGTCTTGAGCTTCAGCAGGTGAGCGTAGCGGTCCATGGCGGCCTGCTCGTTCTCCTTGAAGAGCTCCTCGGCGCGCTCGGGGAAGGAACGCGTCAGCGAAGCGTAACGGGCCTCGTTCATCAGGAACTCCTGATAACCGCCCGCGGGCTCCTTGGAATCGAGCGAGAACTTCTTGCCGGCAGCAGCCTCGGGGTTGAAGCGGAAGAGGTTCCAGTAACCGCACTCGACAGCCTTCTTCATCTCGGCCTGGCAGTTCTGCATGCCGCCCTTCTTGATGGAGTGCATCTCGCAGGGGCTGTAGCCGATGATGAGGGACGGACCGTCGTAGGCCTCGGCCTCGTGGATGGCCTTGAGGGTCTGAGCCGGGTTGGCGCCCATGGCGACCTGCGCCACGTAAACGTAGCCGTAGCTCATGGCAATCTCAGCCAGGGACTTCTTCTTGGTCACCTTACCGGCAGCGGCGAACTGAGCGACCTGGCCCAGGTTCGAGGCCTTGGAGGCCTGACCACCGGTGTTGGAGTAAACCTCGGTGTCGAAGACGAAGACGTTGATATTGTGGCCGGAAGCCAGGACGTGGTCCAGGCCACCGAAGCCGATGTCGTAGGCCCAACCGTCGCCACCGAAGACCCAGAAGGACTTCTTGGTGAGGTAAGCCTTGTCGGCGAGGATCGCCTTGGAGGCCTCGCAGCCGCACTTCTCGAGCTCGGCAACGTAGGCGGCGGCAGCGGTCTTAGAGGCCTCGGCGTCGTTGACGGAGTCGATCCAAGCCTGACCGGCGGCCTTGAGCTCGTCGGACGGACCGTCAGCGGCGATGATCTCCTGCGTAGCAGCGATCAGCTTGTGCTGAACGGCCTCATAGCCAACGGCCATGCCCAGACCGTGCTCGGCATTGTCCTCGAACAGGGAGTTGTTCCACGCCGGGCCGTGACCGTCCTTGTCCTTGCAGTAAGGAGCGGTGGCAGCGGGGTTGCCCCAAATGGAGGAGCAGCCGGTGGCGTTGGAGATGAACATGCGATCGCCGGCGACCTGGGTCACCAGACGAGCATAGGCGGTCTCGGCGCAGCCGGCGCAGGAGCCGGAGAACTCCAGGTAGGGCTGCTTAAACTGGCTGCCCTTGACGTTGGCCGCGATGAGCTCCTTCTTCTCGGAGACGTTTTCGACCATGTAGTCCCAAACGGGCTGCTGGTCCATCTCCTGCTCGGTGGGAACCATCTCGAGGGCGCCCTTGGGGCAGACCTTGACGCAGTTGGTGCAGCCCATGCAGTCGAGCGGGGACACGGCCATGGTGAACTTCATGCCCTTGGCCTTGGGGCCCATGGCGTCGAGCGTGCGGGTAGCCTCGGGTGCGGCGGCAGCCTCGTCCTCGGTCATCGCGAACGGACGGATGGTGGCATGCGGGCACACATAGGCGCACTGGTTGCACTGGATGCACTTGGTCTCGTCCCAGTGAGGAACGACCACGGCGACGCCGCGCTTCTCGTATGCGGAGGCGCCCAGCTCAAACTGGCCGTCAGCGCAATCGACAAAGGCGGAAACGGGCAGGCTGTCGCCATCCATGCGATCGATGGGCTCGAGCAGGTTCTTGACCTGCCGGGCGATGGCGGACTTGGTCTCCTCGGAGAGCTCGACGGGGGCGGCATCCTCGGCAGTTGCCCAGTCGGCCGGAACCTCGAACTTGCGGAAGGCGGTAGCGCCGGCATCGATGGCCTTATGGTTGGCGTCGACGATGGCCTGACCCTTCTTCATGTAGGACTTGGTAGCCGCGTCCTTCATGTACTGCAGGGCGTCCTCGGCGGGCAGGACCTTGGCCAGCGCGAAGAAGGCGGACTGGAGCACCGTGTTGGTGCGCTTGCCCATGCCGACCTTTGCAGCCAGATCGATAGCGTCGATCAGGTAGACGTTGACGTTGTTGTTCGCGATGTAGCGCTTGGCCACGGCGGGCATGTGCTCGGCGAACTCCTCGTCGCTCCACTGGCAGTTGACCAGGAAGGTGCCGCCCGGCTTGACGTCGCGGACCATCTTGAAGCCCTTGACGATGTAGCTGGGGTTGTGGCAAGCGACAAAGTCGGCCTTGGTCACGTAGTACGGCGAGCGAATCGGGGAATCACCAAAGCGCAGGTGCGAGACGGTGACGCCGCCGGTCTTCTTGGAGTCGTACTGGAAGTAGGCCTGAACGTACTTGTCGGTGTGGTCGCCGATGATCTTGATCGAGTTCTTGTTGGCGCCGACGGTACCGTCGCCACCCAGACCCCAGAACTTGCACTCGATGGTGCCGGGGGCTGCGGTGTTGGGCGCATCCTCGGCCTCGGGCAGGCTCAGGTTGGTCACGTCATCGACAATGCCGATGGTGAACTCGCGCTTGGGCTCGTCCTTCTTAAGCTCCTCGAAGACAGCAAACGCGGACGCGGGAGGCGTGTCCTTGCTGCCCAGGCCGTAACGGCCGCCGACGACCTTGATGCCCGTCTTGCCGGCCTCGTAGAGAGCGGAGACGACGTCCTGGTAGAGCGGCTCGCCGATGGAACCCGGCTCCTTGGTGCGGTCCATGACGGCGATCTTTTTGACGGTCTCGGGGAGAACGTCGACAAAGTGCTTGATGGAGAACGGACGGAACAGGCGAACCTTGACCAGGCCGACCTTCTCGCCGTGAGCGTTGAGGTAGTCGATGACTTCCTCGAGCACGTCGCAGAAGGAGCCCATGCACACGACGACGCGATCAGCATCGGGAGCGCCGTAGTAGTTGAACAGGCCGTAATCGGTGCCGAGCTTCTCGTTGATCTTCTTCATGTAGCCCTCGACGACGGCGGGAAGCTCGTCGTAGACCTTGTTGCAAGCCTCGCGGTTCTGGAAGAAGATGTCACCGTTCTCGTGGCTGCCGCGGGTGTGCGGGTGCTCAGGGTTGAGCGCGTGATCGCGGAAAGCCTGGACGGCGTCCATGTCGCACATCTCGGCCAGATCCTTGTAGTCCCACATGGCGACCTTCTGGATCTCGTGGCTGGTGCGGAAGCCGTCGAAGAAGTTAAGGAACGGAGTCTTGCCCTCGATGGCGGCAAGGTGAGCCACCGGCGAGAGGTCCATGACCTCCTGGACGTTGCCCTCGGCGAGCATGGCGAAGCCGGTCTGACGGCAGGCCATGACGTCGGAGTGATCGCCAAAGATGTTCAGGGCGTGGGAAGCGACGCAACGCGCGGAGACGTGGAAGACGCCCGGGAGCTGCTCGCCCGCGATCTTGTACATGTTCGGGATCATCAGGAGCAGGCCCTGAGAAGCCGTGTAGGTGGTGGTCAGAGCACCGGCGCCCAGCGAACCGTGAACAGTACCAGCTGCACCCGCCTCGGACTCCATCTCGACGACCTTGACCGGGGTGCCGAAGATGTTCTTGCGACCCTGGGCCGCCCACTGGTCGACATGGTCGGCCATCGGGCTGGACGGCGTAATGGGATAGATTCCCGCTACCTCGGTGTACGCATACGAAACATATGCGGCCGCCTCGTTGCCGTCCATAGACTTAAACTTACGCGCCATATACCCCTCTCCTCTCATATAGGTATACAGGCCCCGGCGATCGCCGGGATATTGGCGTGATGGGATTTTCGCTGTTGCTTCCAATCATCTGGCAGGCAGACTGAGCAGCAGGTACATGGCGTGGAGAGAAGGCATGCCGAGGCGAGGAGGGCTGCACGCACTCCACAGGCCCAGCTGCCCGTCTTGCACATGACCGGGCGCCGCAAAGGCCGCATACCGGATGCTCCCGGGCACGCCCCGGCGATGGGAAGCGCCCGCAACGGAAATCCGCATGCGGGTTTATTGTACCCCGCCGCCAAGCCATATTTCGGCAAATATAGGCGGGCGGTAAAGGTTTACCTTGGGTGACTGCCAAGGGACAAAATGGCCCCTCCATCCCCGGGCAACTGGCTCTGGCGCGCCAAGGAGTGTCCCCAAGTGCCGGCAGAAAAGGAACGTCCCTATCTGCCGGCTAGAGGGCACCGAAGAGAATGGCGTAGGTAGTGGATTCGCCGAGCTTGAGCTCGTCGCCGGGATTGAGTTGGGC
>JAXJIC010000009.1:0-116010 GCA_036298925.1 Collinsella aerofaciens
CACCTCCTCGATGTGCGCGTCGAAGGAGCCCGCCCTGTCGGCGCGCCCGTCGCGGGGCCGGCCGCCCTCGGCCCTCCAGTACGCCGCCACGGTGTGCCTGTCCTTGCCGTAGCGCTTCGCTATGTCGCTGAAGTTGGGCTTTATGCCCGCTTCCCTGTACATGTCCAACTCTCCGATCAGGTTCTTCTCCGCCACGGCCGCTCCTCCCGAAAGCATCGTTCGCTTGTCGGTCGAAGCGTAAGCCCCGGCGTTGGTGGAAATGGTGAAAATGCGTTGGCGTGATCGGGGAAATTGCGTTGGCGGAATCGGCTAAAGTGCGATGGCGAAATTGGTTGTTTTTACAGTAGCGCTAACACGCGGCGGCGGTCGGCCCCATGCCGTCCTCCGTCCCTAAGGGATCAATTATTTGTCGGGGTTGTGGTTTTGTGACCTGCTGAAATTTAGGATACTGTACATCTGTACGTTAACTCATCTTCGTAGTATATTGCTACCCGCAAAACTCAACACCATTGTGCTTTGAGACGTTAAAGCGCCTACTACAATGGTTGTCGATAGTACGATTCGATTTAACGACAGGATGGATGGTCCAAGCGTGAGTCTCGGCAGCAAACTATCCGATGCAAAGGTGTCCTTTGCGATATTTAAGCGCGACATTAAGCGACTGCTTGTGAACCCCGTCGCCCTGGTGGTTACCCTAGGCGTGTGCGTTATTCCCTCGCTGTATGCCTGGTATAACATCGTGGCAAACTGGGATCCGTATGGAAACACCCAAGGCATCAAGATTGCTATCGCCAACAACGATCGAGGCACCCAAAACGACTTGGTGGGTGAGCTCAACGCTGGCGACAAAGTGGTCGACCAGCTCAAGGAGAATCATCAGTTGGGCTGGACGTTCGTCGACTCGACGGCCGATGCCAAGGAGGGCGTCGAGAGCGGCGAGTACTATGCCGCTATCGTGATTCCCAAGAACTTCTCGGATAACCTGGTTTCGATGCTCGACGGCAACTACCATCAGCCCAAGCTCACGTACTACGTCAATGAGAAGAAGAGCGCCATTGCGCCCAAGGTTACCGATACCGGTGCAAACACCATCGAGGAGCAGATCAACTCGGAATTTGTCTCTACGGTAGGCAAGACTGTTGCCGGTATCGCTAAGGATGCCGGTGTCGATTTAAAGGACAAGGCAACCCAGACTCAGGACTCGCTGGCAAGTTCGGTGTCCGAGGCGTCCGACACCTTGGGCGAGGTGCGCGATTCGATTGGCGATATGAATGCCGCCATCGATAAGACGAGTGGCGCTATCGCCTCGGCTGATGCGGCACTTGCCGGCTTGCAAGGCCAGGCACCGTCGCTGACGCAGGCGATCTCCCAGGGCAACGACCTGCTGAGCGAAGCTCGCACCACGGCGGGCAACTCCATCACCTCGCTCTCCAAGGCGCTCTCGGAAGGCAGCCTTGCGCTCACCAAGACGTCGGCCTCTGCGAACGCTGCCATCGGCAAGCTGACGGGCGCGGTCACATCTACGACCACCCGTATCGACAACTCGCTCGAGTCTCTTCAAGCGACGATCGACCACAATAAGGCCGTTATCGGGCACTTGGAGATTCTCGCCAATGACACGTCGACAGGTTCCGAGGAAATTGACGCGCGCATTGTATCGACCATCGATTTGCTTCGAGAGCAGAATGAAAAGCTTCAGAGCATCAAGGACGGTCTGTCCGCGCAGTCGAGCGCCATGGCAAACGACGCTACGGCAATCTCAAGCGCGAGCAACGCACTCAACGCGGCAATTCAGACCGGTACGGCTAACCTCGGTCAGGCTCAGACCGATCTGGGCCAAAACGCGCTGCCGAAGGCCTCGAGCGCGCTCGACTCTTTTGCTGCCGTTTCGGGCGACCTGACCGGTATCGTCTCGGGTATGACACCTACACTTGAAAATGCGCGCGGCACGTTGGCGCAGCTTAGCGCTACGCTCGGCCAGGCCAAGACCACGCTGTCCCAGACCGATTCCTCGCTTGCCAAGGTCCAGGACAAGCTTGCAACCGCCGCCAATGACATCGCGGCGCTGCAGACCTCCGAGTCCATGGGCGAGCTGGCCGATCTGATGGGCGTCGATGTCAATGACGTGGCAGATTTCATGGCGTCTCCGGTTGAGTTGACGTCCAAGTCAATCTATCCGGTCAAGAGCTTTGGCTCGGGCATCGCTCCCTTCTACACCAATCTGGCGCTTTGGGTGGGCGGCTATGTGCTCATCGCCATTTACAAGCTCGAGGTCGACCGTGAAGGTGTTGGCAGCTTTACGGCGCGCCAAGGCTACTTTGGCCGCTGGTTGCTCATGGTGATCCTGGGCGCGTTGCAGGCCATCATCGTTACGGTAGGCGATCTGGTGATTGGCGTGCAGTGCGTCAGCCCGCTGCTGTTCGTGCTGGGCGGCATCGCCATTTCGTTCACCTACGTCAATATCATCTATGCGCTGTCCACCACGTTTAAGCATATCGGCAAGGCTATCGGCGTCATTCTCGTCATCGTGCAGATCCCGGGTTCGTCGGGCATGTACCCCATCGAGATGATGCCCGGCTTCTTCCAGTGGCTGCACCCGCTGCTGCCCTTTACCTACGGCATCAATCTGCTGCGCGAGACGGTCGGCGGCATGTATTCGTTCAACTACCTGTTTAACCTGTGCATTCTGGGCGTGTTCTTGATCGTGGCGCTCTTTATCGGCCTGCAGCTGCGTCCGCTGCTGCTCAACCTTAACCTGCTCTTTGATAAACAGCTCTCCACGACCGGTATGATGATTTGCGAGTCCAACGACCTGCCGCGCCAGCGCTACTCGCTGCGCACGGCCATGCGCGTCATGCTCGATTCCGATTCGTACCGTCGCGAACTGCTCGATCATGCGGTCGCCTTTGAACATCGCTACCCGTACTACATCAAGGGCGGTTTTGCCGCCGTGGTGGGCGTTCAGGTCCTGCTCTTTGTCCTGTCGACGGTTCTCGATATCGACAATAACGGCAAGATCATCCTGCTTGTCATTTGGATCATCTCGGTTATTGCCATCTGCGGCTGGCTTATCAATATCGAATATATCCGAGCGAGCCTCAATACCCAGATGCGCATCTCGGCGCTTTCGGATGAGGACCTGCGTCGCGAGATGCGCGAACACACGGCCGCCATTCCTGCCGCCCGCCACATGTTTGGCCTCAACGCCAGCGAGCGTGGTGCCAAGGGCGGCGATCAGTCCACGGGCCGCTTGCCGCATATCGGCTCGCACCATAAATCTCAGGGCAGCGACAGCACAGCCACAAATGATGGAGATACCACCGCGCTTGGCAAGCACTCCAAAGGAGGTGAGGCATAAATGAAGAACATCCTGCATCTGTTTAAGCGCGATGTCCAAAACGTGTCTCGCTCCGTGATCGGCTTGGTTGTCGTGATGGGCCTCATTATCGTACCGTGTCTGTACGCGTGGTTTAACATCGCCGGCAGCTGGGATCCGTACGGCAACACCGGCAATCTTAAGATCGCCGTGGTCAACACCGATGAGGGTTACGAGAGCGATTTGATCCCCGTCGAGGTTAACGTGGGCGAAAACGTGACCGCCACCCTACGCGGCAACGAGAGCTTCGATTGGGTTGTGCTCAACAATCGCGAAAAGGCTATCGAGGGCGTTAAGTCGGGCGCGTACTATGCTGCCGTCGTTATCCCCAAAACGTTTAGCGCTGACATGATGACGCTTTTCTCGACCGACGTGAAGCATGCCGATATCGAGTTCTACGAGAATCAGAAGGCCAACGCCATTGCGCAGATCGTGACCGAGAAGGGTTCGAGCGCCGTCCAGAGCCAGGTTAACAAAACTTTTACCGAGACCATTACGACGATCGGTCTTAAGACGGTGTCCAGCCTGCTCGATTACATGAGCACCGACCAGGTGGGTAACTTTATCGCCAACCTGTCCTCGACGCTCGGCGATTCGATTGAGGACCTGCGAGACGTTCGGGCAAATGCTTCGTCGCTGGCGGGCATTTTGAGCTCCACGTCCGATTCGCTGACGTCGGCGAGCGGCATGCTCAAGCAGACGGGCACGGTCGATGAGTCAACGAAGCAGCTGATGGAGCATGTCAAGAGCGGTATTAGCGATTCCAAGGAAGCGCTGAAGGACGCCAACGACGCCATCAATGCCGCGATTGACGGAAGCGCGGGCTCGTTTGACAACGTGTCCGCCGAGCTTGCGAAGGCATTTGATGCCGCGAATCAACATGTCGACCTTACAGTGTCCCAGCTCAACGATGCCGCGGCGGCGCTCAACACGCGTGCCGACGATATCGACGCCACGGCCGACCAGCTCCGCAGCTTTGCCGATCAGGTGACTGACGAAAAACTCCAGGACAGCCTCAAGTCTGTGGCAACATCGCTGAGCAGGATTGCTGTGGAGTATCGCAACAACGCCAAGGACTTGACGGCCACCGCGAAGTCTCTCTCTGACAGCATGGCAGAGGTTAATAAGTCGCGTGCCGAGGTCGATCAGGCAATCGCGGATGCCAAGGCTGGTATCTCGGGCGCCAAGACTGACTACGACTCTACGTTTTCGGCCAAGGCAAAGGAGCTCAAGAAGACCATCTCGGGCGTTTTGGATTCGCTGAACGGTATTTCGAACGATCTGGATAGTGCTGTTGCTGGCCTGACCGACGCATCCGGTTCGCTGGCAAAGGGCCTCTCCAAGGCTGCAAAGCTGGTCAACAAGGCTTCTGATCAGCTGGGCGAGGCGTCGGACAAGATCAGTGCGTTTAAGGATGAGCTCGACGGCGCCTTGATGTCGGATGACCTCGCTACGATCAAGACGATGATCGGCAATGATCCCGAGGGTCTGGCCGTGTCGCTTTCCGGCCCCGTCGCGCTCGATCGCAAGCCGGTCTATCCGATCCGCAACTACGGTTCGGCCATGGCACCGTTCTACACGATTCTGTCGCTCTGGGTGGGCTCGATTGTGCTGGCGGCCATGATGAAGGTCTCGGTTGACGATGAGCTTATCAACGAGCTCATCCCCGTGCGCCTGCACGAGATCTACCTGGGCCGCTACCTGTTCTTTGGCGGTCTGGCCCTGCTGCAGGCAACGCTCGTGTGTGCGGGCGACATCCTGTTCTTTGGCATCCAGTGCGACGACCCGCTGCAGTTTGTGCTGGCGGGCTGGGTCGCGAGTCTTGTGTTCTCCAATATCGTCTACACGCTTACGGTTTCGTTTGGCGATATCGGCAAGGCGCTCGCCGTCGTGCTGCTGGTCATGCAGGTCGGCGGTTCGGGCGGCACGTTCCCCATCGAGATGACCGGCCCCGTGTTCCAGGCGATCTATCCGTTCCTGCCGTTTACCCATGGCATTAACGCCATGCATGCCGCCATGGCTGGCGCCTACCATATGGAGTACTGGGTTGAGCTGGGCATTCTGGCGAGCTATCTGATTCCGTCGCTGGCCCTGGGCGTCGTCTTCCGCCGCCCAGTCATCAAAGCCAACGACTGGATCATCGAAAAGCTGGAATCGACAAAGCTAATTTAGTGCGGCAACGTTAACGCTGATGTAGCACTAATGCCAGCGAGCGAGCCGCATTTGCGCCAAGGTGACGTGAAATGAAAGGGCGCTGACTTCTGGTCGCGCCCTTGAAATTGAACGTCAGATTGGCGTGAATGCGGCTCGCGTAGCGTCGGCCGGTCCGCCGTTCGGTAGAACGGCGGAACAAAACGCTTTAGTGGGCTGGATTGCGTGGGTTGCTTGGTTGTTGCTACAGTAGCGGGGCGTGCCGGGGGTCCGGTGCGCCTCGTTTTTATTTGACCATGAGGCGGCACGCAGCCATACGCGTGCGGACACCACGCCCAGTTTGAGTGTGAGGATGTTCCATGGCCCAATACGCTGCCAACGAAATCGAAAACATGCCCGATAGCCCTGTCGCACGGGAGGACCTGGGCGCCGGCGGCACCTCCCGCGGCGCCGGCGCGCGTTCCCCGTTCTTCTGGAAGGTCTTGCTGCTTTCGGTGGCAGTCGTCTGGGGCTACTCCTTTACGACCATGAAGGACGCGCTCGACACCATTCCGGTGTTCGAACTGCTCTACGTGCGCTTTCTGCCTGCGGCGTTGGTCATGTTTTTCATCTTCCACAAGCGCATCATCGCGCACCTCAACGCCCGCAACCTTATCGTCGGACTTGGCATGGGCGCACTTATGTGGGCCGCCTACGCCCTGCAGACAGTCGGTCTGGCGCACACCACGGCGGGCAAGAATGCTTTTTTGACGGGCACGTATTGCATCGTTGTGCCGTTCGCGAGCTATTTTCTGAGCGGCGAAAAACTCACCCGCTATAACCTGGGCGCGGCGCTGCTGTGCTTGGCGGGCATTGGCTTGGTGGCGCTCGATAGCGTCGAGTTCAACATCGGTGATGCCATTACGCTGGGCGGCGCGGTCTTCTTTGCCATCCAGATGTCGGTGACCGCCAAGTACGGCCGCAAGATGGACATCAACGTCATCACGTTTTGGATGTTTGTGGGCAATGGTGTCTTGAGCCTTATCTCGTCGCTGCTATTCGAGACCCAAGCGCCGCTGTCCGTTTGGACGCCGAGCTTTATCAGTGTGATGGCGTTTCTCTCGGTGGGCTGCACATGTGTGGCTCTGCTCATCCAAAACGTCGGCCTGGCGCATGTCCCGGCCTCGACGGGCTCGCTGCTCCTTTCGATGGAGTCGCCTTCGGGTGTGCTGTTCTCGGTGCTGCTGATGGGGGAGGCGCTCACCTCGCGCCTGCTCGCCGGCTTCGCGCTCATCTTTCTTTCGATTATCTTGAGCGAGACGCATTTCGATTTTTTGCGTCGAAAACCGCGCCCGCAATTGTAAACAATTTGTTGCGCCGCCTCCCGGGGCGGCATTTTTTATGCGTCGCCCTTAAAGTAGTACCTTGCACTTTACGCTATCAAAGTGCTTGCTGCAAAAACGTTACTGGAGGGCATCTATGGCACCAGCACTGTCCGATCTTCAACCGCAACCAGCGCCCAAGGCCACCGTGGCGGCGCAAGCCGCCATTGGCGACAGTCTGGTCAAAGAGGCTCAAACTTTTGCCGATGAGCTTGCCGCATGGCGTCACGATCTGCATCGGACGCCCGAACTTGGTAACGACCTCCCGCAGACCTCTGCGTATATCCAAGCGCGCCTGGCCGAGATGGACATCCCGTTTGCCACGCTCGTCGATGGTTCCTGTGTTGTGGGCCTTGTCGGTGCCGGTGCCACCGCGGCCCAGGGCAATGGCGTCTGCACGGACGAACAGGCCGGTACGGTCGTTATGCTTCGTGGCGACATGGACGCCCTGCCCGTTGCCGAGGAATCCGGCGAGCCCTTTGCATCCACCAACGGCTGCATGCACGCTTGCGGTCACGATATGCACGCGACGGCGCTGCTTGGTGCGGCTCGTATGCTCAAAGCGCGCGAGGCAGAGCTTGTTGATGCCAACGCTACGGTTAAGTTGCTGTTCCAGCCGGGCGAGGAGACCTTTGAGGGAGCACGCGCTGCCATCGCCGACGGTTTGCTCGAGAACCCGCGCCCTCAGGCGGCCTTTGCCATGCATGTCAACAGCCAGTCGCCGCTTGGTCTGGTGCTCTACGGCAGCCCGGCGCTTTCGGGCGTGTACGGTTTTCGCATCACGCTTCAGGGCAAGGGCGGCCATGGCTCGAGCCCCGAGATCTGCATCGACCCCATCGCGGCCGGCGTCCATGTGCACCTGGCGCTCCAGGAGCTTATCGCCCGCGAGGTGCCGGCGGCCAAGGAAGTCGCACTTACCGTTGGTAAGTTTGCTGGCGGCTTGGCGGCCAACGTCATCCCCGACACCTGCGTGCTCGAGGGAACGCTGCGCGGCTTCGATGTTGAGCTCATGGAGCACCTCAAGACCCGCATCGCGGAGGTCGTTAACGGCGTTGCCACAACATATCGTACGCCGGCGACCATCGAGACGCTTTCGGATGTTCCGCCGCTTGTACTCGACAGCGATATGACTCAGGCGTCGCTTGGCTACGTGGGCGCAGTGCTGCCCAAGTCGGCTTTCTTGCCGCTTTTCCATGCCATGGCGAGTGAGGACTTCGCGCTTATCTCGAGCGAGATTCCGAGTGCGTACTTTACCGTGGGCGCGGCCGTAACCGACACGGACGAACACTTTGCCCAGCACCATCCCAAGGCACGTTTTAACGATGCCGAGCTGCCGCTCGGTGCTGCGGCTTATACCGCCGTCTCTTTGGGCTATATCGCCGACCACCGGTAGCATCCAACCTTGCCTTTCAAGCCTGCGGGCATGGCCGTAAGGCCTATGCCCTTGTCTTTCAAGGCAATCTTGGGCACTACCGGCGCCCGGCGCAGGCTATTCGTTTTTTAAAAGGAGCGGTATGTCCCAGCAACGCAAATTCTTCCCCGGCTGGCTCGTGGTGACCTCCGGCTTTGTGATCATGGCCACGTGCTACACGATTTTCGTCAACTGCATGAGCCTGTTCCAGCCGCTGATCGTCAGCGACCTGGGCATTTCCCTTGCGCAGTACAACATCTCCAACGCTATCTCCACCGTGGTGAGCGTCGTGGGTTCGCTCGTTATCGGCCATGTTGCCGATAAGGTGAGTGGCCGCGTATTGGGCTCGCTCACCGTTATCGCCACCTCGGCGGTGCTCGCGGGCATGAGCTTTGTGGGTGAGCTTTGGCAGGTCTATGTGCTCTTTGCCGTCTCGGGCTCCTTTGCGAGCGCCTGGATCGTGTGCCTGGTGTGTTCTGTTGTCATGCTCGTATTCCTGCTGGCCTCGGAGCCCATCGCCGCCAAGCTGCGCGCAAGCGTGGCGGGGGAGTAGGCGTCCGTCGCTCTTTTCTGTTCGCCCCGTTCTGTCCGTGGCCGCCTTGGAAGCCGAATGGATGCTCGTGCCATCATTCGGTTTCCAAGGCGGCCACGGGCCTACGAAATGATCCGTTTTCCTCCGTCCCCAACAGATCACGTGATCCGAAGGGGACGGAGGAAAGCGGATCGCAAACAGCGGCGGTGCGTCAGGCCGAACGAGTCCCCATACCCTCGTTCGGTCAGGCGCGCCGCCGCGTTGCTGCTTTGTGCCGTATAATGTCCACTACCTATGACGCGATACAAAAGAAAGGTGTTTGCCCATGCAGGCACAGAAGGCGGAGGGAACCCGCGACCTTATCGGCGCCGAGATGCGCGCCTGGCAAAAGATGCAGCAGATTGCGGCCGGCGTGTTCGAGCCGTTTGGTTTTAAACCCATCGAGACGCCCGCGATCGAGCAGGTTGACGTGTTTGTCCACGGTATCGGCCAGTCGACCGACGTCGTGCGCAAGGAAATGTTCCGCGTGTTCAGCGGTGCCAACCTGGAGCGCGTCTTTACCGAGGGCACCGACACCAAACTCAAGCCCAAGCAGCGCCTGGCACTTCGCCCCGAGGGCACGGCCGGCGTGGTGCGCGCCGTCGTCGAGAACAATCTGGTGCCCCAGGGCTCCACGCCGTTTAAGGCTTACTACGCCGAGGCCATGTTCCGCGGCGAGCGTCCCCAGAAGGGCCGCCTGCGCCAGTTCCACCAGGTGGGCATCGAGTGGCTCGGCGCTCCCGATCCGGCGGCAGACGCCGAGTGCATCATCATGCTCATGGAGTTCTACAAGCGCCTGGGCTTCGATCTTTCCAAGCTTCGTCTGCTCATCAACTCGATGGGTGACGCCCAGTGCCGTCCGGCTTACCGCGAGCAGGTCAAGCAGTTCATCCTCGATCACGCAGACGAGATGTGTGACGAGTGCCGCGAGCGCGCCGAGCTCAACCCGCTGCGCGCCTTCGACTGCAAGAACGACCATTGCCGTGAGATCATGGCCGACGCCCCGCTGATGGGCGACAACCTGTGCGACGAGTGCCGCGAGCACTACGAGCAGGTCAAGCGCTATTTGGATACCGCCGGTATCGAGTATGTCGAGGATCCCACCTTGGTGCGCGGCCTGGACTACTACACCCGTACTGTCTTTGAGGTCGAGGCCCCTGGCGCCGGCGTCGGCTCCATCGGCGGCGGCGGCCGCTACGACGGCCTGGTCGAGCTCGAGGGTGGCAAGCCCACGGCAGGCGTCGGCTTTGCCGTCGGTTTTGAGCGCGCCCTGCTGGCCCTGCAGGCCTTTGGCAGCGATCTGGGTGCCGAGGAGGCCCCGTGCGTCTATGTCGCCAACGCAGGCAAGGAGCTGCGCCAGAACGTCTTTGCCATTACGCAGGAGCTTCGCGCCGCAGGCATCGTGACCGAGGCCGACTATCAGGGCCGTTCGCTCAAAGCCCAGTTTAAGCAGGCCGATAAGGTGGGCGCCAAGCTCATCCTGGTCCTGGGCGGCGACGAGCTTGCCGCCGGCAAGGTCAAGGTGCGCGACATGGAGAGCCACGAAGAGGTTCTTGCCGATCTGGCCAACGTCGTCGAGGCGGTTCGCGAGCGTCTGTAGCGCATCTTTTTGAGCTGCGGACCCGCTAACATGTCCCGCTCGCGACGAGCTATTGTTACGGGGGTGTTTCGCATTTATGCGGAATGCCCTCGTTTGCATATGCCGCCCACCGAGAAATACGACCATTTGGGGCAAAAACCCTTGCAATGCAGAAAATACTTTTGTGTGGTAAAGCGCAATCAGTGTCGAAAGTATTTCTCAAGCGCCTATAATGAATACCGCATGTTACGTGCATAGAAGGAGGAATGGGAGGAAACGTGGCTGAGAACCTAAGCAACCAGTCTGTACCCGAAGCCGCGGCGCGCGTCGCTGCCGTGGTCAACCGCCTCGTTAACCGAATCGGCTCGAATGCCGAGTCCAGGGAGCGTCTCGCCGAGATCGAGATCCCCGAGGAGCTGCGCGATAATCTGGCGCTGTTCCTGTGCCTGGAACGTCGTGTGCTTAGCGAGTATGATCCCGAGATCGCGGACCTGTTCGACAAGATTTTGACAGCCGAGATTGTGGCCAATGCTGGCAACCCCGGTAGCCGCGCTGCCGACGAGTCCGTTGACGAACAGGGCGTGCCCACTGCCGACGAGCCCACCGCCGTGGCGTTTCGCGAAGTCGTCGATTTGATTGACAGCCTGCCGCTTGATAAGCAGCAGGTCATCGTTCGCGCCTTTACGAGCTTCTTCCACTTGGCAAACCTGTCGGAGGAGAACTACCGTGTGGCGCAGCTGCGCGAGCGCGAGGCCGGCGCATCGACCGATACCGAGGTCGATCCCGCCAACGAACTCACCGTCGCCTATCACCAGTTGGTAAACGAGATGGGCGTCGAGGGTGCCAATGAGCTGCTCGGCAAGCTCGAGTTCCACCCTGTCTTTACCGCACATCCCACCGAGGCCCGTCGTAAGGCCGTCGAGGGCAAGATTCGCCGTATCTCCAACCTGCTGGAGGAGCGTCCGCGTTTGGGCGGCTCCGACCTGGTGGAGAACGAGCGCCATATGCTGCAGGAGATCGACGCCCTGGTGCGTACGAGCCCCATCGCGCTCAAGAAGCCCACGCCGGTCGAGGAAGCCGATACCATCATCGACATCTTCGATAACACGCTGTTCGACGTTATCCCCGTCATCTACCGTCGTTTTGACGACTGGGTGCTGGGCGACAAGGCCGGTACCGTGCCGCCGCTGTGCCCGGCGTTCTTCCATCCCGGCAGCTGGATCGGCTCCGACCGCGACGGCAACCCCAACGTCACCGCCAAGGTGAGCCGCGAAGTCGCCGCCAAGTACTTCACTCACATGGTGCTCAAGCTCGAGGACAAGTGCCGTCGCATCGGCCGCAACCTCACGCTCGAGGCCACCTACAGCAAGCCTTCTGCCGAGCTCATTAACCTGTGGAACCATCAGGTCGAGATGAGCCCTCGTTACACGGCCCGCGCCGAGCTGATCTCCGAGCACGAGCCGCATCGCGCCGTCATGCTCGTCATGGCCGACCGCCTGAACGCCACCGTGCGCCGCATCACCGACACCATGTACCACAGCGCCGACGAGTTCCTGGATGACCTGCGCGTCGTCCAGCGTTCGCTTGCTGCCTGCGGTGCCGTCCGTGCCGCCTACGGTCCGGTCCAAACCATCATCTGGCAGGTCGAGTCCTTCGGCTTCCATATGGTCGAGATGGAGTTCCGTCAGCACTCCGTGGTGCACGCCCGCGCCCTCAAGGATATCCACGAGAACGGTATCCATGGTGACCTGCAGCCCATGACGCGCGAGGTCATCGACACCTTCCGTGCCATCGGTTCCATCCAAAAGCGCTACGGCAAGAAGATGGCACACCGCTACATCATCTCGTTTACCAAGAGTGCCCAGCATGTGGCCGACGTCTTTGAGCTGGCCCACCTGTCCTTCGCACACGAGGAAGACGTTCCCGAGCTCGACGTGATCCCGCTGTTCGAGCAGCTCGAGGACCTCGAGGGCTGCGTTGACGTGCTCGACCAGATGCTTACGCTGCCCGTGGTGCAAAAGCGCCTTGCCCAGACCAACCGCCGCATGGAGGTCATGCTGGGCTATTCCGACTCTTCCAAGGATGCCGGTCCTACCACGGCCATGCTCGCGCTGCACTCCGCGCAGGAGCGCATCGCCAAGTGGGCAGAGAAGAACGATATCGACCTGGTGCTCATGCACGGTCGCGGCGGTGCCGTGGGCCGTGGCGGCGGCCCGGCCAACAAGGCCGTGCTGGCGCAGCCCAAGGGTTCGGTCAACTGCTTCTTTAAGCTCACCGAGCAGGGCGAAGTCATCTTTGCCCGTTACGGCAACCGCACGCTGGCTCAGCGCCATGTTGAGTCCGTTGCCGCCGCAACGCTTTTGCAGTCGGCCCCGAGTGTCGAGAAGACCAACACCGAGACCACGCAGAAGTTCTGGGATATGGCCGAGAAGCTCAACACTGCAAGCCACGAACGCTATCTGGACCTGCTGAACACCGAGGACTTTACACCGTGGTTCTCGACCGTGACGCCGCTGACCGAGGTCGGTCTGCTGCCGATCGGCTCGCGTCCCGCCAAGCGCGGTCTGGGCGCCAAGTCGCTCGATGACCTGCGTACCATCCCGTGGATCTTCAGCTGGAGCCAGGCGCGCATTAACCTGGCCGCTTGGTACGGTCTGGGCACCGCCTGCGAGCAGCTTGGCGATCTTGACCAGCTCAAGGCTGCCTACCAGGAGTGGCCGTTCTTCCGCACCTTTATCGACAACATCGAGATGTCGATCGCCAAGACCGACCAGCGCATCGCCAAGATGTATCTGCACCTGGGCGACCGCCAGGATCTGTCCGAGAAGGTCTTTACCGAGATGCAGCTCACGCGTAAGTGGGTCCTTGCCATCGTCGGTGACGAGTGGCCGCTGCAGCGCCGTCGCGTGCTCGGCTGCGCCGTCCGTGTACGTAACCCCTACGTCGATGCCCTGTCCATCGCCCAGGTCCGCGCCCTTCGCGAGGTGCGTATGAACCAGGACGAGATGGCCGAGGAGAAGAAGGCCGAGTACATGAGCCTGATTCTTTCGACTGTGACCGGCGTCTCGGCAGGACTGCAGAACACGGGGTAATCGATAGCCCTGTGGCTCTCACCGGGACCCGATGGGTTTCCCTCTGAATGCGTCCTCGCACTTGAAGCCCCCTTATCCTGTTCCTTCGGAGCTGCGGATAAGGGGGCTTCGTGCTGCGGAATGCATTCAGAGGGAAACCCATCGGATCCCTTCGTCCTCGGTCTTCTGGGATTAAAGCTGAAGGGAATAAGGCGCGCTTCGCGCATAGCGTGGAGTGCGGCGAGGGCTTCTTGCGTCCTGCGGAGTGTGCCTAAAAGTAAACTAATGGCGGGCCCTGCGATGTCCGGTCTTCGGCGGATCAGCCGCTGGGTGAGGGTGGTGCTTGGGGCGACGTGCAAAAAACGGAGTTTTCAGCAGCCAAAGATTGATGCATAAGGCCATAGCCGGCTTTCGCTGCCTTTGTTGATGCTTTTGCACGACGATTGGGCTTTGGCGACGATCATATATGGCTGGTTTCTCGCCGCATGCTATCCAGATGGGTCGAGTCATGAGGACTATCTACCTTTTGAAAGATTTTTGGCACCAAAATCTTATCCCGCGATGCTGAATACTCGCAAAAATGCACGCTCCGGAGGGTACTACCCAGTTATGGCCAGAAATCCATGCGCCATCTTATGCAATTAATTAACGGATTTATGCAAAATGGCTTACGTGCGTACGTCTCGGACTAGATGTTTGCCTCGGCGCTGCGTAAATCATCCTGTCTATAGTGTCTTTGACAGGCGGCTGCGGTCCCGTTTGGGATCGTGGCCGTTTTGTTGTGGGTCAAATATGAACGTTGTGTTAATGAGTCGGTGGACGGTGGTGTTTTTCGGTGAGCGGCGTATCCTTCCAACGGTTTATCTAGTGTGTCAGTTGAAAAGGAAGAGGGCGCTCGTCATTGTTTGAATGTGAACTGCCGTTTGACCACAAGACGTTGCATCTGGAGCTCGAGGATAAGAACTTTGCGGGTGTGATGGAAGGTCATCAAAACGAGTTTAAGACTACAAAATCGCAGGAAGGGCTGGTGGAGGAGTCGCTTGCCAACCCTTATGGCTCGCCTTCGCTCGAGGAGCTTTGTGCTGGCAAGAAGGATATTGTCATCATTAGCTCCGATCATACGCGTCCCGTTCCCTCGCGTGTGACGATGCCTATTCTGCTGCATCACATCCATTCTGCTGCGCCCGAGGCTCGCGTGCGTATTCTGGTTGCTACGGGTATGCATCGTCCGTCGACGCACGAGGAGCTCGTCAACAAGTACGGCGAGGAGATCGTTGCCAACGAGGAAATCGTTATGCACGTCGCGACCGATGACAGCATGATGAAAAAGATCGGCACCCTGCCTTCTGGCGGCGAGTGCATCATCAACAAGATTGCTGCCGATTGCGATCTGCTGCTTGCCGAGGGCTTTATTGAGCCGCACTTCTTTGCCGGTTTCTCTGGCAGCCGCAAGTCCGTCCTGCCTGGTATCGCCAGCTACAAGACCATCATGTACAACCACAACGGTCAGTTTGTGAACGATTCCCATTCGCGTGCCGGCAACCTGTGCCACAACCACGTGAGCGAGGACATGTTTGCCGCTGCCGAGATGGCTCACCTTGCCTTTGTGCTCAACGTGGTGCTCAACGGCAAGCACGAGGTCATCGGCTCCTTTGCCGGCGACATCCACAAGGCGCACGAGGCTGGCTGCGAGTTCGTGAAGAGCCTTGCCGGCGTTGAGCCCGTCGAGTGCGAGATTGCCATTACCACCAACGGCGGCTACCCGCTCGACCAGAACATCTATCAGGCCGTGAAGGGCATGTGCTCTGCCGAGGCTACGCTTCCCGAGGGCGGCGTGATCATCGACGTCGCCGGCTGTGCCGACGGTCACGGTGGCGAGGGCTTCTATCACAACATCGCCGACAACGATCCGGCGGAGTTTGAGCGTGCCTGCATCGACCGTCCTAAGGACGAGACCCTGCCCGACCAGTGGACGAGCCAGATCTTTGCCCGCATCCTGGCGCATCACCCTGTGATCATGGTCACCGACCTGTGCGATCACCAGATGATCAAGGATATGCACATGACGCCGGTCAACACCCTCGATGAGGCGCTCAAGCTCGCCTTTGAGATGAAGGGTGCCGATGCCAAGGTGGCCGTCATTCCCGATGGCCTGGGCGTTGTCGTCGCACAGCACTAGTACGCGGCCTAAACGAATCGTTTATAACCGACAAGAAAGATAAGGTTTTATGCTTACCAAACTCCTCTGCGAATTCGGCGCAACGGCCCTCATGATCATCTTTGGCGTGGGCGTGCACTGCGATACCGTGCTTAAGGGTACCAAGTATCAGGGCTCCGGCCATATGTTTGCCATCACCACTTGGTCTTTTGGCATCTCGGTTTGCCTGTTTGTCTTTGGCGGCGCCGTGTGCATGAACCCCGCCATGGTGCTTGCCCAGTGCATCGTAGGCCTGGTGCCGTGGAGCAGCTGCATCCCCTTCATGATTGCCGATATGCTCGGCGGCTTTGCGGGTGCCGTGATCGCGTGGTTGATGTATGCCGATGAGTTCAAGGCTTCCGATGGTGTCATCGATCCCATTGCCCAGCGCAACATCTTCTCGACCAACCCCACCACCGAGGGTACGAACTATGCCCGTAATTTCTTCTGCGAGGCTATCTGCACCTTTGTGTTCATCAGCGCCATCCTTGCTGCTGCTAACCGTGCTGGCGAGAACGTCCTGATGCTCGCCATCTGCGTCGGCCTGATCGTTTGGGCCGTTGGCATGGGCATGGGCGGCATCACCGGCTTCGCCATGAACCAGGCTCGTGACCTTGGTCCTCGCATGGCCTATCAGGTGCTGCCGATCAAGAACAAGGCCGACAACAACTGGAAGTACGGCCTGCTCGTTCCTGGCATCGCGCCGTTTGTCGGTGCCGCTCTGGCCGCACTGTTTGTGCACGGTTTCTTGGGCATGTTCTAGTCCAAGGCTACATAGTTGTCCGCTGGCCGCATGGGGTAACTTCCCAGCGCGTCCTCGGACATGAAAGAGCCCCCGCTGCGCACTTCGTGCGGCGGGGGCTCTTTCGTCCTGCGGAATGCGCTGGGAAGTTACCCCATGCGGCCAGCTGCGGGGTCTTTGCTACGCTCGAGCAAGCAGCCCAACATATATGTCTGAATTTGGATGTGGTGGGCGCTTGGCTGTTGGGGGCGCTGAGATGAGGGCGATACTTTGGGAAGGGATGACGCCTTGGGAGGAAGCGTCTATCTGAAGAGGGGCTTTATGGCTGAGAGGTAGTCTTTGGCTACGTCGGCTTTGTCTGCTTGGAAGTTGTGCCAGGCCCACCATTGGACGGTGGCTACGAAGCTTGAGGCTATGTGGTGTAGTAAGAAGCTGCGGTCCATGGTGCCGGCGGGGCCTGTGGGGTCGGCGGGGACGGTTTCGGCTGCTCGTGACATGGTGGTCTTGCGGAGACAGTCGGCGAAGACGCGCGAGCCGGTTCCGGCTACGAGGGCTCGAACGCCCTGACGGCGTTCCCAGAGGTTGTTGAGGATATGCTCGACTTGCACGAGTGGGTCGTCGAGCGGCGTACCATCGTCGTCGAGGGCGTGGGTGCAGATGTCGTTCACGAGCTCGGACAGTAGGTCGTCTTTGCTCTTGAAGAGGCCGTAGAACGTGGCCCGACCAACATGGGCACGAGCGATGATGTCGCCGACGGTAATCTTGCCGTAATCCTCTTCGCGTAGCAGCTCGGAGAACGCTGCAACGATGGCAGCGCGGCTTTTTTCTTTGCGGGCATCCATGGCTATGCATCCACGTCAACGAGTAGACAACGGAGCGTGCCGGAGCAACCCTCGTAGGGGCGCTTGCCGGCGCCGTAGCCGACGGCCTCGATGTGGTAGCGTGCCGGCAGGTGCTCGGACGTGCGCAGCGCGGTGACGATGGCGGCGCCCGTGGGCGTCACGAGCTCGCCAGCGACCGGTGCGGGCGTGAGGGCGATATTGCCCGCCTGGCACAGGTTGACGACAGCGGGGACGGGAATGGGCATAAGGCCGTGGGCGCAGCGAATGGTTCCGTGGCCTTCGGAGAGCGACTCGACCACGATGTCCTCAATACCTAGGTCATCGAGGCAGATGGCGACAGAGCAGACGTCGACGATGGAATCGACGGCGCCTACCTCGTGGAACATGACGGTCTCGGGCGTTTTGCCGTGTGCCTTTGCCTCGGCGGCGGCGAGCGCGGTAAAGATGGCGAGCGCACGACGCTTGGTGCCATCGCTTAGCTGCGAGCCGTCGATGATAGCGGTGACGTCCGCCAAAGAACGGTGGTGATGGTGGTGGGCGTGATGGTGACCCTCGTGGCCATGGCCGTGGGTCTCATGATCATGCTCATGGCAGTGCTCATGCTCGTCATGGTCATGATGGTGGTGCTCGTGCGTGTGCTCGTGCGTGTGCTCGGCAGCTGCTTCGTTGCCGTAGAGCCATGCCATGTCGTGGTCGTGGTTCTCGAGCTCTTCTGCCAGCTGAACGTCGAAATCGCAGGCGTCGATGCCATGCTTGTTTACGCGCGTGACGGCGATCGTAAAGCCGTCGACCGGCAGTGTGGCGAGCTGTTCGCGCAGGTGCTCCTCGCTGGCGCCCAGGTCGAGCAGGGCCGCGACGGTCATATCGCCGCTGATGCCCGAGGTGCCGTCGATGATAAGCGTGTGCTGATGATTGGACATGGAATGCTCCTTAGCGGGCGCGGGGTGTGCCGGCGCTCAGATGATTGATAAGACTTGCCTGGTAAGCGGCGCCAAAGCCGTTGTCGATATTGACGACCGATACGCCGCTGGCACAGGAGTTGAGCATGGCGAGCAGTGCGGCTACGCCACCAAAACTTGCGCCGTAGCCCACGCTGGTGGGAACGGCGATGACCGGACAGCTCACCAGACCGCCGATAACGCTCGCCAGCGCGCCCTCCATGCCGGCGATGGCGATGACCACCTGTGCCTGGGCAAGTTCCTCGGCATGCGCGAGTAGGCGGTGCAGGCCGGCGACGCCTACGTCGTAGAGGCGGTCGACCTCGTTGCCATAGAACTCGGCCGTCAACGCGGCTTCCTCGGCGACGGGCAGGTCGCTCGTGCCGGCGCAGGCGACGACGATGCGTCCGTTGCCGGTAGGGGAGGGCTTGCCGCCCACGAGGGCGAGCTGCGCGTCCGGGACATATCCCAGGTCGATGCCGTTGCCGAGGAGCTCCGAGGTGCGGGCTGCCTTTTCGGCATCCAGGCGCGTGACCAGGATGCGCTCCTGGCCGGCATCGCGCAGCGCTTCGATAATGGCGGCAATCTGCTCGGCGGTTTTACCGGCACCGTAGACAACCTCGCCGGCTCCCTGGCGCACCCCGCGCGAAAGATCGAGCTGCGCAAAACCCAGATCGGCGGTCGGCGCCGTCTGGATGCGCGTGAGGGCGACGGCCGGGGTGACTGCTCCGCCGGCAACATCGCTCAGCAATTGCTCAAGATCTCGCTTATCCATATATGTTCCCTTCGACGGCGCAAAGTCTAGCACTCATAGGGTATGTTTCCGAACACTAAGACAAAATTGTTCGGAAACTATAGGACAGACTAATTCAATTGTTAGGAGGATCGACTAGTCACGCAGGATGATGTCCATGGCGAGCATCAGGTTGCGCTCGTCGATGGCAAATGGGGCGGCTTCGCGCGTCTTGGGCTTGGCGCAAAATGCGATGCCCGTGCCCGCGGCCTGAATCATGGGGATGTCGTTGGCGCCGTCGCCGATTGCCACGGTATGGGCCATGTCGACACCGCACTCAACTGCCCAGTCCAGCAGCTGGATGAGCTTGGACTCCTTGGTTACAATGTCTGCCGCCAGCTTGCCGGTGAGCTTGCCGTCCACGACCTCCAGGCGGTTAGCGAGGCAAAAGTCGATGCCCGCGGCGGCCACGATCTTATCGGCGACCTCGTGAAAGCCGCCGCTTACCACGCCGACCTTCCAGCCCTTGCTGTGCGCCGAGCGCACAAGCTCCAGCGCGCCGGGGGTAAACGTCACGCGCTCAAAGGTGCGCTCGAACACGCTCTCGTCCAAGCCGGCAAGCAGCCCCACGCGTTCCTCGAGCGCCTGCTTAAAGTCGAGCTCGCCGCGCATGGCGCGCTCGGTGATCTTCGCCACTTGCTCGCCTACGCCGGCCTCCTCGCCCAACAGGTCGATGACCTCCTGGTTGATGAGCGTGGAGTCGATATCCATAACGATGAGGCGTGCAGTCATGGCGGGCCTTTCCGAGTGCAGTTGTATTGGGGCACATTGTCGCACGTGACGAGCGCGGGCGGGTGCCGCGGTGCGTCAATTGTTTCGTCTCCGTCAAGTCTTTGGGCAGGAGCTACTTTTCCGCGGCACATCGACACAGGTGCGATAAGATAGAACGCCATGTCTGGCTGCGCGGTTTACGCAGGCTGGGCAAATCTGTACGACGCCGCCCGGAACGACACGGGGCGGCACAGATCCATAAAGGAGGATCACTGGTATGAGCCAGACCCGTCCCATCGACGAGCATTCCATGCACACCCGTACCTGCGGCGAGCTTCGCCGCGAGAACGTGGGCGAAGAGGTCACCCTCACCGGTTGGGTGAGCCGTCGCCGCGACCACGGCGGGCTTATCTTCTGCGATCTTCGCGACCGCGAGGGCATCACGCAGCTCACCTTCGACCCCGAGCACTCCGACGGCGACGCCTTTAAGATCGCCGAGACCATGCGTCCCGAGTGGCCCATCAAGATCCACGGCGTCGTGCGCTCCCGTGGCGAGGAGACCACCAACACCAAGCTCGCGACCGGCGAGATCGAGGTCCTGACCGACCACGCCGAGGTTCTCAACACGTCCGTCACCCCGCCGTTCCAGATCGAGGACGGCATCGAGACCAGCGAGGACACCCGCCTGCGCTATCGCTATCTGGACCTCCGCCGTCCCGAGATGATGGCCAACCTCAAGCTGCGCTCCGACTTTACCTTTGCCATTCGCGAGGCACTGCACAACCGTGAGTTCATGGAGGTCGAGACGCCCTCCCTGTTCAAGTCCACGCCCGAGGGCGCCCGCGACTTCATCGTTCCCAGCCGCATCCAGCCGGGCAACTTCTACGCCCTGCCGCAGTCCCCGCAGCTTCTGAAGCAGCTGCTCATGGTTGGTGGCGTTGAGCGCTACTACCAGGTTGCCAAGTGCTTCCGCGACGAGGACCTGCGTGCCGACCGTCAGCCCGAGTTCACCCAGGTCGATATCGAGATGTCCTTCGTGGACCAGAACGATGTCATGAGCGCGCTCGAAGAGGTTCTTGCCGATGCCTTCGGCCGCATGGGTGTCGAGATGCCCACGCCGCTGCGTCGTATGAACTACTGGGATGCCATGGACACCTATGGCTCCGACAAGCCCGATACCCGCTATGGCATGCACCTGGTCGACCTGACCGACATCTTTGCCAACTCCAAGTTCAAGGTCTTTGCGACTGCCGCAAACGAGGAGGGCTCCGTCGTCAAGGCCATCAACGCCAAGGGCGCCGGTGCCTGGGCACGTGCCAAGATCGATAAGCTCGCCGGCGTGGCCTCCACGTTTGGCGCCAAGGGCCTGGCATGGATCGCCTTCCGCGAGGACGGCTCCATCAACAGCCCCATCGTCAAGTTCTTCTCGGACGAGGAGATGGCCGCTCTGCGCGAGCGCATGGACGTCGAGCCCGGCGACCTTGTGATGTTCGCCGCCGGCCCGCGCCTGCTCTCCGACGAGATCCTGGGCGGCATGCGTTCGCACATGGCCAACGCACTCGAGATCAAGCGCGAGGGCCACGACTTCCTGTGGGTCGTCAATTTCCCGCTGTTCCATTGGGACGAGGACCGCAAGGCCTATGCTGCCGAGCACCAGCCTTTTACCCTGCCGACCGAGACCGACATCGCCAAGATCGAGGCCGATCCCCTGGCAGCCGGTTCGTGCACCTACGACTTTGTCATGGACGGCTTTGAGGCCGGCGGTGGCGGTATGCGTATCCACAACGCCGAGATGCAGATGTCCATGCTCAAGCTCCTGGGCTTTACCGAGGAGCGCGCCGAGTCTCAGTTCGGCTTCCTCATGGAGGCCCTCAAGTTTGGTGCGCCCCCGATGGGCGGTTTCGCTCTGGGGCTGGACCGCGTGTGCATGCTGCTTACCGGTTCCGACTCCATCCGCGACGTCATGGCGTTCCCCAAGACGGCCAGCGGCTCTGACCTTATGTCGGGCGCCCCGAGTGCCGTTAGCGGTGCCCAGCTCAAGGACGTCAGCCTGCGCCTGATGTAGGCGAGCGGCTACATATTGCCCGTAACGAGGGAAGGACGCGTGCCTTCCCTCGTTTTTTATGCGCCGAGGTTGAGAGGGCTTGGGATGACCGGGCGTCGCGGAAAGCGTGCCCCAGAATTCGGCAAAATAATGGGGCACAGTTTCCGGTTGAGCTGTCTAACGGAAACTGTGCCCCAGAATGAGCGCTCAAACGGGACAGGCTTTCCGCAACAACTGTTTGGCGGAAAGCCTGCCCCAGTTTCTTATAGCGAGTCTCTCTGAACGAGCTGCATGTGCATGACGGTGGTGGTGGGCTCGGCACCCTTGATCATGTCGAGCGCAATGTTGGCGGCCATGTGTCCTTCTTCGCGCAGGGGCTGGCGGACGGTCGTGAGCGCGGGGACGCAGCGCGCCGCAATCTCGTGATCGTCGAAGCCGACGACAGAAACGTCCGCAGGAACGGATAGGCCTGCCTCGTTGAGTGCGGTGATGACGCCAGCCGCGATACGGTCCGATCCGCAGAGCACGCCATCGAAAGCAATCTCGCGCGCGAGGATCTGGTGCATGGCCTGATAGCCGTCTCCGCTGTTCCAGCCGGTATAGATAACGTTTGCGTCTGGGAGGTCTTCGCCCAAGACGGCGCGGTAGCCGCGCAGGCGGTCGACAACAGCGGGGTTGTCTTGCGGTCCCAACACGGCGACGATATCTTTGCGCCCGCGATCCTTCATGGCGAGTGCCGCAAAATGTCCGCCCTCTTCGTCGTCAGAGTAGACCGTCGAGAACACATCGCGATAGGGGTGGCCCTCGAGCTGGCCGCACAACACGGTGGGTACGCCCAGCTCGCGCAGCACCTCGAGCAGCTCGCTGCCTTTGTAGGGAGAGACGTCGATCACGGCGTCGAACGAGCGGCGCTCAAAGTGCTCGCGTGCGCGGTTGCGCTCATGCGTAGAAGACGCCTGCAAGATAACGGGCAGATAGGACGACTCCGACAGTTCCTCGGTAATGCCGCTCAAAAACTCGCTATAGGTGGGGTCGCTGAAGAGTTCACTCAGAGGCTCGGTCACGAGCACGGCGATGATTTCCGTGCGCCCGACAGCGAGCGCTCGGCCACGAGCGTTGGGGACAAAATTGACTTCCTTGGCCGCCGCGCGGACGCGCTTTTTGGTTTCCTCGCTAATGCGGGGCGAATCGTTGAGGGCGCGCGATGCCGTGGAACGCGAAACACCGGCAGCTGCAGCAACCTCGGCAAGCGTCGGTGCGGTGCGAACTGGTTGGGTCATGGTGTCTCCTGGAAAATGCGGTCGATGTTGTCACTGATACGTACTGCTGCGGATACAGCTTACTATAGTGCGCCTGAACAGCGTTCATGGTATCCGGTGACCGGTGTCGTTTTGCAATCAAACTGCGACTGAGCACGGCATGTATGGGCGAGACATAGGCAGGCGCGACAGTTGCCTGTGAGTTCAAGAACGATGCCCTGTGCTGTGTACCTAAGCTTAGGGTGACATAAGTAGCATGGTTGTACAACCGGTTGCACCGTTAATCCGGCAAAATCGACCGTTCGGCGGACAACCGGTTGCACAGATTTTTGAACCGCCCGTAAGATAAGGACAACCGGTTGCACAAAGAAGTACTACGATGACGAAGGAGCATCACCATGGACGCCATTAACGATTGGGAAAACCAAGCGCTCACCCACAGGAACCGCCTGGCACCCCATGCGTACTTTATGGGTTATGAGACCGCCGATCTCGCCGCTACGTACAGCCGCGAGCTGTCGCGCGGATTTGTCCAGCTGTCCGGCTCGTGGCAGTTCCGCCTTTTTGAGGGCCCCGCGGCCGTCTCCAGCGAGGCACTTTGCACGTACGAGCCCGAGTGGGATCACGTGGAGGTTCCGCACCTGTGGCAGGTAGACGGCTATGGCAATCTCGCCTATACCGACGAGGGTTTCCCGTTCCCGGTGGACCAGCCGTTCGTTCCCTCTGACGATCCCACGGGCGTGTACCAGCGCATCGTCAATCTTCCCGCCGTGCCTGCCGGCGCTCGCGAGATCATTCGCTTCGACGGTATCGAGAGCTACGGCGAGCTGTATGTCAACGGCAAGTTTATCGGCATGACCAAGGGTTCGCGCCTGTCCGCCGAGTTTGACGTGACCGACGCGCTCGTCGAGGGCGACAACCTGTTTGCGGTCAAGGTTCTGCAGTACAGCGATGGTAGCTACATCGAGGACCAGGACATGTGGTGGGCATCGGGCATCTTCCGCGATGTGTATCTTATGCAGCGTCCCGCCGCGCATCTGGTCGACTTTAGGTTCCGCACGCACCGCGAGGGCGATGCCGCTCTGATCACGCTCGATACGGTTGCCGAGGGCGCAAGCCGCGTTGTGTATGCGCTCAGCGATGGCCAGAATGTGGTCGCTACAGGCGAGTGCGTCGACGGCCATGCCGAGTGCAGCGTTGCCGATGCCCACTTCTGGAACCCCGAGGACCCCTTCCTCTACGACCTTACGTTTGAGGTCTACGACGGCGACGAGGTCAGCGAGTACGTTCCGCATCGCCAGGGTCTTGCCGAGGTGACGGTTGAGGGCAATCATATCTACCTCAACGGCACTTACTTTAAGATGCATGGCGTCAACCGCCACGACCACGACGATCACAAGGGCCGCGCCGTGGGTCTCGAGCGCATGCGCCGCGACCTGGAGCTCATGAAGCAGCACAACATCAACGCAGTGCGCACCTCTCACTATGCCAATGACCCGCGCTTCTACGAGCTGTGTGATGAGTATGGCATCATGCTGGTCGCCGAGACCGATATGGAGAGCCACGGCTTCGAGAATATCGGCAACATCGCCCTGGTTACCGACGACCCGGCATGGGAGCCGGCCTACGTCGACCGTATTGAGCGCCTGGTGATGCAGGAGCGCAACCACGCGTGCATCATCATGTGGTCGCTGGGCAACGAGAGCGGCTATGGCTGCAACATCCGCGCGATGTACGCCAAGGCTCACGAGCTCGATGGTCGTCCGGTCCACTACGAGGAGGACCGCAACGCCGATACCGTCGACGTCATTTCCACGATGTACTCCCGTGTGTCGCAGATGAACGACTTTGGTGAGCATCCGTTCCCCAAGCCGCGCATCAACTGCGAGTATGGCCACTCCATGGGTAATGGCCCCGGAGGTCTGTCCGAGTACCAGGAGGTCTTCGATCGCTGGGATTGCATCCAAGGCCAGTTTATCTGGGAATGGTGCGACCACGGTTTGGCTGCTGTGACCGAGGACGGCGTTGCCTACGATATGTATGGTGGCGACAACGGCGATTACCCCAATAACAGCAACTTCTGCATCGACGGCATGGTGTTCCCTTGGCAGCAGCCGAGCCCGGGCCTTACCGAGTACGGCCAGGTCATCTGCCCGGTTCGCATGGCTTATGACGCCGAGGCGGGCGAGCTGACTGTCACCAACAAGCGCTGGTTTACCACCCTCGAGGATGTTTGCCTGTCGGCGGAGACCCTGGTGGACGGCGACGTGGTCTGCCGCAAGACGCTCATGCCCGGTGCGGTTGCCCCCGGTGAGTCCGTCCAGCTTCCGCTGGTGATTCACGAGGCCGCGGTAGGCGAGACCCTGCTGACTGTGCGCGCCTACACCATGGCCGCTCACGTCTGGTGCGAGCCGATGTTCCAACTGGGCGCAAACCAGTTTGCCATCGCAAACCATCCGGCGCCGGCCATTGCGGCCCCCACTCGTCCTGAGCTTACGGTCGAGGAGACCGAGCAGGAGATTCGCATTCACTCCCTCAACGGCGAGCTGACCTTCAGCAAGGTAAACGGCACCGTGAGCGAGTGGAAGGCATCCGGCCGCGACGTCATGGCCTCTGGCCCCCAGGTTGGTTTTTGGCATCCGCTCGTCGACAACCACGCCCAGGAGTACGACTCCCTGTGGAAGGACAACTTCATCGATGTAATGCAGACGTCCACCCGCAAGGTTTCTTGGAAGCAGGACGGCAATGCGGTCGCCGTTACCGTGAGCCAACGCATTGCTCCTCCCGTCCGTGCGTTCGGCATGCGCGTCGAGCTTGTCTACACCGTGCTTCCGAGCGGTCGCGTCGACCTCAAGGTTTCCGGCGAGCCCTACGGCGATTACTCGGATATCATCCCGCGCATCGGCATCTCCTTTGAGGTCCCCGGTTGCGATCGTGCCGTCGAGTGGTATGGCCACGGCCCGGGCGAGAACTATCCGGACTCGCTGCGCGCCAACCCGGTCGGTCATTACCGCACTACGGTCGACGACATGTTCACGCCGTATGTCATGCCCCAGGATTGTGCCAACCGCGAGGGTACCCGCTGGGTTGCCCTGCGTTCCAGCCACGGTGACGGTCTGGTCGTGACGCGTCCGAGCAACGCCGCTTCCAACCCGTTCTCGTTCTCGGCATGGCCCTATAGCTGCGAGGCCATCGATAACGCCAAGCACGTCTACGACCTTGTCAAGGGCGATACGGTCACGGTCAACATCAACGACCAACTGCTCGGCCTTGGCTCGAACTCTTGGGGTTCCGAGGTGCTCGATTCCTATCGCACCCGTTTTGAGAGCTTCAGCTTTGAGGTGTCCCTGCGACCGCTGACGTCTGCCGATCTGGCTCAGGCGCTGGCACCCATTAAGGAGGCATAAGTCATGCATATCTTTAACTCGCGTGCCGATTTCGACGCCCAGATGAAGTCCGTCAAGAAGTGGATGCGTACCGGTCAGGCACTCGACGGCGTTTCTGAACTGCAGCACGATGTGGCGTACTCTATCGGCGACTCGCTGGTGTATTGGTGGGTGAACGCCCACGAGGCGGCTACTGCCGATCTGGTCGGTCACCGTCGCTACCATGCCGTGCTCGCCCCGCTCGACGGCAATCTGACCGTTGAGGTGGCTTCCAAGGCCGATCTTACCTGTACGCGCGCCTACAGCGATATCGATGATCGCGAGCGCTTTGAGGGTACGGGGGAGACCGTGACGATTCCCACCGGCGGCGTTGCCGTCGTCGAAATTGACGAGGCCTACCGTGTCGTGGCCGATGCCGCGGATCCCCGCGTCGTGGTACTGCGCGTGACAGTCGAAGGTTATTCCTTCCCCAACAAGTAGTATTCGTCCGCCTGGGCGTTTGCTTCGCGCCGTTAAGGGGGATGGCTTTGTTGACTCCCTTTTCCCCATTCCCCTTAGCAGGTGCGCCGTCCGTGTTTGCACTTGCAGCTCGGACGGGTTTAGATGACATTTAACAGATGATTGGGAGGGCTTATGAGCTCTGAAAAACGAGGAACGATTGGTTCGTTCGCTCTGCTGGGCATGACGGTCGCCGCCGTGTTCGGTATCAAGAACATCATCAACAACAACGCGGCCATCGGCTTGGCAGCTGCGCCGTCGTTCTTCTTCGCCACGCTTTTGTACTTTGTCCCCTATACCCTGGTTACCGCCGAGTTCGTCGGCCTCAACAAGGACTCCGAGTCTGGCGTGTACGCATGGGTTAAGACCTCGATGGGTGGTCGCTGGGCGTTCCTGACGGCATTTAGCTACTGGTTCGTTAACCTGTTCTTCTTTGCGTCCGTCCTGCCCAACGTCATCATCTACGCGAGCTACGTGTTCTTTGGTGCCAACGCCGAGCTTTCGCAGCTGTGGATCACCATTATCGAGATCGTCGTCTTTGCTATCGCCACGTGGGTTTCGACCAAGGGCGCTAAGTGGATCGGCTCCATTTCCTCCTTCGGTTCGACCGCGGCTCTCGGCCTGACCGCCGTGTTCATCCTGCTGTCCCTGGCTGCTGCCTTTGGCGGCGTTGAGTTCGCTACGGCTCCTACTCCCGCTAACATGGCTCCCGACATGAGCAACTTCGCAACTGCGTGGGGCTTCTTCGGTACGCTTGCCTGGATCATCCAGGGCGTTGGCGGCGCTGAGTCTGTCGGCGTGTTCCTTAACGACCTTAAGGGTGGCGTCAAGGCCTTCGTGCGCACCGTCGTTATCGCCGGCCTGACCATCGGCCTTCTGTATGCAGGCGCTTCGCTGCTGGTTAACCTGTTCATCCCCGAGGGCGGCGTTGCCATCTCCACCGGTATCTTCGACGTGTTCGGCGCTGTCTTTGCCCACTTTGGCATTCCCATGGAAGTGTCTACGCGCGCCATCGGCTTGATCCTTCTCGCCGCCACGCTGGGCTCCCTCATGATGTGGACCTCTGCTCCCATCAAGGTTTTCTTCACCGAGATCCCCAAGGGCGTCTTTGGTAGCAAGATCGTCGAGCTCAACGAGCATGGCATTCCTGCCCGCGCTGCTTGGCTGCAGTTCGCCATCGTCGTCCCCATCCTGATCATTCCGGCCCTGGGCTCCGGTAACCTCGACGACCTGCTCATGATCGTTACCAACATGACTGCTGCCACCGCTCTGCTCCCACCGCTGCTGATTTTGCTTGCCTACTTTATGCTGCGCAAGAACTTTGATGCCGCCCCCCGTGGCTTCCGCATGGGTTCGCGCAGCTTTGGCCTGGTCGTTGCCGCATTCCTGCTTGTGGTCTTCTGCTTCGTGCTTATCTGCGGCACCATTCCGCTCGATCAGCCGCTGTGGCTGACGCTGGTCTACAACGTTGGCGGCGTGGTTGTCTTCTTGGGCCTTGCCGTGATGTGGTACAACCGCTACATCAACCGCCTGCGCGAGACCGATCCCGAGGCTGCCGAGAGCGAGCTGCGCCCCTCCGTCCTCGACATGATGGAGTAGCGGCTAGGATTAATCTGCGGCTGTGGAATAAATCGATCCCCTTTCCTAGGGAGGGGCCTTACGAGGCCCCTCCTTTTGTGTTTTGGGGCATGGTTTTGGACCCTGTGGGCAAAAAATGCCAAATATGAGTACTGCTGCAAAAGAGGTGTCATATTTTTCGGCCTATTCTGAGCAAAATGGGCTCAAAATCAATTTATCTAACCCCCTTTGAAGGGCGTTTGACGGCTTTCAACCTCTTCGAATCGCTCAAAGTAGGCAATTTGCTCTCGATTTTGCTGCTACTAAAATGGTGACAGTACTCATATTTGCCACTTTTTGACCACGAGGTGTTCAGAGGGGCTCTCGACAAGCATCTAACGCTACAATATCTACCACGTGGCTGGGTTTTGCCGGCCGAATGTGCGATGTCGTGGGAGGGGACATGGTCGAGTTTACAAAGACGATTAAAGATCCGTTGGGATTGCATGCCCGCCCGGTTGCGCTGCTCTATGACATTATCGCCAAGCATCGTAGCGACGTGTCAGTCAGCATCGGCGACCGCCATACCGACGGTCGCGACGTTATGGGCCTCATGGCTCTCTACGGCGAGTGTGGCGAGGATATCATCTTCCGCGTTTCGGGCGTAGACGAGGCTTCCTGCGTTACGTCGATCAGAAACCTCTCGCTCTAAGCATGACGGGGCGCGGCAAAGGACAGCTCTTTGCCGCGCCTTTTTGTTTCGTATAGGAAACTTTTTCGAAAACTGAATAGAGACCCTTTCCAAAAAGTTAACCACGTGCTAGTTTACTAAAGCGAACATAGACGTGGTTAACTTTTATCACGTCGATGTTGAGGACGAACTGACGTTAGGAGCAACTCATGTCTTGCGGATCGCAGATGCCGGCCATGCCGCTTTCGATGGTAAAAGCGGGCGAAACCGTGCGCGTGTCTCGTGTAAAGGGCAATGAGGACATGAAACATCACCTCAAGGACCTCGGCTTTGTCGAGGGCAACGAAATCCACGTGGTGAGCTCGAGTGGCGCCAATATCATCGTCACGGTGCTGGGCGCACGCTTTGGCATCGATTCCAAGGTTGCCATGCACATCATGACCGTCGGTTAGTCCACAGCATTTGATAAAAACCGAAAGGGGGACAAGAGGATGAAGACGTTGGGTGACGTTAAGGTGGGCGAGAGCTCCACCATCGTCAAGCTTCACGGTGAGGGTGCGCTTCGCCGCCACCTTATGGACCTGGGGCTCATCAAGGGCACTTCGTTCAAGGTCGTGAAGGTTGCACCGCTCGGTGATCCGGTCGAGATCAACGTGCGCGGCTACGAGCTTTCCATCCGCAAGGAGGAGGCGGCCGTCGTCGAGGTCCAGTAAGGGCCCGCGGCGTGTATTTCTGCAGGTAAAGTTAGGTATTTCTAACTTAATGCAGCAACTTTGAAGCACATTATCCAGCCCGCGCGGAGAAAGCAGCGCGGGCACACAAGGAAGAAGGATTGAATGGCGGATTCTCAGATCCATGTCGCGCTGGCGGGTAACCCCAACTGCGGCAAGACCACGCTTTTCAACCTGATCACCGGCGCCAACGGCTACGTTGGCAACTGGCCCGGCGTCACGGTTGAGAAAAAGGAAGCCAAGCTCCTAAGCGACAAGAACGTTACCATCACGGACCTCCCTGGTATCTACTCGCTTTCCCCCTACAGCCCCGAGGAGCAATGCTCGCGCGATTATCTCATGAGCGGCGAGCCCGATGTGGTCGTCCAGGTTGTCGATGCCACCAACCTCGAGCGCAACCTGTACCTGGCGCTTCAGGTTATCGAGACCGGTCTGCCCGTAGTCGTCGCCCTCAACATGGCCGACTTGGTCGAGAAGAACGGCGACAAGATCGACACCGCCAAGCTGTCCAAGAAGCTCGGCTGCCCGGTCATGATGATCTCCGCTCTTAAGAACAAGGGTATCAAGGAGCTCTTTGAGCAGGTCAAGAAGTCCGCTGCTTCCAAGGGCCAGGTGCCGGAGCACAAGTTCGACTCCTCCATCGAGGACGTTCTGGACCACATCGAAAACAACCTGCCGGCAAGCGTTCCCGCCAACAAGCGCCGCTACTATGCCGTCAAGCTGTTCGAGCGCGATGCGGATGCCTGCAAGCTCATCAACCTCACCAAGGAGAAGGCCGCTCGCGTCGAAGAGCTGGTCGCTCAGTGCGAGCAGGACTGCGACGATGACGCCGAGTCCATCATCACCGGTGAGCGCTATGGCGTCATCACGCACATCATTGATGAGTGCCTCACCAAGGCTCCGGCCAAGATGAGCACCTCCGAGAAAATCGACCGCGTGGTTACCAACCGTATCCTGGGCCTGCCGATTTTTGTGGTCATCATGTTCTGCGTGTACTACATCGCCGTTTCCACCCTGGGCGGCACGGTGACCGACTTCACCAACGACCAGCTCTTTGGTACCGACGGTTGGTACGTGCTCGGTCAGGGCCGCGACGCCTACGACGCGGCCGTCGAGGCCGCGGGCGACAACGCCGACTCGGTCGACCCGGCGCAGTATGGCCCGTATGTTCCGGGTATTACCACCATGGTCCACGACGCGCTTGTAGCGGGTGGCACCGAGGACGGCGGTCTGGTCGATTCGCTGGTCTGCGACGGCATCGTCGGCGGTCTGGGCGCCATCTTCGGCTTTGTGCCGCAGATGTTCCTGCTCTTTGTGATGCTGTCTTTCCTGGAGGACTGCGGCTACATGGCTCGCGTCGCCTTCATCATGGACCGCGTGTTCCGCCGCTTCGGCCTGTCCGGTAAGTCCTTTATCCCCATGCTCGTGTCCTCGGGCTGCGGTGTCCCCGGCGTCATGGCCACCAAGACCATCGAGAACGAGAAGGACCGCCGCATGACGGTCATGACCACCACGTTCATTCCCTGTGGCGCCAAGCTGCCGATCATCGCCCTGCTCATGGGCTCCATCATCGGCGATTCTTCCACCACCGCCGCGTGGATCAGCCCGCTCTTCTACTTCCTGGGCGTCTTTGCCGTCATCGCCTCGGGCCTCATGCTCAAGAAGACCAAGCTCTTCGCCGGTCGCCCGACGCCGTTCGTTATGGAGCTCCCCGCTTACCACTTCCCGGCGATCCGCTCTTGGGCGCTGCACGTGTGGGAGCGCTGCTGGGCCTTTATCAAGAAGGCCGGTACGGTCATCTTCGCGTCCACTGTCGTGGTTTGGTTCCTGTCCAACTTTGGTAGCTACAACGGTTCCTTTGGCTTCCTGCCTGCGATGGACGGCATCCCCGAGGAGTTCATGGACTACTCCGTGCTTGCCATGCTGGGCAACCTGGTCGCCTGGATCTTCGCCCCGCTCGGCTTTAGCACCTGGCAGGCAACCGCGCTGACCGTCTCGGGCCTTGTGGCTAAGGAGAACGTCGTCGCAACCGCCGGTTCGCTGCTGTCCGTCGCCGACGCCGGCGAGACTGACCCGAGCCTGTGGACCGCGTTCGCCGGCATGTTCCCGACCATGGGCGCTTGCGTTGCCTTTGGCGCTTTCAATCTGCTGTGCGCTCCGTGCTTTGCCGCCATAGGTACTATTCGCAACCAGATGGATTCCGGCAAGTGGACTGCGATTGCCATCGGCTACGAGTGCGCCTTCGCTTGGGTAATCGGCCTGTTCATCAACCAGTTCTACAACCTGCTTGTCCTTGGACAGTTTGGTATCTGGACGATTGTGGCCATCATGCTGCTGGTTGCGATGCTCTTCCAGATCTTCCGTCCCATGCCCAAGCATGCATGGACCGACGAGGACGAGACCAACGCTGCCTCCGCCGCAGTTTCCGCTTAAGTCCGAATAAGGATTAACCCCTTTCCACGAGCCCGGGTGTCCCAGCGACACTCGGGCTTTTTGACGCAATGGGGGGACAGATTGCTTTGCTCCAGAAGTAAGATGTGGCGTTTCCGCAGATAAAACCGACCAAAATAAACCTGTCCCTATTTGGTAGGTGGAGAATGGGGTAAAGTAAGTGATGGTTAACTAGAGGAGGCTTGCTATGGCACCTATCGATATTGTTGTACTGGCTGTTATCGGTATTGCGTTTGTCGCCGTGTGCGTGCGCATCTACCGCAAGGGCACCTGCGCCGACTGCGCTCAGGGTGGCGTTTGCACGGGGCATTGCTCCAACAAAAAGACGTGCGCCGCACTTAAGGGCGTGGACAAAATCGCCGAAGACTTGGGCCGCGGAATCAAGTAAGGCCCAGACATCTAAGCGCCTCGCGAGCATCCGTTCGCGGGGCGCTTTGTGCATTTGAGGGAGAGCACGGCGAGTCGAAGAGTATTTTTGGGGTATCGTTAACTGGACTATTAATTGGCAACTTATCTATAACGGAGTAACCGCATGAGCGCTCGCGTAACCATGAAGGACATAGCCGCCGAGCTTGGCGTTTCCATCAATACCGTGCACAAGGCTCTGACGGGAAAGGCCGGCGTGAGCGAATCCGTGCGCGCCAAGGTGAACGCTAAGGCCGAGGCCATGGGCTATCACCGCAACACAAGTGCCTCAAGCCTGCGCCGCAAGGATATCAATCTGGTGTTTTGCCTGCCCCGCGCATCGCGCGAGGGAGCGTACTTTTTCCGTTACCTGTGGGAAGGCTGCAATCGCTTTGAACAGGAGGTCATCGACCGGGGCATTACGGTTGAGCGCGTTGAATTTGGCGTGGGCGGCTACGCTGATGCACTCGAGCAAATCGACGAGCGTCTGCAGGTGGGCGAGAAGATTGATGGCTTGCTCGCCTATGCGCCGGGCGACGATCGTGCGACTGAGCTTTTGGGGCAGATCGCCGAGGCGGGCGTGACGATTGAGCTTGTCGACGGCGACCGTCCGCATTTGAATCGTTTGGGTGCGAGCTTGGTCGATTATTCGACGGCAGGCAGCCTTATGGCCGAGCAGGCGGCAAACCTGGTCCATGCTTCTGGGGCCGACGCCCGCGTGCTCCTTTTGACAGGCGACCCATATACCGATTCGCACTATCTAACCGCCCGCGCCTTCCACAATTACCTGCGCGAACGTGATATTCCATGGCAGGTTGAGGATCTTGCAGGTGCCCATGCGCAAGTCAAACAACTCGAGCATGAGCTCGAAAAGCGCTTGAGTGCGCCGGACGCCCCCGAACTTATCTGTAGCGTTTTTGCCGTTGGTTCCGAAGTGGTTGCCGACGCGCTCGTCTCGACCGGCAAGGCCGGTCGGGTCATGGTGATCGGCAACGACCTGTTTCCCGAAAGCGCCCTGGCCTTGCGCCGCGGTATCTTTACCAATATTGTCTATAAGGACCCGACGAGCCTGGCGTATCGCGGCGCCAAGACACTGGGCGATTATTTGCTGTGGGGAAGGACCCCGACGGAGCCCGTCCAGAAGGGCGCCGTCGAGATGGTATTTGCCAGCAATGTCGACCGCTACTGCGAACTTGCGGGTATTTAGCCGATTGAGCAGGTACCCCCTCTTGCGACGTGCATTTTTGGGAGTATTCAGCATTGGCATGCCCTGAATGAGGTGCAGAACGACTGTTTTAAGTGCCCCCGATGGCGTAATTTGCCATCGGGGGCACTTTTTATGCCGATCGGGCGCTATCTGCGTTCCAAATAGGACGCTGAGGATGGCGCACGGCGCGCTCCAATGCTGAATACTCCCAAAAATGTACGTCGGGACATGACCCACCTGAGCAAAAGCGCTCAAGTTCGGTGTTCGGGGACGCCAACCGGTCCGCAATGCATGCAAGTCACAGCTCCGGCAACCGTTGAACGGGCAAAACCTACCGTTCACCCCATGGTTGTTAGGTGAACGTTCACCTTTTGAGTCGTAATGGATTAGTATGGTGAACGTTCACCTAGAGGATGACGAGCGTATTGTGCGCCCGCTCCGCAAACAAAGGGGTTGTTTGATGAAAAACTTCATGGACGATCAGGATTTCCTGCTGAGCACCAAGACCGGCGAGGAGCTGTTCCACAACTTTGCCGAGGGCATGCCCATCGTCGACTACCACTGCCACATTTCTCCCAAGGAGATTTGGGAGGACAAGCGTTTCGAGAACATCACCGAGGTTTGGCTGGGCGGCGACCACTACAAGTGGCGCCTGATGCGTGCCAACGGCGTCGACGAGCGCTTTATCACTGGCGACGCCCCTGCTCGCGAGAAGTTCCAAAAGTGGGCCGAGACCCTGGGTCGCTGCGTCGGCAACCCCGTCTTTGAGTGGAGCCACCTGGAGCTTAAGCGCTACTTTGGCTACGAGGGCGTCCTCAACGGCAAGACTGCCCAGGAGGTTTGGGACCTTGCCAACGCCAAGCTCGCCGAGGCCAGTTTCACCTGCCGCAACCTGATCAAGCAGTCCAACGTCCGCATGATCTGCACTACTGACGACCCCGCCGACAGCTTTGAGTGGCACAAGAAGATTGCCGCCGACGACAGCTTTGACGTTCAGGTCGTTCCCGCCATGCGCCCCGATGCCGCTTTGCGCATCGAGCGCGGCCAGGAGTTTGCCGACTACTGCAAGCACCTCTCCGAGGTTGCCGGCGTTGAGGTCAGCGACTTTGAGGGCATGAAGGCTGCCATTTCCAAGCGCTACGACGTTGCTCACGAGCTGGGCTGCCGCGCATCCGACCACGCACTCGACTACGTTATGTACGTCCCGGCTACCGCCGACGAGATCGAGGCTATCTTTGCCAAGGGTCTGGCTGCCGAGCCGCTTACCGAGGAAGAGGTCCTCAAGTACAAGACTGCCTTTATGCAGTTTGTCGCTGGCGAGTATGTCCGTCTGGGCTGGGCCATGCAGCTGCACTTTGGCTGCAAGCGCGACAACAATCGCGCCATGTTTGCCAAGCTCGGTCCCGATACCGGCTACGACTGCATCTCCAACTACACGCCGTCCGACCAGCTCGCCGATTTCCTCAACTCCATTCAGGAGACTTGCGGCCTGCCCAAGACCATCCTGTACAGTCTGAACCCCATCGACAACACCATGATCGATACCGTGATGGGCTGCTTCCAGGAGGCTCCGACTGCCGGTAAGATCCAGAACGGCTCCGCCTGGTGGTTCAACGACAACGAGGTCGGTATGCGCGAGCAGCTCACGGCTCTGGCTAACGAGGGCGTGCTGGGCAACTTTGTGGGCATGCTTACCGATTCCCGCTCCTTCCTGTCCTATCCGCGCCACGAGTACTTCCGTCGCGTGCTGTGCAGCGTGATCGGCGAGTGGGTCGAGCAGGGCAAGTACCCGGCCGACATGGAGCTACTGGGCGAGGTTGTACGCGACATCAGCTACAACAATGCGGTCCGCTACTTTGGCTTTGACCTGGACACCGTCGAGGCCTAAGCCCGCATCAAATCACATCGAACTCGGGAGCGCCGTTGCCACACGCGGCGCCCCTGTTTTGCTTGCACGCTAACAGCTATCTAAGGAGAGACACAGATGGAGAACATCAGCTACGATGCGCTCGAGAAGATCGGCTACAAGGGCTATCTGCTGCCCAAGGACGCTCCCGAGAAGGTTCTACAGTTTGGCGAGGGCAATTTCCTGCGCGCCTTCGTCGACCGTTTCTTTGACATGGGCAACGAGGCCACCGGCTGGAACGGCAAGGTCGTCATGGTGCAGCCCATCAGCGGTGCCTTTGGCTTTGCCGACGGCATCAATGCCCAGGACGACCTGTACACCGTGCTGGTGCGCGGCAAGGAGAACGGCAACACGGTTGACGAGTCCCGCGTGATCAGCGCCTGCAGCCGCTGCCTTAACCCGTATCGTGAGGACGACTACCGCGCCATGATGGAGGTCGCTGTCTCCGACGACCTAGAGATCATCGTCTCCAACACCACCGAGGCCGGTATCGCCTATGACCCGTCCTGCAAGGCCGACGACATGCCACCTGCGAGCTTCCCCGCCAAGCTTGCCCAGGTGCTCCACACCCGCTGGGCTGCCGGTAAGCCGGGCGTCATCGTCCTCGCCTGCGAGCTCATCGATCACAACGGCGAGGAGTTGCTGCGCATCATGAACCAGTATGTGAGCGACTGGGGCTGGGAGGACGAGTTTGCGCAGTGGATGGCCAACGACTGCACCGTCTGCACCACGCTCGTCGACACCATCGTACCGGGCCGTATCCGCGACGCATCCGAGGCCGCCGCGGTGGCTGAGCGTCTGGGCTACGAGGATCCCTTCCTGGCCGTGCGCGAGCCCTTTCAGATGTGGGGCATCCAGGGTGACGAGTCGCTTGCCGAGAAGCTTCCCTTTGTGAAGGCTGGTCTTCCGGGTGTCTTTGTGACTCCCGACGTCACCCCGTACAAAAAGCGCAAGGTCCGCATCCTCAACGGTGCCCACACCGCCTTCGTTCCGGGTTCCTGGGTTGCCGGCTTTGATATCGTGCGCGACTGCATGCATGACGAGACCATTCGCGGCTTCATGAACACCATGCTCTACGACGAGGTCATTCCGACGCTTGCCGCCGACTTGGATGTCGAGGACTGCAAGGCCTTTGCCGCCGCCGTCGAAAACCGCTTCGACAACCCGTTTATTGATCATGCGCTGCTCTCCATCTGCCTCAACTCCACGGCTAAGTGGCGCGCTCGCGACCTGCCCACACTCAAGGACTACGTTGCCGAGACCGGCAACCTGCCCAAGTGCCTGGCGACGAGCCTCGCTACGCTCATCTCCTTCTACACGCAGGAGCTCGTGTCCCGCGAGGGCGACGGCCTGCACCTGCGTCGCTCCGACGGCACCGAGTACACCGCTCAGGACGACGCCTTCGTGCTCGACTTCTACGCCGCCCATGCCGGCGCCGACGATGCCCAGCTGGTGCACGACGTGCTCACCAACGAGCAGATGTGGGGCGAGGACCTTACGCAGATCGCAGGTCTTGAGGAGTTTGTCGTCAGCGCGCTCGCTGTCGTGCGTGCCGAGGGCGCCAAGCAGGCCTTCGCCAACGCTCAGGCGTAAATTTCCGGCGCAGACGCGGGCGCGGGACGGCGTGCCCGCGTCTCGACTTCTGCTCAACCTGTAGGGTTAGGACCATTTGTAATGAATACTATCCAGATCAATCCGGCCGATAACGTGATCGTTGCGCTGTCGCCGCTTGCCAAGGGCACTGCCGTCGCGGTTCCCGGGGTGGGCGAGGTCGTGGCCGTGGAGGATATTCCGCAGGGCCATAAGATGGCGGTGCGCGCGATTGCCGCAGGGGAGGACGTCATCAAGTACGGCCTTCCTATCGGCCATGTGACGGGCGATGTCCAGCCCGGTCAGTGGCTCCACACGCACAATGTGAAGACCAACCTTTCGGGCGAGGTCGAGTACGCCTACAACCCCACGCATCCGGTCGTGGATCCCGTTGAGCCTGAGACCTTTATGGGCTTCCGCCGCGCCGACGGTCGTGCCGCGACGCGTAATGAGCTGTGGATCATCCCCACGGTCGGCTGTGTCAACGAAGTCGCCCGTGCCATGTGTGAGCAGGCCCAGGATCTGGTCGATGGCTCGCTGGAGGGTGTTTACTACTTCCCGCATCCCTTTGGCTGCTCGCAGACCGGCGCCGACCATGCCCAGACGCGTCGTCTGCTGGTGGCGCTCTCGCGTCATCCTAATGCGGCCGGCGTGCTGTTCCTGTCGCTCGGTTGCGAGAACTGCACACACCAGCAGGTGCTCGACGAGCTCGGTGACTTCGATCACGAGCGCGTTCGCTTTCTCACCTGCCAGGATGTAGCCGACGAGCAAATCGAGGGTCACAAGATTCTGGCCGAGCTGGCAGACCTGGCAAAGCAGTCCAAGCGCGAGCCCATTCCGGCCTCCGAGCTGGTCATTGGTCTTAAGTGTGGCGGCTCCGACGGTCTTTCGGGCATTACCGCCAACCCCACGATCGGTCGCGTGAGCGATATGGTCGTCGCCCGTGGCGGCACGTCGGTGCTTACCGAGGTGCCCGAGATGTTTGGCGCGGAGAGCATCCTGCTCGACCGTTGCGAGAATGAGCAGGTCTTTAACGCTGCCTCCGACATGCTCAATGGATTTAAGGACTACTTTATTAGCCACGGCGAGGTCGTTTATGAGAACCCGAGTCCCGGCAACAAGGACGGCGGTATTACCACGCTCGAGGACAAGAGCTGCGGCTGCGTGCAAAAGGGCGGATCTGCCCCCATCGTCGACGTGCTGCCGTATGCCGGCCAGGCAAATAAACACGGCCTGAACATGCTGTGCGGTCCGGGCAACGACATGGTATCCACCACGGCGTTGACGGCTGCCGGCTGCCACGTGATTCTGTTCTCGACCGGCCGCGGCACACCGTTTGGCGCGCCGGCGCCTACGCTCAAGGTGTTCACCAATCAGCGTTTGTGCGACCACAAGGCCAACTGGATGGACTTTAACGCTGGCGTGATTGCCACGGGTGAGCGTACGCTCGACGAGGCTGCCCACGATCTGTACCAGCTGGTGCTGGAGACGGCGAGCGGTAAGCTCACGAGTGCTGAGCGCCGTGGCTGTCACGAGATCAGTATCTGGAAGGACGGCGTCTGCTTGTAGCGGCAAGTGCGCCCAAGCATAGCGAGATGTCACCGGCCCCATCGGGAGTGTTCCCGGCGGGGCTTTTTCGTTTCGTGGTTAAGTGAATATGTTGGAAAATCTGATAAACGTTCACCTATCTCATGGCTGTCCAGCATGGCACCCTTACCAGCAGAAAATAGGTGTGAGGATCTCAATTGTGTCCGTTCAGCGGTAAAAATCGACCGTTCAAGGATATTATTCAAGTGAACGTTCACCTGTCATAAGCAATCGCGCATAATCTAACTAAACGTTCACCCTGAACGCTGGGCAGACAGATGTCAGTGTGGACTCCAATGTCTTGCTGCAAGACAATCGAGAAAAAGAGAGGGAGCTCGATGACTAATAAGATCGGAAAAAAGCGTAAGATCACATTCTGGACGCGCTTGGGCTTTGGTATGGGCGGTATGCTCAATTCCGGTGCCCTGACCTTTACGCACAGCTACATGGTGCTGTTCCTGTCCACGGAGTGTGGCCTGTCCGCAGGCGAGGCTGCACTGATCAGCTCGTTTGCCATCTATGTCAACGCTATTCTTTGCCCGCTGATGGGCTTTGTGGCCGATAACTTCTATGCCACCAAGATTGGCCGCATCTTTGGTCGTCGTCGTTTCTGGATCTTGCTGGCCATCCGGATGATGATCGCCGAGCCGCTCATCTTCGTGGCTACGCCGTTTGGCTTCCCGTACTACTTTGTGCTGTACCTGATCTACAACGTCGCGTATACGTTCTGCACCGCCAACCTGTCGCCGCTTACCATCGAGATGACCGACGACTTCAAGGAGCGTACGTACCTCACCGGCTACAAGCATCTCTTTGGTAACGCCGCCGGCTTCCTGATGGCTGCACTTGTGGGCTTCGGCTTTGGCACCTTCGGCGAGACCAACCCGTTCAGCTACTTCATCATCGCTACGATCAACGCTTCGGTCATGGCAATCTCGCTGCTTTGTGTGTACCTGTCCACGTGGGAGCACACCCCCGAGGAGGTCGCTCAGGAGAAGATCGAGAGCGTCGGCGAGGGTATCAAGAAGTTCTTCATCGACGTAATCTCCACCTTCCGCAACAAGTCCTTCCGCAAGGTCCTGTACGCACAGGTCTCCACGAAGCTCGCTGCTGCCTGCTGGTCTGCCTGCCTGTCCTTCTTCATCGTCTACTGCCTGCAGATTCCTAAGTCCTACGAGTCCGTGATGGAGATGCCTGGCAAGGTCGTCGCTATCGTCTGCACCGCCATCTGGGTCGCTCTCATGGCCAAGAAGGGCTTCCACAAGTCTTGGTACCTGGCCAACGTCGGTTGCGCTGCGTGCATCATCGCCTACAACTACTTCGCCTTTGGTCAGATCAATGGCACCTCCACGGTCGCCATCGCCATGATCGCCTACCCCATCATCTTCGCCATCTGGAAGTTCTTCTACGTCGGCTTCCAGTACCTGCCCGATGTTCTGCTCAACTACATCCCCGATGTCGATGAGCTCATCACCCTGCGTCGTCGCGAGGGCATCTACAGCTCCGCTCAGCAGCTCTGCCAGCAGATCGCCCAGGCTATCGCCGTTAACGCATGGGCCATCGTCCTTGCTGCCTCCGGCTTCATTCAGACCGCCGGCAACAGCGACGCCGTGACCCAGCCCGCCACCGTGCCTCTGTACATCTGCGGCTACATGCTCATCGGCTGCGCCGGCTTCTTCCTGCTCGCGGCTGTCCTTGCCCGCGGCATCAAGATTGACAAGGAGCAGTGCGACGTCCTTTGCGACGAGATCCGCCGCGTCAAGGAGGGCGGCAAGATGGCCGACGTCAAGCCCGAGGTCAAGGCGCTTTGCGAGGAGCTCTCCGGCTTTAAGTACGAGGACTGCTTTGCCCACAACAACGTTGGCTTCCAGGACGGTAGCGTAACCCCCGCCGAGTAAGGCCGACATATCGTCCAAATCACAGGGCCGTGCCACCGGAATTCCGCCGGCAGGCACGGCCCTTTTTCAACAGCGTACAATTTGCCTTTAGAGCATCTTTTTGAGGGAGAAATCCATGGAGACGAACGTTATCTGGCGCAACGCCCGTGCGGCCGTGATCGAGCTTGACGACGGCGGCTACTTTACCTGTGCCGATACGTGGGAGATCTTTGTCAACGACGAGCCCGCCGGTACCACGAATACGGTCGAGACCTATGTCGACGGCCTGGCCCCCGGCAAGCGCAACCTGGTTCGTTTTGTTTGTGGCGAGCGTGAGCTGAGCGTAGGTGTCACCACGCCGGCTGAGCCTTTTACCATCAACGTTCGCGACTGTGGCGCCAAGGGCGATGTCGAGCATGATGACACCACCAACATCCAGGCTGCCATCATGGCCTGTCCCAAGGACGGGCGCGTGCTGATTCCCGCCGGCAGCTATCGTATCAAGTCCCTCTTCCTTAAGAGCAATATCAACATCGAGCTCGCCGAGGGAGCGGTGCTGCTGGCTCGCCACGATCGTGCGGCGCTTGCCTACATCCCCGGTATGGTCACGGGCGACGAGGGTGCTGGGTATGCTGGCACCGATATGCTGCCCCTGGGCCGCTGGGAGGGCGAGAGCTTCTCGACCTACTGCTCTACCTTTACGGGTCTGAGCGTGCACGACGTGTGCATCTATGGCCGCGGCGCGATCGACGGTCAGACTGATTTTGCCGAGGACAACTGGTGGAACAAGGACTTTAAGAACATCTTCCGTCCTGAGGAGGGCCGCGAGGTCGCCCGCCCGCGCATGATTTTCCTGTCCGAGTGCCAAAACGTGAGCTTGGCCGGCTTCACCGTCCGCAACAGCCCGGCGTGGAACATCCACCCCATCCTGTGCGAGCACGTCGATGCGCTCTGCCTGTCCATCGAGGGCCCCAAGAACTCCCACAACACCGACGGTTTCGATCCCGAGAGCTGCGGCTTTGTCCGCATCCTTGGCTGTCAGTTCTCGGTGGGCGACGACTGCATCGCCATCAAGAGCGGCAAGCTGGGCATTGAGCCCGAGCTTCGTCCCGCCACGCACGACGTGCTGATCTCTCACTGCTACATGCACGATGGTCACGGCGCCGTGGTCCTGGGTTCAGAGGCTGCCGGCGGCATCAAGGACCTTACCGTGAGCAAGTGCCTCTTTGAGCGCACCGACCGCGGCCTGCGCGTCAAGACCCGCCGCGGGCGCGGCAAGGATGCCGTCAACGAGGGCATTACCTTTGAGCACATTCGCATGGATGAGGTGCTCACGCCCTTCGTGGTCAACTCCTTCTACTTCTGCGACAAGGACGGCAAGACCGATTACGTGCAGTCTCGCGAGACGCTGCCTGTCGACGACCGCACGCCCGGCTTTGGTGCCACGACGTTTTGCGATATCGAGGCCACTAACTGCCACGCGGCCGCTGCCTACATCACGGGCCTGCCCGAGAGTAAAGTAACGCGCCTGACGTTCCAGGATGTCCACGTGACCTTCGCGCCGGATGCCGAGCCCTTTGTCCCGGCCATGGCCTGCGGCGTTGAGCCCATGGTGTGTCAGGGCATCATTGCGCAAAACGTCAAGGTACTCGATCTGCAAAATGTGGTGATCGAGGGCCAGGACGGCGAGGAACTGCAGCTCCAGAACGTCGACAAGGTTGTCCGTTCCTAACTCGGGTTGATGACCAGGGCTGCATTGTCGGATAAATCGGCAATGCAGCCCTTGTGCGATACGGCCGTGTGCGCTGCGCTACGCATCATGGTGAAAGGGAATACATGCTCAATAAAACGATTCCTGTCGGGGTCGATGGCTCGTCTGCCACGATTACGTCTTATGTTTTTGCCCCGACCGAAGATGCTTATGCTTTAAAACCGCTGCCTGCAGTTGTGGTCGTGCCAGGAGGCGGCTACGATCACGTTTCGCCGCGCGAAGGCGAGCCGGTAGCGCTCCGTTTGTTGGCGATGGGCTACCAAGCGTTTGTACTGAACTATTCGGTTGCTCCGGCTGTCTATCCGCTGGCATTGCAAGAACTCGCGCGGGCGGTCGATACCGTCCGAAGCCATGCGGCAGAGTACTGTGTCGATCCTGATCGGATTACGGTCATGGGTTTTTCGGCCGGTGGGCATCTAGTTGGCTTGCTCGGGGCGCTTTGGGACCAACCCTGGCTTGCAGAGTCGATTTCGGCATCGCCTGAGTCGATTCGGCCTGACACACTTTGCTTGGGCTATCCGGTCGTAAGCTCGGGGGCCTATGCTCATCGTGGTTCGTTTGAACACCTAACGGGTGCCGATGGCGCTTTGGCTCAAAAGTTGTCGATCGAGAATATGGTGGGCGATGGCTTCCCCCGTACGTTCTTGTGGCATACCGCCGAGGATGCATCGGTACCAGTTCAAAATAGCCTCCTTCTTGCGCAGGCTCTTGCCGACCACGGGATTGGCTTTAGCCTACATGTCTTTCCGCATGGAAAGCATGGGGCATCGCTCGCCACGGCCCAAACGGCATTTAAGGGCTGCGCCGAGCATATTCAGCCACAGGTTCAGGGCTGGCCTGAACAGTTCGCTTCCTGGGAGCGTGATGGACGATGAGCGAAAGTATCTATACGCTGCGCGTTTCGAGGGCTGCGGCAGGAGCGTATCCAACGATTTCCGATGCCTTGGCGGCAGCCGATCAGCTCTATCCGGATGCCGAGCAACCGGTGATGATTCGCGTCGATCCGGGCGAGTATTGCGAGCGGGTCGAGATTCATCGCTCGCATGTGACGATTGAGGGAGAGACGGCCGACAGCGTGCGTATCGTGGGCAGCCTGGGTGCCAAGATGCCTTCGGAGGACGGCTCGGGCGTCGACGGCACGCTCGGCACGTTTAGGACCTATACCGTTTTGGTCGATGCCGACGACGTACGGCTCGAGAACCTCACGATCGAAAACGATGCGGGCGATGGGCGCGAGGTCGGTCAAGCGATTGCCCTGTATGCTGATGGCGACCGTCTGGTTGTCGATGCCTGCTGCATTAAGGGACACCAAGACACGCTGTTTTTGGGTCCGCTGCCGCCGCATGAGGCCAAACCGGGCGGGTTTATAGGACCCAAACAGTATGCGCCGCGCCGGGTGGGGCGCCAGTATTTTCGACGTTGCCGGATCGAGGGCGATGTCGACTTTATCTTTGGCGGCGCGCGTGCCTACTTTGAGGGGTGCGAGATTCGCTCGCTCAACCGCGATATGGACGTGAACGGCTACGTGACGGCGGCGTCGACGCCCGAAGGCGAGCCGCACGGCTTTGTGTTCCACGGCTGTTCGTTTACAGCTCCGGATGGCGTGGCGCCGGATTCGGTCTACCTGGGTCGTCCTTGGCGCGAATGGGCGCAAACTGTGCTGATCGATTGCTGGCTGGGGCGACATATCAAGCGCGAAGGCTGGTGGGATTGGAATAAGCCGGCGGCACACAACTGCGTGCAGTATGCTGGCGCGATTCTGCATGGGCCGGCGGGTGATACTACCGGCTGGGTGCCGTGGGCGAATGAACTCGATGTGATGGCTGCCGCCGGGTACGCTCGCGAGCAGGTGCTTGCCGGTGGGGATGGCTGGGATCCCGAGGGCGGCGACGGTGATGCGGTTGAGACGGCTGAACTGTCTGCCAACGGCCGCACCGTGCACATCGAGACGTACTGCGAAGACGAACCTGCGCTGCGTGCCCGGCTGAAGCGCGAGGGGCGTTCGGCTGCTTTTACGGGCAAGACTCCTGCAGATTTTGAGGCATGGAAGATTGCGACCAGGACTCGTCTGTACGATGTTTTGGGCCTTTCGCTTATGGACCGCGTCCCGATTGAGATTCGTGAGCTCAGCCGCGTGCGGGTTGCCGGCGGCATCGTGCGCGCCCATGCGATGTTGCAGGTCGAGCGCGATGTTTGGATGCCGTTCTACCTGCTCGAGCCGCAGTCGCCTAAGCTCGATGCACACGGCCGCAAGTGTTGCTATATCTGCCCGCATGGCCATCAGGGAGCAGGCGCCGCAAGTGTTGCGGGCGTGACGGGCGTGCCGGCGGTCGATGATGCTGTGCGTAAGTTCAATTACGACTACGGTCTGCGTTTGGCGCGTATGGGTTACGTGACCGTCTGCCCCGACGCACGCGGTTGGGGATACCGTCGTGACTGGAAGGGCCAGGGCGATGACGAGAACAGCTTTCTGCGCGGCACGTGCCTAAACCAGGCGCGCATGGCCGAGCCGCTGGGACTTACCGTTGCGGGTCTCAACGCCTGGGATAACATGCGTCTGATCGATTACCTAGAGGCGCGCGGCGACATTGCCATGGACGACCTGGGCTGTTTTGGCTTTTCGGGCGGCGGATACATGACGCTGTATCTGGCGGCGCTCGACCCACGCGTATGCAAGACGTTTGTCTCGGGCTACCTGTACGGTGTCGATGATTCGCTGCTGCACCTCAACGGCAATTGCAGCTGCAACTACACACCCGGACTTTGGCGCTTGCTCGACATGGGCGATATTGCCTCGCTTATTGCGCCGCGCCCGTTGTTAGTGCAGAGCTGCGAAGAAGATCATCTGAACGGTTCGCGCGGGCTGAAAAATGTCGATGAACAGCTCAAGATCGTGCGCGATGCCTACAAGTTGCTGGGCCGCAGAGATGCTCTGCGGCACGAGGTGTGTCCGGGTGGACACCATCTGGGAGTGACACATCTTGTCGAGGATATCGAATGGCTCGATTCGCACGTTGCGAAATGCGACCGTGCATAGCCCCTCGGCATGCTGCAAATAAACGGTACGTACCTGTATGGCCGCCAATGGGCGGATGAGGAGAAGATTATGGAAACGAAGAACTTGAGTGAATCGACCATTTGCTGCTTTGGCGATTCGACCACATGGGGGGATAACGGATGCGGCGCAGGCGGCAACGACATCTCTTGGACTTCGCATCTGGGCGCGTTGCTGGGAGGTGCAGTCGTCGAGAACTTTGGCATCAAGGGTTCGCGTATCGCCATCAAGGCCGACCGTACCGATTCATTTGTCGAGCGCTTGGACGGCATCGACGATGCGGCCGATATCTACATCGTCTTTGGCGGCGTCAACGACTTTAGCCGCAACGTGCCGCTTGGCGAGTTGGGCAGTACCGATGTGCATGAGTTCTACGGTGCGCTCGATTATCTGATCCGCACCATCACGGCACGCTCGCCTCGGGCAAAGCTCGTGTTTATGACGCCGTGCAAGACGAGCGGCAAGCACGAGAAGGATATCCCTGCAAGCGACGAGCTCAACCATTTGGGGTTGACGCAGGTCGCCTACGTAAAGGCGATGCTCGAGGTCTGTGACCGTTACTCCGTTCCGGTGATTGACCTGTATGCGCAAAGCGGCATCAGCCCGTTTTTGCCGGAGCACCGCGAGCTCTATATGCCGGACGGTCTGCATTACAGTCCTGCCGGCTATGAGCGCCTGGCGCATCGCATCGCCGCGGGTCTCACCGCCGTTTGCCGCTAAAAGTCTGCCGTTTGCGGGGAATATAGGGTTAACGTTCACCCTATATTCCCCGTTCGCGTTACACTAAGGGTAACGTTCACCTATCGTTTATGTCAGAGGGGACAGCAATGGGTTGCAATCAAATCCTGGACCGTTATATCGAGCAGTTGATCGAAACCTCTACGCCGCAGGCGCCGGCTTGGAATATCGAAAAGATTCGCGCCGGCAAGGAGAACACCTGGAACTATATCGACGGCTGCATGATCAAGGCGCTCATCGAGCTGTATGAGATTACGGGTGAGCAGCGCTACCTGACGTTCGCCGATGACTACATCGATTTCTTTGTCCAGGACGACGGTACCATCAAGCATTACAACCCGCAGGAGTACAACCTCGATAACGTCAATGCGGGCAAGACCCTCTACAAGCTGTATGACCTGGTGGGCAAGCCCAAGTATCGCGCCGCCATGGATACCATCTACCGCCAGCTCGAAACCCAGCCGCGCACCAAAGAGGGCGTGTTTTGGCACAAGGCCGTCTACCCCAACCAGATCTGGCTCGACGGCATGTATATGGCGCAGCCGTTCTACATGCAGTATGAGCTGAGCTTCCACAACCGTCGTGCCTGCTCGGACAGCTTCCATATGTTCCAGGTTGTGCATGACCTGATGCGCAACCCCCTCAACGGTCTGTACTATCACGCTTACGACGCGAGTCGCAAACAGTTCTGGTGCGACCCGGTCACCGGCCTTTCGGCTAACTTCTGGCTGCGCGCCGAGGGCTGGTTCGCCATGGCGCTCATCGACACGTGGGAGCTCATGCCGCCTTCGATGTCAGCCGAGAAGGACGAGATCCGCAAGATGTTCCACGATCTGATCGACGCCATGCTGCCGTATCAGGACGAGAAGACCGGCATGTGGCACCAGGTCATCAACCTGCCCAATATCGCCCCTAACTACCTAGAGGAGTCGGGCAGCGCCATCTTTGCCAACGCCATCATGAAGGGCGTGCGTCTGGGCGTGCTGGGCGAGCGTTACTATCAGTACGGCCGTCGCGCCTTCGATGGCATCTGCGAAACCTGCCTGTCCGAGTGTGACGGGCAGTTGGCGCTCGACAACATCTGCCTGGTTGCGGGCTTGGGAAACACCGCGCACCGCGAGGGCACGTTTGATTACTACATGAGCGAGCCCGTGGTCAAAAATGATGCAAAGGGTGTGGCGCCGCTGGTGCTTGCCTATATCGAGACCATGCATCACGACAAGCTGGCCGGTAAGCGCGATCCGCTCGCCCCCTCGGGCGTGTGCTCCATCGAGGACCCGTTTGGCGGATACACCCCGGGCATCAACGCTCATAAGGGATGTGAATAACGTGGGGGCTATTACTCCGGGTGTGCGTTTGCACGACCTTCCGCAGGGGACCGTCGAGGAACGCATCCGCATGGCGGGAGAGCTGGGCTTTTCGTGCATTCAGCTGCCGAGCAAGGTGCTCTACGCATCGATGGGTATCGATCGAGGCGGCCTGACCCGCGAGCTTACCGACCATTTGCGTGCGGTGCTCGACGAGGCGGGCGTTTCGGTCGCCGTGCTCGGCTGCTATAAGAATTTGGCGACGCCCGATCGCCAACAGCTCATGGATAACATTGCCGAGTACGAGGCATGCCTGAACTTTGCCCAGATGCTCAGCGGATGCCCGGTTGGCGCCGAGACCGGTCGCCCCAATGCGCAGAACCGCGTTGCTGACGACCGCATGACCGATGGGGCACTCGAAGCGTTTGCAGACGGACTTGCACACGTCTGCGATCGGGCCGAGGCCGTGGGCGGGCAAATTTTGATCGAGCCCGGTTGGAACGAGACGGTTAATACTCCGGATCGCTGCCGTGAGGTGCTGGAGCGCGTCTCGAGCCCGTCGCTCGGCGTGATCTATGACCCAGTGTCGCTGCTGCACCCCAGTGTCGTTGACGAAGCGCAGGAAATCACCGCGCGCATGCTCTACTTATGCGGCAGTAAGATCCGCGTGCTGCACGCCAAGGATTTTGAGATCGTTGATAACGAGGACGGAGCCGGATGGTGCGACGGTACGGGTTCGCGCCTGGTGTGTCATGGCGTGGGCGAGACGGGACGATATGACTTTGAGCCTGTGGTGGCCTGGGCGGCTGCCGCCTGCCCTGGGATTCCCTGCGTGGTCGAGAACAGCGTACCGGCGACGGCGGCTGACTGCCTGGCGACACTCGAGCACATGTCTGCTCGCTGCGGGGCTTCTCATCGCGAGTTATAGCATTGGCTTTTGCCGTGTCGGCAGATTGAGATTACCTGTATGGGGGCGGCGGTGAAGGGTCTTTATCGTCGCCCCCATTGGATTGCATTAAAAAGGGGAGTTGCGTGGCTATCCACATTGTCGAAGAGGCGAATCGTTGCCTAGGTTGTAAAAGGGCGTTCTGTCAGATTAAGGGCTGCCCGGTTCAGACGCCTATTCCGCAGGTCATCGACCTGTTCAAACAGCGTCGTCTAGAAGAAGCGGGCGAGCTGCTGTTCCAGAACAATCCCATGAGCGCGGTCTGCTCCATGGTTTGCAACCATTCGGGCCAGTGCGAGGGCGCGTGCATCCAGGGCCGCAAGGGCACACCCGTACATTTCTCGAGCATCGAGAACTATATCTCAACAGCGTATTTGGATCGTAAGGAGTGGACGCCCGCGCCGTCGTGCGGCAAACAGGTTGCTGTGGTCGGTTCCGGTCCTGCCGGTATTACCGTGGCCATTAAGATGGCCCAGCTGGGCTGTGCCGTCACGGTATTTGAACAGCGCCCCGAGATCGGCGGTGTGCTGGAGTACGGTATCCCCGAGTTCCGCCTGCCCCGTGCGCTCGTGCAAAAGTACCGCCACGTGATGTGCTCGCTCGGCGTGCGCGTGCGCCCTTCGACCACCATCGGCGGCGCGTTGCACATCGATGACCTGCTGCGCGACGGCTACGATGCGGTCTTTGTTGGTACCGGTACCTGGCGAGCTCGAAAGTTGGGTATTCCCGGCGAGTCGCGCGGCAACGTGCTGTTTGGCATCGATTACCTGGTCGATCCCGCGAGCGTGGCAATCGGGCAGAACGTGGCGGTCATCGGTGCCGGCAATGTTGCCATGGATGTTGCCCGCACAGCCCTGCGCTCGGGCGCTCGCAAGGTCACCGTGTATGCCCGCTCGCGCCATATCTCGGCCATCGATGACGAGGTGGAGCTGACCGAGCTTGACGGTGCCGAGATTGTGTGCGGCAAGGCGATCTGCGCCATCGACGATAACGGTCCGGTGTTCGAAACGGCTATCTTTGACGAGGACAACAATGTGGTGGGCTACGAGGAAGAGCTCGACCATGCGTCTGCCGACACAGTTGTGATTGCGGCTTCGCAGGTGCCCAAGGACAAGCTTGTGCTTACGACGGGTGGCTTGGAGACCGACCATCGCGGCCTTCTTTCGGTCGATGAGAACGGCATGACCACCGTGCCCGGTGTCTTTGCCGCCGGTGACGTGGTTAACGGCCCGCTCACCGTGGTTCATGCCGTGGCAGGCGCCAAGCTCGCCGTCGAAGGCATGACTGCCTATCTGGGCCTCTAACTCCATCCCACCCATCAGCTGCGGTGAAATACGGACTGTTTTGGCTGTCAAAAGCCTTATCTACTCCGTATTCCACCGCAACTTTTTGGGGGTTGAGCAGAGACTGGGGGAGCGCGTGCGGTCGGGTGCTGCACGGTTGCTGGTACGATAGGTACGTCAGCAACTGCCGCCGAGCGGCTCAAACGAAAGGAACCCTGTATGGAGTCATCCGCCTACCCGATGCTCTTTAGCCCGATCAAGGTCGGTACGACCGAGGTCAAGAACCGCGTCTTTATGCCGCCGGTGTCCACGAACCTGGCCGATCATGGCTATGTGACCGACGACTTGGTCGATCATTACCGTGCCCGCGCCAAGGGCGGCGTTGGCCTTATCATCACCGAGGTCGTGACGGTCGAGCCTACCTATACCTATCTGCCGGGTGACATGTGCTGCTACGACGACACGTTTATCCCCGGCTGGGAAAAGCTCGCCGCAGCCGTCCACGAGTACGGCTGCAAGATCATGCCGCAGCTCTTCCACCCCGCCTACATGGCCTTTAACATTCCGGGCACGCCGCGCCTGATCGCCCCGTCCTTTGTGGGCCCGTCCTATGCCCGCGAGGCGCCGCGTCCTATCACGGTCGACGAGATTCACGAGCTCACGCATCAGTTTGGCGACGCTGCCGTGCGTATGCAGAAGGCCGGCGTCGATGGCGTCGAGGTCCATGCGGCGCACGCCCACGGTATGCTCGGCGGCTTTTTGACTCCGCTCTACAACAAGCGTACCGATGAGTACGGCGGCTCGCTCGACGCTCGTATGCGCTTCCTGCTCGAGGTCATCGCCGAGATTCGCGAGCGCTGCGGCAAGGACTTTATCATCGACGTCCGTATCTCGGGCGACGAGTACACCGATGGCGGCCTGACCCTCAACGACATGATCTACGTCTCACGTCGCCTGGAGAAGGCCGGCGTCGACATGATTCATGTGTCGGGCGGCACCACCATCAAGCGCGGCTCCGCGATTCCCGCCGCCGGTACGCAGCAGGCTTCGCATGCCGCCTGCTCGCGCGAGATCAAGAAGCACGTCAACATTCCCGTCGCCACCGTCGGACGTATCAACGAGGCCTGGATCGCCGAGGAGCTGATCGAGGACGGCGCTGCCGACATCTGCATGATGGGCCGCGCCAATCTGTGCGATGCCGAGTTCTGCAACAAAGCCGCTGCCGGCAACGCCGACGACATCCGCCCCTGCATTGGCTGCCTGCGCTGCCTGAACGGCATTATGTTTGGCAAGCGCATCTCCTGCACCGTCAACCCCGATGTTGAGCGCGACGAGGCCGGTTACGAGCCTGCCGCCGAGGCCAAGAACGTACTGGTTGTGGGCGCTGGTCCTGCGGGCATGGAGGCAGCCTACATTGCCGCCAAGCGCGGCCACAACGTGGTGCTCGTGGATAAGCAGGACGAGCCGGGCGGCGAGATGCGCATCGCAGCCGTTCCGCCGGCAAAGCAGGAACTCACCCGTGTGATCAAGTATCAGTATCGTCGTCTGGCCGAGGCCGGCGTGAAGTGCGTATTTGGCACCGAGCTTACTGCCGAGGACATTCAGCGCGACTACGCCGGCTACGAGGTCGTCCTGGCTTATGGCGCCGAGCCCATCGTTCCGGCCTTCATGCAGGGCTTTAAGCAGGTTATGACGGCCGACGACCTGCTGGGCGGCAAGGCTTTCCCGGGCAAGAAGATCGTCATCGTCGGCGGCGGCACCGTCGGCTGCGAGACGGCCGATTACCTGGCCCCGCTGGTCAACGACCTCTCGCCGGCCAATCGCGATGTCACCGTTATCGAGATGACCAAGACGCTCGCCGCCAACGAGGGCGGCGCCGGTCGCGCGGTGCTCATCACGCGCATGCTCTCAAAGGGCGTCCACGTGCTGACCGAGGCCAAGGTGACCGAGATTACCGAGGATGCCATCAGCTACGAGAAGGACGGCGAGGTCCACACCATCGCCGATGCCGATACGCTGGTGCTTGCGATGGGCTATCGTCCCAATACCAAGCTGGCCGACGACCTTGCCGCTACCGGCGTTACCACCCACGTGCTGGGTGACGCCAACAAGTGCGGCAACATTCGCGACGCCATCGGCGACGGCTACAAGGTTGCCTGCGAGCTCTAGTTAATCCCTTGGTGCATGGGGCCTGTCCCCGCGGCGTCAGTCGGTAGATAGCAAAAAGAGGCGGTCGTCCCGTACGTGGGACGACCGCCGCTTGCGTTAGCTGCAATGAGTCGTGCGATTAGAGGCCCAGGATCTCCTTGACCTTGGTGATGATGGCCTCGTCGGTTGCGTTGGCAAAGAAGTACTCCTGGAAGTGTTCGCCGGCAAGTGCGCCCTTCACCAGGTCCTGATCGATCTCGCCCAGAACGTCGACGAGCGGACGCATGGTCACAGCGCGCACGCCGTCGAGGATCTTCTTGTTGCGCTGCTCGGGCTCAACGCGCTCGGCGGGGTAGCCGTTGCCCGAACCAAAGCCAAAGAGCTTCTCGAAGGTGTACTCAAGGTTGAGCTCCTGGCCCCAGCCGTTCTTAAGAGCGAAGGGCATGGCGACGGCGTTGCCATCGTTGACCTGGGCAAAGGTGTAGGCATCGAGCGGGTCGGCAACGTGGCCGCACAGCACGCCGGGGAAGGAGTTGCAGGCGAGCATGGCGCCCTCGCCGGTGCCACAGCCGGTTACGACGTAGTCGGCAGCGCCGGAGTTCAGCAGCACGGCGGCAAGGATGCCGTTCTGCACGTAGGTGAGGGGCTTGGAGTCGGCGTCGGCATACATGCCATAATTAAAGACGGTGTGGCCCATGGGCTCGACAACCTTCTTAAGGGCAGCCTCGATCATAGGGTTCTTGGAGTTCTGAGAGTTTTCGTTGATCAGAGCGATTTTCATGATAGGTAACCTTCCACTATTTTCTAAATTAATGGTTCGTTATGTTGCATGGCATCTCCAGCAGAGAAGCCGCTCTGCGGGCGGTGGACGATAAGGTCTGTCGCGAGTTCCGCACGAGCCGAAGAGCACTTAATGTGCTCTTCGTGCGAGTCAGGACTGTTCGAGCAGCAGACCTTATCGTCCGCCGCCTCGCCCAGACGTCTTACTGCGGCTGCTTTCCAATGTATGCGAGGATTCCGCCGTCGACGTAGAGGATGTGGCCGTTGACGAAGTTCGACGCGTCGGAAGCCAAGAACACGGCGGGGCCCTTCAGATCCTCGGGCGTGCCCCAACGGGCGGCCGGCGTCTTGGCAATGATGAACTGGTCAAACGGGTGGCGGCTGCCGTCGGGCTGCGTCTCGCGCAGCGGTGCGGTCTGCGGCGTGGCGATGTAGCCGGGTCCAATGCCGTTGCACTGGATATTGGCCTCGCCAAACTCCGAGCAGATGTTCTTGGTGAGCATCTTGAGTCCGCCCTTGGCCGCGGCATAGCCGGCGATGGTCTCGCGGCCCAGCTCGCTCATCATCGAGCAGATGTTGATGATCTTGCCGTGGCCCTTGGCGATCATGCCGGGCAGGCAGGCCTTGGACACGATAAACGGTGCGTTGAGGTCAATATCGACGACGCGGCGGAAGTCCTCGGCGCTCATGTCGAGCATCGGGGTGCGCTGGATGACGCCAGCGTTGTTGACCAGGATGTCGGGCGTGGTGCCAAAGTCGGTCTCGATCTTGGCGATGAGCTCGGCGACGACGGCCTCGTCGGTGACGTCTGCCACGTAACCATGAGCCTCAAAGCCCAGCTCGCGGTAGTGCTTCTCGGCCTCGGCTACCTTGTCGGCGTGACGTGCGTTAAAGGCGATCTTGGCGCCAGCCTCTCCGAGCGCCTCGGCGATAGCCATGCCAATGCCATAGGTGGCGCCGGTTACCAGTGCGACCTTGCCGTCCAGACGGAAGCTGTCCATAAGATCAGACATAGCGATCCTTTCAAAAGAAACGTTCATCTATATTTATCTTACTTTTAGTACAAGCTCAGTATAGGAGAAGCGGCGCAACAGGCACCCCTTATTTCCTAAAATCAGGTGAACGTTCACTTTTAAAAGGTGAACGGCAGAAAAGCCCCTGCCGTGCGGACCTCTACTCGCTTTTTGCCTGCGTGCCCTCTGCGATCATGTTGCGGTTATACACCAGGTGCAGATACATCGCGTCGTGCGCGGCGGTGGGGTTGCGCGAGGCGATGGCGTCGGCCACATCGCGGTGCGTGCGGATAGTTTCCTCGACGAGCTTTTTGCCGGTCACGTCGATAAAGAGGGGGACGGATGCCTTGAGCACGCCCATCAGGCGGGGAACGACGAGGTTTCCGGAGCTTTCGGCAATGGCATTGTGGAACGCGGTGTCGGCGGCGGAGTAATCCTCACCGGCCTCGGCCAGGCGCTCGGATTCGTCGCAGAGCTCTTTGATACAGACGACCTGGTCGTTAGTTGCGTGCTCTGCGGCCATGCTGGCCATCTGCGGCTCGATCATAAAGCGCACCTCGAGTAGGTCGCGCGCCAGACGCTGCTTGTCGTCGATAAAGGTAAAGCCCAGCGGGTCGTCGGCAACGCCGGGGTTTGACGCCACATAGGTGCCCGAACCCTGCTTAATGCGCACGATATTGCGCGACTGCAGCAGCTTCATGGCCTCGCGCACCGTGCTCCTGCCGGCGCCCAGGCGCTCGACGAGCACGGCCTCCTTGGGCAGGCGATCGCCTTGTTCAAGATGCTCATCCAGGATCAGTTGAATGATTTTCTCTGAAATCTGCTCGGGGAGTCCCGAATCGGCTCGTGCCACGCTTCACCTCATATCAAAAGAATTCATCTGAGCTATTTTAGCGCACTGCGAACGCTATGCAGACGGCTTGGCATGAATCAGCTGCCACATATATGCCGTTCGCAGCTCTTTTCCGACCGTTCACCAAATACATCAGATGTATTTCGAACAAATTTCAAAATGAAACATCAGACCTTTCCAAAACACGCTATAGTCATCAGACGAATTCAAAAGGTCTGATGAATTGGAGGAAAGATGTCAGACCCAACGTTTATGGCTGATCCCACCAGGCTGGTCATCGCCGCCATCGTGGGCATTGCGCTGCTGCTTGCGCTCATCATCAAGTTCAAGCTGCATCCCGTGCTTTCGATGATGGTCTCGGCGCTCGCGATCGGCATCGGCGCCGGTATGCCGCTCGACCTGGTGGTGGACACTGTCACCAAGGGCGTGGGCACCACGCTGCAAAACATCGCCCTGCTCATTGGCCTGGGATCGATGTTTGGCCAGATTTTGGAGGAGAGCGGCGGCGCCAAGAAGATCGCCCATACCTTCATTGACACCTTTGGCCAGGGCCACTCCAGCTGGGCGTTGGGCATCACCGGTTTGGTCATCGGCACTACGGTGTTCTTTGAGGCCGGCGTAGTCGTTTTGATTCCGCTTGCGTTTAGCGTGGCGTCGCAGACCAAGAAGTCGACCCTCTACTACGGCATCGCCCTGCTCGCGGGACTTGCCGCTGGCTATGCGTTTGTGCCGCCTTCGGCCGGTTCGGTCCTGGTCGCCGGCACGCTCGGTGTCGACCTGGGCACTATGATCCTCGTCGGTATCCCCACCGCCTTCATCGCCATGGCGATTGCCGGCGTCATCTGGGGCCGCAATGTGGGCGGCCGTATCTTTACGGACGTTCCCGAGCATTTCACTTCCGCCGAGGGGGCGAGTGACGACAAGGAGCTTCCCTCCTTTGGCATGGTACTCGCGATCGTGCTCACGCCGCTTTGCCTGATTCTGTTGGGCACGCTGTCTTCTTACATCTCCATGCCCGAGCAGGTCGCTTCGATCCTTGCCTTCCTGGGCAAGCCGTTCGTCGCTTTGACGCTCGCTACGCTCGTCGCGATGTATCTGCTGGGCGCGCGGCGCGGCTACTCCGGTGCCGAGCTCAAGGTCCTGCTCGACCGCTCTCTTAAGCCCGTCGGCATGATCTTGCTGGTCATTGCCTGCGGCGGCGTGATCCGCTGGATGCTGCAGGACTGCGGCTTGGGCCAGGTTATCGGCCCTATGCTCGAGGCCTCACCGCTGCCTTTGGTGGTCGTTGCCTTTTTGATTGCCGTCATGGTGCGTGCCTCTGTCGGCAGCTCCATCGTCGCTATGACCATGGCATCGGGCATTATGGCCGCCATGCCCGCGGTTGCCGGAGCCTCAGTGCTCATGCGTGCCGCTATCTGCCTTGCTATCTGCGGCGGTGCCACGGCCCTCTCGCACGTCAACGATGCCGGTTTTTGGATGTGCTCCTCGTTTCTGGAGATTGACGAGAAGACCACCCTCAAGTCCTGGACCGTTATGGAGACGCTTATCGGCTTTTCGGGTCTTGCCTGCGCCCTGGTGATTTCGTTCTTCGCCTAGTTCGCGTAGCTAAGCATCTTTCGCCGAGTGCATCGCTCGGTACCCATTTACACCTGATTCATTAACCAACGATTGGTACAACCGTTCAAATCAAAAGAGGAGAGCATCATGGACGAGAAGACCAAGGCACAGATTCAGCAGGAGGCAGCCGACCTGGTTGCCAAGCTGCAGCCGCGTTCCGGCAAGTTTCGCACCATCAGCCCCGAGATGGACCCGCTGCGTCTGGGGTCTGGCTGGACCATCGAGGATCTGGACAAGCCGCAGGTCATTATCGAGTCGACGTTTGGCGACTCGCACCCGGGTTCTGCCGGCCTGTTTGATCTGGTCGAGGAGGTGCGCGCTGGCGTTGCCGAGGCTGGTGGCCACGGCGCCCGTTACTTCTGCACCGACATTTGCGACGGTGAGGCCCAGGGCCACGACGGCATCAACTACTCGCTGCCCAGCCGCGACATGATCGCCAACATGATCGAGATCCACGCCAAGGCCACCCCGTTCGATGCCGGCGTCTTTGTCGCCAGCTGCGATAAGGGCCTGCCTGCGAACCTCATGGCCATGGGCCGCATCAACATCCCCTCCATCGTCGTTACCGGCGGCGTCATGGATGCCGGTCCCGATCTGCTGACCTTGGAGCAGCTCGGCGCGATTTCTGCCCGCTACGAGCGCGGCGAGACCTCTCGCGAGGAGCTTGAGTTTGCCAAGCACAACGCATGCCCCAGCTGCGGCGCCTGCTCCTTTATGGGTACCGCCTCGACCATGCAGGTTACCGCCGAGGCCCTGGGCCTTATGCTCCCCGGCACGGCCCTGCTGCCCGCTACCAGCTCCGACCTGCGTGAGTTTGCGCGCGAGGCCGGCCGCCAGTCCGTGTGGCTCTCCGAGCACAACCTGTGCCCCCGCGACATCGTGACCAAGGAGTCTTTCGAGAACCTCATCATGGTCCACGGCGCCATTTCGGGTTCCACCAACTCGCTGCTGCATATTCCTGCTATCGCCCACGAGTTTGGCATCGAGATGTCCGCCGACGACTTCGACCGCCTGCACCGTGGCGCCCACTACCTGCTCAACGTTCGCCCCGCAGGCGAGTGGCCGGCGCAGTTCTTCTACTATGCAGGTGGCGTGCCGCGCATTATGGAGGAGATCAAGTCGATGCTCCACCTCGACGTTATGACCGTCACCGGCAAGACTCTCGGCGAGAACCTCGAGGACCTTAAGAACAACGGTTACTACGAAAAGTGCGGTCGTTACCTTGAGAAGTGGAATCTCAAGCGCGAGGACATCATCCGTCCGTTTGACCAGGCCTTCGGCACCGACGGTTCCATCGCCATCCTCCACGGCAATCTTGCTCCCGAGGGCGCGGTCGTCAAGCACACCGTCGTTCCGCGCGAGATGTTCCAGGCTACGCTCAAGGCCCGTCCGTTCGACTGCGAGGAGGACGCCATTCATGCCGTCCTGACGCATGAGGTCAAGCCCGGCGATGCCGTTATCATTCGCTATGAGGGTCCCAAGGGTTCCGGAATGCCCGAGATGTTCTACACCACTGAGGCTATCGCCAGCGATCCCGAGCTGGGTGCGAGCATTGCCCTGATCACCGATGGCCGCTTCTCCGGCGCCTCCAAGGGCCCGGCTATCGGTCACGTTTCGCCCGAGGCCGCTGTGGGCGGCCCGATTGCCCTGATCGAGGAGGGCGACCTTATCCAGATCAACATCCCCGAGCGCTCGCTGTCTATCGTGGGCATCGCCGGCAAGGAGATGGAGCCGGCCGAGGTCGACGCCATCCTGGCCGAGCGCCGAGCCGCTTGGAAGCCCAAGGCTAATCGCTATACCTCCGGCACGCTCAAGTTCTTTACCGAGCATGCAGTTTCCGCCATCCAGGGTGGCTACATGGAGTAGCGCCCATGCGCATCAAATATCTCCTCTCATAGATGCGCGGCACAAAGAGCCCCGAGCCACGTCACCGGGGCGCGTTGTTCAGCGCCGCCGGGGCGCTCCACTCAAACGACAAGAGACGTCTTACGCAAGCGCCCGCGTCCGTGGATAAAACCACGGGCGTGGGCGCTTCACTTTATTCCCAGCCGCTTTATTCCCAGCCCTTCCACACGTCAGGCTCGTAGCCAACGGTTGCCTGGCGGCCGTTGCGAACGATGGGCTCACGAAGAATCTGCTGGTTATCGAGCACCTTTTCGAACTTCTGGTCGGCAGCAAGATACTGTACGAGCGCAACCGTGTCGGCATCTTTCGCCTTTGGATCGATCACAGCGTCGATCCCGCCGACGGCGCGCGCCACGCTTTCGAGCTCGCCTTTGCTCATCCCCTTTTCCTTCAAGTCGATGAACTGGAACTTCACACGACGTTCCTTGAAATAGCGCTGCGCCTTTTTAGTATCGAAGCTTTTCTTCGTGCCGAATATCTGGATGTTCATACGTACCGTCTTCGCTCAATTCTCGTCCGTCCATGATACGACAAGGGAGCCGAGCAAAAACAGAGCAGGCGGAGATGGAGGAGGACGGCGACCGACCGTCGGCAAGAGTCGGCCGGATCGGACTGGCGCCCAGCGCGCGCCGGCGACACGCTCGCAGCTGCACACATAGCCGATGTACAAGCTCGCCGCGGCGTTCCCTCGCCCCGCGGTGTGGCGATAGAGAAGCACGCCACCCGTCAACGATGGCGCCTCGGTGAAGAAAATCAACGTCTGGGTTACATCCCTTGAAAGGGGCGAAGACGGCTGCTAGAATACCTCCCCGCTATGAAGGATTTGACCAAAGCATACATCGCAATTCGGCGGCCCCTGGTATACGGGGCCTCTCCTGTTGTTCCCCAAGTGCGCTCTGAGCAGCCGCTTTCTTCCTGTCGTATCTGATGCACGCATAGCACGTGCATGTTATTTCGCCCGTGGGCCGGCGCGCCTTCGGCGAAGAATCGAATAGATACGAAGGAAGCTTATGTCTGATAATTGTACGGTCGCGCCCGCCAATGGGCGCATTACCGGTACCCAGATCCGCATCGTCGCGGTCGTCGTCCTGGGTGCCTTCTTGGCGCTACTGAACCAAACGGTGATGTCGCCTGCGCTGCCGGTCATCATGTCCGATTTCGCCATCGATGCCTCGACTGCCCAGTGGATCATGTCCATATACCCGCTGGTGAGCGGCATCATGGTCCCCGTTTCGGCGTTCCTTATCGACAAGTTCAGCACCCGCGCGCTATTCTTCGGGGCGACGCTGGTGTTCGCGCTGGGCACGCTGCTGTGCGCCGCAGCCCCTGATTTCCTGTTCCTCATCATCGGTCGCGTGTTGCAAGCGGCGGGCTCAGGCGTGCTCATGCCGCTTGTCTCGGTGGTTCCCATGCTGGTGTTCCCCGTCGAGAAACGAGGAACGGCTATGGGCATGGCGGGCATCGTCATGTCGGCGGGTCCCGCGGTCGGCCCCGTCGTAGGCGGCGCGGTGATCGACACGTACGGCTGGCGCACCATGATCGGCGCCATCGTCCCCCTCGCAATTCTCGTGCTGGTGCTGGGCGTGTTCATGCTGAAAAACGTGGGCGAGCTGAAGAACCCCAAGCTCGACCTGCCCTCGGTCGTCCTCTCCACCATCGCCTTCGGCGGACTTCTCTACGGGTTCTCGAGCGCCTCGTCGATGGGTTGGGGCAACCCCGTGGTGCTCGGCTCGATCGTCGCGGGTGTCGTGTGCTTGGTGCTGTTCGTCGTACGCCAGGGCAAAATCGAGGACCCGCTGCTTCAACTGGGCACGCTCAAGACGCGCGAGTTCCGCGTGGCCGCCATCATCGTCACGCTCATCAACGCCGCATGCCTGGTCACCAACACGCTGTTGCCGTTGCTGCTGCAAACCTCGCTTGGCGCTTCGGCCTTCGAAACCGGCATGGCCATGCTTCCCGCCGCGGCGGTGGGCATCATCATCAGCCCTATCTCCGGCGTGGTGTTCGACAAGTTCGGTCCGCGTGCCATCTCGATCGTCGGCCTGGCCCTCATGACCGGCGCCCTGTTCCTGCTCTCGCTTTCGACGGTAAACACGCCCATCTTGGTGGTTGCGCTGTTCTGCATGCTGCAGTCCGCCGGCCAGTCGCTCGCGAACATGCCGGTGAACACATGGGGTGTCAATGCCTTGAAAAATGACATGATCGCCCACGGCAACGCCATCGCGAACACCGGCCGCCAGGTCGCCGGCGGTTTGTGCACGGCGCTCATCATCACGGTCATGACAAGCGTCACCGCGTCGGCCGGCGTCGATGCGAGCATCCAAGTAGCCACCGCCGTGGGCGCGGGCGTCGCTTACAAGGTGTGCGCGGCAATCGGCCTCGTTTCCCTTATCTGCGCCATATTCAGCGTGCGCACCAAGAAAACCGCACCGAAAACGAAGGAGGCATAAGCGATGTCCGAGATTCTGTCCGAGCGCATCCCGCTCGAGCTCGAGGGGACGCCCGTTTCGAGCATCATGATTGAAGAGCCGTTCACCTGCACGCAGGATTGCACGATTTCCGACGTGGTGCGCATGCTCGCCGAAAACGAGGTGAGCAGCATGCCCGTAATCGATGAGCGCAACCAGGTGGTCGGGTTCATCTCCGACGGCGATGTCATGGGAGCCATCGCGCAGCATCGCGCTCACACCATCTTCACGGGCGGCGACGCGTCCATGCTGTACTTCGACGATCAGAGCCTTGAGCAGCGCATCGAAGACCTGAAGGATCGCTGCGTTATGGATTTCGCGACGCGCCAGGTAGTGTGTGCCCGTCCCGAGCAGAGCATCGCCCGCGTCGCCGCGCTGCTGGCGAAGAAGAAGTTCAAGAAGCTTCCTGTGGTTGATGACGAGGGCAAACTCGTGGGGGTCATCCGCCGCTCCGCCATCACCAAATACATCTTCGGCATCCTTTTCCAATAGGGGCAGGTCGCACTTGAGGCGAACATCTCGAGGCATCGAGCCAGCAACTGGACCAGACAACCTTGACACGCACGCGCTTTCCCTCGATGCGTCGGTAAGGGGAGCTGCGAAAATCGCAGCACGGGTGATCGGCGCCGCGCCCCCGAAGGCAAAAGCGAACACGGGAGCGATACGATGGGAAAAGTCCTGGACGAAGATTTGGTTTATGAGATTCTCTCCGTCGTGGCAGAGATTCCGGCGGGATGCGTCGCCTCGTACGGTCAGATAGCGCGCCTCATCGGCAGGGAGAAAAACTCTCGCCTGGTCGGAGCGGTGCTGAGCGAGGCGGATCGCTACGGCGATTATCCCTGCCACCGCGTCGTCAACCACGCGGGACGCCTCGCGCCAAACTTCCCCGACCAGCGAGCACTACTGACGGAGGAAGGAGTCGCCTTCCGAGACAACGGCTGCGTCGACATGAAAAAGCACCAGTGGAACGAGTAGCCAGGCAGCGTAGCGTCGAAAGGAGCGACGCCACGGGGAACGACCTGCGCCCCGCCGCCGGACAACCTATGGCAAAGTGACACGTCCCACAAAGAGCGGCGCACCAGTACGAGACACGACCGCGACGTAAAAAGACCCTATGATACTCGTAAGCATCTATCTGATTGCCCGCCTCGAGGTACCCAAAGAACGAGAGATGCCGAAACCCCTAGACAAAGAAAAAGGTCGGGAGCTTTTATGCTTCCGACCTGAAGTTTCATGGTCGCGGGGGGCGGATTTGAACCACCGACCTTCGGGTTATGAGGTCGCTACGACGTTGTTTCATTCAGACATTTCGACCCAAATTGAAGTCAATATAACTCCAGGTCATTTGATGTTTTCATAGATTTACGAAAGAAAAGTACGCGGAATAATTCGACCCAAATTCGACCCACAACGAGCTTGAAAGCGGTCAGGCGGAGCATTAACCTTGGGGTGTGACCCCACGCAGGGCCCACCACCAAGGGTAATGCCCACCCGCCCCAGCCCTTTGCGCCATTCCGCGCAACCGAGCGCGATTCTCAGGCACTTCAGGCAAGGAACACGATGAACGACCGACCTCTCGTCATAGGCAAAGGAACGAAGCAACGCCGCGACAAATACACGTGGCGCTACCGTCACAGCCTCGGCAAGGATCCGGTCACGGGCAAATACCGCTATTCGCCGTGGCAGACCATACATACCACCAAAAGCCGAGAGGTCGACGCCGCACTCGAAGCCTACAAGGCAGAACTCAACAGCGGCACCTACGTCCAAAAATCGAGGGACACCGTCGGCTCGTACGCAAAAAAGTTCCACGACAACCGCGAAGGAATCATCACGCCGCTCGCCTACTCGACATCCTACTCAATCGAGAACCGGACGCGCACATCACATGCGTGATGCTCATGCTCGACACCGACATGAGAAGGGCAGAAGCCCTCGGGATGACGTGGTCCGATGTCTCCGTCGAGAACAGAAGCATCCTCATTGAGCAGCAGTTCGCGGCCGATCGAAGCGTTCGCTCGCCCAAAAGCAAGAAAAGCGTGCGGAGGATCTCGATAAGCGAGACGCTGACGTCGTATCTCGAATTCTGGAAAAAGGAGCAGGCCCGCGAAATGGAAGCCTTCGGCCTGGAACAAGTCAAAGGCACTCCGCTCGTCCACTCATTCGAACGAACGAAAGACAGGCATCCCCAAGTCAACTTCATGGACCTGAATGGGTTTTCGCGCTGGTTCAGAAACTTCAGCGTCGAGAACGGGTTCGGCAAGTTCGAAGGCGTTCGAACATACCATTATGTGAAGGAAACTGTCGACGGGGAAACGATTTCGAAGCGTTATGAGCATAAAGAGTGGCTCGAATTGAGGGATTACCTCAGGAAGCATCCCAAGGTTCGCGAGGCGAGGCATATCAGCACATATGAGAGCGAGCACCTTCCTTACGGATATTCGGGCCTATCGAGCCACACCGCTACTGCCGCTACTGCCCGCTACTGCCCGCCAGCTTCCGAACCAGCGGGCGGTAGCAGCACCCCGAACATCTCGCCGACAGCGCAGAGAGTCGTCGACCTGGCGGCCAAGGCCGACATCGAGGACGTGATGCTGTGCGACCTGCCCGGCGTCCTGTCCTTCCTAGGGCTGCCACCTGAGACGGAGATGCCGCCGGGCAACAAGGGGAAGACGAAGCTCAAGAAGCTCTACAGGAAGGTGGCGCCGAACAAGGCATACCACTCCGGCGAGCGCGCCAAGGATTTGATCTCGCACCTCGACATGGCAGAGATCAGGGCATCGGCGCCCGTCCCGCTCGGAGAGATAGACAGAGCGGTCGTAAGCGGCTGATGTAACTTCTGACACCCTAGAACTTACATCGAGCCCCGATTTTTGAGCTCGGGGCTCTTTTCGTCTAGATTGGGGACGCATGGCCGGACGAAAACAATTTGCGTCTGGTAATAAGCGTACGAAAGCGCAATTTACGTCTTAATTCCGTACGCAAATCAAGACGAAAATCGTTTACGTCTGCTTTAATCCGTACGAAAACGGTTTTCGTCTTGCAGGGCAGTTGCCGTTTCTACAGTTCAACTTCCAGTTCGGCTTTGTGCTCGTAGAGGTAGTCGCGCATGTAGGGGATGGCAAATGAGACCTTGCCGTACGAGGGAGCCTCGATAATCGATTCTCTTAACAGGCGGCTGCGGACGGAACTCACCTGTTGAGGCGTTTTGTTTAGGGCATCGGCAACCATGCTGGTCGAGCTCGTCTGCCCCAAAGACGCCATGCTCAGCAGATAAGCGATGCACGTGGGCGGAATGCGCTGCAGCGCGGGCTCAATCACCATGGCGCAGAAGCGTTCGCGTGCAGTTGCAATGCCGCGCTCGGCTTCTTCTTCTCCAATAATCGGTGTATGTGCGCGTCTTGCCAACTGCCATGCGTAGTATCCAACGAGTTGGATCATGAAAGGATAACCTTGTGTTGCCTCGGCAAGTTGGCCGGCAATACCTGGCTGCAACTCCATGCCAGACGCTTCAATGGTTTCCTCGAGGGAGTACGACACTTCGGTTACTGCCACAGCCTTCAGATCAAAGGGGAGGGCACGGCGCAAAAACGTAAGTGTCTTTCCGTTGATGATGCTTTCAATCATCGAAGGCAGCCCAGCAAAAACAAAGGCGATATCAAGGTCTTCGCCGATAACCTGCTGAATCGCAATGGAGAGCGTTCGGACCTCATCGAGCTCTGCGTCTTGAACCTCGTCGAGAGTGATGAGCAGGCCATTTCCATTCTTGGATATTGTCTGTCTCATGGCGTCGCGTAGCGATGGGCCGATTCGCTCAATATCTATGCTGCCGATGGATATGCCAGCTACGGTGGGCTCAAATCTGGCGTGTTTGGCCTGGAATTTGGGCTGCAGCTGTTCGAGAATGCGCCGGCAAAGTCCCTCGGTTGCGACCTCTTTTATGACCGTCCAGCCACGGCTTTGCGCCAAACGTGAGCACTCGTCAAGGAGGACCGTCTTGCCCGTTCCACGGACGCCGGCTATGCGCATTAGGCGCCCAGGGGCACCAGGCCCGTTGGTGAGGCCTTCACTGAATTCTTCGAGTACATCTTCGCGGCCGATAATCGTGGGAGGTGTTTTACCTGCTGTGGGCTTAAAAGGGTTTGTTTGCATGTGAGCCACCTTTGCTCAAGATATAGCAAGATATAGCAAGATATAGCAAGATATAGCAAGATATAGCAAGATATAGCAAAGTATAGCAAGATATAGCAAAGTATAGTGAGATATAGCAACGTATAGCGCTGTTCGCGGGTTCTTACGGTGGTGCTATTTTCCGAATGCCGCGCGGATAAAGCGCTGGGCGAACAGCTTGTTGGCGACGTTGATGACATGGCCCAGGAACAGTGCCGAGATGGCGGTCGTGACGCCAAAGCCGCCCAGGTTGTACATAAAGATCAGCGACAACGCGAGCGAGGCGGCGACATGTGAGCAGTCAAACACGACTTTTACGTCACCAAAGCGGCGTTTAAGCTTTTCGGCAATGACTTGCACCAAGCCGTCGGGCGCGTTGGGGACAACGCCCATGTTGACGACGAGACTTACGCCAAATGCGGTGACAGCGAGGGAGAGCAGCATGGTCGCAATCTGTGTGGGGAGTGCCGTGGGATGCAGTGGGTTGACCGCCATGAAGAGGTCGGTCAAGCCGCCAATCAGCGTTGAGAAGAACAACTCGAGCAGGATGCGCGGCTGGAACTCGCTTCGCAAGATGGCTAATTGCGCCACGATGTAGGCGACGTAGGTTGCGGTGATCCAAAAGCCGAGCGTCTTACCAGTGAGCATGGATAGGGTTGTGGCAAAGCACGTGAGCGCGGCGACGCCCAGGCCGGATGCCGTCTGGAGACTCATACCGAGTGCCAGTACTGCAACGCCCACCAGATACATCAGCATTCTGATGACGGTATGGCGCCAGTCGATGTTCTCGCCATGCATGATGATGAGCGGTCGCATGTTGCTACCCGTCCTTTCGGTTGTGTGAAAAAGCTGACCCGGGCCGGCAAAAGAGGGTTATCGGAGGCACTGCTGCAAAAGCAGAAAAGCCGGCCCCACGGTCAGTCGTCTAGGAAGTGTCTCGCTGTGCCGGAATGGGACTAAAGGTCCAACGAGACGGGAAGAAAGCAAATGGTATTGCGTGGGCGATAAGATGCCAAGATGGTAGGGTGTGTCTTAGCATCCTATTGTCCACGCTCAACGAAATCGGTTTCGTTTGAGCCTAAGTATACGCACGGGATTTTATTTGCGAAGAGAAAAACAATAAAAAGGTGAACGTTCACCTAATCGCAACAACTCGTTGGCTGTAGTTGCGGTGGAATAGTTCCTGTTTTTGCTGCTGAAGGCTTTGAACAGGAACTATTCCACCGCAACTTATGAGGGGGCGGGGGATGCGATAGTATTGCATGGTGGTATTCGATTAACCGAGGCTTCATCCGAGGGCTTTATGGAACAACACCAGCATAATCAGAGCCTGCAAGATCAGGCATACAACGCATTGCGCTCCAAGATCATCTATGCCGAGCTCAGGCCCGGCACGCGTCTTTCGGCGATTGGTCTGGAAAAGGAGACGGGAATCGGGCGCACGCCCATTCGCGAGTCCTTTGTGCGCCTGCGTGAGCAGGAGCTGGTGGAAACGCGTCCCAAAAGCGGCACCTATGTCTCAAAAATCAGCATGGAGCGCGCCGAGAACGCTTGTTTCTTGCGCGAGAAGCTCGAGAGAAGCGTGCTTATTAAATGCTGTTCGGCCGCCTCGCCCGAGCAAAAGCAGCGGCTCGAGCAGATTCTTACCGAGTCCGAGTCGCTCGACCATGGCGAAACGCGCCGTTTCTTTGACCTGGATAACCTGTTCCATGAGGCATGTTTTGAGATTGCCGGTCGTCACATGTTGTGGGATTGGATGAAGAGCGTCAACACGCATTTTGAGCGATACAACTGGTTGCGTATGGTGTCGCAGGATTTGGATTGGGAGCCGATTCGTCGGCAGCATCGCCGGATTCTCGAGGCCATTAAGGGGGGCGATACCGACACGGCGAGCTATCTGGCAGAGACGCACCTGCACCTGATGCCCGAGGAGCAGGGCCCGGTTATCGCCTTGCATCCCGACTATTTTGAGCTGTCCAAAGACTCGGCCATCTAACTCGCCCCCTTCATTAGTTGCGGTGAAATAGGGATTGTTTTGCGGCTCTGATGGTGCAAGCAGTCCGTATCTCACCGCAACTGCCGGGGCACTATCGGGGCACGAAAAAGCTGCGGCGCCGCTTGGAGGAAAAGACCGGAAGCAAGGGTCCATTCCTCCAGACGGCGCCGCAGCTGTTTTGATGGCTCGGTTTTTGTCGATGTGGCTCAACTGGGCGCGGTTGCCAGCCGAGTAGGCAAAGCGGCTCGGGGGCGTGTCGCTTCCGTCACGTTCTATCAGCATACAAGACGGTTTTGGTTCTTGCTCGTGACGGAAACGGCGCGCTTCCGAGCCGCTTTAAAAGAAAGGGGGCGAGGTCTAGGGCACGCCCCCTTTCACGATAGAGAGCTAAACCTAGCCGCGGACCTTCTTGACGACGTCCATGGCCTCGCGGGCAATCTGCTCGACCTTGGAGAAGTCGCCGTCGGCAAACAGGGCCGGCTTGACCATCCAGGTGCCACCGCAGGCGATGATGGCAGAGGAGCTCAGGTACTCCTCGACGTTGGCGGTGCTCACGCCGCCGGTAGGCATAAAGCGGTGACCGACAAACGGAGCGGCGAGGGCCTTGATGGTGTTCAAGCCGCCATACTGGGACGCGGGGAAGAACTTGGTGACCTTGAGGCCCAGGTTCTCGGCTGCGGTGACCTCGGAGGGGGTCACGGTGCCGGGAAGGACGGGCAGGTCGATGTCGATGCAGTGCTTCACGACGTCCTCGTTGTAACCCGGGGAGACGATGAACTTGGCACCGGCTGCGCGGGCCTGCTCAACCTGCTCGACGGTCAGGACAGTGCCGGCGCCAACGCACATCTCGGGCTCGGCCTCGGCCATAGCGGCGATGCACTCGGCGGCGCAGGGGGTGCGGAAGGTGACCTCGGCGGACTTCATGCCAGCTGCCATAAGGGCGTGGGCGAGCGGAGCGGCGTCCTCGACCTTGTCGAGCACAACGACCGGCACGATGCCCAGGGACTCAAGCGTGGTGTAGAACTGATCGAACATGATGTTCCTTTCGATGTGTGGCGCGCATGGGCGCGTGATTGCCAAATGTGCTGGTCAGGAGCCGATTTTGGATTGGTTATCGGAGGCACTGCTTGGGGTTCAAGCAATTCCAAAACCGGCTGCTCGACCAGTCATGTAGGGAATGCCAGGCAAAACCGGAATGGGACTGGTGGTTTTGCCCGGCCGGAGGAATCGGGGAGCGGGCCGCAGGGGTATGGGATTGGAAAGCTGCGGCCCGCGGAATGGAGACGGACTAGCGCGCGACGCGGGTGCCACCGTCGGCGGCTGATGCTACGGCTGCGATCTCGTCTGCGGTCACCAAGTTGGAGTCGCCCTTGATGGTGAGCTTGAGGATCGAAGCCGCAATCGCGTAGTTGACGGCAGCCTGCGGATCGAAGTCGTTGATGAGAGCATGGACGAGGCCGGCGTTGAAAGCGTCGCCGGCGGCAACGCCCTCGAGCACGTGCACGTCGTGAGCAGGGGAGAACCAGTGCTCGCCGCTCTCGGCGTCAAAGAGCATGCCCATCCAGATGGAGCGCTCGACGCAGGAGATGTTGCGGACGACCGAGGCGACCTTCTTGCAGCCGTACTCGGCGCAGATCTGACGGGCCATCTCGACGTAGGTGTCGCGCTCCTCGATGCCATGGGCAAGGGAACCAGAGACGCAGGTCATGCCGAGGCCGGCGGGCGCATCCTCGTCGTTGGCGATGCAGATGTCGACGAGCGGCAGGAGTTCCTTCATGGTGGCCTGCGACTTCTCGGGCGACCACATCTTGCCGCGATAGTTGACGTCGCACACGGTGGTGATGCCCTTGGCGCGGCAGGCGGTGAGGGCATCCTTGCAGGCGGCAGCCATCTCATCGGAGACGGCGGGGGTCACGCCGGAGAAATAGAAGACATCGATGCCCTTGAGGATCTCGTTCCAGTCGAAGACGTCGCGCTTGGCCATGTTGATGGCAGAGAACTTACGGTCGTAGACACAGCCGTTGCCGCGCTGCGAGGCACCGACCTCAAACACATAGGAGCCAAGGCGGTCGCCCTGACGCACGACGCGCGTGGTGTCGACGTCGTAGGCCTTCAGCGAACGCAGAGCGCACTCGCCCAGACGGTTGGCCGGGACAACGGAGACGTAAGCGGCCTTGTCGCCCTGGTAGGCTAGGGAAAGAGCGGTGTTGGCCTCGGCGCCGCCGTAGCGGACGTCAAACTCGGTTGCCTGCTCAATACGCAGGTGGTCTTTGGGTGAGAGTCTCATCATGATCTCGCCGAAGGTAAGAACCGTTTTACCCATGGTCGCGCAGCTCCTTTTACTCGTGCGTACACCTTTGATATGGCGTTGGCACGCAGGTGCCAAGACGGTAGGGTGCGTCTTTGCACCTGCGTGCCAACGCTCGCCGAAATCGGTTTACGAAATCGGTTTCGTTTCGAGTTGTAGTATACTCACCTACAGCGTTTTGCAACCGAGATTTTTAAAAAAATGCCTAAAATGGCTCAGATCGCCGACAATTGGGAAACGGGGTGCGTTATGGCGCAGATGAGAATCAAGGACATTGCCGCCGAGGCGGGCGTGAGCCCGGCCACGGTCTCGCGCTATCTCAACAACCGCCCCGGGCAAATGACCGAGGAGACCCGTGCTCGCATCGCGGCAGTTATCGAGCGCACTGGCTATCGCCCACGTGCCGCCGCGCGCAATCTGCGCAGCTCGCGTACGAACCTCATCGGTGTGATTCTGGCTGACATCGCCAACCCGTTCTCGAGCGCCATGCTCGAGGGCCTTTCCGCCAGCGCCGCGGCGCGCGGCTGCTCGCTCATGACGGCCATTAGCGGCAACGACCCCGCTAAGGAAGCGGAGTCGCTCACCAGACTTATCGATGCCGGCGTGGACGGCCTGGTCGTCAACACCTGCGGAGGCAATGACGAGGCGATCGCCGCGGCAGCGGGACGTCTGCCTGTTGTGCTGCTCGACCGCGACGTTGCCGACGGCGGTGTCGATCTGGTGACATCTAACAACCGTGAGCTGGTCGCTGGCTTGGTAGACGAGCTCGCCGCCGCTGGCAGCGAGCGCCTGTGCCTGCTCACCGAGGCAAGCGACGACAGCCCCGTGCGTCGAGAGCGCGCCGAGGCCTTTACCGACGAGCTGTCGCGCCGCGGACTTGCGGGCGAGGTTGTCACCCTGGCCGACGGTGGCGCCACGGGCATCGGCCGCTTGGACGAGACCATGCGTGACTATGCCGGTAAAAAGCTCGGCCTCATTGCCGTCAACGGCCTGGTCTTCCTGCGCCTGACCGAGGCTCTGGCGCAGCTTGGTCCCTCGTTACCGGCTGGTCTTAAGATTGCGACGTTTGACGATTATCCTTGGAACCACGTGCTCTTTGGCGGTGTGACCACAGCAGCGCAAGACACCCTCACCATTGCCGAGCGCGTAGTCGAGCGTCTGTCCGAGCGCATCGACGTTGTTACCACCACCGTGGGCGAAGCCGCAAAGCTCGCCCCCAAGCGCATCGAGGTTCCTGGTCACATTGAACACCGCGCTTCGACTTCGCGCTAGCCGCTCGTTCGCAACGGCCTGTTCGCGCACGTTTTTTGAGCGCTTGATACGCTTTAACCCTGCGGAAACATTTTTCTGCGATAGTATCTGCGATATAGACCAGTCGAAACCCGCCCGAAAGAAAGGGGAGCGACATGAACCAGCAGAACATCGATTACGTACTCCGCTCCGTAGAGCAGCGTGACATCCGCTTTGTGCGTCTGTGGTTTGTCGACATTCTCGGCCGCCTCAAGAACTTTGCCATTAGCCCCGAGGACCTTGAGGTCGCTTTTGAGGAGGGTATTGGCTTTGACGGCTCCGCCATCGAGGGCTTTGCCACGCCCGAGGAAGCCGACATGCTGGCGTTTCCCGATGCTTCGACCTTCCAGATCCTGCCGTGGCGCCCGAGCCACAACGGCGTCGCCCGCGTGTTCTGCGACGTGTGCACCCCCGACCGCAAGCCCTTCGCCGGCGATCCGCGCGATGCCCTGTGCCGCATGTTCCGCAAGGCCGAGAAGGCCGGCTATCTGCTCAACGTGGGCGCCGAGCTGGAGTATTACTACTTCCCCGACGAGCACACCCCCGAGCCGCTCGACAACGTGGGCTACTTCGATCTTTCGGTGAGCGATGCCGCCCGCGACCTGCGTCGCAACACGGTCCTCACGCTCGAGAAGATGTCCGTGCCCGTGGAGTACACCTTCCACGCCGCCGGCCGCTCGCAGCACGGCATGAGCCTGCGCCACGCCGAGGCCCTGAGCATGTCCGACGCCATCACCACGGCCAAACTCATCATTAAGCAGCAGGCCTACGAGAGCGGTTGCCACGCCTCCTTTATGCCCAAGCCGTTGGCAGGCGAGGACGGCAGTGCTATGTTCCTGTGCCAGTCGCTATTCGACCACGACGGCAACAACGTCTTTTGGGGCGAGGACGACGAGAGATACCATCTCTCCGACACCGCCAAACACTACATGGCCGGTATCCTGGCGCACGCGCGCGAGATCAGCGCCATCACCAACCCCACGGTCAACTCCTACAAGCGCATTACTACCGGCGGCGACTCCGTGCCGCAGTACGCCACGTGGGGCCTGCGCAACCGCGCGAGTATGGTCCGCATCCCGGTCTACAAGCCCGGCAAGCAGCTGTCCACGCGCATCGAGCTTCGCAGCCCCGACCCCATGGCCAACCCGTACCTGGTCAACGCCGTCACGCTGGCGGCTGGCCTGGACGGCATCGAGCGCAAGCTGGAGCTCCCGCCCGAGGCCACGGCCGAGACACTCAAGCTTACCGACCGTCAGATGGTCGAGGCCGGCTACACGCCGCTGCCGCGCTCGCTTAAAGAGGCGCTCGACGTGTTTGAGGACTCGCAGTTTATGAAGGATGCCCTCGGCGAGCACATCCACAGCTTCTTCCTCAAAAAGAAGCGCGACGAGTGGCATAAGTTTGAGTCTACGATCACCGAGTGGGAGATCAAGCACTACCTGGCGAACTCCTAATCGCGCTGGCTTGTTCCAGTACGATTGAGCTCATTTCCTTGGAGGCCGATATGTCCGAAAAGAGTGCCCTGTTCATGGCGCGCACGACGCGCTTCCACGAGTTTGCCCGCAGCTTGACGACCACCCTGGGTGTCGAGGTGAGCCTGGCTACCCCCGATTCGCCGACTGCGGCGCACGACTTTGACCTGCTGATCCTCGATTCCGACGGCATCCGCAGCGACCGCATCGATCAGATTGCCAAGTGGCTTGACGATCGCGGCGGCGTCCCCATGTTGGTGATTGTCGACGACGAGGCGCTCGGCACCCTGCGCCTGCCCAATCACGCGCATGCCGACTTTGTATGCCCCACGGCGACGCCCAACGAGCTCAAGGCTCGCGCGCAGCGCCTGATGGGCGAGGAGGAGACCGTTGCCGCCGACGATGTGCTCAACATCGATAACCTCGAGATTAATCTGGCTACCTACCAGGTGACGCTCGATAACGAGCCCATCGATCTGACGCTGATGGAGTACTCGCTGCTGAGTTTTTTGGCGACGCATCCCAACCGTGCCTACAGCCGCGAGGTACTGCTGCACCGCGTGTGGGGCTTTGAGTACTGCGGCGGTACGCGTACCGTCGACGTGCACATCCGACGCATCCGCTCCAAGGTGGGCCCGCAGATCGCGGCACATATCACCACCGTCCGCGGCGTGGGCTATCTGTTTAAGGACTAGCTTTTCACCACAAAGGGGACAGGCACCTTTGTGGTGGTTTTGCCGCATGCGTGGATCCCTTTCGAGTTTGCAGCAGAACTTAAGCCTTCCTAAAAGATTGCGTTCTCATACACGTTCGCCCGCATATTGGGGTACAACTCAACGTGAACAATGATGGCCCGCCACATGTTTGGCGGGCCTTTGGGTATTTGACGAAAGGATCGCAGCCATGAGCGAGAACGATTCCCAGCGTCCCCAGGATGCGGGCAACGCTGGCGAGACCCAGCAGCAGCCGCGTGTGCAGGTGGAGTCGACGCCTGCCGACAGCAACATTCCCTACGTGCAGGCCTACGACACACAGACCGGCAAGCCGCTGGGCAGCCAGCAGGTTGTAAACAAGCACACAGTGGTCAAGACTAAGACCAAAAAGCTGCCGATCTTTATTACGGCACTCGCCGGCTGTGCCTGCGGCGCCCTGTTGGTCATCGCACTCATTATGAGTGGCACGCTCGATATCGGCGGCGGCAGGAACGCCGTGACGGCGGGTGCTTCGGGTTCATCGACGCAAAAGATCACCATCGACTCCGAGGACACCACGCTGGCCGAGGCCGTCTCTGCCAAGGCCCTGCCCTCCGTTGTTTCCATTACCGCGACTTCGAGCGGTAGCCAGGGCAGCTCGCTTTCGCAGTCTGCCGACGAGTCGGATAGCTCGGGTAGCGTCGGCTCGGGCGTGGTGCTCGACACCGAGGGCCACATCCTTACCAACAACCACGTGGTCGACGGTTACGACCAGTACGTGGTGACCATGGACGACGGCACCACCTACGAGGCCGAGTTCGTGGGCAACGATGCCTCGAGCGACCTCGCCGTCATTAAGCTCAAGGATGCCGACTCCTCCAAGCTCACCCCAATCGAGATCGGTGACTCCTCCAAGCTCAACGTGGGCGAGTGGGTCATGGCGATCGGCTCGCCGTTCGGCAACGAGCAGTCTGTCTCCACCGGTATCGTGTCAGCGCTCTATCGCTCCACGGCCATGAGCTCTACCAGCGGCAACACCATCTATGCCAACATGATCCAGACCGATGCCGCCATTAACCCGGGCAACTCCGGCGGCGCGCTCGTCAACGACAATGGTGAGCTCGTGGGCATTAACTCGCTTATCGAGAGCTATTCGGGCTCCAGCTCGGGCGTGGGTTTTGCCATTCCGGTTAACTACGCCAAGAACATTGCCGACCAGATCATCGACGGCAAGACGCCGGTGCATCCGTACATGGGAGCTACGCTTTCGAGCGTCAATGCGCTTAACGCCCGCACCAACAAGCTGAGCACAGACAGCGGCGCGTATGTGGCGAGCGTCGTTGAGGACGGTCCTGCCGCCAAGGCTGGCATCCAAGAGGGCGATGTCATTACCAAGCTGGGTGACGATGAGATTACGAGCGCCGATGGCCTGATCATCGCCCTGCGCAGCCATGAGGTGGGCGAGAAGGTCGAGATCACGCTCATGCGCGGCAAGGAAGAGAAGAAGGTCACGGTTGAGCTGGGCTCCGATGAGGAGCTGCAGAACCAGCAGCAGGATGACAGCGCGACCGACACCGGCAACGGCGGTATTACCGACGAGCAGCTGCGCCAGTATCTGGAGGAGCTGTTGGGCCAGCAGGGCCAGGGTCAAGGCTACGGTCAGGGCTACTAGCGAGCCGTATCGCGTATATCGAGGCCAGAGGGGGCTGTCCCATCAACGTGGGGCAGTCCCCTCTTTTCTTATTGATCCGTTGGGGACGGAGGAAAACGGATCATTTAGAAATGGCTAGGGCATGGTTTGATCGCGCGATCCACCCCGGTCTGGCGGCTGCCGATTCGGTGCGGTTCGAAAGGGCTATTCGACCCCGTTGCGACCGGTGGTACTCTAGTATCCGTTTGAAATCGAGCGAAGGAGTGCCGCTATGGAGCAATCGAGCCTGTTTGGTGACGGTGTGGACATCGATACCGAAACGCCCGCGAGCACGGATGCCGCCGCACCGACCGATGCCCGTGCCCAGGCGGCAGTGCGCGCGGCTGAGCTGCGCCACGAGCTCGATTACCACGCCTATCGCTACTACATGCTCGATGCGCCCGAGATCACGGACGCCGCCTTTGACAAAATGCTCGTTGAGCTGCAGGAAATCGAGGCCACCTACCCCGACCTGGTGACACCCGACAGCTACACCCAACGCGTGGGCGGCTACGTGAGCGAGCAGTTTACGCCGGTCACGCACATGGCGCGCATGTATTCCATGGACGATGCCATGGATCTGGACGAGCTCGACGCATGGCTCCAGCGCACTGAGGATGCCCTCGGTGCCGGCAGCGTTACCTATACCTGCGAGCTAAAGATTGACGGCCTGGGCGTGGCGCTTACCTACCAAAACGGCACCTTCGTACGTGCGGCCACACGTGGCGATGGCACCACGGGCGAGGACGTATCGCTTAACGTCCGCACCATCAAGGATGTGCCCATGCACCTGTCCGAGCCGGCGCTCGCCCACATGGGCGCCGACCGCGAGCGCACCATCGAAGTACGCGGCGAGGTCTATATGCCCAAGGGCAGCTTTGTTCGTCTGAATGAAGAGGCCGATGCCGAGGGGCGCGACCCCTTCGCCAACCCGCGCAACGCCGCCGCCGGCAGCCTGCGCCAAAAGGATCCCAAGGTCACGGCGCGCCGTGACCTGGCCACCTTTATCTACGCTATCGCCGATACCGACCCGCTGCACGTCCACAGCCAGCGCGAGTTTCTGGACTGGCTGCGCAGCGCCGGCTTTAGCGTCAACCCCAACGTTGCCCGTTGCGCCACGCCGGCCGAGGTCCACGAGTTCTGTGCCCAGGCGCTCGAGCACCGCGGCGACCTGGATTACGACATCGACGGCGTGGTCGTAAAGGTCGACAGCTTCCAGCAGCAGCTCGACCTGGGCTTTACCGCCCGCGCGCCGCGCTGGGCCATTGCCTTTAAGTTCCCGCCCGAGGAAAAGCAGACCGTCCTGCGCGAAATTCGCATCCAGGTGGGCCGCACCGGTGTTCTCACGCCGGTCGCCGAGTTCGACCCGGTGACGGTCGCCGGCTCCACCATCGCGCGCGCCACACTGCACAACATCGACGAGATCCGTCGCAAAAACGTGCGCGAGGGCGACACCATCATCGTGCACAAGGCGGGCGACGTAATACCCGAGGTCGTGGGCCCGGTGCTCGATAAGCGCCCGGCCGATTCGGTCGACTGGCACATGCCCGAGGTCTGCCCCGTGTGCGGCAGCCCCGTTGTCCACGAGGATGGCGAGGTCGCCTACCGCTGCGTGTCCATCGACTGCCCCGCGCAGCTCAAGGAGCGCCTGCTCCACTGGGTGAGCCGCGGCTGCATGGACGTCGACGGCCTGGGCGACGAGATCGTCGACAAGATGATCGCCGCCGGCCTGATCCACGACGTCGCGGACTTCTACCAACTCACGGTCGACGATATCGCCGGCCTGGACACGGGGCGCACCTATGCCAGCTCCAACAGCAAAAAGGGCGTCAAGAAGGGCGATCCCATTCCGGTAGGCCTCAAGACGGCCGAGAAAATCATCGCCGAGCTCAACAAGTCCAAGAGCCAGCCGCTCGGTCGCGTGCTGTTTGCCCTGGGCATCCGCCACGTAGGCAAGAGTGTGGGCGAGGTCATTGCCGAGCGATTCCTGTCGATTGACAAGCTCATCTTGGCGAGCGAAGAGGACATCGCCGAGTGCGAGGGCATCGGTCCCAAGATTGCGGCGAGCGTCAAGCAGTTCCTGGCCGTGCCCGAGAACCTTGCCGTGCTGGAGCGCCTGCGCCAGGCGGGCCTGTCGCTCGAGGTCGACTTGGGCGCCGCACACGCGCAAGCCGCAGCCGACGCTGGCGTGGCAGGCGAGCTCGACGACGCACAGCCGCTCGCGGGGCTGACCTTCGTGCTGACAGGCACGCTCGTCAACCGCACGCGCGACGAGGCAGGCGCGGCGCTCAAGGTGCTCGGCGCCAAGGTTTCGGGCAGTGTGTCGAAGAAGACAAGCTATCTGGTCGCCGGCCCCAAAGCGGGCTCCAAGCTCACCAAAGCCGAGCAGCTGGGCGTGCCCGTGCTGGACGAGGATGCGCTCGAGCAGATCCTGGCGACTGGTGAGGTACCCCAGGCTTAGTGCATCAATAGTCAAATTGAGGAACCTCCCGGAAGCACGATGCCTTTCGGGAGGTTCTTACTTTGCCGGAACAACCGGCACCGTGATCTGCGTCACATAGGTCGCGGGGTCGTCGCTGATGATGTCGTCGATAAGGGCGATTTCGCGTTGCCCCGCTACGCTGTCAACTTGTCAAAAGCCCCGCGCCGGTTGAGCACGGTAAACGCGACAACACAGATGGCTGCCGACAAAATCGATCCGCACGGCGAAGCGATGCCCATGGGAAACAGCGTGTTGGAATAGGCGTTCGACAGCAGCCACGCGCCCGGCACGCGAATGAGCGCCACGGCCAGCACGTTGTGCGCAAAGCCGATGTAGCTCTTGCCGTATGCAGCGAAAAAGCCACTAAAGCAAATGTGGATGCCGGCAAAGATTGCATCGAAAATATAACTGTGCATATAGCCGGTACCGGCCGCGACCACCGCGGGGTCCTTGGCAAAAAAGCCGATAAACGCCGGCGCCACCAGCCACATCAGCACCGTGATCAGGCAGCCGTACACTACCGAGATCGTCATGGCGTCTTTGAGTACCTGGCGCGCGCGGTCACCCTTGCCCGCGCCGGCGTTTTGCGCCGTGAGTGCGCTGACGGTGGCGCCCATGGAGCTCGGCACAATGAACAAAAAGCTGATCATCTTCTCGACTAGGCCCACGGCTGCGGCGTCGACCAGGCCGCGGTGGTTGGCGATGACGGTGATAAACATAAACGCCACCTGGATGCAACCGTCCTGCACGGCCACGGGTACGCCGATTTTAAGAATGCTGCCGAGCACCTCGGGCTGGGGGCGCAGGTCGCTGCGCTTTACGTGGATGTTCGTGCGGCGGCTCTTGAGCCACACGAGCGCGAGGGCAACGCTGGCCGTCTGCGCGGTCACCGTGCCGAGCGCCGCGCCCACAGGGCCGAGCCCCATGTGGCCGATAAACAGAAAGTCGAGTGTGATGTTGATGATGCATGCCACGCCAATCACGTACATAGGCGAGCGTGAATCGCCCAGCCCGCGAAAGATGGCCGAGAGAATGTTGTACGCGGCGATAAACGGAATGCCGACAAAGCAGATACGCAGGTAGGCGGCGGTGCCTTCGACTGCCTCGGCCGGCGTGCCAATGAGCGCCACGATTTGCGGGCACAGTGCGAGCAGGACAGCGGCCAGCACCACCGAGACGCCCATAAAGAGCGTGATGGTGTTGCCGATGGCGGTCTCGGCGCGATCGAAACGGCGCGAGCCCACAGCGTGGCCGACGATAACCGTCGTTCCCATGGCCAAGCCCACGAGCGTCACGGTAATGATATAGAGCGTCTGCGCGCCATTGCCCACGGCAGTGATGCCGGCGGCGCCGCTAAACTGCCCCATCATGTACAGGTCGGCCATACCGTAGAGCATCTGCAAAAAGTACGAGAGCATATAGGGCAGGGCAAAGACCGCGATGGTCTTAAGGACATTGCCGCGTGTGAGGTCGTGTTCCATGGGCGGGGCTTTCTGGCTGGGTTTGTTTACGTACCAGTGTAGTGAAAACCCTACAACGATTGTAGAGTCAAGGTTTGTGTCGACAGTGGGACGAAAAAAAGTCACGCTCCGAGCACGATGCTTTGACCCCTCCGTGCCCCTCACCTCACCTCAAACCATCGCAACATTCGACGTTTTTTGCCAAAATCGGGAAAAGCATCGAATGTTGTGATGGTTTTTCTGCCACTCGACCGGGTGGAATCGCTTTCTTGCGCACGAAGGTGTGCGGACCCGTGGGCAGGGGAATAAGGTTGGTTATCCGACTCCATTGGAGGGCTCATGGACCTGCCGATCGTCCTGTCCCATAAGACTGCCTGGCTGTACCACAACGTGGCGCGCCCGTCCGAGCCGCTCTCGCGAGCAAGCAGCCTATACGATGAGGACTCGCTTGCTAACGAGGCGGAGCCGACCGCGAGCCTGCCCAAATTGGGGCTCGATGCCAAGGGGCTGAGGGCTTCAACGGCAGCTGGGATCGTTACCGACTATCTGGTTGCGCTCGGTATTCCACGAGAAGAGCTCGATCATATCGACACGCTCGTCAACTTCGATTTTGAGCGCTCGACGCCGGCTGGATTTAGATGCCACGTGTTTGGAGCGCCGGTACCTCCAGGCCATCTTATCGAGGTGGCAGAGGGCCTTCTAGTGGTTGATGAGGCCATGTGCTTTGTCCAGGCGGGTTCGTGGATGAGCGAGCCCGAGCAGCTGGAATATGGCTACGAAATCTGCGCCCGATACCATTTGAATCATCTGTCGACAGGCGACTATATCGAGATGGGGCAGAGGTATACCGTTGCCGACTTGATTTCCTATTGCAATGAGAACCGATCTCGTCAGGGGGCTATACGCGCGGCCGCCGTGCTCAAGCGCGTGCACGATGGCGCGCGGTCGCCCATGGAGACGGCCACCGCAATCATGGTCGTAGCAAAACGTTCCCAGGGCGGGCTGGGATACGCCAAGATCGAGCTCAACCATCGGGTCGATGTTCCCAACGAGTTCAAGTATCTCGCAAAGGCCGGGTATTTCGAGATCGACGTATATGCGCCTGCGAGCGGTACGGGGGTTGAATACAACGGCTCGGACCATCTTGATAAACAGCGCAGCGCGTCGGATGCGGAGCGTATGACCGTGCTGAGCGCGCTGGGCTTTAGGATGATCGTCCTCACCGGGACTCAGTTTGCCCACCAGCTGCAATTGCACCGGGCGATGAACGCCATCGCGCTCGCTATGGGTCTCAAGTGCGACCGAAGCGAAGCGTTCCAAAAGCGGCAGAACGACCTGCGAGAATTCGTGATTCGGCACTGGGACGGCGGCCTTTAGGGGCGCTTTGGTCCTTCTACGGGGTGCCGTGGGCAGGCAGACCATCACAACATTCGACGTTTTTTGCCAAAATCGGGAAAAGCATCGAATGTTGTGATGGTTTGTATGTTGAGGATGGGCTTGGAAAGTCCGTTTTGCTCGAAGTGACCTGTCCTGTCGTACGGGTGTCGGCGTGATTCTCTCGTGGGGTATTATGTTTTCCGAAGAATAAAACGCCGCGTGAGGGGAGGGCTGCGTGGACGGGCACGTGCAACATGACGGCTTTGGCCGCGATATCAACTACCTGCGCATTGCCGTTACCGACAAGTGCAATTTCCGCTGCATTTACTGCATGCCGGCCGATGGCGTGGCGCCCCGCGCGCATGACGAGCTGCTCAGCGCCGAGGAAATCGCCCGCTTTGTGCGCTTGGTAGCAGGGGAGGGCATTCGCCGCGTGCGTCTGACGGGCGGCGAGCCGTTGGTCAGCCGCCGCATCATCCCGCTCATTCGTGATATCCGCGCGATTCCGCAGATCGAGGACATCTCGCTCACCACCAACGGCGCCCTGCTGCCCAAGCTGGCGCCGCAGCTCAAAGATGCCGGGCTTAACCGCGTCAACATCTCGCTCGACACGCTCGACCCTACGCTCTTTGGAAAGATCACGCGTCTAGGTCGACTCGAACAGACCATGGCTGGCATCGACGCGGCGCTGGCTTGGGGCTTTGAGCCCGTTAAGGTCAACTGCGTTGTGGTGCGCCGGCTCAACCAAGACGTGGCGGCCCTCGCGCGCTTGACCGTCGACCGCCCCATCCACCTGCGCTTTATCGAATATATGCCCATTGGCGACGAGCACACGAGCTCGCGTTGCGCTGTGGACCCTCACGCGCCCGCGCTCAATCCCGAGCTGTGGGACGCGAGCGACACCGTGCCGAGTGACGAGCTGCGGGCGCGCATCAATGCCGGGGCCGCCGCAGCGGGGCTGGGCGAGCTCGAGCCGCTCGACATCAACGACGCTCCTGCCGGCGCGGGCCCTGCGCGCTATTGGCACTTTCCTGGCGCGACGGGAACGGTCGGTTTCATTAGCGCCATGTCCAACCATTTTTGTGCGAATTGCAACCGTCTGCGCCTGACGGCCGATGGCAACGTGCGTCCGTGCCTGTTTAGTGATGCAGAGTATTCGGTGCGTGAGGCGCTGCGCCGTGGTGATGATATGCAGGTACTTTCGATTTGGCGCGATGCCGTGGCCCACAAACCGCAGGAACACGCGATAATTGAGGGCACGCAACGATTTATGTCCCAAATCGGAGGATGATCATATGGCCAAGAGCAGGTACGCCGATGCCACCAAGGCCGCTCGCAGGGCCGCGATGTCTGCCCACAAAGGCACGGCTGCGGCGAATGCTGGTAACGCCGACGCGTCCGCACAGCCGACTGCCAGTGCTGCCACCGAGCCCGCCCGCGACGCCCGTCGCGACGAGCTGACGCATGTGGACGCCAAGGGCGAGGTGCGCATGGTCGACGTGTCCGACAAGGCCGAGACCCATCGCATCGCCATCGCCGAGGGCACCATCCTAATGCACCCCGAGACGCAGGCCATGGTGCTGCAGGACCGCGCCAAAAAGGGCGACGCGCTCGCTTGCGCGCGCGTGGCGGGCATCATGGCCATCAAACGCACGAGCGACATCATCCCCATGTGCCATCCGTTGCTCATTACCAAGAGCAAGTGCGACATTGCGCCCATCGCTGCGGCGGGGACGCCGGCCGAGGACGTGCCCGAGGGCTGGGCACCGGCGCGCACGGACGGGCAGGTTGGCTTTCACGTACTGGTTACGGCCGGCGTGACGGGCAAGACGGGTATCGAGATGGAGGCGTTGACCGGCGCGAGTGCCGCGTGCCTAACCATCTATGACATGTGCAAGGCGGTCGATCGCGGCATGGAGATCGTCGACGTGCGTCTGCTGCGCAAGGAGGGCGGCCGCTCGGGCGTGTGGGATCGTGCCGAGCGTCGGGCCGCTGCTGTTGAGGCCGTGGGAGCCGCGGGTGACGCACCCGCGAGCGCATCCGTCGCCGTCGCGCCCGCAGCTCCGGCACCGGCCGTCCCCGCGATCGCGTTTATCGGCTACCAAAACTCGGGCAAGACCACACTTGTCGAGAAAGTTATCGCCGAGCTCACCCGCCGCGGCCTGCGCGTGGGCTCGCTCAAGCATCATGGGCATCATGGCTTTGATATCGATGTACCTGCTAAGGACACCTGGCGCCATCACCAAGCTGGATCCAAGCACGTGGGCCTCATCTGCGCCACGCGCTGGGCGGAGTACGCCGACACGCGCGAGGAGGACGAGATGCCCGCGCGTGAGCTGCTGTCGCGCTACAACGATGTCGACGTGGTGATCATCGAGGGCTACAAGACCGAGGGCTTCGACAACATCGTGGTCGCGCGTTCCGGTGTCGACCGTCTGCGCGGCAAGAGCTCGCTCGACCTGGTCGACGGTCACACGCTGGCCCTTGCCTGCAACGAAGCCCTGGCACGCCAGGCCTTCGACGCCGGCTTTGCGACCCGAGCCATCAACATCAACGACGCCCGAGCCATCTGCGATCTCATCCAAGATCATCTGGCCTAAAACCTGCCAAAAGGGGACAGGTTTATTTTGGCAGGTTCTATCTGTGCAAACGTCACTTCCACCACAAAGGGGACAGGCACCTTTGTGGTGGTTTTTGCTTTGAGGGGCCGCGGCTGCGCCTTGGTATACCATGTACGCCGTTCACGAATACACCCCACACCGCCGCACAACCCAGAAAGGCCCCCATGGACACCACCTTCAGCCACATCAAAGCCGTGTTCTGCGATATCGACGGCACGCTGCTCACGAGCCGGCACACGGTGTCCCCGCGCACCGTGGCAGCGATCCGCGCCCTGCGCGAGCGCGGCGTGCTCTTTGGTCTGTGCACCGGGCGTGACGCCCACGCGACCGAGGCCATGTACGAGCTCTGGGGCATCGAAGGCCTGGTAGACGTGATGGTGGGCTGCGGTGGTGCCGAGGTCATCGACCGTGCACACGGCATCAACGAGCTGAGCTATCCGCTGCCGGGCGAGACCATCGCGCGCATCTGCAAGCACATGGCGGACCTTCCGGCAACACCCGTCTGTCCCCGAGACGGCGTGTTCTACGTGCCCGAGAGCAACGCGTGTGTCGAGCACCTGTCGCGCGTCGACGGTGTGCCCTACCAGGTGGTCGATTTTGCCGAGTTTTTGCGCGAGCCGCAGCCCAAGGTGATGTTTACCATGGCGCCCGAGGTAATGCCGCGGGTGATTGAGCGGGCGTCGACGTTTGCCGACGACACCGTTAAGGCGGCGGCTCTGCAAACCACGCAGCGGCTCTACGAGTTCATGGATCCGCGCGTGTCCAAGACGCGCGGCCTTGTGCGCGTGGCGGAACTCAACGACATGGAGCTCCAGGACATCTGCGTGTTTGGCGATGCGGACAACGACACCTGCATGGTGGCTGACGCCGGCGTGGGCGTGGCCATGGCAAATGGCAGCGATGCCACCCGTGCCGCCGCCGATTTTGTAACCGCCAGCAACGACAAAGACGGCATCGCGATCTTTATCGAGGAACATCTGCTGTAGCGCCGGGGGAGAACCACTGCAAAGGGGGCAGGCTCCTTTGCGGTGCCCTTAGGCGATTTGGGCGAATTGATGCCTAAAATCTGCGCGAAAATTCAAATATGGTTGTCTGAACATTACGCTTGTAACTACCGATGAGTTAAAGATATTCCCAGCAATTTAGTAGTCTATTCCTCCCGGTTAATGACCTACCGTTCACGGTTGATTTTCGACCGTTCACAGGAAGCATGCTCTTGAGCAAAATGTTGTGCAAATAAATAAAATGCTATTAAAAAATGATAACTAGCTTAATTACCAGTAGAAATAGATATTTCATAGCGAATAAACGAAGGTTAATCCGAGCAAATGTCAAGAGAATTGAGAATTCGCTACAAAACTATCGGTATTTTTGCTTAGATGTTCAAACAATCGTTACAATATGTACTACAAGCGTGCGCAATTACAGATTGCGCAGATGCGTTTGATAGTGAAAGAGCAAGATCGCGGTCTCTTGGGGAGGAGACATCGATGGAAGCGAATTCAGAAAAAACTAAGCTGAGTAAAAAAGCGACGCGCCGTGTACTGGCAGGCGTTTTGTGCGGAGCCTCCGTGTTGAGCCTGGTACTGTCGCTCGTCATGCCTCCAATCTCGCAGGCCATTGCCAACGACACCCAGACAGTTTCTACCGAGGAAGCTGTAACGGGGAGTTCCTCAAGTGAGTCCGCTGCTGTAGATAACACCAGCGAGGATGCCGAAAACCAGAATAGCGCCGCCACCTCTGCGAACGCGGCTACTACTGTGAACAAGGGCATCTACAAGCCCACGTCTATCGGTATCGGTACGAATATCGATATCTCCACCCCCGATCCCGGCGTGGCCACCTACGTCGGCCGCGACATGTACATCGGTGGTAAGCCGAACAAAACTAGCACTCTTGATGCGAATAACGCCCCCACCGGCTCATATGCCGCTGAGGCGGAGGGCCTTACCGTGGTCCACGGCAAACTGGCCATGAATCCTATCAAGGAGAGTTGGGGCGGCCAGGGCTTCCGTTTCGGCACCGTTGGTTTTGGATCGCAGTTTCGTCCCGGGGAGGGAAGCACGGTGCTTGCGGTCGCCGGCATAAACAGCTTGATTGAGAACATGAATACCGGTCAGGGAACGACCTCAGATGCTGCGACGGTTGGTGCTTGGACCAAGGGTGCTTGGGTCGGCAAGGCGACAAAGACTGACTCCCACCCTGGCTATAACTATACCGCGCAGATCGCCGGTCCCATTACCTATTCCTATTGGGATTCGAATGCTAACAACGGGCGCCAGTCTGTCGTGAAAAAGCAAGGTAATTGGTTCGAGGGCTCGGATGCTCTGAAGAGCGACCTGTTCAATCAAAATGTTGATTTGACTAATGTTAACGGTAACGATTATTCGAGCTACAACGGTGCAGATGGATACCTCTCGAAGCTATCGAAACAGCTCGCCTCGTTTGCAAATACCGGCACAGTTACGGATGGTTCCGCAATTAGCGACAACAGCTACGCAATCAACAAGTACGATAACAAGGGAACAAGCTATACACTCACTTTCGATGGTAGTGAGAAGTCTGTTTCCGGTGCGCTTGATACCAGAATCCCGAACTATAAGATTTGCAACACCGAGCGACTTATCACCTTTACCGGCGATGGAACTTCTATGCAACAGGTCTTCACCATTGCCGGTTCCGAGCTCTCCAACTTGAAGGATGGCGTCTACTACCGCGGCGTCGACTTTAAGTTCACCAATGTCCCCGAAGGCGCATCCATTGTCGTGAACGTTACAGGTGCTGGTCCTGTCGAGTTCCACAATGGCTGGCGCTTCTGGTGGGGCGATACAGAAATATCTCGCGGTTATGAGAGTAACGCCGATAAAGACCTTCGCGCGAAATACTCGCTGGCCTCCCAGTCCATCATGTGGAATTTTGTCGATACCACGAGCCTCACCATCCGTGGTGGCATTGCGGGCGAGGGTAGAAGCGACTGGGGCAATGGCGGCGGGGACGGCAAGTGGACCGACGATGACCCCGCCGCTGCTATGCTCGGATCGATTCTCGTTCCCAACGGAAGCTTCGACGACCATGTGACCACCAACGGTCGTGTGTACGTGGGCGAAGATTTCATGATGAACAACCCTAAGATCGCGTACAACTTCACAAATCTCGAGGGTAACTCGGCTTCCGTCATCGATATGGATCAGGAGCGTCACAACTTCCCGTGGTCTGGGTCGTATACACCGGACGGCTCTGCCATTGCGTGGAGCAAGGTCGACGCTGCGGACGGCATGACGCCGCTTTCTGGTTCCTCGTGGACGATATACGGCACTGTCGATGATGCCAAGAATGAAACGTATCCCATCGTTACGGTAACGGATGGCGGTGCCAATGATTACTCTTCGGATGATGGCGAGCTTCAGTTCAACTATTTGAATCAGAAGGCCAAAATTGGCGATCCCAACGATAAAGACTACTTCACGTACTACATTCGCGAGGTCAAGGCGCCGGCTGGTTATCAGAAGTCGGACACCATCTACTACGCAACCATGAACAACACCGGCGAGCAGGTGAACTATGTTCAGGGTCATGTGGACACGGTGAACGGAAATAAGCTCGTTTCATTCGATGATTCCAACACCACGGGCGCCATCTCCAACACCAAGATCACCGGTACGGTGTCTTGGACCAAGGTTGAGGAGAGCGACACGGGACACACTCCTTTGGCTGGTTCCGAGTGGGCGCTTACCAAGGTAAAGGATGCCGATGGTGCCGAAATTCCGGACGCTGCATCCCTGACTGTGATTGATAACGATACGAATGCGGAAGCTGTCAGCAACAAGTGGGCAGATTCTGATCCCGCCGATGGCAAGTTCAAGCTCGAGGGTCTGCTGCCGGGCACGTACACGCTCACGGAGACCCAGGCGCCGTTTGGCTACGAGCTGAACCAGACAACCTACGAGTTCACGGTGTCCAAGGCGGACGGTTCCATTGCGTGGACTGAGGGAAAGAAACCGAGCATTGTTGAGGGCACTACGTACATCTCCGATTCTCTCACCACCACGTCCGTGGAAATCCCGGTGACTAAGTCCGTCCGTAATACGGACTGGCCGAAGGATTCCAGCGGGAAATACGTTGCGTTCGACTTCAACATCGAGGCTACGGGGGATTACGCAACCAACGTGCCCATTCCTAACCCGGCAGACCTCTCCATTGCACCCGCAGCAGGGGAGACCGACGCCGCCAAGCCCAACAACATCACGGCGACCTTTGGCGCCATGACGTTCAACAAGTCGCACCTGTCCGATACCCCCGGTACGGCGGGTGACTACGCCAGGACCTACACCTACACGGTGAAGGAGGTCGCGCCTACCACCGGTGCCATCGATAAGCTCCGCTACTCCAAGGCCGAGTACCAGGTTGCCGTCACGGTGAAGGCCGTCAAGAATGAGACCACTGGCAAGTACACCGGTCTTACCACCTCTACCACCGTTACGCAGATGAAGGACGACATGGGCAACACCCTTGGCGAGAACGGGCAGGGCGTCGTGGTTGAACCCTCCGCCGCCGCGCCCGACGCCATTCCCGCCTCCACCTTCACCAACACCTACTCCACCTCTTTGCCCCTTTCTGGTATGTCGGGCGTCACTCTGACGTACCTTGCCGGCGCGGCGGTGCTTTGCGCTGCTGCGGTTTGGATGCACATTCGTCGCAAGACGAATGTGAAGGGAGGTGAGCGTCGTGAATAAGAAAGTTTGCTCCTTCCCGATCTTGTTTGCGTTGCTTGCCCTCTTGATCGGTACCTGCGCGGTTGTGTTCCCCGCTTCCGCGCAGGCCGTGCCGACCTCGAACGGTTCCATCACGGTGAGCGGCACCGTGGCGAGCAGCTACGATGCCTACCAGATCTTTAGCGCCAACGTCGTCGACGGCGACAACGACGCTAAGATCGCCACCGACCTCGCCTGGGCAAGCGACGCCGCGCGTGACGCCGCGCTGCCTGTGCTGCACAGCGCCGGCATGCCCAATTCCCAGACCACCGCGCAGGAAGCTGCCGAGTGGCTCAACACCGATTCTCACCTTACGAGCGCGCTGAGCGCACAGCTCGCTCGTTACCTCCAGAGCTCTGGCGCCGTGTCCGTGGCCCTTAACGCGGGCAAGACGGCCGAGCTGTCCTGCGGCTACTGGCTCATCGTCGCCGACGACGGCGCCATTTCCCAGAACGAGGCCGGCACCGCGCCGATCATGGCCCTGGTCGGCGGCGGCGCCGTCACCGTCAAGCCCAAGGCGGCGACGCCCAAGGTCCAAAAGCATGTGCTGGAGGACAGCACCGCCGCCTGGCAGAAGGCCGCCGACGCCACGGTCGCCGACGACCTGTGCTGGCGCCTCTCTGCCACGGTCCCGGCGGGTCTTACCGCCTACGATACCTATACGGTGCGGTTCGTCGACACCATGAGCGCGGGGCTCGACCCCTCCAAGGTGGCCGCGAGCATGCGCGTGTACGTGGCGGCGGGCGCGGACGGCGGCTTTGACGCCGTCTCGGTCGGCAGGGACGGCCGCGCCGGCACCGACCCCGCGAAGGGCTGGACCGACATCACGGCCCAGTGCGGGGTCTCGGTCGACGGCAAGACCTTCACCGCGCGCACCGGCGACCTCATCGCCGCGCTCGGCGGGGCCGACGCCTTCGCCGCGGGCGCCCGCGTGGTCGCCGTGTACAACGCGCCGCTCAACAGCGCGTGCAACCACGGCATCGCGAAGGGCAACCCCAACGCGGTCTACCTGCGCTACCCGCGCTCTCCCTTTGCCGACCAGTCCGGCGACGCCGGCTTCACCCGCACGCCGAGCGACGACGCGTGCGCCTACACCTGGGATCTCGCGCTCACCAAGCGCGGCAGCGACGGCGACAAGCCGCTTGCTGGGGCGGTCCTGAGCATCGCCGACGACCGCGGTCGCACACTGGCGGCCGATGGCACGTGGGACGCGGAGGGCAAGGCCACCGTCACCACGGGCGAGGACGGCCGCGTGACCGTCTCGGGCGTGGACTCGGGCAAGCTGGAGGTCCGCGAGCCCAAGGCGCCCAAGGGCTACACCGCCTTTGAGGGCACGCGCTCCGTGACGGTCAAGGCCGAGGGCCTGGACGTCGACCAGGTGGCTGCCGCCAAGCCCAAGCTCACCGTCACAGCCGAGTCGCCCCTGCGTGCCGACAGCGCGGACGGGTCGACGGGCAGCCTGGAGGCATCGCTCATCAACACGCCCGCCGGCACGCCCCCTAGCATCTTCACCGGAGGCTTTATGCCCTCGACTGGCGATATGGCAATGTTCACCGCGGCCGCCGTTGCGGTCGTCGGAGCCGCGCTCATCGTGGTCGCGCTCCTGGTCAAGCGGGGAGGTGGCAGCCATAAAGAGTAGCTGGCAGCCCCACAGAGAGCGGGGCGAGACGTAGCGAAGCAGATGCTAAGACGCAGACAGACAGATTTAGATCAAATGGAATTCGAGCAGAAAGCAGAGGAAAAGAAGATGAGCATGAGCAAGAACATCGCGCGCCTGGCAGTAACAGCGGGCCTTACCGCGGCGTTGAGCTTCGGCGGCGTGATGGCCCCGGTGACCATGGCGTTTGCTGAGGGTACGCCGAAGGTGGCCGAGAACGGCAGCGTGACGATTAAGGAGGATACCTACAAGGATACGACCTTTAAGGGAATCAAAATTTTCTCGGCGAAGGTCACGCAAGACTGGAAGGATGATGATACCTGGGACTCCACTGCGGAGAAGACGCTTTCCGATATCGAATGGGCAAATGATTCCGTAAAGAGTGCAGTGACTACGGCATTTAATAACGATGAGCCCAAGCCTAATGACTTGCCGACTGGCAAAGATGCTGAATCTGCTCAGGCGTGGGCCCAGTTCATCAAAAAGCACGGGTCCGATGCTGATAAGGGTAAAAGCGTCAATGCAGGAAGCGTGCTCGACAAGATCGCTGCTGCCGTTGAGAAGGCGAATATTACTGAAGGCGCTGGCGGCTGGGCAAATGCTGATGCTAACGGCTCTTTTGGTAGCTTGGATACCGGCTATTGGCTCTTTTTGACTAAGAGCGTCGGCGCGAACCCAAGTGATGCCAACAAGGTCAACACGGATACCTTTACTTCGCCCATTTTCGCCGTTGTTGGCGGTTCCGATGAGATCTTAACTCCCAAGAAGCAGGTCCCCACTGTGACCAAGGCCGTAAAGGACGACAACAATGGGAGCTTTGTGGATTCAAACGCAGTTGTTCCCGAGGGTTCTTCTCGTGATGTCTTTACGGCGCCCAATAGGGTTGCGGACTCTGCATCCGACCAGCCGATTGAGTACCAGCTTGCAGGTACCGTGGCCAGCAATATCAATACTTACGAAAAGTACAGCTATACCTTTACTGATGACCTGCCTTCTACGATGGTGCCCGTGCTCTCCGGCAACAAACCTGCTGTTGAGGTCAAGATTGACGGTGCCAAGGTCAAGGAAGAGTACTACACTGCGAAATACGTCACTGATCAAGGAAAGAACGAGCTTGTTGTTTCCTTTGACAACCTTAAGAATGAAATTAAATCTGACGTGGATAAGGTTATTACCGTTAGCGGTAGCTCTAAAATCTATGTGAACTATAAGGCAAAGCTCGACCATACTAAGGTTAAAGCCGATATGCTCGGTATAGCCCAGGAGAACACCGTTACTCTGACCTATTCCAATAACCCTCACTCTGACTCTGAAGGAGACAAAGGCACTACAGTTGTGCATCCCGCCTACGACTACACCTACGGCATCGACGTTACCAAGGTCGGTGATGACAAGGATGGAGACGGTACCTCCAAGAAGCTCAAAGATGTTGAGTTCACCTTGCAGGAGGTTGTTGACGGCAACCCTGAGAACCAATTCATCGACGCCCAGGGTGTAAAACACAACGAAGCCAAGGATGCCACGCTCAAGACGACGGACAATGGAAAGATTAACGTTGTCGGTCTCGATGAGGGCACCTACATCCTTAAAGAGGTCACTCCGGCGCCCGGTTACAATAACTCTGCAGCAAATGGTGTTACTTTCACTATCAAGAGTACGTTCGATCAAGCAGGTAAGAATGTGAACCTTGATACTTCCACCATTGATGCTGGCAAAGATGTTGTCAAGGGCGGCACCGCAACGGCCGAGGCCGGCAAGCTCAGCTTCACCATCGTCGACAAGAAGGGCTCTGGCCTCCCGCTCACCGGTCTTAACGGTGTGACCTTCACTTGGATCGCTGGTGGCGCGGTGCTGTGCATCGGCGTGGCGCACCTCATCCGCAGCCGTAAGCAGGCTGAGGAGTCCGAGCAGGAGTAACGCTCGCTCACCCATCCCTTTGGCAGGTGGGATGTGATGGCCATGAGACTTGCGGACACTTTTCTCGTCCATCGACGTTCTTGCTTTGCCATTCTCTTTTCGGGGCAGACTCCGCGCTGGAGTCTGCCCCGTTTTTTTGGACAACACAGGCAGCCTCCACCGTCCGATGCGGACTCATCCGTCATCGCGTTTCTTGACTCGTATGAGGTTCGGTTTAAGGTCCGTAGGCGCACGCGCGGTGCGGACGGTAGAAGGCATTTGCGCCGCAGCAAGCGCAAATAAGAATGCCCGGGGTTAGAGGCCCGGGCATTTAACAAAACCAGAAAACTAGGCCGCCCGCGCTTTCGAACACTTACGCGGGGTGCGTCGTTTCCTATTGACATTGTATCCCGAATCGCCCAGCCGATTCGGGATATTTTGAAAACGCAAACACGTCGGGCAAACCCGGACAATGCGGCCAGGCTCCTCTGGGCGGGGAACCGTGTGGGTAACTATCGAACAAATGTTTGTAAAAATCGCGTTTACCAGGCGTGGGTGCATACACTCGCAGTAAAATATCCTTGCGACGCATCCCGTGCGCGGGCGGCCGACGACTCGATCGGAGGTCCCCAAATGCTGAAATTCCTTAACGCGCTCGCCGCCCTCGCGGCGGTGGGCTCGTTCGTCATCGCGTTTCTTGACTCGTATGAGGTTCGGTTTAAGGTCCGTAGGCGCACGCGCGGTGCGGACGGTGGACGGCATTTGCGTCGAAAGCGCAAATAAGAATGCCCGGGGGTCGGATCCCGGGCATTTAACAAAAGCTGAAAACTAGGCCGCCCGCGCTCCCAAACATTTACGCGGGGTGCGTCGTTTCCTATTGACATTGTATCCCGAATCGCCCAGCCGATTCGGGACATTTTGAAAACTCAAATGCTGGCTTATCCTCGATTGGACGGTGCAGTCTGGCTGCGTTGTCCGGCGCATGAGCTCGCTAATCGGCTATTATTTGTTTAGACAACTTGAGCTGTAAAGGAGTGACCGTCGATGGTGCAGGGCGCCAAACATATGAAGAGCAATAACGCCGCGGACAACGGCGGCTCAAGCCCTCAGCCCAAACCTCAACCAAAACCTAAGCGCCGTCGCAAGCGATTGCCGCGCTGGGCTGACCGGCTCATCACCATCGTCATCATCCTTATTGGCGTGGGCCTTATGACCTGGCCTTGGATCTTGGACCGGCTCGAGGCCTCGGGCGTGTTCAACCAGATCAGCACCGTGTCCAGCACCGTGGACGCACTGTCTGCCGAGGAGCGCGAGCGCATCCTGCTCCAGGCGCGCTCCTTTAACGAGCAGCTGGCGGGCGAGGCCGCCGAGCTCCCCGCCGACCAGATCGAGCCCTACGCTCAGCAGCTCATCTTTGACCGCGACCCCATGATGAGCTGGGTCGAGATCCCCTCCATCGACGTGAGCATGCCCATCTACCACGGCACGAGCGAGGAAGTCCTTATGGCGGGCGTCGGCCACCTGGAGGGCACGAGCCTGCCGGTGGGCGGCACCTCGACGCATTGCGTGCTCACCGCGCACTCGGGCATGCGCAACCTGAGCATGTTCGACGACATCCATTCGCTGGAGCCCGGCGACCTGGTGCTGCTGCACACCATGAACAAGACGCTCGCCTACAAGATGGTGGACTCCGAGGTGGTGCTGCCCGAGGAGATGGAGTCGCTGACTATCGAGCCCGGCGCCGACAAGGTGACGCTCGTCACCTGCACGCCCTACGGCGTGAACGACCATCGCCTGCTGGTGCATTGCGTGCGCACCAAGTACAACAAGAAAGACGTCGACAAGCAAAAGTCGCTGGCCGGCCGCCACTGGGGCAAGCGCGAGTTCGCCGTGCTTATCGTGGTCGTGGCCATTGTGCTGTTGCTGCTGGACATCGTGATCCACGCGGTCCGCAAGCGCCGCAAGGCCAAGGCCTCGGCATAGGACATCGTTCAGAACCACCGCAATGGGGACAGGCACTTTTGTGGTGGTCGGGGGCTTCCAAACCATCACAACATTCGATGAAAATTTCGATTTTGACGATAAACGTCGAATGTTGTGATGCTTTTCGTTTCGGGCGGGATGGTTTTCGTTGCGGGCGAGACGGTTTTCGCTGCGGACGGTGCGGTTTCGCTGCAGAACCGCCAGCCCGCCGCCTGCCAGCCGCCGCCCTCGTTACGTTTTCGCTGCATTTAGGTAAAGCACCTGCTCCGAGCGGCGTTGCCCTGTATACTAGAGCGGTTTAACTGTTATGCGGAAGGGAGCGCCTATGGCACTCAGCGAGAAAGACGTGCGCGGCATCGCCGAGTACGCAAAGATCGCACTGACCGATGACGAGCTCGCCCAGATGACGTCCTACATGAACGACGCCGTCCAGATGCTCGAGCCCGTCTTGCAATATGACTTGCCCGACGTGGAGCCCACGTTCCATCCCATCGGAAGCCTGTCCAACGTGATGGGCGATGACCTGCGCGTGCCCGAGCGCGATCTGCCGCTCGACGTCGCGCTCGAAAACGCAGGCAGCGCGCGCGAGCGCTACTTCCGCGTGCCGTCCATTTTGGGAGAGGGGGAGAGCGAGTAATGGCGCAGAGCTTCGATTCCCTTACCGCCGCCCAGATCGCCGCAGGCGTTGCCGCCGGCGACTTTACCGCTACCGAGGTGGCCCAGGCATCCCTTGCCGCCATCGAGGCGCGCGAGGGCGGGGTCCAGGCATTCCTGCAGGTGTCGCCCGAGCTCGCGCTCGAGGCCGCCGCGCGCGTGGATGCCGACCGTGCCGCAGACAAGCCGCTGCCCCCGCTCGCGGGCGTGCCGCTGGCCATTAAGGACAACATGAACCTCGTGGGCACGCGTACCACCTGCGCTTCCCGCATGCTCGAGGACTACCAGAGCGTCTACACCGCCACCTGCGTCCAGCGCATGCTCGACGCCGGCTGCTTGCCCATGGGCAAGGCCAACATGGACGAGTTTGCCTTTGGCAGCTCCACCGAGAGCTCGGCCTTCCACCGTACCAATAACCCTTGGGATACCGAGCGCGTGCCTGGCGGCTCCTCGGGCGGCTCCGCTGCCGCCGTCGCCGCGGGCGAGGTCGCGCTCTCGCTGGGCTCGGACACCGGCGGCTCCATTCGCCAGCCGGCGTCGCTGTGCGGTGTGGTGGGCTTTAAGCCCACGTATGGCGCCGTGAGCCGCTACGGCGTGGTCGCCTTTGGCTCGTCGCTCGACCAGGTGGGCCCCTTTGGCCGCACGGTCGAGGATGTCGCGCTGGCCATGAACGCGCTTACCGGCGCGGGCCACGATCCGTACGACTGCACCAGCCAGGATTGCGCCGTCGACTTTACCGAGCATCTCAACGACAGCATCGAGGGCAAGCGCGTGGGCATCATCCCCGCGTTTATGGAGGCCGAGGGCCTGACGCCCGAGGTCAAGGCCGCTGTTCAGCGCGCCGCCCAGAAGCTGCAGAACCAAGGCGCCGAGCTGGTCGAGGTCGACCTGCCGCACCTGGATGCCGCCATCGCCGCCTACTACGTCATCGGCCCGGCCGAGGCGTTCTCCAACCTGGCACGTTTCGACGGCATTCGCTACGGCTATCAGGAGGAGGGCTGCGCCAACCTGTCCGACCAGAGCTCGCTTTCGCGCGCCCACGGCTTTGGTGCCGAGGCCAAGCGCCGTCAGATGCTCGGCGCCTACCTGCTGAGCTCGGGCGTGTACGACAAGTACTACTACGCTGCGCAAAAGGCCCGCACGCTCATCACGCAGGACTACGACGCCGCGTATGCCAAGGTGGACACTATCCTCATGCCCGCCTCGCCGCGCACGGCCTTTAAGTTTGGCGAAATCAGCGACCCCACGCAGATGTACCTCTCCGACCTGTACACCATCTCGCTTAACATTTGCGGCAACGGCGGTATTTCGGTGCCGCTGGGCCTGGGCGAGGACAGCAAGCTGCCCGTTTCTGCCCAGCTGGTTGGTCCGGCCTTTAAGGACCGTCAGCTGCTCACATTTGCCCGCGCCCTGGAGCGCGGCTTTGCCGATGCCGCCACGGGTGCGCCCACGCTTTCCGTCGCGCCCGATTTTGCCGGGAAGGGAGGCGAGCTGTAATGAAGGAGCTTTCCGAGGTCCTGCAGGATTGGGAGGCCGTGATCGGCCTGGAGATCCATACCGAGCTCACCGCACTCGATACCAAGATGTTCTGCAACTGCAAGCTCAGCCACGATGACGAGCCCAACGCCAACGTGTGCCCGGTGTGTCTGGGCCTGCCCGGCGCCCTGCCGGTGCCCAACAAGCGCGCCATCGAGAGCATCGTCAAGGCCGGTCTCGCCACCAACTGCGAGATCCAGCGCCACTCGATGTTCTACCGCAAGCACTACTTCTATCCCGACATGGCCAAGAACTTCCAGACCACGCAGGGTCCGGTCGCCTTTGCCATGTACGGCCATCTGGACCTGGACGTGACCGGTCGCGGTGCCGCCGAGCGCCCCGACTGTGCGTTTGGCGAGGCCGAGGCTCAGAGCCTGGCGAGCGCCTCGGCCAACGCCGAGGGCCTGTCCACGTCCATGACGTCGACCATGCGCGAGGGCAACCAGCGTGCCGGCCACCTGGCCAGCTATGACGCGTCCAACCTGCAGATGCCCGAGCGTCGCGAGGACGGTTCCTACACGGTGCCTATCCGCATTCTGCGCATCCACATGGAGGAGGATGCCGCCAAGATGGTGCACGTGGGTGGCGCCGAGGGTCGCATTACCGCCGCGGCCGAGTCGCTCGTCGACTACAACCGCTGTGGCACGCCGCTGATCGAGCTCGTGACTGAGCCCGACTTGCGTACGCCTGAGGAAGCGCGCCTGTTTATGGAGAAGCTCCGTCGCATCTTTGTGACGCTGGGCATTTCGGACTGCTCCATGGAGAAGGGCTCCATGCGCTGCGACGGCAACGTGTCGCTGCGCCGCCGCGGCGAGACCAAGCTGGGCACCAAGACCGAGCTTAAGAACCTCAACTCGTTTAAGAGTCTGCATGACGGTCTTGCCTACGAGATCTGTCGCCAGGCCGAGGTGCTCGAGGAGGGTGGCATCATCTATCAGGAGACCCGCCACTGGGAGCCCAGCCGCAAGCGCACCGTGGTTATGCGTGTGAAGGAGACGGCCGACGACTATCGTCTGTTCCCCGATCCCGACCTGGCGCCGTTTGACCTGGACGACGAATTCATCGACCGCTGCCGTGGCGAGATTCCCGAGCTGCCCGATGCCAAGCGTGCTCGTTTTGAGGCCGATTTTGGCATTAAGGCGGCCGATGCCGAGCAGATTGCCGGCGACCCCGAGTTTGCCGAGTTCTTTGAGGACGCCGCTGCCGGCATGGCTGGCAAGGAGGCCCAGACGGTCGCAAACCTGCTGGTGAACGAGATGATCGCCTACCTTAAGGGCGCGGGCGTCTCGCTGGCCGAGTCCGGCATCGCGCCGGCTCAGGTGGCAGCCCTTGCCAAGTTGCTGGCGACCGATGCCATCAGCTCCAACCAGGCGCACGAGGTCTTTGAGGCCATGGCCCAGACCGGCGACGATCCCAACAAGATCGTCGACGAGCGCGGTATGCGTCAGGTGAGCGATGCCGGCGCGCTGCAGCCGATCGTGGACGAGGTGCTGGCAAACTGTGCCGATCAGGCGCAGCAGTATCGTGATGGAAACCAGAAGGTCATCGGCTTTTTGGTGGGCCAGTGCATGAAGGCGAGCCGCGGCAAGGGCAATCCGAAGCTCTTCAACGAGTTGCTGAGAACGTCGCTCTCGTAAATGGGAACCCGGGAGCCCCGGCAGGGCGGGTGCTTCCTCAAAATTTCAAACAGTCCTGCGCAAGACGAAGGCCACATTAAGTGGCCTTCTTTGCGTGCGGAACTCATTTTGAGCAAGCACCCGCCCTGCCGGGGCTCCCGGGTTCTGCAACGACTCGGCCGTTCGGGTCAGGTGGGCTGATGAAATAGAGTGAATGGGCGCGCTGTGGGCGCGCCCATTTTTTAGAGGAACTCATTGAGAGGCAAGGCCCTGCGCCCGGCCCCTCGGTTCCGACGACTCGGCCCCTCGGGTCAGGTAGGCTGAATGGAATTTGGTGAATGAGGGCGCCGATGGCGTCCTCATTCTTTATATATGCTGGGAGCGCCAGGTGGTGGGGGTGGTGCCGGTGTATTGTTTGAAGGCTTGGGCGAAGGCGGCCTGCTGAGGGTAGTCGAGCCGCTCTGCCACCTGCGCTATTGTGAGCGAGCTATCTGCCAAAAGGTCCTGCGCCCGCTCCATGCGACGCCTTCGTATGTAGGCGCCCAGGGACTCGCCGGTTTGGGCCTTAAAAGTGGCGCATAGTTTGGAGCGGCTTGTGTAGAGTCTCTCGGCCACCTCGTTGATACCCACACGTTTGCCTTTGTCGAGCGCGCGCTCAATCATTGCCGTTGCTTCTTCGGCAATGGTTATGCTAACGCGTGTGTCTGCCGCCTGCCGAGCCTGCTTGTGGGTCGCGCGCGAACAGGCGAGCTCCGCGACCATGGTCTCCACGATGCCCTGCATATAGACGTGTCCGCCTACGGTGCGGGCGCGGTCCTCGTTAATCCGGCGCAGCGTGTGGCAGATGGCAGACGTCGCCTCCTCGTGCCATGGCTCGGCAAACGCCTCAAAGATCCCCGCGAACTCGGTGGGATAGCGGTGCTCCAGTTCGTCAAAATATCCAGGCAAAAAGAGCACCGAGCGTGAGTGGTAGAGTTGCCCTGCAAACAATGGGCTTAATTCCTCGCCACAGCTATCTTGGATAAAGCTGCAAACGGCATTGTTTGGCCACGGTCCATGCAATGGTTTAAGGTTCGCGGGCGTTATGCCAGCCTCGGGCATGCATGTAAGTGTGGGCGCGCTGACCTCGCTCACGCAGGCGTATGGCTCGGGTGTGTATTCGGCCAGGTACATATCGTGCGTCGGGGTGATGAAATGCTCCATGACGATGCAGGCAGGGGAGAGAGGCATGATCCATGCGCGGCCGTGCGCCCGGTCGTTTGCCACCTCGCCGGTAAAGACGGCGCCCTTGCCGGTAAGCTCCAGGCCAAACTGCTCAAACTGCGGTGCATAGAGCTCGGTTATGTCGGTCGCGGCCCGATGCATTTTCAAAAGCGTCCCCTTCCTTTGCAGAAACGTCCACGCCTGGCTCGATTGTGTGCCCTGGCTAACATATCAATGATAAGTTGAGTACTGTTAACTCTCAAGCCGTTAGAAAGGAATCTCATGGCAAAGGGATCAAAAAGGGAAGGCGGCGGTATCGGCGAGTTGCTCGCGTATGCCGGTGACCGCAAATTCCTAACGTATTTGGGCATGGCGCTCTCGGCGCTCTCGCAGCTGCTGAGCTTTGGCCCGTACGTGTGCATTTGGCTTGTCGCGCGCGATCTGATCGCCGTGGCACCTAACTGGAGCGAAGCCTGCAACATCGCGACGTATGGCTGGTGGGCTGTGGGGTTTGCGCTGGCAAGCATCGTAGCTTATTTCGTGGGGCTCATGTGTACGCACCTGTCTGCGTTTCGCTGCGCGTCCAATATCCGCAAGACTACGAGCGAGCACCTGCTTAAGCTGCCGCTTGGCTACTTTGACACGCACGCCACCGGTGAGCTGCGCCGTATTGTAGACGGATGCGCCGCCTCCACCGAGACCCTGCTCGCGCACATGCTGCCCGATATCGCCGGCGCCACTGCCATGGTCGCAGGCTTGCTCGTGCTGCTTTTCGCCCTCGATTGGCGCTTGGGGGCGGCATGCCTTATCTCGGTCGTCGTTTCGTTTGGCGCCATGGCCACCATGATGGGCGGCAAGGGCGGCGAGTTTATGAAGGCCTACATGGGAGCGCTGGTCAAGATGAACAAGACCGGCACCGAATACGTACGCGGCATCCCCGTGGTCAAGGTGTTTCAGCAGACGGTCTACTCCTTTAAGGCCTTCCACGATGCGATCGCCGAATACGCCGACATGGCACAAAACTATTCGGGCACGTTCTGCCGAGGTCCGCAGGTACTCAACCTTACCGCGCTCAATGGTCTTGTGGCATTCCTGTTGCCCGTGACGTTGCTGTTGGCACCGGGTGAGACGGACTTCGCGCATTTTATGGTCAACTTCACGTTTTACGCGATATTTTCGGCCGTGGTGCCGACGGCCATGACCAAGCTCATGTTTGTGGGCGAGGCCTCTCAGATGAGTGCTGATTCGCTGGCTCGCATTCGAAGCGTCATGGATTCCAAGCAGCTCTCCGTGCCCGCCCAACCCAAGCACCCTGCCGGCGGCGACGTGCGATTTGAGGACGTGAGCTTTACGTACGAGGGTGCCGAAGCACCTGCTGTCAGCCATGTGAGTTTTAGCGTTTCCGCTGGTAGCACCCTCGCCCTGGTGGGTCCCTCGGGTGGCGGTAAGTCAACCTGCGCAAGCCTGATCCCGCGTTTTTGGGATGTTTCCTCGGGTCGAGTGCTCGTAGGCGGTGTGGACGTTCGCGATATGGATCCGCACGAGCTTATGGACCAGGTCGCCTTCGTGTTCCAGACCAACCAGCTGTTCCGGCAAACACTTGCCGATAACGTGCGCGCCTCCAAGCCTACGGCCACTGACGACGAAGTGCGTGCGGCCCTCTCCGCAGCTCAGTGCGACGACATTGTGGCCAAGCTCCCGCAGGGCATCAATACCATGCTCGGTGCCGGCGGAGCATATCTTTCGGGCGGCGAGGTCCAGCGCGTGGCCCTCGCCCGCGCGATCCTTAAAGACGCGCCTATCGTGGTGCTCGATGAGGCCACGGCGTTTGCCGATCCCGAGAACGAGGCGCTCATTCAGCGCGCCTTTAGCAAGCTGGCGGCGGGTCGCACGGTCATTATGATTGCGCACCGGCTTTCGACCGTGGTGGGCGCAGACCAAATCGCGGTGCTCAACCAGGGCAGCGTGCAGGAGTCGGGTACCCATGCCGAGTTGCTGTCCCAAAATGGCCTGTATGCCAAGATGTGGGCCGAATACGAACAGGCCGCGAGCTGGAAAATCACTGCAGCGACCGCGGATGCCGCCGTCACGAAGGGAGGCGAGGCCTAAATGTTCGCCTCATTCCAAAAGAAGTATTTCCTATCCGATAAAGGCGTCGCCGGCGTAAAACGCGGCATTTTCTGGACTACGCTCACCAATCTTATTACCATGGCCGGCATGGGCTTTTTATTCCTGGTTATGGCCGGTTTTGTCGAACACCTCGCCAGCGGGGCTGACCTGCCGGATGCCCTGCCGATCGTGGGCGGCCTCCTGGTCTTTTTTGTGTTGCTCTTCGCTTCTAACTGGCAGCAGTATTACTACACCTACTGCATCTTTTACGAGGAGTGCGGCAAGCAGCGTATGGAGATTGCCGAGCGCTTGCGCAAACTGCCGCTGTCGTTTTTTGGTCGTCGTGATCTGGCCGATTTAACCGAGACCATCATGGGTGACGTCCAGGCCATGGAGCACGCCTACAGCCACGTGCTGGGAGAGCTTTGGGGTGCCATCATCGCAAGCGCCATTGTGTTCGTGGCTTCGCTGTTCTTTTGCTGGCAGCTGGCGATCGCGGCGTTTTGGAGCGTTCCCGTGGCCTTTGCCGTGCTGTATCTAACACGCGGCCCCATGACTCCGGTGTTCGATCGCGTGCGCGCCGAGAAGGTCAAGGTTACCGAGGCGATTCAAGAGACGCTCGACTGCGTTCGCGAGATCCGCGCCACCAACCAAGAGGCCCATTATCTTGAGGGACTCAACGTTGTGATCGATGCCGAGGAGCGCGAGACCACCAAGGGCGAGCTCGCTAACGGGCTTTTGGTCAACTCCGCCTTTGCCATCCTGCGTCTGGGCATTGCCACTACGCTGGTCACGGGTGCTGCGATGGTCGCCTCCGGGCAGGTCGACTTTTTGGTGATGTTTGCCTTCCTGCTTATGGTGAGCCGTATCTATGCGCCGTTTGACCAGGCGTTAATGTTAATGTCCGAGCTGTTCGTCGCCGAGTCGTCTGCCAAGCGCATGCGTTCCATCATGGAAGAGCCTGTGGCGCTGGGCAGCGAGAAATTTGAGCCCGCGGGCCACGATGTGGTGTTCGATCACGTGGCATTTGGCTATGGTGCGGGCGAGGACGGGCGCGCCGGCGAGAAAGTTCTTACCGATGTGAGCTTTACCGCCAAGGAAGGCGAAGTTACGGCGCTGGTCGGTCCTTCGGGTTCCGGTAAGTCTACGGTGAGCCGCCTGGCCGCACGCTTTTGGGATGCCACCGCGGGCAAGGTTACCGTGGGTGGCGTGGATGTTGCGAGCGTCGATCCCGAGGTACTCCTGCGCGACTACGCCATTGTGTTCCAAGACGTACTGCTCTTTGACGACACAGTGATGGGAAACATCCGCCTCGGGCGTCGTGACGCCACCGATGAGGAAGTCTTGGCTGCCGCACATGCCGCCAACTGCGATGAGTTCGTGAGTCGTATGCCGCAGGGCTACGACACCATGATCGGCGAGAACGGCTCCAAGCTCTCCGGCGGCGAGCGCCAGCGCATCTCCATCGCTCGTGCGCTGCTTAAGGACGCGCCCATCGTGCTGTTGGACGAGGCGACGGCAAGCTTGGATGTGGAGAACGAGACCGTGGTGCAGCAGGCGCTCTCCCGTCTGCTTGCAGGTAAGACGGTTATCGTTATTGCCCACCGTATGCGTACGGTGGAAAATGCCGACAAAATCGTTGTGCTCAAGGATGGAGTGGTTGCCGAACAGGGCACTCCGGCGCAGCTCAAGGCAGCAGGCGGAGAATTCGCCCGCATGGTTGCGCTGCAAAAGGAGTCGGCGGACTGGCAGCTGTAGGACTGTGGCAAGGGCGGGGGCGGATACCCGTGGGAGTGCGGATTTGCGTCGTGGTGGGTGAACCGCCGAGTACCGGGCGGTCTGGACCGCATGTTTTCAAAAAGTTAGCCATAGTTGACCAAATAGTTATACTAAACTAGTCTCAAAAGTGTGCTCGAGCAAACTAATGAACTCGGGTGCTAAGGCACCATGCCGCGCTTGTGCGGCAAAAGGGAGAAGCAACATGAAGAAGTCGACGTTTAACACCCTGCTTGTCGGTGGCGGTTTTCTGCTTGGTACGGCCGGCATCAAGCTGCTCACCAGCGCCCCGGTAAAGAACGCCTGCGTGCAGGGCATCGCGTGCGGTATGCGCGTCAAGAACTGCTACCAGGACATGGTCGAGCAGGCCAAGGCCAATGTCGACGACATGGTTGCCGAGGCTGCCTACATCACCCAGAGCGAGGCCGCTGCTGACGAGGCAGCCGTGTAACGCTCCTAGGCACAAACTATGAGATTCTCGATTATTAACGAGATCCCCGGCAGGACCCGTCTTCAATTGGCGGGTCCTGTGCCAGAGAGCGATCTCGATGCACTTCTTAAGCTCAGCGGCGATATCGACGGCGTGCACAAGGTGCGCGTTTATGGCCGTATCGGCCAGATGGCGCTCGAATATGATGAGCAGTGTCGTGCGGGCGTGCTCGTCGCCTTGGGTGCGCTCGATGCCCAGGCCATTGCCGACGCAAAGACGGGTTACGTGATGCAGCTTGAGCCACGCAAGCACAAGCTCGTCATGGATCTTGCCACACTTATCGGCGCCCACTACGCGCGCCGCTGGTTTCTACCTACGCCGCTGCGTGCCATCTTTGTCGTGGCCGGTTACATGACCTTTTTGCGCGCCGCTCTCCACGAGCTCGCGCAACCGCGCCTGACCGTCCCCGTGCTCGACGCCTCGGCTATTGGCATCTCGTTTGTTAAGCGCGACGTCAATACCGCGGGCCAGACGATGTTCCTACTCAACGTGGGCGAGTTGCTCGAGGACTACACGCGTGCCATGAGCGAAAACGAGCTCATTAACTCGCTGCTCGACGTTCCCGACAAGGCGCAAAAAGTGGTCGGCGACACCGAGGTGAGCGTTGCCGCCACCGAGCTTGAGCCTGGCGACTTGGTCGCCGTTCGCACCGGCATGTCCATCTGCATCGACGGCGTGGTCGAGCGGGGAAGCGCCATGGTTAACCAGGCGACCCTGACCGGCGAGCCGCTTGCCGTCGAGCGCAGCGCGGGCGACGATGTATTCGCCGGCACCGTCGTGGAAGACGGCAGTATCTTGGTGCGCGTGCGCGCCAACACGGCGCAGACCAAGCTGCGCTCGATTGTTTCGCTCGTGCAGACGGCCGACTCGCTCAAGTCCGAGGGTCAGTCGCACATGGAGGATCTCGCCAACAAGATCGTTCCGTGGAACTTCCTGCTCGCGGGCCTGGTTGCGCTCACCACGCGTAGCCTCATCAAGACCTCGGCGGCGCTGATGGTCGACTACTCGTGCGCGCTCAAGCTCACGGGTTCCGTTGCCGTCATGACTGCCATGAGCGATGCCGCCAAGATGGGCGTCATGGTCAAGGGCGCGAAGTACTTTGAGTCGTTTGCCAAGGCCGACACCATTGTGTTTGATAAGACCGGCACGCTCACCGAGGCACAGCCGCGTCTTGCCTGCGTGCTTACCACCGATGGCTGGAGCGAGGACGAGGTTCTGCGCCTTTCTGCCTGCCTGGAGGAGCATTTCCCGCATCCGGTGGCGCGTGCCGTGGTCAACGCCGCCCGCGAGCGCGGGCTCGAGCACCGCGAGCGCCATGCTGCCGTCGAGTACATCGTGGCGCACGGCATCGCTTCGTCCATTGAAGGGCGTCGCGCCATCATCGGTTCCGCGCACTTTGTATTTGAGGACGAGGCTGCGCAGCTCGAGTCCGACATTAAGGAGCGAATTGAGTCCCAGATGCAGGGCCTGTCGCCGCTGTATCTGGCGGTCGACGGCACCGTTGTGGGCGTGCTCGGTATCGAGGACCCGCTTAAGCCCGGGGTCCGCGAGGCCATCGCCGACTTGCACGCGTTGGGCGTTAAGCACGTGGTCATGCTCACGGGCGACTCGGAGCGTACGGCCGAGCGCATTGCTCGCGAGGCAGGTGTCGACGAGTTTAAGGCCGAGCTGCTGCCCGAGGACAAGTACGCGTATGTGGAGCGCATTAAGAGCGAGGGGCGCCACGTTGCCATGGTGGGCGACGGCGTCAACGACTCACCGGCGCTGGGTCTGGCCGATGTGGGTCTGGCCATGGGCGGTGGAAGCGATATCGCCAAGGAGGTCGCCGACATCATCCTGACCGATACGGATCTTGCCGCGATCGTGCGCCTGCGCCGCATGAGTCAGGGGCTTATCGACCGTCTGACGAGTTCGTATTCCAAGGTGATGCTCACCAACTCGGCGCTGTTGGCATTGGGTATTACCGGCATGATCACTCCGCAGGCGTCGTCACTGCTGCACAACGGCTCAACGATCGCCTACAGCCTGGGCAACGCGAAGGCATATCTGCGCTAGCAGACGTGTTCGCCCACGTTATCTGGCCTGCGCCCAGACGGCATCGGTGTCGTCCGGGCGCAGGCCTTTTTAGGCAAGTGCAGCTTTGATGGCGGGGACTTCGGTGAGCTGCTCGGCGGCCTTTTCGTCGGAGCTGTCGAGTGCTGCCAAGCTGCGGTAGACCCACTCGTTGACCTGGGTGTTCTTGACGCCTGCGGTCTGCATAAGGGCGCCTACCTCGCGGATTGCTGCGAGCAGATCGGCTTTGGGACCCGCGAGCTCGACCTCGATGCCGTGGTAGGCGGTCACGCCGCGGTTTTCGCTCACGTGGTCGATAAAGCCCCCGACGGTCTCAAGCTGCTGGGCGAGAGCTGCATCATCGTCAGCGTTCAGCGCGACGAGTGCGTTCGATACCGTGAGGGCGGGATGTCCGCAGGGGATAAAGCCTTCGATGACATCCATAGCTTCGGTAATGGTTGAGCCCAGGCCTGCGAGGGCATTGACGAGTTGCTGTTTGGTATCCATAACGGTCCTTTCGACGGGTCAATTTTGCTTGGCGAAAATATACGTGACGCGTTCGGTGGCAAAAGTGCGAAGTATGGTGCACATTAGGGTCTTCACAGCTCGTGCATAGAGCAGCTGTCTGCCTTTAGAACGTGGTAAGATAGCTATCCACGAGCGGGGTTCACCTCGCGTGTTCCTTGAAAAGTCGACGGTTATCGGGTGTTTGCAGGCCCGATGCCATCCAGACTTTCCCAACATTCGGGGGCGACTGGTTTCGACACGATAGCTCTGAGAGAGGAAGCAAGCCGAGGTCTCCTCGCCTCGTTAAACAGGGGTACCGTCAAATTGAATTGACAACAACTCTTCTTTTGAGCCTATGGCTCTCGCTGCTTAGTTTATAGCGGCGCGTCAACCCGGTGATTTCCCCGACACCGGCGCGACGTCATTTTAGGGGAATGCTCCTGCGCACGTAATCGGTATGGCGCAGGCTAAGACCGAACCGGTTAGGACGCCGCGAGCGTGTCGCTGCGCGCAAAGCGTCCGAGACAAAATCAGCGACTGAGCTTGGAGATGCCAATCAGGGGGCTTTCGTGGACCGGAGTTCGATTCTCCGCGCCTCCACCAATAGTTGCAAGCAGGTAGGTAAACGTATCTACCTGCTTTTTTATTACTTATAGATACCGCGGAGAATCGAACTCTGTGCAGGGCGCGAGCGTTAAACAAACGCGGAGCGTTTGTAGCGAGCGGGCGAGGACGCCGGCAGGCGGCCGAAGCCGGTGCGTATTTGCGAAGCAAATACGCGGATTCTCCGCGCAATGCCTCAGCCCAAAACAGATGCGATGCCGATTGGATGACAGCCGACAATGCCCCCGCGCCAACGTCATCTCTACCCGCGGAGAATCGAACTCTATGCAGGGCGCGGCCGTAAAGAAAACGCCTTGGCAACGCAGACCGGGACACGCTTTCCCAATGGCGGCCCAGGCGGAAAGTCCATCCCGGAATCCGCGCTCAGACTGGGATGTAGTTTCCGGATGATGCCTCAAGCGGAAACTGCGACCCGGAATCGAGCCGTAGAGTGGGATATGCTTTCCCAATGGCAGCTCAAGCGGAAAGTACATCCCGGAATCCTCGTTCGGAATGGGATGCAGTTTCCAAATGAATGGCTAGCGGAAAGTTCATCCCGGAATCCGCGCTCAGAACGGGACGTGCTTTCCCAATGGCGGCCCAAGCGGAAAGCGCATCCCGGAATCCCGCCTCAAACTGGGGCACACTTTCCGCTTCACCTGCCGCCTCGAAAAACCTACGCGCCCTCCATCCCAAAACTGGGTAGAAGAAGGCCAAAACGCAATCGCAGGAGGTCAACATGACTGCAGAAGATAAGGCAAAGAACGCCGGCAAGGTCGCGCTCGTTTTGGAGGGTGGCAGCTTCCGTGGGCAATTTACCGCAGGCGTGCTCGACGTCCTCATGGAGGCCGGCGTCGAGATTCCGGCTGTCTACGGCGTATCGGCCGGCGCCCTCAACGGCGTGAACTACAAGTCGCACCAGATCGGCCGTGCCAACCGCATCAACCTGGCTTTCTGCAGCGACAGCCGCTTCATGGGCGCCGCATCGTTTGCGTCCACGGGCTCTATCGTCGGCTACGACTTTATCTTCAATGATGTCCAGGACCGCTTGGATCCCTTTGACAACGAGACGTTCGACGCGAGCCCCATCGAGATGTACGCCGTCGCGACGGACATGCTCTTTGGAACCGCCACGTACCTCCCGGTCAAAAGCGCCGTGCTCGATCTCGACGCCGTGCGCGCATCGACCTCGTTACCGCTGGTGACGCTGCCGGTCGAGATTGACGGGCACAAATACGTCGACGGCGGCGTGGCCGATTCGGTTCCTATCGAGCATGTGCTGGAGGAGGCGGGCTTCGATCGCGCGGTCGTCATCGTCACGCAGGACCGCTCGTACGAGAAAAAGCCTTACGAGTTTATGCCTGCCGCGCGCGCCCGCTATGCCGACTACCCCTATCTGCTCGAGGCTATCGAGACGCGCCACGACCGCTACAACATACAGCGCATGCACCTGTGGAAGTATGAGCGCGAGGGCCGCGCGTTGGTCGTCGCTCCGCAAAAGCCGGTCGAGGTCGGCCATGTCGAGCACGATTCGGCAAAGCTCCTCGACCTGTATATCCAGGGCCGTCAGGAGGCAAAGCGCCTGCTCGCGGAAATCCAAGAGTTCGTTGAGCGCTAGCGACGGCGAACCATCAAAAAATGGCAACAGCTAAAGAGCTGGAAAAAATCACGGCTCGTGGATGACATGTGCAGAAACTCTGGTCGGAGCCAAAATACCTGTTGACTCGTACGGCGAGCGGGGTAATATGGACGGGTTACTTGCAGAGCCCCGTGAATCTCTGTAACAACACGTACTGTACATGGAGGAGTCTAAGTGATTTCGAAATCGACTCACTACGCCAAGCAGGGCGAGGTCCAGCGCAACTGGGTTCTCGTCGACGCCGATGGTGCTGTCCTGGGCCGTCTTGCCACCCAGATCGCAATGATCCTGCGCGGTAAGAACAAGCCCCAGTTCACGCCCAACAGCGACTGCGGCGACTTCGTTGTCGTCATCAACGCCGATAAGGTCCAGCTTACCGGTAACAAGGCCGACACGAAGACCTATTATCGCCACAGCGGCTACAACGGCGGCCTCAAGGCTGAGAGCTTCCGCCAGGCTATGGAGAAGCACCCGGAGAAGGTCATCGAGCGCGCCGTTCGCGGTATGCTGCCCAAGACCACCCTCGGCCGTGCCCAGATGACCAAGCTTAAGGTCTACGCTGGTGCCGAGCATCCGCATGCTGCCCAGAACCCCACGAAGATTGAGCTGGAGGCTTAAAGATGGCTGAGAACACCGTTGTCTACCAGGGTACCGGCCGTCGTAAGAACGCCGTCGCCCGCGTCCGTCTCGTCCCCGGCACCGGCAAGGTGACCATCAACAAGCGTGACGCCGAGCAGTATTTCGGCCGTCATCAGCTCGTTGAGAACGCCCTTGCTCCCTTCAAGGTGACCGACACCGCCGGTCAGTTCGACGTTATCGCTCTGTGCGATGGCGGCGGCATCTCCGGTCAGTCCGGCGCTCTGCGCCTGGGCATCGCTCGCGCTCTTCTGAACGCTGGCGACTACCGTGCTGACCTCAAGAAGGCCGGTTTCCTTACGCGCGATGCTCGCGTGGTCGAGCGCAAGAAGTACGGCCTCAAGAAGGCCCGCCGCGCTCCCCAGTTCTCCAAGCGCTAAGGTTTTATCTCCTTTCGAGATACAATGTACAAGCGGGGCCTGCCGATTCCTCGGCGGGTCCCGCTTTTCTTTTTCGACTAGGGTGGGCGGTTGCATATCGCCTGCTAGGGAAGGAGCGATCCTATGCCCCAGAACATCTTCGGTACCGATGGCGTCCGTGGCGTCGCCAATGCCGACCTCTCGTGCGACCTCGCGTTTCGCCTGGGCCGCGCGGCGACCAAGTTCCTTGGTCCGGATATTTGCATCGGCCGCGACACGCGCCTTTCGGGCACCATGCTCGAGAGCGCTCTGACCGCCGGCATTATGGCCGAGGGCGGCCGTCCGCATTGCTGCGGCGTCATTCCCACGCCCGCCGTGGCGCTGCTCACTGTTCAAAACGAGCTCGACGGCGGCATTGTCATCTCCGCTTCGCACAATCCGCCGGAGTTCAACGGCATCAAGTTCTTTAGCCGCAAGGGCATGAAGCTTCCCGATGCTGTCGAGGAAGAGATCAGCGCCTGGGTCATGTCCGAGGAAGCCATGGCTGCCGATACGCTGCCGACCGGTGCCGGCGTTGGCCACATCATCAAGATGAAGGACGCTCGCAAGGCATATGTCGATCATGCCATCGATACGCTTGATGGCCTGAGGCTCGATGGCCTGGTCGTTGCCGTCGACTGCGGTCACGGTGCTTCCTGCCAGACTACGCCCGCCGCGCTGCAGCGCCTGGGTGCCACGGTCCATGCCATCAACACCGGTTACTGCGGCACCGACATTAACGTTGAGTGCGGCTCTACGCACCTTGAGCCCCTGCGCGAGCTCGTGCTGCGCACCCACGCTGACATCGGTCTGGCCCACGACGGCGACGCCGACCGCGTACTGTTCGTGGACAGCGAGGGCAATGAGATCGATGGTGACTACATCCTGGCTATCTGCGGTTCTGACCTTGCCGCTCGCGGCAAGCTCGCCAACTCCGAGATCGTTTCGACCGTCATGTGCAACCTGGGCTTCTCCATCGCTATGAAGGAGCAGGGCTTCGAGATGGTCCAGACCGCCGTGGGCGACCGCTACGTTCTGGAGCGCATGCTCGCGGACGGCGCCGTCATCGGCGGCGAACAGTCCGGCCACATCATCTTCCTGGAGCACAACACCACCGGTGACGGCCTGGTGACGGCTCTGCAGCTGCTGGCCGTGCTCAAGCGCACCGGTCGTACCCTCACCGATCTTGCCGGCATCATGAAGAAGTACCCGCAGGTACTCGTCAACGTGCATTCCGACAACAAGGCCGGTCTGGACGATTGCCAGCCCATCTGGGATGCCGTCGCTGCTGCCGAGAAGGAGCTTGACGGCCGCGGCCGCATTCTGGTGCGCCCGAGCGGTACCGAGCCGCTGGTCCGCGTGATGGCCGAGGCCGAGACGCACGAGCTGACTCAGCGCGTTGTCGACGACATCGTCGAGGTTGTCAAGCGCGAACTTCCCTAATGGTCAAAAACGGGTGCCAAGTGGTAAACTGTTAAGGTTATTTTGATTGATTGGTATGTCCGAGGGGGAGCATGTTCACTAAAGTCCTAAGGTCTTTGGGTATGCGTGGTCGAGTCCTTACGCTGGATGCTCCCATCTCGGGCGACGTCATTCCGCTTTCCGAGGTAAGCGACCAGACGTTTGCTACCGGCCTTTTGGGCCAGGGCGTGGCGATTCAGCCCACCGGAACGCGTGTGATTGCACCGGCTGATGCCAAGGTCGAGGCCATTTTTCCCACGGGACACGCCGTTGCGCTTAACACGGTCGATGGCCTGGACGTGCTCATCCACGTTGGTTTGGACACTGTTCAGCTCGAGGGCAAGCACTTTACCGTACATGCGCAAGTGGGTGACATCGTCCATAAGGGCGATGTACTCATTGAGTTTGATCGCGAGGCAATTGCTGCCGAGGGCTACGATGTGACGGTTCCCATCTTGGTGTGCAACTCCGTTGAATTCTCGAGCATCAAGGGCTCCGTTGGCGTGCATGTCGAAGAGATGGACCAGCTTATCGTTGCTCGCGAGCGCTAGCAAATGCACGTGGCCATTAGCCTACAATTCAAACACGTTTACGGAGGGCGCCCTTGAAAGAGGACGCCCTCCGTGGCAAGATGGGATTTGTCCGAAGCTAAAAGGCTTTGGGTCACCGTGGACGGGCAGGGGCCTCGACGCGGTTAGACACGAGACACATACATTACGCGACCTCGCCCTGGTGGCCGCACACGTTGGTTGCGGCCGACGCGGGCCGCGGGCAAGTGCTTGTAAGGGAGCCTTGCCTCTCTTGTACGAGAAAGGACGCGTAATGAAGATCATTAAAGCTAAAGACTACGAGGATATGAGCCGCAAGGCCGCTAATATCATCTCGGCCCAGGTTATCCTCAAGCCCGACTGTGTGCTGGGTCTTGCCACCGGCTCCACCCCGATCGGTGCCTACAAGCAGCTCGCTGCTTGGTACGAGAAGGGCGACGTCGACTTTGCCGAGGTCAGCACCTACAACCTGGACGAGTATCGCGGCCTTTCGCACGACGATCCCCAGAGCTATCACTACTTCATGCGTGAGAACTTCTTCGATCACATCAACATCGACCTTAACAACACGCATGTGCCCGACGGTTCCAACCCCGACGCCGCCGCTGCCTGCTCTGAGTACGACAAGATTGTCGCCGACGCCGGTTACCCGGATTTGCAGCTGCTCGGCATTGGCAACAACGGCCACATCGGCTTCAACGAGCCCGATGACCACTTCTCCAAGGGTACGCACTGCGTCGACCTCACCGAGAGCACCATTCAGGCCAACAGCCGCCTGTTCGACAGCATCGACGATGTTCCCCGTCAGGCCTACACCATGGGTACCCAGACCATCATGTATGCCCGCATGATCCTGGTCGTCGCCAACGGCGAGGCCAAGGCTCAGGCCGTGCATGACATGTGCTATGGTCCGGTTACGCCCGAGTGCCCGGCTTCGATCCTGCAGCTGCACACCAACTGCGTTGTCGTTGCCGACGAGGCCGCCCTTTCGCTCTGCGAGTAGCGCGAATCCTGCAGCTCGACATAGCCTTGCCTAAGGCCTCCGCTTTGCGGGGGCCTTTTTCTATCCTTTTCCGCCCACTTGACCAAAATCTTGCCGCAAGCTTGACGAACGCCGGACGCCCAACAGTTTGATTCATTCTATATCAGATTCTATGCAAAAATGCCACTAAAAGGTCGTAGACGGTAGCGGGTGCTAGGCGAGTTGAATGACATGGCTGAACCTTGTTCATCTGCGTTACACTGCCGCTTAGATGGGACAAGCTGACAAGCTCATTTACCTGCTTAAAGACCGATTAGTCGGGGGATTAATAACAATCGGCCCTCGCTGTACAAAAACTTGCCGCTTGCGTACCAAAAGACAACCTAAAACACAAGGTCGCTCTATTCATAGCGCGGCTTGTATGGTCTTGCGGCTACAGTGTCCATACGGTCGAGTTGAGGAGCGGGCATGGTAAACGATTTGAGCGGTATAGACGACCTCGAGCTGATGCCGCTGGGCGGAGGCTATATGGTGCGACGCGAACGCTTGATGAATGAGCTTATCGCCAAGGGCCGAAAGGCCGGCATCGTGGTTCTTTATGCGCCCGACGGGTTTGGGAAGACCTCGGTGCTGCTGCAGTACACCCATGAGGTTAAATGCGACCCGACGCGAGGCCCCGTGCGGATTATCGAGGCCGATCGTGCCATTGGGCGCGAGGTGTTTATGCAGCTCGAGGTGGTTACCGAAGAACTCAAAGACAAACCGCACTCCCTTATCGCGATTGATAATGTGCCAAACCTCGATCAGCACGATACCGAAGACCTCATCGACAGGATTCGCGGCCTGCGCGCTATGGGGGTAGGGGTCTTTATCTCCTGCCGTCCTTCAAATCGTCAGCTGATTCATGGGCTGGGCGATTCGGTTAAGATCAATGCGCAGATGCTCAAGGTGCATGCCTATGAGTATTCGGCGTGGGCATCGGCGTTTTCGATCAGCACATCGCTCGACTTTTATCAGCTCACGCAGGGCGTGCCCGAGCTCGTTTCGGCATTGCAGACAGGTCTGTATGGCCAAGGTGACGTAGCCGGCCTGCTCGAAAACGAGATTGTCAACGTGTATGGCGCGGCACTTGCCGATCTGGCTTCGCTCGACAATAATGCGCTGTTTTGCGTGGCATGTCTCATGGTTTTGATGGGCGAGGGCAATATCGCAGAACTCGAGGCTTGCGGGGTGAGGCTGTCGATGGTCGACCAGTCCTACTTTGTACGCGACTACCCGATCTTTGGCTTGGATCCCGCCGAGCGGAGTTTTACGTGTCTGGGCACGGAGGATAACGGACGCTTGCGCTTGCGTAAGTTGGTGGCCGAGGTTCGCCCCGAACTTGTTCCGAGGGCGGCCCGGATTTTGCTTAAGGCGGGCCGATGCGATGCGGCGATGGGCCTGGCGGACGCCTTTTTGGACCGTGAAGCGGTCCTTGAACTTGCTGGGCAGTATGGGGTCGATCTTGCTCTGACGGGGCACGGGGCCGATATCTGCCGAGCAGCGCTGGGCACGATCGATGCCGACGATCCGGCTCCAGAGCCAACGCCTGCCGAGGCGCTTGGCGTATATCTGGCAGCGGTCAGCGTGTCCAATACAAAGCTCGCTCGCTATATGGCATCGGTCATCGAGCGCGGGGGCGAACGGGCGGCCTGTGAAATAGACCCTGTTTCATGGAGGGTGGCCCAGACACTGACGGCTGTTTGCTATGGGGACAACGGGCTTGGGCTTCCTACGAACCTGGCCGTGCCAGAAATAGAGACGTCCCACACCGCACTCGATATGCTGTCCGCGCATATCGAGGTCAAGCGCTGTCTGACCGAGCGGGGAGATGACGGCGGCGTTCTACAGCAGCTCAAAACGAGCAAGGCCTACGACTGCGAGCTCGATATCGCGGGGATTGTTATACGGGCCGATAGCATGCTGGTGGAGCTCTTTGACGGGTCGTTTTCGGGAACCGACGAGCGCGACGACGAGATGACGGTGGTGCGGGAGGCGCTCGACGTACGTGGGCTTAAGGCGATGGCTATCTGGGTGCGCATGGTGTTGGCGGCACGGCGGCTCCTTTCCGGCTTGCCGGTAACCGACGACGCGGCGTTCAACGAGCTCGACCGTTTTGCCGTGCGCATGCGCGACAACCAGATTCAGCTGTTTGGCCTGTTGTTAGAAGGCTGGCAGTCGCTGGCAGAGGGACGGCCGGTTAATGCAAAGTTCCGTGCGGTCCAAGTGCTCAAACTTGCCGAGGAGTCGATTGCGTACATGCGCGATAACGCATTGCTGCTGGAGCGCGCAGCGTATCTGCGTAACACCTCGATGGTTTCGGTGCGTGAGGAAGCGGAGCTACTCGATATAAGCCAGACACAGGCTGGTGGCGCAGAAGCCTGGATGGTGGCGCTGCATTTGGCGTGCGCGGGACGAGATAGCGATCTTGCGGCCTGGATGTCCATGAATCGTGCGGGGATTCTAGAGCCATCGTATCGGCTCTTTGCGCGCCTTGCCATGCATTGTCTGGGCGAGCCGGCGGGCAGGATACGCAAGAAGCTTCCCGTGCGCGAGCTGTCGCGGTACTCGCTGCGCGACGATTTGGAAGGGGAGGGCGAGCGCCTGTTCCAGGCTGGCGAGGTTGAAGCCGTTGATACCATCGACCATATCGAGATTCGCATGTTTGGTGCGTTTCGCGCCGAGCGCGACGGGTTTCCCATCACGGACAAAATGTGGCGCCGCAAGAAGGCGGCGACGCTTGCCGAGCGGCTTGCGCTGGGCATGGATGCGCTCGTCGATCGTGAGACGCTGGCCATGGAGCTGTGGCCCCATGCCGAGTTCAATAGCGCCCGCAACAACCTGTACTCGACGATATCGCGCTTACGGTCGGCTTTGGGACCGACGCCAGACGGCAAGTCATGTGTACTCATCCAAAATGAATGCATCGGACTCAATGGCGACTACGTTAAGACCGATGTGCGGCTGTTTGACCAGATAAGCCGCGAGGTTTTGGGAAATCGCACGGGTGCGCGCGGGCCCCATTTAGTTGAGCTGTGCCTTAAGATTGAGCAGCTTTATGCCGGACCGCTGTATGTTCCCAATGGCTGTAATCCCACCTACTTTTTGCGTATGCGACGCATTATGCAGTCAAAGTACATCGATTGCATGATTAAGGGAGCAAATGCCGCTCTAGAGGAAAACGATCTGCAGTCGGCGATTTGGCTGGCGGAGTCGGGGCTTCGGCAGGAAACGGCGCGTGAGGATATGGTGCGCTGCGCCATGCGCGTCTACAGTGCGGCGGGGCGGCGGCGCGATATCGTCGAGCTGTACAGCGGGCATATGCACCATCTGAGGGAGCAGGTCAATGGCGTGCCCGAGCCCGAGACGCGGCGTCTATACGAGCGCTTGGTGGAGGGTCGGCTCAACCGCGTGCTGGTCGAGCGATAAAAAACGGGCGCCCGAAGTATTCGGGCACCCGTAAGCTTGCTATATGTTGGCTCGCCGGATCATTGGCTCTTAGACGAGCTTGATCTTCTCGATGTCCTTGCGCGAGGACTCGCGATACAGCGAGAACTTGCGGCCGATGACCTGGACGACCTCGGCGTGGCAACGCTCGGCGAGCTCTTCGGCGGCCTCGCGGGCGGAAAGGCTGGAGCCATCGAGCACGGAGCACTTAACGAGCTCGTGCTTCTCCAGGTAGGCGACCGTCTGCTCGACGGTGCCCTCGTTGACATCGGACTTGCCGATGATGATGGCGGGGTTGAGGTGATGGGCCATGCTGCGAAGCTGCTTGACCTGGGCTCCTGTCAGTGCCATGGGTTCTCGCTTTCTATGTATGGGGCGCCCCACGACGGGGCCTTAATCTACGTGAGCTGTCCCACGATAGCGCAGGAACGGCGCGGTGTGGAGCGCGTTTGCCCAGTTCAAAAAGAATACGGATGCCGAGTGAGTGGGCGGCGGGGGCTGCGAACAGGCTATGAGCTGGGCGCAGAGACCGGCTCCCATGCAATAAACGCCCAACGAACCTTACGGATATGGTCGAGCATATAGCGCCCCTGCGGCACGCCCTTGGAGCCCGGCTCACCGGCATGGGGATTCTCAATCATGTGTTGGGCGATGTAGTCGCGCAGGCGGTCGATCTTATCTTCGTTGCCATGTTCGAGCATACGGGAGAAGTCCGCCACGCCTGCCTCGAGGTTATCGAAGGTATCGCGACGAGGCGATTCAAAGTATGTAACCTGCGGCAACGCGCCCATCTGAATGAGGATGTTGAAGGCATACACAAAGCCATTGCTGCAGGTAACCGAGGCGCCGATAGCGTTCATCAAGTGCAGATCATAGCGCGGGCTGGAGTTGGCGACCATCGTGACAGCACAACGCCGACGAGCCGTACGATCAAGCTTGGCAAGCGCGCCTTTTAGATTGGTCGTCGTAACTGACCGACTGGCAAAGGCAACATCCACCGCTTTCGCGACGGGTCCAACCAAATCCCAATCATCATCCCAAGCAAGCTCAAGGGGCGTTATGCGCCCCTCGAGCCCGTAATACTCAATGCCGGCATCAAGGGTGCCCAACATAGCGGGGGAGAAGTCGGCTGCAATCACGGGATGCCCAGCCTGAGCAAGCGGAATAGCAATCGACCCAGCCCCACACCCCATATCAAGCACGGATTCACCAGGCTTTAACGCCAGCAGCTTCATAAAGTCCCGGGCATACGGGGCAGTCTCAAGCGGCCGAAAATGCCGAGCCCGCTTATCCCATTCAAAAGAATCATCAGCCCGATGCCGAGCGGCCTGCAGACGCATCCATTCGCCATTCCAATCCGCAGAAAGAAGCTCAGAACGAATCAAATCATCAGCCACGGGCCATCTCCCTCACAACAAAAAAGCGACTCCTCCCAAAAGAAGAGCCGCAACCAGCATATATCAGAAAGAACCGTTCCAACGCCAAACCGCCCTCACAACCAAGGCGGGCAGGAGCGAAGCGACTGCCATACGGGATAGAACCCAACTGAGGTCCCGTTGTGCGGGAGCCCCGGGGAGGGCAAATATATAAGGTCGATCGCGAGTTCCGCACGAGCCGGAGAGCACTTAATGTGCTCTCCGTGCGAGTCAGGAC
>JAXJIC010000010.1:0-19429 GCA_036298925.1 Collinsella aerofaciens
ACGTGCCAGATATTTTGAGCATCGCACCAGATATGGGCATGGCGGGCCGAGACATCGTCGCCGACGTCGGTAATATCGCCCTCGCCAGTGGCCAGCGCGCCAATCTCAACACCCTGCTCACTCGGCTGAATCCAGCGCGGGGCGCTCACGACAAAACTGTTTTGCACGCGCAGCAAGCCCAAGGGGTGCGCCGGGGCGGGTTCGCGTTCGCCCGCGGTCATCGACATGCCAAGCGAACGCGGCGTGGAGGTGCCTCCGCCACAGGTCGCGTGCGCGTAGTCGATGGCATAGTTCACCGAGGACCGCACATCCGCCGAACAACCGACGGCGACAAACAGCACCAGCACGGCCTCGGCGCGCTCGGCGGGCATGAGTTCTGCCGCCTGGGACAGGCGATCGAGCGCGTTGCGATAGAGATTCGTGTCCTGGTGACACTCTTCGAGCGCGCGTACCATCGGTTCACCTGCAGGACCGCACACCATATTGATCACAGCCGTGGAGTCCATGGGGTTGCGCTGGCGCAAGGCCAGTTGCGACATAATACGCGCAGCCGATGTACCGTATTCGGCAAAGTAGCGCTGCTGAAGCGTGCCGACCGGTGCGCGAACGATAAAGCGGGAAACCCAAGAGCGATCGGCGGCTCGGCTCTGCGGGCTGCGGCCGTCGGCGAGCGGACGGGACGAAAGCACCAAGCCGCACAGCTCGATATGGCTCAGATGCGCCGCGCGCTTAAAGATGTCAAACATGGCCCCGCATGGGGTGAGCTCAACTTGAGATGCCATGACCTAGGCCTCCTTGGTCGTAGAAATAGAATCGGACGATACTTCGACAGGTCCGCCAAAAGTACGGGCAGCTGCGGCTCCACCGGCAAGCGGAGTCGCCATCTGGGCTTTTGTGCGCCGCGGTGCCGAAACGGGAAGCTCAAAGGCAAAGCCCATCGCAAGCAAAAACCACGTAAGCGTATAGGTTGCAACCAGAGCGGCAACAAGGCCGCCCATCACGGCGCGTTGGGAAAATACGCTACATGCAGCCACAACCAGCACCGGAACCTCGCAGGCAGAAAGCGCAAGCACACCCTGCAGGAACCCCGAGCGCCGATCGCGCGCAAGTGCCCCCGCGGCAACGCCGGCCATGCCTGGTAGCGCCAACGCCAGTGCGGCAATAATACCCGGTAGTGGCCCAGACCACACGAGCGATCCCAAAGTCGCCGTCACGCGAGCGCCCGACGCCAGCAGCGCGGCCGAAACCACGACCACAGCCCAAACCACGCCACAGACGACCGCCGCGCCGACCATCAGCGCGCGACGAACCGCGCGGCCGGACGCATCCATGGGGCACGGCGTGAGCGGCTCGCCGCGGAGCGAACGACCGACATTTTGTGCATAGTGGTCACAAAACGCCGAGAGCGCCGTCTCGACCGCCGCCGGCTCGGGACGATCTTTTTGATGGCTGGACAGACAGGCCATCACCACGTCGAACAGCTGGGCATCGACAAACGCCAGCGCATCGCGTAGCTCCTCGGAATCCGGCTCAAGCCCCAACTGCTGGGCCTGCTCAGCCGCGGCGAGCGCCACATCGGGCTCACGACGAAGCAGCTGAGTCAAATCGCAACCGGGCGCATGGGCACCAATGGGATAGTCGGGCAGCGTGTCCATCTTGAGACGGTAGGGGCTGGCGATGTCGCGCGTCTTTTTGCGCGAACCCGAGGTGCCCGAAGTGCTCGGCGCAGCTTCGTATGGCGCGACGCCGGCAATGAGCTCGTAAACCGTGCTTGCCGCGGCATAGACGTCGATCGCCGGCGACATACGCAAAGCGCGCAGGTCGGGAATATCGTCGGTAAGCATCTCGGGCGGAGCGTAGGCCACCGTCGCGCGACGCAGCGTGGCATAGCGCTCGGTAAAGGATGCCTTGCCGCCAGTACCGGCCACGGCCGACGCAGGCTCGAGCGCCAGCGACGAGCCAAAGTCGATCAGGCACAGGTCAAAGGTGCCCTCGGCAAGCTGCCGGTCAAGCGGTAAACGCGCCGTACGCACCATAATATTAGCGGGCGAGATATCGCGATGGACAAAGCCCTCCCCCACCAGGCTCATGCGGCAGAGCAGGTCGAACAGGTCGCGCCCCAAGCGCGCCGCCACAAGCGGCGATAGGCGTCCGGCATCGTCCACGGCGAGTCGCGAGCGCAAGCGGGCGAGCGTCTCGCCCTCGACCCATTCCATGACAATTGCAGGCACACCGTCAACCTCGCCCCAGCCATAGAGGCGGGGAAAGCCCTTAAGGCCCGAAAGGGCGCGATGGCATTCATATTCCTCGCGAAATGCCGCTTTGAACTTGGCGACCAGCGACTCATGGGCGGCATCGTCGTCAAACTCATCGCGCGTCGGCAAGATGAGCTGTTTGAGTGCTACGTCCTCGCCTTGGGCGTTGACAGCACGCGTCACGCGGCCGATACCGCCACGGCGCATGGTGGCATCGTCGGCAAACAGTATCGTAAAACGACGCAGATAGGCAGGCAGTTCGTCCTGACCGAGCGCAATGGCCGGCTCAAACCCGTCGACACGCGCCAGGCGCAGGCCGACCATGGGATCGCGACCGAGCGATTGTGGTGTGGTGGATGCAAGATCGGTCATCATAGGGCAAGCGCCGCCACGTTATTGTTGAAGTTACCGAGCGCGACGTCATCATCGCCGTAATGGCCGACCCATTGACATAGGTTGGTGTAACAGCCCCACAGATTGGCATACTGCTGATACCACCTTGACCGGGGCGAGAATGTCTGACGACCGAACTCGGCTCGAATGACAAACATCTCCCCGACCAGGCTGTCGCACGGCCTGGGATCTCCCGTAGAGTTATAGGTCGAGACCACGTCATTGGCACGAGAAACATAGCCGTCGAGCATGTTGTACTTGGTCACAAGCCAACTGTGAATGCTCTCTTCCTCAGCAGCGGAAAGGCCGCCGGAGTTTGCATCGTTGTCAGTGTTGCCGCCCGTCGAGCCGCCGTTTCCAGGCCCTCCGGTAGAGGAACCCGACCCAGAGCCGCCGCCCGAACTCGATGAATCCGAGCCGGAGCCAGAAGTATCCGAGCTACCGGGCTTTCCGGACTGCTGGGCGTCCTGCTCCTTTTGCTGCTCGACCTTATTCACCGTTGCCGCCACGCTATTGTTGGACAATCGATCGATGATCTTGGTGTTGGTGAGCACGATGGTTTTGCCATTGGCAAGCGTGACTTCGTTGTCCGGGGCCTCGGCGCCGTCCGCATCGTCGGTGCCAAACACAATATGCCCGACCACACTTGCCCAAGCATATCCAGTCGTGGTGCCCAGATCGCTTTTGACCTCATGCCCCACGCGCGGTTCGCGTGCGGCATGCGCCTGCATCATGGACGGCACGGTCATGCCATAGGCAGAAACGCCAGCTATGACCAGCACCAGCGAGCACGACAGCAGCACGTACGCCCGAGGCGCCAAGTCCAGTCGGCGTCGCATGCGCACCGCGGCGCCGCGCTTTGTCTGAGTGCCACCGGGCCGCATGCGTTCTCCTCCAACAAAAACACGCCGCTCAGAAGCGGCGCATTCATTCGAATCCATATTTGAGTGTATCAGCGAACCAAAAAGGTTGCGCAACGAATGGGCAAATTAAGGTTGCGAGCGGAAGCATCCATGCGATAAGCGGATACGAAGCATCTTTGTTGCACAACAAACTCACAGTCGCACGGGGAAATTATGACTACCCCGTGCGTCGCGAGGAAAACATACGGAAGGAGCAGGCTCGCCATCTAAATCGCGCGACGGGCCTCGATGGCGCGGCCAAGCGTAAGCTCGTCGGCATACTCCAGGTCGCCGCCCACGGGAAGGCCGCTTGCCAGACGCGACACCTCGACGCCCAACGGCTTGATGGTACGGGCCAGGTAACTCGCCGTGGTCTCGCCCTCGATGTTGGGGTTGGTGGCGATGATGACCTCATGGATGTCCTCGTGGCCCAGACGCGCCAACAGCTCGCGGATGTGCAACTGCTCGGGACCAATCTTGTCCATGGGGCTGATCACACCGCCCAATACGTGGTAGAGACCGTGGTAGCTGCCCGTGCGCTCGATCGCCTGGACGTCGCGCGGCTCGCCCACAACGCAAATGCGAGTGGTATCGCGCATCGGGTCCTGGCAGATGGAGCACTCGTCGGCCGTGGCGTAGTTAAAGCAGCGGCTGCAAAAGTGCACCTCCTGCTTAACCTCCAGGATGGCCTCGGCCAGGCGGCGGGCCTCCTCGGCATCGGCCTCGAGCAGGTAATAGGCGATGCGCTGGGCCGACTTGGGGCCAATACCCGGCAGACGGCCCAGCTCATCGAGCAGTTTTTGCAGGCTGTGATTCGCACTCATATATATGCGTGTCTTAGAACGGCATGCCCGGGATGTTGAGGCCGCCGGTGATGGCGCCCATCTGCTTATTGGCGAGCTCGTTGACGTCGCGGACGGCCTCGTTGACGGCAGCCATGATCATGTCCTGCAGCATATCGACGTCCTCGGGATCGAGGGCATCGGGGTCGATGGTGAGGTTGACGAGCTCCATCTCGCCGTTAACGGTCACCTTGACCATGCCGCCGCCGGCAGAGGCGTCGACGGTCTGGGACTTGAGGTTCTCCTGCGCGGCGGCAAGCTGCTCCTGCATCTTGCGAGCCTGCTTCATCATCTGCTGCATGTTCATACCGGCCATGATGGCTCCTTTACGTGCGGCCGCACGCCGAGCTGCAAGGGCAGCCGGAGCACGGCGGGACTTTCAAACTCAAAAATCGTACCACGGCGCGCGGCGAGAGAGCGGGGCGGACGTGTTACCTCAGTCGATATACATGTCCTCCAATACAAACCGCACTCAAAGATTATGCAAGGTCGAATTATGCAAGGTTGCATAATATCGCACACTCAATCTAGTAGAGCCGAATCCGGCATTTCATGTGCGCCACTAAATAGCTAAATGCCGAACCGCTGCTCGAGGCGGCGCACATGGCGGCAGGGTATAATTTGATTGCCATAGATAGTAATTTGGAGGTGCCCCATGAATGCCCCCAACGCGCTCCAAAACATCCGCTCAAAACACCCCGTTGCATATGTGGTTCTCTATCTCTTTGTCGGCTGGGCATTGCTGGTTGTCATCACCCATGCCATAGCTTTTGGAGCAGAACTGCTGATAGCCAGCTCGGACCAGCCCGTCGTCAAATGGGAGACGACCGATGAGTGCACCGACGGAACCCGAACCGTCTACTACAACAGCCCGTCCCTCTATCAAGAGTTCAAGGTCAAGATAAAGGACTTCAAGATTGTCGATGCCGAGCTAGGCGTTTATTTGGCAATCGGAGCAACCATTAACGCCGAGCAAGTCGAGTACACGAACAGCCATGCGACGTATCGTATCGACCTCAGCATCCTAGGCCGACCGTCACGCACCTGTCTGCTCAAATGCGACATACGCGGCACCACACTACACATGTCCGAAATACAGATGCGCCCGGACAAGGGGTCCTCTTCTTGAGCAGTATACCCGCCTGTGCAGCTACTCCACCGGCTTGAAGATGGTGGCCTGGCCAAAGACGCTGCGGATGAGGGCCTTGGCCTCGTCCTCGGTCTGCGGGATGCTCGGGGCTGCGCCCTGATGGCCGAAGGGGCTGCCAGCACCGGGATTGGATTCCCAGGGAGCTGCAAGAGCGTCCTCCTCTTTGGGGGCAGTTGCAGCGGACTTGGGCGCGGACGCCGCACCCGGCACGTCGAACGGAGGCAGATCGTCCCCACCAGCATCGGCAGCAAAACCGCCGACCATGGCATCGTCGTAGGGAACCTGCTCGGATTCCCATGGCGCAGACGACGCGGCAGGCTGAGATTTGGGAGCGGCAGAGCGCTCGGGCGCACGGGGTGCGGGCTCAGTCGGGAGCTTACCCGTGGCAGGAGCGCCGGCGGGGTTGTCGGAGCGTAGCCAGGGGGCTTTGCCCAGGTCAGACGACTTGGGCGCGGGCGAGGCGGGCTTGGGCGCGGGTGTCGAAGCAGCCGGTTTGGGCGCCGCGGGCTTAGGCGCCGACGGGGTCGATGCCGCTACCGGTGCCGCTTGCTGCTGCGGCGCGCTGGCGCTCGAGGATACAGAGGCCGCCGAGGACACGGGTTGCGGGTCCGCAGATACCGCAGCCCGTGCAGATGGAGAATGCTCCTCATGTTGAGGAGCCGGCGTGCCACCCCCATCCAGGACATAGTCGACGGTACGACGACCGAAGACCGCGCAGACCGTCGGCAGGACCACCGACTGCGTATCGGCGCGACCGAGCATCTTGATGGCAAAAGTCGAACCCGCGGGGAACGAGACCGTGAGCTTGGAGCCGTCGTCGGCCGTGGCGCGAGCGTTGAGCAAAAGCCCTGCGTAGGAGGCCTGACGAGCCTTGACGCGCTCGACGACCTCGGCCCATTTGCGCTGGAGCTCGCCGGCGTCCTCAACCGCGGGGGTCTCGGCAGCACCGGCGGCGGCAACCTGGGCGGCGTTGTTGGGCTTGGACACCGACACGGTCGATGCAGCAGGCGCGGAAGCCGGAGCCGCAACGGGCTGAGGTGCAGGCGTTACAGGTCTGGGCGCCGGCGCAGGAGCCGCGGACTTGGTCGCAGGCTGGGCAGCCGGAACAGCAGCGCCGCGGTCCCAAGGCATACCGCCCTGGCGCGCGGACGTAGCAGCGGGGGCAGCGGATGCCGCCGGAGCGGCAGCACGAGCGCCCGAAATGAGCGTCGGCTGTTGGGCAGCAGCGGGTACGGATGCTGCAGGCGCGGCGGCCTGAGCAGCAGCCACGCTCGCCGGAACGGCGGCATTGGCAATCATGGCCTCCAGGCGTGCCACGCGCTCGGCCAATGCCTCAATCGTTAAATCGGCCTCGGGACGCGCCAGACGCGTGCAGGCAATCTCGAGCACCAGGCGCACGTCGCTCGCGCCCCTCATCTCCAGTGCGGCATCGTCGAGCACCGTCAGCACGCGGGCCAGGCGGTCGGCAGGATGCTCGCCAAAGGCAGCGGCCTCGGCAGCAAGCGCCTCGGCCTGCTCGGAGCCGCCCTCAAACAGCTCGGCACGGGCACCGGCAACGCAGGCAACGTACACGTCGCGCACATGCGCCACCAGGTCGCGCGTCAGCTCCAGCAGGTCATTGCCCTCCTCGACCTGCGCACGGATCAGTCCATAGAGCTCGGCAACATCGCGATCGGCAATGGCGCGGGAAAACTCGCCCAGAATCTGGTCCGAAACCTCGCCCAAAAGCGAGCGGGCGTCGTCCGCATGCACAGAACCGTTGCCAAAGACGCTCAGCTGCTCCAGCGTGGAAAGCGCGTCGCGCATACCGCCCTTGGCATGGCGCGCCACAATGGCGAGTGCCTCGTCGTCGTAATCGAAGCCCTCCTGCTCGCACACGTAAGACAGGCGATGCTCGATATCCTCGTTGCCGATGCGGTGGAAATCGAAGCGCTGGCAGCGTGAGAGAATGGTCTCCAGAATCTTTTGCGGGTCGGTGGTGCACAGCACAAAGATCACGTGTGCCGGCGGCTCCTCAAGCGTCTTGAGCAGCGCGTTGAACGCCGCCGTCGTGAGCATGTGGACCTCGTCGATGATATAAATCTTGTACTTGCCGCGCACTGGGGCAAAGTTGACGGAGTTGATGATCTCCTCGCGCACGTTGTCCACGCCGGTACGGCTTGCGGCATCGAGCTCGTAGACATCGGGGTGGTTACCCTCGGCAATGAGCTCGCACTCCTCGCAAGTACCGTCGGGCATGCAGCCGCTTGCACCCTCGGCGCGCGCCGCCTCGGCATTGCGGCACAGCAGCGCCTTGGCCAGAATGCGCGCCATGGTGGTCTTGCCCGTGCCGCGCGGTCCGCAGAACAGGTAGGCGTGGGACAGGCGCCCCTCGGTGATGGCGTGCTCGAGCGTCGAGACGATATGCTGCTGGCCCACCACGGAGTCAAAGGTGAGCGGGCGATACTTTCGGTACAACGATTCCATGGGTGCTCCCCCGGGTATACTGAGTCTTGTTGCCGCGGCGGCCATGCGGTCGCACGGCATACTGCATTCCATAATAACCCGTACGGCGAGCCCGCCGCGATAGGAGTCCAAAGAGCATGGCAGACGCAGAGAGCAACCTCGTTCCCTCCGAAGCAGCCGACCAGGTCGAGGTCGCGCTCGAGGAGCAGGCCGCAGCCGATGACGGCATCCTGTACCTCAACGAGTACCAGTACGAAAACGACCTGGTCACCGACTTCGCCCGCCTGGTCGCCTCGCCCAGGCGTCGCGGCTCGCTGTATGTCGCCGCGGCAGTTGCCGCGCTCATCGGCATCGGCATGCTGGTGGCCGGCGGCAGCTGGATCAAGTTTGGCGTCGTCCTGATCGTATTCGGCGCCTTTTTGGCCTGGTGGAGCAAGAACCTGCACCACACGCTCGCCCGCGACTTTATCGACGCCGTCGAGGCCGACGAGTCCATGGGTGGCCGCTATCGCCGCGTCGCCGCCAACGAGGACGGCCTGATGGTTTGGGGCAAGAGCGGCAAGTCGCAGTTCTTCCCGTTTGACAAGCTCGACCACGTACTCGACGGCGAGCGCATCTTTGTGGCCATGTTCGCCGACCAGGGCGTGACGATCCCCAAGGACACCTTCGTCCGTGGCGATGCCGAGCAGTTCGGTCCCTTCCTCAAGGCCCGCATCAACAAAAAACTCCGCATCGAGACCAAGAAGAAGAAAATGAAGGCCGAGAAGGCCGCCGCCGAGGCCAAGCAGGGCGACAAGCCCCAGGAGACCAAGGGCAAGCGGCGCAAGCAGAAGAAGAACAAGAAGAAGCGCTAAGGCCAAGCCAGGCAGGCAGCCTCGCATCCCGCTATCCTCCCCATGCACCCGAGCGTGCTACACTAGCAGCATCTATGCCACCGCGAACGGCTCGGCCCCGCGCCCGCCGCTCGCAAACGAACTTTAAACGCACGAGGGTTGGCCATGCCGCTTTTCTCGCAACATACCGCCCGGTTCTCGCCGGACGTTCCTTTGGAGGGCACCAGCTCTCGCGAGCTGCTCAAGCGGTACCAGCCGCTCGAGACACTTGCGACCGGCGGTTTTGGCTCCATCGAGATCTGCCGCGACACGCACCTGCGCCGCCGCGTCGCCATTAAGCGCATCCCCCTTATTAACGGTGTCGGCATGCCCGCCAGCGACATCATGGATGTCCTGCGCGAGGCGCACACTGCCGCCATGCTTCAACATCCCAACATCGTGCAGGTCATCGACTTTACGCACGACACAGCCTATGCCTACCTAGTTATGGAATATGTCGATGGCATGTCGCTGGCCGAGTTTTTGCACCGCGTGGACGGTCACTCACTTACCTTTGACGAGGCCGCGGCCATTGCCGATGCCCTAGGCCAGGCGCTCACCTTCGCCCATAGTAATGGCGTACTCCACCTGGACATTAAGCCCGCCAACGTGCTCATCGACCACTCGGGCAATGTAAAGCTCACCGACTTTGGCATGGCGCGGCTGTCGTCTGCCGGTGGCTTTGGCGGCTCGCGCGGCGGCACCATCGGCTACATGCCGCCCGAGCAGCTCGATATCGAGACCGGCACGGTCGATGAGCGCGCCGATGTCTTTGCCCTCGCCTGTGTAATCTATGAGGGCCTGTGCGGCAGCGCTCCCTTTATGGCGGCCACGCCCGCCGACTCGCTCGACCGCATCATCGGCGGCGCCACCTATCCCAGCGAGCTGATACCACACTTTCCCCCGGGAGCCGAGGCCGCGCTCATGAGCGCGCTCTCCCCCATGCCGCAGGACCGCCCCAGCAGCGTCGAGACATTTTGCGACCAGCTCCTTGCCGGTCTGGGCAGCGTGCGCGAAGGCCGTCGCAGCCTGGAGCAAATGGTTGGCGAACTTTCGGATGACGAGCAGGAGCTCGACGATATCGAGCCGTCGCACTACGAGGACGACGCCATCGAGGTCGACCCCGCACTCGGCTGGGCGGGCACGCGCTGGAGCCATGCGCGCGACTACACCATGCGCACTATCTCGGCGCTAACGTGCGGCACCTTTAGCTTTTTGCTGATGCAAACGGCCGGGGTCGCGGCGCTTCCCGGCCTGGTCATTGCGGCCATCGCGATCGGAGTGGCGGCTGGCCTGGCCCCCCAGATTGGCTCGGCCATCTCGGCTGTGGGCTTTTTGGTGCTCATGGCCAACGCCACCATGCAGGCACAGGGCATCCTGTCGATGCTGCCCGTCGCGGTGATCTTTGCCGCCGCCATGTCCGGTTGGTGGATCGCCTGGGGTCGCACCGAGGCTGCCGCGAGCGCCACGCTCACCTGTGCACTCGCGCTTGGCTGTCTGACCGGCAATACCTTCCTGGCAGCTGGGGTCGCCGCCGGCGTCGCGTCATTTTGGCTCGGCCCGGCAAGCGCCGCCGCGGCAACGGGCATGGGCGCGCTTTTTGCCCGTCTGGCCACGGTCGCGCTTTCAGCCGGAGGCGTACTGGGGCTCGGTAACGTTGCCGCAGCGCTGGGAGACCCGCTCCTTTGGGCTGCCTTTGTGCTGGTCGCGGCAACTGCCGCGGCGTCATCTGCGCTGCTCAATGCCCATGCCAAGCGTGCCAATCAGGGCTCAAACCTTGCCGCAATCGCCGCAATCGCTGTCACCGGCATCGGCTGCGCAGCGGCGTCCTGTCTTGCACACCATATGGAAATTGCCAGCCTTGCAGCCGCGGTCGTCGCCAAGGCGGCGGTTGCGGGAACCCTATCCTCTATAATCGTTGGGATATGCCTTTATTTGCTCGGATACCAAAGAACCTATACGGAGAGTGATCTTTCGTGAACTTCCTGAACATCTTCGAGGACCACGTGGCCGGCATCTTCGGTGCCACCCGTGCCCCGTTCTCCTTTAAGAAGCTTGCCAAGCAGGCCGCTCGCGACATGGAGGATCAGACTCTGGTGATCAACGGCGTCAACACCGCGCCGGCGCTCTATACCATCCTGATTGCCGCCGACGACGATCCCATGCTCGCCCCGTTCTATCCCGAGCTTTCGCGCGAGGTCCGCGAGTTTGTGAAAGCGCAGGCCGAAAAGCGCCGCTACGTCTTTGTCGGCGAGCCCCTCGTTCGCTTTATGATCGACCCGCAGCTGCGCGGCGGCAAGTTCTCGGTCTTTGCCGAGAACGTCGATGCCCCCACGCTCGGTCGCCTGTACGAGGAAGAGCGCGCCTACCAAAACGGCCTGGGCCAGAACAACTCGGCCGCGAGCCGTGCCGCCAGCGCCCCGCGCGCCGGCCAGCAGCAGTTCGCCGCCCCGCAGCAACACCCCGCTGCTATGCCGCAGCAGCAGCCGGCACCTCGTGCTGCCACTCCCGACCCGCTTGCCGTGGCCGACCCCTTTGCGCCCAATATGCCCGACCCTGCCGCCGCACCCATTCCCGTGCCCCAAACCGTCTCGCGCGACGCGCTTGCCGGCATGGGCGGAGCCGCCGCGACCGGCGCCGCCGCTGGCCTTGGCGCCGCAGCCAGCATCGCCTCCAACATGGCAAGCTCTCGCGCCCCGCAGCGTCCGCTCGCCCAGCTCGTCGACGTCGTGAGCGGCGAGAGCCACGCCATCACCTCCGCACAGGTGACCATCGGTCGCGAGCGCTCGGTTTCCGACATCGCCCTGCGCGACCCCAACGTGTCGCGCCGTCATGCCCAGCTCACCTTTACCGGCTCGGACTGGTCGATCGAGGACCTCAACTCCACCAACGGCACGCTCGTCAACAACCGTCGCATCACGCGCTGCCCGCTGCGCAACGGCGATCTGCTGACGTTTGGCCTGAGCACGTTCGAATTTAGGGGATAGTCGCTTATGAACATCGATATCGTCCTGTTTGCAGGCCGCATCGTCCTGGTCGTCCTGCTTTATATCTTCCTGTTTGCCGTCATGAAGACCGGCGTGGGGCTCGTCCGCGGCCAGCGCCGCGACTCGGCCATCTGGACGATCGATGTGGACAAGGGCCCGCGCGGCATCCGCGGCATCCACGTGGATATGCTCGGCCCCGTCATCGTCGGCCGTTCGCCGTCGTCGGACATCTGCATCAACGAACCGTTTGTCTCGGCCTCGCATGCGCGTTTTTCGCTGCAGGGTCCGGCACTTATTATCGAGGACCTCAACTCGCTTAACGGCACGCTCGTCAACGGCCGCCAGCTGGTGGAGCCCGCAACGCTGCGCGAGGGCGACGAAGTCCAGATTGGCGACGTGGTCATGAAGGTGAACCGTCGATGATCGACGAGGAGAACAAGTCCGCAACCATGCCAGAGACGTCGGCCGCCCCCGCGACCGCGCCGGCTCATGCCGCCCCGGCGGGCCATGCGCCCGTGGAGCCCGAGGACACTGTGTTCTCCCTGCCTCTTTCGCATGTAACGCAAGAATATCCGACGCTGACCGACGACGAGGATACCGAGGACAACGCTGACGGCGGTAACACCCCCATCGGCGTGCACGCCGCTACCGAGCAGCCCGCGGTCCCGCAAGACATGCCCGCGCCGGCTCACTTTGCCGAACCCGTCGCCACGGCGATTACCGAGAGCTCCGCGGTATTTGCGGCTCCCGAGCCCGCGGCACCGGTGTTTCCCGTAGCGCCGGCACCCGCCGCAGCGCCCGAGTCCGCATCTGCACCGGAACCCGCGGCGGCGCCCTCCCCCGCGGACGCATCGGCGCCCGAAGCCATGCAGTCTGTAACCGAAGACGTACCCGCAGCAACGACGGAGGATGTCTCCCAATCCCACGGCACGCCCGCGCCCGCGCACTTCGCGACGCCCGAGTCTGCAGCCGTCGCCCCGCAAGACGACGAGCCTGCCGACCGTACAACCGAAGAGCCCGCCACGCCCAACGTCAACGACCCGAGCAACGATGCCGACACCGTCTCGCCCGGCGATACGGCCGAGATTGACGTTGCCGCCGTGGAGGCCAAGCTTAAGGACCCCGGCTCGACCATGAGTTTTGAGCCGCTGACCGACGAGCGCGTCGAGACTGACTCGACCTACGACGCCGGCACGACCACGCAGCTCATGTGGGGCGCCCGCTCCGATGTTGGCTGTGTGCGCCCGCATAACGAAGACTCCTATCTGGTGCAATCGCCGCTCTTTTGCGTATGCGACGGCATGGGCGGCCACGCCGCCGGTGAGGTAGCCTCCTCCATCGCCGTCGAGACCATTGCCAAGACAGCGCCGCAGGCAGCCGACGCCGCACGACTGGCAGCCGCCGTCGAAGCTGCAAACGCCGCGGTCATCGAGGCTGCGCTCAACGGGCTCGGCAAGCCCGGCATGGGCTGCACGGCAACCTGCGCCTATATCGAAAACGACATGCTCGCCATCGCCCACGTGGGCGACTCGCGCGCCTATCTGCTCCACGAGGGCACGCTCATCCGCGTGACCCGCGACCACTCCTATGTGGAGGAGCTCGTGGACGCCGGCGAAATTACGGCAGACGAGGCTCGCGTCCACCCCAACCGCTCAGTCATCACCCGCGCGCTGGGCTCGGATCCCGCCATGTATGCCGACCACTTTACCCTGCATATCGAGGAAGGCGACCGCCTGATCCTGTGCTCGGACGGTCTTTCGAGCATGATTCCCGATAGCGATATCGAAAACATCGCCACACAGTCCTCGACCGCGCAGATTTGCGTCGACAACCTTGTTGACGCGGCACTGGTCGCCGGCGGGCATGACAACGTCACCGTGCTTGTCGTTGACCTGGTCGACGATGGCGTCATGCGCGAGGCAAAGCGCGTCCGCCGCCGCAACATCACCATTGCCACCGTACTGGGCATCGCTTTTGTGCTGGCGGCAGCCATCTGGGCCTACGCAGGCATCACCGGCTCGTACTACCTGGGCACCTACAAAGACACCGTCGCGGTCTACCGGGGCATTCCCGGCAAGCCGCTCGGCCTTAAGCTGCACTGGCTCGACAGCACGACCACCATCAAACTGTCCGACCTGCCCGAAGACACACAAAATCGCCTTAAGGCAGGTATTCAGCAGACGAGCATCGACGACGCACAGGACACCATCTCCAAGTACCGCCATCAGATCGACGAGGAGCAGACCCGTCAGGTGATCGACGCGCAAACGATCCGCAATAACACCGACCAGGGTTCGACCTCCGAATCGGATTCCGAGAATACCGCCGAACAGTCCGCCGAGGCCGAAGCCTCCGATAAGAATTAGAAAGGGAGTGCCGCTTATGAGTCGCCGTAATACCGAACTGCTCTTACTCATCGCCTCGGCGTTCCCCGTCATCCTGCTGTATGCGATGTACGTGCTCACCGCAGGCGCCGCCATCTCGTTTGAGACACTTGCCGTTCCGATCGGTCTCTTTGCCGCCTTCGCCGCGGCGCATATCGCCGTGCGCATTCTGGCACCCGGCGCCGACCCGGCCATCCTGCCCATCGTCTTTGTTCTTTCGGGCATTGGCATCACGTTTGTGACGCGCTTGGCGCCCACGCTCGCCATCTCGCAGCTCGTCATCCTGTTTATCTCGGTGGCGTTGATGGTAGGTACGCTTGCGCTGGTCAAAAACCTCGACGTAGTCATGCGCTACAAGTACACCTTTGGCATCATCGGCATCATCTTGCTGATGCTGCCCATCTTTATCGGCACCACGATCTCGGGCTCTAAACTGTGGATTCGCATCGCCGGCTTTACCATTCAGCCCGGCGAGTTCGCCAAGGTCTTTATCGTGCTGTTCCTAGCCGGTTACCTGGCCGAGAACCGCGAACTGCTCTCTATCTCCAACCGCAAGATCTTGGGTCTTAAGATTCCGCGTCTGCGCCTGCTGCTGCCGCTGTTCGCAGTCTGGGGTGTATGCCTGCTCGTCGTTGTCTTCGAACGTGACCTGGGCTCGGCCTTGCTGTTCTACACCATCTTCTTGCTGATGCTCTACGTTGCCACGGGTCGCTTCTCGTATGTCATCATCGGCCTTGTGCTCTTGGCCGTGGGGGCCGTGGGCGCTTACAAGTTCCTGTCGCACGTCCAGGTTCGTTTCCAGATCTGGGCCGATCCCTTTAAGGATGCACAGGGCCAGGGCTACCAGATTGTCCAGTCCCTCTTCTCGCTGGCCGACGGCGGCCTTGTTGGCGTCGGCATTGGCAACGGCATGGCCAACAACATCCCCGTCGTCGAGTCCGACTTTATCTTCTCGGCTATCGGCGAGGAGATGGGCCTTTTGGGCGGCGGCGCCGTTCTTATCCTGTTTATGCTCTTTGCCGTACGTGGCCTGACCACGGCAGCCCGTGCCAAGTCCGACCTTGCCGCCTTTAGCGCCACTGGTCTTACGGCCGCCATCAGCTTCCAGGCGTTCTTGATCGTTGGCGGCGTTACCCGCCTGATTCCGCTGACCGGCGTCACCCTGCCCTTTATGAGCCAGGGTGGCTCCTCGCTGCTGGCAAGCTTTATCATCGTCGCGCTTTTGCTGCGCGCCGGTGACGAGGCAACCGGTCGCGAGGCCGAGCTCACCGGCACCGGCACCATGGCCGCCATCACCGACGACCAGGTCGCCTCGGCGGCCTCCCCGGCTGGCACGCGCTTCGCCACTTCGTCTTCGCACAACCGCGGCAGCCACTCCGCCGGCTCGCGCATGCGCCGTCGCCTGCTCGACACGCCCGAATCCGGTGTGCTCGGCCGCGTGGCGCTCGCCAATCGACTGACCCGTGCCGTGCTCGCCTTTACGGCACTATTCGCCATCCTTATCGGCAACCTCACCTATGTCCAGGTCATCAAGGCCAAGGACTATCAGGACATGCCGACCAACAACCACACCATCGCCCGCTCCAAGTACATCCAGCGCGGCTCCATCATCACGTCCGACGGCGTGACGCTGGCCGAGTCGCTGCAACAGGAAGACGGCACCTACGCCCGCTCCTACCCCAACGGAAACATGGCCGCTCACGTGGTGGGCTATGTAAGCCAGCAGTACGGCACCGCTGGTGTCGAGAGCGTCATGAACGAAACGCTCACCGGCTCCAAGGATTACTCCAGCTGGGACAACGCCCTCGCGTCGCTCGCGGGCCAAAACCAACCGGGCAACACCGCCAAGCTCACCATCGACTCGCGCATCCAGACGGCTGCCGAGCAGGCACTCAAGGGCTTTAAGGGTGCCGTGGTGGTTATGGATCCGCGCACCGGCGCGGTCCTCGCATGCGCAAGCTCGCCCACCTATGACAACACCAACATCGATGCCCTGATGCAGTCGGGCGGTGGCGAGGACGGCTCCATGTACGACCGCGCCATGGACGCTCTCTATACCCCGGGCTCGACCTTTAAGGTCGTCACACTCTCCGCGGCGCTCGAAACCGGCACCGCCAGCCTTACCAGCACGTACCAGGCGCCCGGCTCCATGGATATCGGCAACGCGCCGGTCACCAATTACGCCAACGAGAGCTACGGTACCATCAGCCTGCAACAGGCCTTTGCCGTGTCGTCCAACGTCGTCTTTGGCCAGGTGGCCAACGAGATCGGCGCCAGCTCGCTCGTCCAGTTTGCCAACGCCTTTGGTTACGGCCAAAAGCTCGGTCAGGACCTGACCACCGCGGCCTCCATCATGGCCGACCCCTCGCTCATGACCGAGTGGGAGACCGCCTGGGCAGGCGCCGGCCAGCCTGTCGGCATGGACCACACGCCAGGTCCGCAGACCACCGTCATGCAAAACTGCGTGATAGCAGCGGCCATCGCCAACAGCGGCGTGGTCATGGACCCGTTCTTCGTGGCCCAGGTGCTCGCCCCCGACGGAACCGTGGTCAAGACCACGCAATCCCGCTCGCTCGGCCAGGCCGTCAGCGCCACCACGGCCGATCAGGTCAAGCAGGCCATGCTCGCGGTTGTCCAGTCCGGCACCGGCACCGATGCCCAGATTCCGGGCGTCAAGGTCGCCGGCAAGACTGGATCGGCCGAGACCGGCGGCACCAACGTCAACTCGATGTTCGTCGGCTTCGCACCTTACGATTCACCCACGGTCGCCATCTCGGTGGCCTTGGAGGATTACGACAAACACGACGTCAAGGCAGACAAGATCGCCGGCATCGTCCTGACCGCGGCACTTGCCGCCCAAGGAGCGTGATGCCTGTGATCGAAGCGGATACTTGGGGCGCGCCACGGCCGATGAGCTAGCGGCAAGGCGCCACGCGGTCCCAGCGACCATAGATTTGGTACTACACACATCGTTGAGCGAATAAGTTAGTTAGGAGCAGGAATGGAACAGAGGGTCCTCGGGGGAAGATACCTCCTCAAGGATAAGGTGGGAACGGGCGGCATGGCGACCGTCTTCCGTGCGCAAGATCAGGTCCTCGACCGCACGGTTGCCGTCAAGATCATGCTGCCGCAGTATGCCGGCGACGCCACCTTCGCCGCCCGCTTTAAGCAGGAGGCCCAGGCAGCAGCAGGTCTCTCCTCCCCCTATATCGTGGGCGTCTACGATTGGGGCAAGGATGGCGATACCTACTACATCGTCATGGAGTACCTGCGCGGTACCGACCTTAAGAGCGGCATCAAGAGCCACGGCGCCCTCGATCCAAAGAAGGTCGCGCAGATCGGCTCGCAGATCAGCTCCGCGCTTTCGGTCGCCCACAAGCACGAGATCATCCACCGCGACATTAAGCCGCAAAACATCATGGTGCTGCCCGACGGCAACATCAAGGTCATGGACTTTGGCATCGCGCGCGCAAAGAACAGCCACCTCACGCAGGACAACAATGTACTGGGCACCGCCCACTACGTAAGCCCCGAGCAAACGCGCGGCCAGGACCTCGGTCCCACTTCGGATATCTACTCCCTGGGCGTCGTGATGTACGAGTGCGCCACCGGTCGCGTCCCCTTTGACGGTGACGACGCCATCTCGGTTGCGCTCAAGCAGGTAAACGAACTGCCGGTTCCGCCGAGCCAGATCAACTCCGGCGTCGACGCCGATCTGGAGCGCATCATCCTCAAGTGCATGGAAAAGGACCCGTCGAACCGCTTCCAGACGGCAGACGATCTGCGCCAGGTGCTCAACAACTACCTGTCCGGCCGCGCCGTCAACGTCTCCGAGCCCACGCGCATCATCGGTGCCGCGGGCGACCTGGGCGCCACCAAGACCCGTGAGCTGTCTGACTCCACGCGCGCTATGGTTCGCCCCGTATCGGGCGTAAGCGGACAGACCAACCCCCGCAGCGCCGTCTCGGGTTCCACCGGTTCCTACGAGGTCGATCAGCCCAAGTCCAACAAGAACAAGATTATCGCCGCCGTAGTCGCCGCAATCGCCGTGGTTGGCGTTGTGGTGGCCTTCGCCACCGGGCTCTTTGGGGGCGAGCAGGTTACGGTGCCCGATGTGCTTAACAAGGACCAGCAGACCGCTATCGAGCTGATCAAGGAGGCCGGCCTTGAGGTCGGAACTGTCGACCAGAGCTATAACGACGATGTCGACGAGGGCAAGGTTGCCGAGCAGACCCCCAACGGCAACACTAAGAAGCCCAAGGGCTCCAAGGTTAACCTGGTGATCTCCAAGGGCCCCAAGCCCTCCGAGAAAGTTGAGGTTCCGCAGCTCGTCGGCCTAACCAAGGACCAGGCCGAGGCCGCGCTGGCAAGCGTGGGCCTGAAGGGCAACGCAACCGAGGAGGCCAACGAGGCCGACGAAGGCCAGGTCTTTGAGCAGGGCACTGATGCCGGCAAGGAAGTCGAGAAGGGCACGACCATCTCGTATAAGGTCTCCAGCGGTCCTGACACCACCTCCGTCCCCGATCTGACCGACATGACCGAGGCCCAGGCACGCAACGCTCTCGACATGGCCGGTTTTGGCGTCAACGTGAGCTACCAGGAGAACGATTCCGTCACCGAGGGCACCGTCATTAGCTGGAACCCCAGCGGCAAGCAGAAGCCCGGCGCCACGATCACCGTCGTCATCGCCAAGAAGTCTGGCAAGGCCAGCGTTCCGGGCAACCTGTACGGCAAGAGCATCTCCGCCGCCGTCACCGCGCTCAACAACGCCGGGTTCTACAACATCGCATTCTGCGATCAGAACGGCAATCCCGTGAGTGGCAACGAAAACGCCACCGTGACGGGCGTCTCCCCCACTGGCAAGCAGTCCACCGACAGCACGATCACGCTGACGGTTTCGGTTTCTGGCTCTGGTACTGATTCAGGCGACGACGCCGGTACAAGCAACTAGTCGGCTGCTTATTATCTGCGCAGCGAACGCCGCAAACATATTCGCTCAGAAGCGCCCGCTTGCTCCCCCGGCAAGCGGGCGCTTTGCTTTTGATGCGACCCGCTAGCATGGAAAGGCGCAGCTCTAACACCAAAAGAGCCCGGCACCGTGGTGGTACCGGGCTCGATATTCCTCTGGTGCCCCCAGGCGAATTCGAAAACTCCCCCCGCGGGGAAATTGGCGACGCGGGTGTCGACGGTCCGAATCCG
>JAXJIC010000011.1:0-10786 GCA_036298925.1 Collinsella aerofaciens
AAGCTAAGCCCCATCGCGCCGAGAGTACTGCGGGGTCAGCCCGTGGGAGGCCAGGGCGCCGCTGACCGGTGGACGGCACCGAGCCGTACGCTTGAACTGAGAAGGGGGAGGCCTCGCGGCCTCCCCCTTTTTTGCGTTTACCGGGCATAAATGACTCATTTACGCCAGACGATTTAATTCTTTTTGGTATTGAGCTTTTATTTAAAGAAAATAAAACGAATAACAAGGGCAACTGCTATGGCTGCAATGATCAAAAGCAGGATTGTCAGTCGATGCTCCTTGCGTCGTTTACTTGATGAAACGAAGATTGATTTTCCCTGTTTTGGCGTTTCGAGATAGCGAGCCGAATGCGTCAAGGTTTGCTTTGGTCGAGGACCTCTTTGTTGATGAGCGGCGGATGCTTTCATCGGCTCATCACTAGCTGCGCTGTTTTTAGATAATGGTGCGTCTTTCAGATATACAGGGTCTCCCGAGGCGACGCCCATATGTTTGCGTCCCGTTTGGGCATCCTCGAGCGTTTGATATCGATTTCTCGTCACATACTCGGGCTCAGGATCATTAATGGGCTCTTGCGAGATGTGGGGGCGATGGAACCGTGGCGGCTGCGTGGAAGTTTCTTCCCCCTGCGTCTGCATAAACATTTTGTTCTGGTTTTGGTCGTCCATGATGCCCTTTAGCTCGTTACCAACAACGTGTACGCGCTCATTGTAAGCCCCTTGTTATTTGTAGCTGGGGACATACTCGGTATTTAAGCTCTGGTTCAAAGAACCTTAACCTTCCTAAAACCTAAGTCATACGCACTTAGATATGCTTATAGTACTGGACTCAAAAAACTTTATAGTTGATGTATATATGAGCATTGGGTGGGCATATATAAGAGCGTCAAAAGAAGTCCCAGTCACCTGGAAGATGACTCGGCAGTCCTATAAAGGAGTGGTAAACATGGCAAGCATGGTTCCTTATCGTTCGGTTTTTGGCGTTCGTCCCTCTGCAAGCTCGCTGTTCGATCTGTTTGATGATATGAGCGACCTAGCGAACAGCTCGATTGCCTCTAATGCGTTCCCCGTTGACGTTGAGGATAAGGGCGATGGCTATGAGGTCAAGGCTTATCTGACCGGCGTCGCCAAGGACGATATCGATGTCGAGCTTAACGAGGGTCGTCTGTCCATTAGCGTGAATGTCGAGGAAGACGAGGAGAACGAGGGCAAGAACTTCCTGCAGAAGGAGTTCAGCTCGTACAGCGCGACGCGTGGCGTGTATCTAAAGGACGCTTCGAGCGAGGGTCTCTCGGCTAAGTACGCTGACGGCATCCTGACCGTTACGGTCCCCAAGATCGTCGAGAAGAAGAACGTTACGAAGATCTCCATCGACTAACTTCGTTGGTGTTCTGCGCTATTAAAAGACAGCAAAAGGGGCTGGGAAGCGATTCTCGGCCCCTTTTGCTGTCTAGGACAGTCTATTGAATGGTTACTGGCCGACGCTGGCTTGCGGGGCGTATCGAGAGTTTTCGCGATCCTTGGAGAAGGGTTGCGGAGCTGCCGACCTCGTCATCCAGGGTTGCGGTCAGAGCTTTGGCATAGCTTTTGACGGTAAGGCTCGGACGATTGTTATCTTGGCTGATATGCATGGCAATGAGCTGTTCGGTGCGTTCGGTAACAAGTTCGCGCGCGGCTTCGGCGGCTTGGCCATTGGAGAGGTGTCCCCTTGCAGACAGGATGCGCTCCTGAAGAAAGCGGGGATATTCTCCCTCGCGCAGCATGGTCACATCGTGGTTGCTTTCGAGTGCGAGGACTCGACAATCTTCGAGGGTGTTCATGGCTTGGCTCGATAGCTCTCCGGTGTCGGTGGCAAAACCGATGGAATCATCGAGGGTGTCGAATCGATAGCCGACTGGATTGATGACATCGTGTGACGTTGAGTAGGTTTGCACGTGGATGCCGGCAATGGATAGGGTGTCACCGGGGTCGAATTCCTCGACAGGCAGATGCGAAAGATTTTCTTTGCTCGAAAGTGTGCCCCTGCTGGCAAAGAGGGGACCGTGCCAGTGCTTGCACCAGACATCGAGACCCTTGATGTGATCGCTATGCTCATGAGTAATGAGAAGAGCCGAGACGTTGTCTGCCGAGAGTCCCAGTTCTGCCATGCGCTTTAATGTCTCGCGGCGAGACAGTCCGTCATCGACCATAATGAGCCCCTGCGGGCCCTCGATGAGTGCGCAGTTGCCTTTAGAGCCACTGCCGAGGATATGAAGGTGCAGACGAGACATAAGATTCCAAAGGATACAATGGGTGCGGACGAATAGAGGAGGAAGCAAATGCCTACGGTATCTCAGCATTATGGACACCATGCCGTGCCTGGGGCAGTCGATGAGACCCGGACGAGGCAGCAGGCTGCTCCTGTCGTGCTCATGGTATCAGGCGGCGCGGACTCGACGGCACTGCTTCTTATGGCATGCGCATCAAAGCTGGATATCCAAGACGGACGCGGTGTCGCCCCCATTGCTCGCGAGCGCCTGCATGTGCTGCATGTAAACCATCATCTGCGCGGCAAGGCGTCCGATGGCGACGAGGCCTTTGTGCGTGAGCTCTGCGCGCAATATGGTTTACCGCTGTGTGTGGAGCACGCTTATTTTGATGGGGAGTCGGGCAATATTGAGGCCGCGGCCCGCGAGGTGCGCTATGCCGCGGCGCGGAGGTATGCTCGCGAGCTCTGCGCCCAGACGGGGGCACCGCGAACGGCGGCTCGTATCTGCACCGCGCACACGTCTTCGGATCGCGCGGAAACGTTTTTGATGAACGCGATTAAGGGTTCGGGGCCCGCTGGCCTATCGAGCATTCCTCGCCGGAGGAATATCGTGGTGCGTCCCTTGCTCGACCTAACTCACGGCGAGCTCGTGGGCTATCTACAGGTACATGGTCAGCCGTGGCGTGAAGACGAGAGCAATGAGGATATCTCGTATCTGCGAAACTACGTGCGCCATCGAGTGATGCCGGTGGTGGCGCAGCGCAACGCGAGCGTCTGCAAGACGATTGGCGCCGCCTGCGAGATCTTAGGCGATGAGGACGCGTTTTTGTCTCAGCTTTCGGCACAGGCGTTTCGAAGCTGTTTGCGCAAAGAGGCAGCGGGTGCGCTGGTGCTCGATGCCAGGCGCCTGGCTGCGGCCGAGGTGGTAATCGCGCGGCGCATCGTGCGACTGGCGATTAAGCGCATCGATCCGGACGCTCGTCCCGAGATGCGACATGTGGAGCGAGTCCTTTCCTGCGTTGCCGAGGGCACCGGCTCGGTCACGCTTCCGGCGGGGATTGACGCACGCATTGAGTTTGGCATGCTGGCGTTTAAGGCGCCGGCGGCTCGCGAGGGCCTGGTCGCGGACTGGGTTACCGTACCCGGTCGTTTGCCGTTGGGCGGGGGACGTATGCTGGTCACAGAACCGATGGCCGTTGAGCCGGGATGCGATATCGTGCGCCGCGCCCGTGAGCTTGCGGCTGCCGGGGAAGTGACAGCTTTGGTAGACGCGGCTGCCCTGGGTTTTGCCGACAGCGATAGTGAGCGGATCCTGGCGGGCTCGCGTGGCGAGATCCCTGCCGAGGCGCGATTGGCGCGCCTGTGGGTGGACGGTCCCGCGCCGGGAGACGTGATGTGCCCGCTAGGGATGAGTGGCCGAAGCAAGAAAGTATCCGATTTGCTAGGTGAGGCTCGCATTCCCTTTTCCGAGCGCGCCGGCGTGCCCATGGTGAGGACGGCGCCGGGGGGTGCCGTGGTGTGGGTCGCCGGAGTTCGCGCGGACGAGCGTTTTAAGTGCACGGCCGCAACGCGCGTGGCATATCTGCTCCGCGTGGTCGATGCGGAATAGCGTCCCACGCCTGCTATTCTGTGCGACGTTGACGGTATTCCCGCGCTGATGGCGCACGGGCTGGTAAATTTACCCCGTGCGCTGCTAGAATGTGTAGTTCGCGTCCATACGGCGGTGTGTGGGCGATAAGCACAAGAAAGGGTTGTCATGGCTTCTCAACATCCGGATATCGAGAAGGTTCTGTTCACGCAGGAGGATATCGACGGTATCGTCTCTCGCCTGGGCGAGGAGATTACGCGCGACTACGCGGGTAAGGATCTGGTGCTGATTGCGGTCCTGCGCGGCGCCGTGGTCTTTATGGGCGACCTGATGCGTAAGATCGAGCTGCCGACCAACATCGATTTCATGGCTGTTTCGAGCTACGGCGACGGTGTGAAGTCCTCGGGTATCGTGCGTATCATTAAGGACCTGGATATCGACATCCGCGGTCGCGACGTGCTGATCGTCGAGGACATTCTGGACTCGGGCCTGACGCTCAAGTATCTGATGAAGAACCTCGAGAGCCGCAAGCCCGCTTCTCTGGAGGTCGCCGCCTTCCTGTGGAAGGACGTTGAGGACCGCGTCTCGGCCATCACGCCCAAGTATGTTGGAACCCATTGCCCCGATGCCTTTGTGGTGGGCTACGGCCTCGACTATGCCGAGCGCTATCGCAACCTTCCGTATCTGGGCATTTTGAAACCGGAGGTTTATTCGTAAGATGCCCGACGACCGTAACGACAACAATTCCCAGACTCCCCGGGACCCAAAGATCCCGGGGATGCCCGGAGGCAAGAAGCCCACGCGTACGGGCTGGCTGTATTTTCTTTTGGCTTGCGCGCTTCTGGGCTATGCCTTCTTTAACATGGGCTCCGGCTTTGCCAGCTCCAGCAATACCGTTAAGCTCGCGACGAGCGAGATGGTCAGCGCCATCAAGCAGGATCGCGTCGAAGATCTGACCTATACGGTTCAAGACGGAAGCGTGACGGGTCATTACTGGAAGACAAAAAAGGACAAGGGCGATACGAGCGAGCTCAAGAGCTTCTCTTCGACCTATGTCGGCTCCGATTCGCTTGCCGAGCTCATGGCGGAGCACCCCGATACCAAGTACATCGTCAACACCAACGATCCCGATTTTTGGGGCGACTTGGCGATGAGTGTGCTTCCGACGATCGCCCTTATCGCCATCATGTTCTACTTTATGCGCCAGATGATGGGCGCCAACAACAGGAACATGCAGTTTGGCAAGACCAACGCCAAGACCAACGAGGCCACACGCCCCAAGGTCAAGTTTGAAGACGTTGCCGGAGTGGACGAGGCAGTTGAGGAGCTCGAGGAGATCCGTGACTTTTTGAGCGATCCGGATCGCTATCGCAAGCTGGGCGCCAAGATCCCGCGTGGCGTGTTGCTGGTTGGCCCTCCGGGCACCGGTAAAACGCTGCTGGCCAAGGCCGTTGCCGGCGAGGCGGGCGTGCCGTTCTTTAGCATCTCGGGTTCCGACTTTGTCGAGATGTTCGTAGGTGTCGGCGCCAGCCGTGTGCGTGACCTCTTTAAGGAGGCCAAGTCCCAGGCCCCGTCGATCATCTTCATCGATGAGATCGATGCCGTGGGACGTCAGCGCGGAGCTGGCTTGGGCGGCGGTCACGATGAGCGCGAGCAGACGCTCAACCAGCTGCTGGTCGAGATGGACGGTTTTGAGGAGAGCGAGTCGGTCATCCTGATCGCTGCGACTAACCGTCCCGACATCCTGGATCCGGCATTGCTGCGTCCCGGTCGTTTTGACCGTCAGGTTACGGTCGACCGTCCGGATGTGAAGGGCCGCGAGCAGATCTTGCGCGTGCATGCCGAGAACAAGCCGATGGACGAGGACGTGAAGTTTGAGAAGCTCGCCCAGATGACCGTTGGCTTCACCGGCGCCGATCTGGCAAATCTGCTCAACGAGTCTGCGCTGCTGGCTGCCCGCCGCCATCGTTCCGTGATCTCGATGGACGAGGTCGAGGAATCGATGGAGCGCGTGATTGCCGGTCCGCAGCGCAAGGGTCGCGTGATGACCGAGGCCGAGCGCATCACAATTGCCTACCACGAGAGCGGTCATGCCCTGGTGGGCCACATCCTGGAGCACTCCGATCCGGTCCACAAGATCTCGATCGTCAGCCGCGGTCAGGCGCTGGGCTACACGCTGCAGCTTCCGCAGGAGGACCACTTCCTCAAGACCAAGAACGAGATGCTCGACGAGCTCGCCGTGTTCTTGGGCGGTCGCGTTGCCGAGGAGCTCATGTGCGATGACATCACGTCGGGCGCGAGCAACGATCTGGAGCGCGCAACCAAGATGGCGCGCGAGATGGTCACACGTTTGGGCATGAGCGAGGAGCTGGGCACTCAGGTCTTTGGCGAGGCGCAGCATCAGGTATTCCTGGGCCGCGACTATGCCGATCATCAGGATTACTCCGAGGAGACGGCGCGCCGCATTGATATCGAGGTTCAGCGCATCATGCGCGAGGCCCATCGTCGTGCGGTCGAGATCCTGGACGCCCGTCGCGATCAGCTCGATCTGATGGCGAAGGTGCTGCTTGAGCGCGAGACTGTCGAGGGCGATGCCGTGAATGCCCTGCTCGATAACGAGTGGGACGCCTACCTTGAGCGCGAGGACGATATCCTGGCGGCCAAGGAGGAGCGCAATGCCAAGGCGGCCGGCATGCCGACCAAGAAGCGTGCGCCTCGCATGAGCGAGGAGGAGCTTGCGGCCGATGCCGCCGCATTTGCGCAGGCGGCTATGCAGGAGGATGCCGACGCCGCATCCGATGATGCTGACGATGACCATGCCGACGCCGAAGCCGACGCCGATGCCGACAAATAGTCTTTGTGGCGAAAGCCTCCGCGGGGAGACCTGCGGAGGTTTTTTCTTTTGAGCGATATGGGACCGTCTGTTGATTGGGGACAGACTTAAATGAGTGTTTTCACGCATTTAAGTCTGTCCCCAATCAACATTGCTGCGGCACTTTGCTCGGCTAAAGCGTACAATAGCGCCTATGCGAAAGGGGAACAGATGATCAACGAAACTATGTATGCTCGCGGCGCGGAAAGCTCCATCATCCGCGAGATTTTTAGCTATGGTCTTGAGCGCAAGGCGCAGATCGGTGCGGAAAACGTATTCGATTTTTCGCTGGGCAATCCGAGCGTTCCGGCGCCCGCTGCTGTGGCTGAGTCGATTAAGAAGGCCCTGGAGCTGCCGAGTGACCAGTTGCACGGCTACACCCCCGCTCCGGGCCTGCCGCAATGTCGAGCAGCCGTCGCCGAATCGCTCAACCGCCGCTTTGGCACGAGCTATGAGGGCAAAGACGTCTTTATGACGGTGGGTGCCGCGGCTTCGCTTACCTGCACGCTCAACGCCGTTACGAACCCGGGCGACGAGGTTATTGTTATCGCCCCGTACTTTCCGGAGTATCGCGTTTGGATTGAGAAGGCCGGCTGTACGTGTGTTGAGGCGCTCGCCGATGAAGATACGTTCCAGCTGAGCGTTGACAACGTGCTCAAGGCGATTACCGATAAGACGACTGCCGTTATCATCGACTCGCCCAACAATCCGACTGGTGCCGTATATACACGCGACACGCTGACGCGACTGGCCAATGTTCTGCGCGAGGCCAACGCTCAGCGCGATCCCGAGAATCCGATTATGCTCATCTCGGATGAGCCGTACCGCGAGATCGTGTACGGTGCCGAGGTGCCTTGGGTGCCCTCGATCTACGAGAACACCGTGGTGTGCTACTCGTATTCTAAGTCGCTTTCGCTGCCGGGCGAGCGCGTGGGATGGATCCTTGTTCCCAATACGAATCCTCAGGCAGATCGTCTAATGCCCGCCGTTGCCGGTGCCGCCCGTACGCTGGGCTTCGTGTGCGCGCCGGCGCTCTTTCAGCGCGTAATTATCGACTGCATCGATGAGCCGAGTGATGTTGAGGCCTATGCACGCAACCGCACCGCGCTTACCGACGCACTAGCGGAGTATGGCTACACCTATGTTGAGCCGGATGGTGCATTCTACCTGTGGGTGAAGGCGCTGGAACCCGATGCGAATGCGTTTTGCGAGCGTGCAAAGAAGTATGAGTTGCTTGCGGTTCCCTCGGACAGCTTTGGTATGCCGGGTTGGTTCCGCCTGGGCTATTGCGTGAGTTACGAAACGATTATCAATTCGCTACCCGCTTGGAAACAGTTGGCGGACGAGTATCGTTAAAAGTAAAGCGCTCTGCCTACAATGTTTTACGTGAAACGGGGTTTGGTGTTAAGCCAGACCCCGTTGTCATGGACGTTGTGTCTTTGGGATGGAGTGGTTTTACGACTATCGAAGGCTATGCGTACAATGAATATAAGCGACGGCCGTGCCAGATAAGGAGACCTGATGCCCTACCTGCTTTCTTGTGACATTCATACCCATACGATATTCTCTGCGCATGCATATTCGACCATTGAGGAGAATGTGTACTGGGCGGCAGAGCGTGGCCTGCAGGTGCTCGGATCTGCCGACCATCTGAGCTCTATGGTTACGGCTTGCCCCAATGACCTGCGCAGTTACCAATTCTTTATCAACCAGGATATCTGGCCGCGCATTTGGAGCGGCGTGCTGGTGCTGCGTGGTGCCGAGGCCGATATCGTTTCGCTGGACGGAAGCCTGTTTGGCGAGGACACTCCTGTCACGCTCGATATTGCCGGTGATTCGTACAGCCGTCAGCATTCGCTGTTCGATTTGGTTACGCGAAATTTGGATTATTTGGTTGCGAGCGTGCATAATCCGCAGATTGCTGAAGGCGCGACGCTGGCCCAGACGACCGAGATGTATATCAATGCCCTGGAGTACCCCAAGGTGTTCATGCTGGGTCACACGGGACGTTCGGGCGTGCCGTTCGATATCGACGAGGTGCTGTTGGCAGCTAAGGCCAAGCACAAGATTATCGAGATCAACAACCATAGTCTTGAACACGGTGTCGACACTGAGCATTGGGCCGTATGCCGCAAGATCGCCGAGCGCTGCGCCGAGCTGGGCGTGGGCATTGGCGTGTCAACCGATGCCCACATTGGCATGGCCATTGGCAAGCTCGATCACGCGCGCAAGATGCTCGACGAGATTCACTTCCCGCTAGATTTGATCGTGACGCGCGACCGCGAGACGCTGCTGCGCGAGATGGCGGCAGCCGGCGTGTGCGATCTGCGCAATGGGATGTAGCGGAGTTTATAAACCAAGCGAAGGGGGCGGCCCAGGCGGGTCGCCCCCTTTCTTGTCCCAAAAATCTACTGAGGTCGGTTAGTGGCGTTCGAGGACCGCTACGGTTTCGGTGTGGTCGGTGTGAGGGAACATGTCGACGGGCGTGATCTTGAGCAGGCAATAGCCTCCGTCGAGGAGCTGATGCAGGTCGCGCTCTTGAGTTACGGGGTTGCAGCTGATATAGGTGATGCGGCGCGGCTTAAGCGCGCAGGCAGCTTCGAGGAACTCGGGGGTAGAGCCGGCGCGCGGCGGATCGATGGAAAGGACATCGACCCGCTCGTTGTTATCGGCGGCATCCAGGATGCAATCGGTGGCGTCGTCGGCCATAAACCAGGCGCTGCGGGTGAGGCCGTTGAGCTCGGCATTGCGACGTGCGTCGGCAATGCCCGCCGGGTTGCGCTCCACGCCGAGCAGCATAATGCCGATGCCCTTTTTCTGGGCATCTTTAACTGCGCAAAGACCGATGGTACCGCTGCCACAGTAGGCATCCATGAGCACATCGCCCTGGTGCAAATCCATGCCGTCGATAGCGAGCTGATAGAGCAGCTCGGTCTGTTGCGGGTTGGTCTGGTAGAACGCGGTGGGGGAGATATCGAACTCGCAGCCGAGTAGCTGGTCGCGCATGCACTTGGCGCCATACACGATGCGGGTTTCCTCGCCGAGGATGGCGTTGCCGGGGCGTCCGTTGATGTTTTGGGCGACGGTGACGATGCGCGGATCGAGTGCGGCGACGGCCTCAAAGAATTCCTGCGCATGCGGTAAGTCACGCTGGGCGGTCACGAGCGTAACCATGACCTGGTCGGTACGCCAACCGCAGCGGATGACGGCATAGCGAAGCAAACCAAGATGCTTGTCCTCGTTAAAGGCGGGAATATGCAACCGCTCAGCTTCGCGTGCGATGCCGTTGAGAATCTGACGAGCGCCCGACGCCTCGACGGGGCATTCGGGTACGACAACGATCTTGTGCGTGCCGCGCTCAAAGAAACCGCAACGGACAGCGCCCTCCTTACCGGGAGCAAAGGGAGTGGCAGCCTTATGACGAAAGCCACGCGGCGCAGGATATTTGCCCGGGTCGCCCAGGGTGACGCCCATACCGCGAATGGGGTCGACGCTAATACCCTCACGCTCGCAAAGAGCAGCAAAAAGCTCCTCCATAGCAGCCTGCTTGGCGGCGAGCTGCTTCTTATAAGGACGATTGAGCGCCGTACACCCACCGCAAGCTTTCATGATCGAACAGGGAGACTTGGGGTCCACAGCCTTACGCGCAGACGAAACCCGATCTTTATGCGAGCGCTTGGAGCGAGTCTGAGATGCCTTATCCTCGTTCCGACGAGAGCCGGGACGCTTGGCCTTAGCCGACTTGCTTTTTGCAGCTTTAGAAGACTTGGATTTCGTAGAAGATTTCTCCTCCTTCGACCCCTCAGCCGCCTCCACCAAAGCACGACGAGCCCTACGCTCCGCACGAGATTCTGCCATCGATAACCCCACTAATTTATAAATTTAAAGCTACAAGCATTGTACCGTGCCAGGCCAACAGACGATATGCAAGCGGTTTATTGGTGTCAGTGATAAGTCCAACGACGGTTGCCCGCCGCGCGAGGGGTGCGGGGGTTAAGTTTATCGCGAGTTCCGCACGAACAGGAGGCCACTTAATGTGGCCTCCGTCGTGAGCAGGACTGTAGAGCAGGAAACTTAACCCC
>JAXJIC010000012.1:0-10172 GCA_036298925.1 Collinsella aerofaciens
CCAATTGGCTTGTCCGATTGTCCGCGCTCATGCTCCTATTAGGTCATGGCAGGACTCCGGGACGCGGATGCCGGGGCGAGACAGGTCGGATTTGAGGACGGCCGAAGAGGCGTCAGCAGGTCAGTGGGTCATCGTCCCGGCGTTCAGCATCAGGGTAGCGCTGCGACGCGGAAATCGCGCGCCGTTGCCGCGCCCCGCAGTGCCCGCTTCCCCCGAGGACAATTATCAGTGCAGGTAGAACACCTGCGGTTTTCTCTATTTTGGGTGTATGGTTGGCGGTTGCGGTTAAACGTAGTAGATGGGCGGGTTTCGTGACGAGAGGCGTCTATCGGCTCCCCAATCTACCTACTCAACGACCTTGTCCGGCTGGATGAGCTCCTCGTAGTAGCTGATATGCTCACGCGCGTCTTCAATCTCGGGCAGCAGGAAGTTGTAGATGACCTCTATGATCATCGTGGCGCTCATCTTGGAGAATGCGAAGTCATCCGTTGTCAGCAGCGCTTCGTGATTGACGGTATTAAAGGTGTAGTCGGCGAGGCGTGCAAGTGGAGACTTGCTATCGCTGCTGATGACGACTACGGTTGCGCCGCAGTTGCGAGCCGCTTTTGCCATGCGATTCAGTCGGCGCGATTTGCCAGAGTTTGAGATTAGCACGATGACGTCACCCGGGCGTAACGTGAGCGCAAAGCCGATTGATGTCTCGCTAATGGTGCTCGCCATGCAGCGCAGGCCCAGCTGCGAAAACTTAAACGTCGCATCGAGCGCGACCGCGTTCGTATTGCCCACAGCCGCAAACTCAATAACCCCTGCATGCTTAAGGGCATGCACAACAGCCGCCAACGTGTCGTGATCTATGCCGTCGATGGTCGCATTAAGCTCACTCACCTTGGCGGCGAGGATATTTTTTAGGCTCTGCTCCATATTATCGAGCGAGACCTCGTCGGTCAGGCCCTCGTTGCGCTGGCTTTCCAAATCCCTCGCCAACGAAAACTGAAAGCTGCGGAAGCTGCCAAAGCCCAGCTTTCGGCAGAAGCGCGAAACGGTCGCCTCGGACGTGGCGGCAGCGCGCGAGAGCTGAGCGGCCGTGAGGCGTGGCGCTTCGGACTGGTGCTCCAATATATAGTCGACAATGCGCTGCTCGGACTCGCTGTATCCCTGATGGGTACTAATGAGGGAAAGTGCGCTCTTGCTACTATCGGTCATGGATGGCTCCTGGTTGGCATGAAAATCTAGCTTGATTTGCAATGCCATAGTATACGGACATTTTCAATTACAAGATACACCTTGCCGTTTCAAGTGTTGATGGTAAACTTTCACTTGCTGTTTACGGTTATGAAAGAACCTTTCACCGGAGAATTGCGCCTTGTCTCTTCTCACGCGGACGGTAGGTTGGTATCTTTCAAGTGTGGAAAAACGCGTATCGAAGCGCGTGTAGGGGAGCGCCCGCGGGCGCTGTACTCAAGAAGGAGGGACACATGGCTAAGTTTGACATCATCGCCGCGACCGGTTGCCCGACCGGCATTGCGCACACCTTCATGGCGAAGGAGGCGCTGGAGAAGGCTGCTGCCGAGCGAGGTCTGACCATTAAGGTCGAGACTCATGGCCAGGTCGGCGTCGAGAACGAGCTCACCAAGAGCGAGATCGCCGGTGCCAAGGCCGTCGTCGTCGCAGCCGATAAGGATGTCCAGGCTGAGCGTTTCGCCGGTAAGCCCATGGTTTCCGTTGGTGTTTCCAAGGCCCTGTCTGTCGAGGCTGCTGGTAAGCTGATCGACCGCGCGCTCGCCGCCAAGGGCGACGACACGGTTGCCGCTGCCGCCGATGTCGAGGACGAGGTCGAGGAGAAGGAGTCCATCGGTCACGTCATCTACAAGCACCTCATGAACGGCGTCAGCCACATGCTGGTCTTCGTCGTTGCCGGTGGTGTTCTGACCGCCATTTCGTTCCTGTGGGGCATCACGTCCTTTGATTCGACGGCTGCCGACTACAACAGCTTTGCCGCGATGCTCAAGATTATCGGCGGTATCGCCATGAACCTCATGGTTCCGGTGCTCTCCGCTTACATCGCTGAGTCCATCGGCAAGCGCCCGGCGCTCGTCCCCGGTTTCGTCGCCGGTATGATTGCCATCCAGGGCTTGCCTGTTAACGCCGATACCGGCATGATCGACGCCGGTGGCGCAGGTGTGGGCTTTGGCTTCCTAGGCGGCATCGTCGGCGGCTTCCTCGCTGGCTATGTCATCCTGCTGCTCGAGAAGGTTTTCTCTAAAATTCCTGCGAGCCTTAATGGCCTGAAGGCAATCTTCCTGTATCCGCTGTGCTCTACCGCCATCGTCGGCCTGGTCATGCTCGGTATTTCCGGCCCCATGGCTGCCATTAACCAGGGCATGATGGATTTCCTGCAGAGCCTCGGTAACTCCGGTCCGGTGATCCTTGGCCTGGCCATCGGCTGCATGTGCGCCTTTGATATGGGCGGCCCGGTCAACAAGGCTGCTTACGCTACTGGCACCTTCCTGCTCGGTACCGCTCTCGAAGCTGGCGTCGGCACCGAGACCTACAACTTCGGCACCAACTTCATGGCTGCCGTCTCCGCCGCTTGCATCGTTCCGCCGCTGATCACCACCTTCGCTGTCGTTGTCGGCAAGAAGTACTTCAGCCAGGAGGATCATGACGCCGGTATCGTCAACCTCATCCTTGGTTGCACCCACATCACCGAGGGCGCCATTCCGTTCATGACCAAGAACATCTGGCCCGTTATGCCCATCATGATGCTCGGTTCTTCCATCGCTTCCATCTTGACCATCTTCTTCAACGTTCACGATCCGGCGCCTCACGGTGGCTTCCTGGTCCTGCCCGTTGTCGAGAACGGTCCGCTGTGGGTCCTCGCGATCCTCATCGGCGCTGTGGTCGGTGGCATTCTGTTCGTGGCCTTCAAGAAGTACGACTTCGAGAAGAATCAGAAGGCCGCTCCTGCAGCCAAGCCGGTTGAGGCCCCCAAGGCCGCTGCCGTCGAGGCCCCCAAGGCCGAGGCTGCCGACTTCGTGAAGGTCGAGAATGTCTTTGTCGCCGAGGACTTCGCTTCTCGTGACGAGGCTCTGAGCTTCGTTTCCAACCAGGCTGTCAAGGCCGGTATCGCCGGCGACGCCGACGCCGTGATGAACGCCTTCCTGGCCCGCGAGGCCGAGGGCACCACGGGCATGATGGAGGGCTTCGCCATCCCGCATGCCAAGTCCGATGCCATTACCGAGGCTGCCGTCATCGTCGTCAAGGACGAGTCCGGCGTGACCGGTTGGGACACCATGGACGGCGCTCCCGTCAACGTGGCTATCGCCCTGCTCATCCCCGGTGCCCAGGCCGGTACCACGCACCTCAAGATCCTGTCCAAGGTCGCCGAGGCGCTCATGGACGAGGACTTCCGTGCCACCGTCAAGGGTTCCACCGACGCCGCCGAGATTGCCAAGACGATCAACGCCCGCCTGGTCTAATCCCGCAACACGCGAATACCATCGCCCCCTGTATATAAGGCGGAGTCCCTCTCCAGGGCCTCCGCCTTTTTCTACCCCTCCCATAAGTTGCGGTGAAATAGGGACTGTTTAAACGATTCAACCCCAAATTCAGTCCCTATTTCACCGCAATTTACAAAAGGGCATAGAGGGAACTGTCCATCGAGTCTTTGTCGCGAACAGATCATCAGCCAGAATTCCGTTCGCACGATATTACTTTGGACCGACCAAGTTTCCGCAGTTTGCTCGCCCACAGAGGGCCGCGCCCGGCCCTCTGTGGGCGAGCAAGCGGACGAACCAGACATCCGTCCAATAATTCGTGGGAAACATAATGAAAAACAGTTTGATGTGAGTTAATATAAACAACGTCGTGAATCTGACTCCTGCCACTTGCATGACAGGGGTTAAACACAAAAAGGAGTCAATTATGGTTTCTGAGAAGGCTACCCTCGTTAATCCTCAGGGTCTGCACATGCGTCCGGCTGGTCTGTTCGCCTCCACTATGGGCAAGTACGCCTGTGACGTGACGGTCGTCACCCCCGAGAAGGAGGTCAACGGCAAGTCCCCGATGGCCCTCATGGCTGCTGGTATCCCCTGCGGCACCGAGGTCGAGGTCAAGTGTGACGGCGCTGACGAGGCCGAGGCTCTGGCTGCTGCCGTCGAGCTCATCAAGAGCGGTCTTGGCGAGTAGAACTCAAACGGGTCGCATGTTGAACAACTAAGTTCATATTTGGGGGCGCAGTGACCTGTTGTAAGGTAGCTGCGCTCTTTTGTCATGGATATGGCAAAACGCTTTATCACATGACACGGAGAGAGGAATGGGAATGTATCAGGGAGTCAACGCTTCCGAGGGCATCGGTATCGGCACCGTCATGGTCGCCGTCGATCCCGACTTGACGTTTGAGCCGCACGAGGTTGCTGATTCGGCAGCAGAGAAGGAGCGCTATCAGTCCGCTCTTTCGGTCTTCTGCGAGAAGACCCAGGCTCAGGCCGACCACATGAAGGAGACGGTGGGCGAGGCCGAGGCCGAGATCATGAGCGGACACATTGTCCTGGCTCAGGACCCGGGTATGACCGACGCCATCAACGCCGCCATTGACGGCGGTACCTGCGCCGAGCAGGCGCTCATGGACACCTCGACCATGTTCGAGAACATGTTCCTGTCCATGGACGACGAGATGTTCCGTCTGCGCGCGGCCGACATCGCCGACATCCGCACCGGTATTCTGGCCGAGCTGCTGGGCAAGGAGGTCGTCGACCTTTCCGTCCTGCCCGAGAACACCGTCGTTGTCGTGCACGACCTCACGCCGTCCATGACCGCCACGATCGATAAGGCCCACGTTGCCGGCATCGTCACCGAGACCGGTGGCCGCACGTCGCACTCCGCGATCATCGCGCGCGCCCTCGAGATCCCGGCTGTCCTTTCGGTTTCCAACAGCTGCACCGCGCTGCGCAACGGTATGACCGTTGTCGTCGACGGCGGCAAGGGTATCGTCGAGGCCGATCCCGACGAGGAGACGCTCGCTGCCTACACCGCCAAGGCCGAGGCTTTCGCTGCCGAGAAGGCAGCCCTCGAGGCCTTCCGTGGTAAGCCGTCCGTGACTGCCGATGGCATTAAGAAGATCATCGCCTGCAACATCGGTAACCCCGATGACGTGCCCAACGCGCTCGATCACGACGCCGAGGCCATCGGTCTGTTCCGCTCCGAGTTCCTGTTCATGGACTCCGCTGAGCTTCCTTCCGAGGAGGAGCAGTTCAACGCCTACCGTAAGGTCGCCAGCGCGCTCAAGGGTGCTCCGGTCATCATCCGCACGCTCGATGTGGGCGGCGACAAGGAGATTCCGTATCTGCATATGGTCAAGGAAGACAACCCCTTCATGGGCTTCCGCGCCGTGCGTTACTGCCTGGCCAATCCCGACCAGTACAAGGTCCAGCTCCGCGCTCTGCTGCGCGCTAGCGCCTTCGGTGACGTCAAGATAATGATCCCGCTCGTCACCTGCGTCGAGGAGGTCTTGGCTGTCAAGGAGCTCGTCGAGCAGTGCAAGGCCGAGCTGACCGAAGAGGGTCGCAAGTTCAACGAGAACATCGAGGTCGGAATCATGGTCGAGACGCCCGCCGCTTCGCTGCTCGCAGACCGTCTTGCCGAGGTTGCCGACTTCTTCTCCATCGGCACCAACGACCTGATCGGCTACACCATGTGCGCCGACCGTGGTAACGACACCATCTCCAACCTGTACCAGGTTTACTATCCCGCCGTGCTCCGCTCGCTCAAGAACATCATCGAGAGCGGCGTGAAGGCCGGCATCATGGTCGGTATGTGCGGCGAGGCCGCTGCCGATCCGCTGCTCGAGCCGCTGCTGATCAGCTGGGGCCTGGAGGAGTTCTCGATGAGCGCTCCGTCGATCCTGCGCGCCCGCAAGACCATCAGCCAGTGGACCAAGGCCGAGTGCGACGAGCTCGCCGAGAAGGCACTCGCCTGCAACACCGCCGCCGAGGTCAAGGCACTGCTCGAGTCCGCAGCTCGCTAATTTGGTATCAGAGGTAACCGCGTGGTTGGAATGGGCCGGCCACGCGGCCCTCACATATACAGGGGGTACTGTAAATGTTCTACACGCTAACCGCTAACCCGGCTGTCGACATGACGGTTTCGAGCTCTCCGCTCGAGCCCGACGAGAACGTCCGCACCGGCTCGGCCAGCTACACGGCTAACGGCAAGGGCCTCGACGTGTCCTTCGCCTTTAAGAAGATGGGCGTCGACACCGTCGCGCTCGGCTTCTTCGCCGGCTTCACGGGCAAGTTCATCGTCGAGGAGGTCATGAACCTGGGTTGCCTCTGCCGCCCGGTCTGGACCGACGGTATCACGCGCATTAACACCTACGTCAACGATGGCCAGCACGAGTACGGCATCCTGAACCCGGGTGCTCCGATCACGCCGCAGCACCAGGAGGAGCTCTACAACATCCTGGACACCGCGGGCGATCTCGAGTGCCTGATCGTTTCCGGCTCCGTGCCTCCCAAAGCTACGCCTGACTTCCTGGCTAAGGTCATGGAGCACGCTCAGGCTCGTGGCGCCGATGTCGTCCTGGACCTGTCCTCCGACAAGCTCAAGGAGCTCGCTCACAAGAAGCCGCTGCTCATCAAGCCGAACCATCACGAGATGAAGGCCATCTTCGGCGTGCCGGTCGACACCGACGACGAGGTCCGCGTTGCCATGAAGATGGCTCACGACGCCGGCGTTCAGAACGTGCTGCTCACCCGTGGTAGCCGCGGCGACGCTTACTTCTCCAACGGCGAGGACATCTGGTACGCCAAGCGTGAGTTCAACATCAAGCTGGTCTCTTCCGTCTGCGCCGGCGACTGCACCCTCGCTGCGTTCCTGCACAAGTGGTACAGGGATCGCGACAACGTCGAGGAGGCCATGAAGCTCGCTATGGCCACCGGCGCCAACGTTGCCGAGTCCGTCGGCATCGGCGACTTCGGTCACGTCGACGAGTACAGCAAGCGCGTTGCTGTCCGCAAGCTCGATCGTCAGTAATCGAAACGCGACATATTCGTGCGCATGTGGCGCCCCGGTTTCGGCCGGGGCGCCTTTTTGTTCCGCCACGGGGGAGAGGTTTCCCGCCGTACTTCATCGCTTCCACACCGTTCACCGAGTTGTCCTAGCCTTTTACCGATGCGTGGAATATACTTTCATTAACACGTTGCTTCGTGAAAGGAACATTCATGATTTACACGCTCACTGCAAATCCCGCCATTGACTACAACATCGCCTGCGACGGTCTAGCTGCCAACACCGTCACGCGTACCCGCAACGCCGTCTACACGCCCAACGGCAAGGGCCTCAACGTCTCGTTTACGCTCGACCACTACGGCGTCGACACCACGATCCTGGGCTTTTTCGCCGGCTTCTCGGGTGAGTTTATCGTTAAGGGCGCCGAGGCCCTGGGCGTGCCCGTCAAGCCCGTGTGGACCGACGGTATTACGCGCGTCAATGTGTTCCTCAACGCCGGTCCCGACACCGAGTACAACATGGTCAATGCCGGTGCCGCCATCAATGAGGCCAACGAGCAGGAGATGTTTGAACTTATCGATTCGCTCGATGACATGACCTGCCTGGTCATCAGCGGCTCGCTGCCTCCCAACACTTCCGAGGGCTTCTTGGCCGAGGTCCTGCGCCGTGTCAAGGCCAAGGGGGCCGAGTTCGTCCTCGACATCTCGAGCCATCAGCTGGCAGACCTCATTGCTCTGGAGCCACTGCTGATCAAGCCCAATGACGACGAGCTGCTTGACATCTTTGGCATCAAGGTGAGCGGTGGCGACGACGAGTCCGTCAAGGGCGCTATGGCCGAGCTGCACGCCAAGGGCGCCAAGAACGTGCTGCTGACCCTTGGTGGCGCCGGTGCGTACTTCTCCAACGGCGAGCATATCTGGTTTGCCAACCGCACCTTCGACGTCAAGCTGCTGTCGACGGTGTGCGCCGGCGATTCCTCGCTCGCTGCCTTCCTGTCCGTGTGGCACGACGCCCCCGAGCGCGTCGAGGACGCCCTGCGCCTTTCGATGGCCACTGGCGCCAACGTGGTCGAGTGCCCCGGTCTGGGTGATTTTGCCAAGGTGGACGAATATAAGAAGCACATCGAGGTTCGCCAGGTCTGCTAGTTCCGGCACCTTGTCTGAATAGTTTGATTATTTCGCATCCGTCTTAGACTAGGACGGATGCGTTTTTGTTTATCGGACTTGCGTGTGCAGTGGAGGCTGTTTCTTGCTAGACTTCTTGCAGACGCAATCGATAGCCAATTTGATAGTCGCAGGAGGCCATAGGCATGTGCAATGTTTCGCTCAACGGTACTCAACCGTCCGATGCGTCCCTGCGCGTCCTGCGCGCGCTTGAGGCGGCTGGTCTTGAGGCTTGGTACGTGGGCGGTTGGGTGCGCGACGCCCTGATGGGGTACCCCAGCCACGATGTTGATATGTGCTGTAGCGGCCTGTGGCAGGAGTCCAAAGCGGCGCTCGAGGCCGCCGGCATCGCGGTTGTGGAGTCGGGCATTAAATTTGGCGGAATCACGGCTATTTCCGATGGCGAGCGTATCGAGGTCACCACGTACCGTCTGGATGGCTTTTACACCGATGGTCGCCATCCCCAGAGTGTGGAGCGTGCCGCCTCGCTCGAGGACGATCTGGCGCGCCGCGACTTTACCGTCAATGCCATGGCCTGGCATCCCGAGCGCGGGCTTGTCGACCGCTACGACGGCCAGGGTGACTTGGAGCGCAAGCTGATTCGCGCTGTCGGCGATCCCAAGCGTCGCTTTAACGAGGACGCCCTGCGCATGCTGCGTGCGGTGCGCTTTGCCTGCCGTCTGGACTTTATGATTGAGCCCGAGACCAAGCGTGCGCTTGCCGAGTGCGCGCCGCTGCTCGAAGCCGTGGCGCGTGAGCGTGTGGGTATTGAGCTCGAGGGCATTCTTTCGACCGGTCATGGGGGAGACGCGATGCTCCGCTATCCCGAGCTCATCTGCGCCGCCGTGCCCGAGTTGGCAGCGGGTCGCGGGTTTGATCAGCGCAGTGTCTATCATGCGTTTAACGTCTACGTGCATATCGCCCGTGTGCTGACGGTGGCGGGGGAGCTCGCGCTGTGTGACGGCGTCGCGCCCTCGTCGAGCCTTATGTGGGCGGCGTTTTTGCACGATGTGTCCAAGCCCGAGTGCTTCACGGTCGATCACGCCGGCAGCGGACACTTCTACGGTCATCCCGAGCTCGGCGCCAAGAAGGCGCGCGTCATTATGGATCGCCTGGCGCTCTCGCACGACTTGGTGCGCGACGTGTGCCTGCTCATCAAATACCATGACAAGCCGCTGCGCCCCGAGCGCTCCTGTCTGCTCAATATGATGCGCGCGCTTTCGGGTGAGGGCGTCGACACGGCCCGCCTGATTGACGAGCTCATGGACCTTAAGCGTGCCGACACACTTGGCAAGGCCCCGTCGTGCTTCTATTACGTTGAGACGATTGAGGAGATGCGCGCGATGGCGCACGAGCTGCTGAGGGCGGGGGAGCCCTATACGCTCAAGATGCTCGCCATCAACGGCGGCGACCTGATCCGTGCTGGAGTCAAGCCCGGGCCGGAACTGGGGCAGCTTCTCAACTCCGCCCTCGACGCCGTGATCGAAGACAACATTCCCAACGATCGCGAAGCTCTTTTGGTCCATCTTAACTTGAATTAGCTACCTAGTTTACCTGCGTGTTCCATAACCTGCCGACAATTTTTTGGCAATTTGGAATTTCTTCTTGCGCTGACGTTTTTTGTCCCGTAATATATTTCCTCGCAGCACGGCAGTGCAGATGTCATGTGGCCCGTTCGTCTAGCGGTTTAGGACGCCGCCCTCTCAAGGCGGAGATCACCAGTTCGAATCTGGTACGGGCTACCACTTCTTTTCTGCTGAGGCTTATGGCCCGTTCGTCTAGCGGTTTAGGACGCCGCCCTCTCAAGGCGGAGATCACCAGTTCGAATCTGGTACGGGCTACCACGCATCTGATACCCGGACTTCCTATGGAAGGCCGGGTTTTTTATTCAAGACTTTAGTCTGCTGGCCGCGCAGCGGCCAGCTTTAAACCACCCGCTACGCGGGTGGAGACAAACGGCTTTACAAAGCCACCCCTCCGGCCGATATTGACGATTGTTCA
>JAXJIC010000013.1:0-2745 GCA_036298925.1 Collinsella aerofaciens
CTGCCGGTTCGACCGGCGCGCCACGGGTCAAGATGCACTAGGCCTGGACGAAGTCCGGGCCCGCGCCTTTAGACGCGAGCCCGGGGCCCGTGGGTTATACCCTAAGAGCAAACCACCCTTTTTAAGGGTGGTTCTGATTTGTCCCATGGTATGGCGGCTAGGAGCGCGTCTCCATCTTGGCGTGGCACTTGGGGCAGGTGACGCGGATCTTGCCCTTGCCCTTGGGGACGGAGAGCATCTGGCCGCAGTTGGGGCACTTGAGATAGGCCGTGGTCTTGCGGCCCTTCCACATCTTCTTGGCTGTGCGCTTGGCGCGTTCAAAGTCTTCCTTGCTAGTACCGGCTGCGCGCGAGGCGTTGGCCGCTGCAGCTCCGCCGCCCAAGCTGGCGACGAACTTGCCCAAGCCGGGAACATTGGCGGTCGTGGCGACAAAGGCCTCGTTCTCCTTGCGACGTGCGTCGATATTTTTGGACAGGCCGCGCAGCACGCCAATCACGATTACGGCGATGGCAATCCAGCTGAGCCACTGGATGCGGGCTATCGATCCGATCATCGCGATGACGATGCCGGCAAAACCCATCACGATGGTGAGTTCATCGGCACCATTGCGACCCTTCATAAAGTCATTCATGCAAATTGCCTTTCATTCGATATGCTGCACGCCTTTATACCCGATTTAGAGCAAGGGGGACAGGTTAATCTGCACCAATGTGGTGCAAACGTACCTGTCCCCGATGCACCAAGATGGTGCAAATGAACTGCGTCCCGAATCTTGGCCTTCTTTTATTAGAAGCGAACACTAGGACGCTTTCAATAGCCGTTTCCGAAACTCCACCGGGGTGAGGCCGCCGAGCGCCACCTGGCGACGCCTCGTGTTCCAATGCACGACGTAGGCGTCGAGGTCCCTCTTGAAGGACTCGAAGTCGGCCCACTCGACGCCCCTGAAGAACTCGTCCTTGAGATGCCCGAACACCTGCTCCGTCGCCCCGTTGTCTAGGCAGTTGCCCTTTCTCGACATGCTCTGCCTGGCGCCGTGCCTCCTGAGCTCGCCGGTCCACCTAGGGTGCTGGTACTGCCAGCCCATGTCGCTGTGGACGATCGGCGAGGCCCCGGCCGGCATCCTCGCGAACAGGCGCCTGAGCACCTCCTCCTGCTGGGCCATGTCCGGGCTCGTCGACACCGACCAGGAGACGATCTCCTTCGTGCAGAAGTCGTAGACCGGGGCGAAGTACGCCTTGCCCCAGGGCTGCCTGAATTCCGTGACGTCGGTCCCGAGCTTCTCCCACGGGGCGCCCGCGCGAAAGTCACGCGCTATCAGGTTGTCGAACCTCTCGCCGACCGGGCCGCGGTAGGAGTTGTAGCGATGGTAGTCGGTCTCCCGGCGGATGCCGCAGCGGATGCCGAGCTCCCGCATCATCTTGAGGACCGTCTTGTCCGCTATCCTCGCGCCCAGCTCGGCCCTCAGGCACATCGCTATCTGGCGGTGGCCGCACCCGTTCGCCGTCCTCGAGAAGATCTCGCGCACGGCCTCCCGGAGCTCTGGCCGGGTCGCTCTCGGCGGGTGCGCCACGGCATAGCGGTAGCTCGACGGCGCGAGCCGCGCGGCCGCGAGCAGGTCGCATAGGCGGTGGTGCCCTGAAAGGGAGGCTACGACCTGGGCCTTCTCCCAGTTCGAGAGCTCTTCTCCGCTTTCAGGGCTATCGATTTTTTTAGATACGCCACCTGGGCCTCGAGTTTGCGCACGCGCTCCTCGAGCTCCCGCTCGCGCGTCCGCCCCCCGGAGCCCTCCGGCCTGCCGCGGCGTCCCGGCTCGAGCGCCTCCGGCCCGCCCTCGCGGTACAGCCTGCACCAGCGGTCGAGCGATGTGGCGGCGGCGATGCCGAAGCGGGCCATCGCCTCCGACCGCGGCATCCCCTCGTCCACGACGGCCCTCGCGACGGCGAGCTTGGTCTCCATGTCGTAGGTCCTGCGGCTCTCGCCCATCCCGATCAGCCCCTTCCTCCCGGTTGCCCGGTACGCGTAGAGCCATTTTCTCACCGCCGGGGCGGGAACGTCGAGCTTCTTGGCCGCGAGTTCGAAGCCGAGGCCGGCCTCGAACAGGTCGGCGGCGCGTGCCCTCATCTCGCGACCGTATCTTGCCTTCTTCCTGCGGGGCATTTCCGATGCCTCCCTTTTCTCGAACCTTAATTTCAAAGTCCAAGAAATGGGATGCAGTTCAAAAGCGGTCTGTCCCCATCGCACCAATTACTTGGCGAGTTTGTCGACGACGCGCTCGATCTCGGCGAGCTTGGTGGCCTTGAGTTCCTCATCGCCCGATTCAATTGCCGAAGTCACACAACCCTCAATGTGAGCCTTGAGCACATCGGCGTTGATGCGCGCGATGAGCGCCTGCGTTGCCATGAGCTGCGTGGAAATATCGACGCAGTAGCGGTCCTCCTCGACCATCCGCAGGATGCCGTCGATCTGACCACGTGCCGTCTTGAGCATGCGGGTTACCGATTTATGGTCTGCCATCATGGCAGGTCCTCGTTTCTGGTCAATCCTTCAAATACCTCGCCCTCAGTTGCGGTGAAATAGTTCTTGATTGAGGGCTTGGAGCGCTAAAAGGGGGTGCGGACGATTTCTTGGACCGCGCCTAGGCGTATCCAAGCTTCCTGCGGTACTCCATCGGGCTCAGCCACCCGAGGGACTTCTTGATCCGCTCCTCACGATAGTACACGAGGTAGGCCTCGAGCCTTCCCATGA
>JAXJIC010000014.1:0-52738 GCA_036298925.1 Collinsella aerofaciens
CTGCCGGTTCGACCGGCGCGCCACGGGTCAAGATGCACTAGGCCTGGACGAAGTCCGGGCCCGCGCCTTTAGACGCGAGCCCGGGGCCCGTGGGTTATACCCTAAGAGCAAACCACCCTTTTTAAGGGTGGTTCTGATTTGGAGCGCCTCCGCATGCGGAAACTGCGTCCCGGAATCGTGCCTCAGAATGGGATGTGTTTTCCGCTGGCCGGCCGTTTGGAAAGTGCATCCCAGTTTGAGCGTTTATTCCGGGATGCGGTTTCCGCTGAAGGACTCAACCGGAAAGCACGACCCGTTCCGAGGCTAGATTCCGGGACACGCTTTCCGCTAGGCCCGCCATCCGGAAAGTACGTCCCGTTTTGAGCGTCCAGACTGGGACGTACTTTCCGTTGGCGTGGCCGTTGGGAAAACGCAGCCCAGATAGGGGGGGTGCGATCCGGCGATGCGTGGCCTAGCAGCTCCTACAGGTCCACCTCGTTGAGCCATGTCGGTAGAGCAGTCTGCCGGATGCCTGCCGTCTGCAGCTTTTTGGCGAGCATTCCTGCCGAGCGGACCTCGTTCATGGTAAAGCGCAGCAGAGGGTGGCCGTAGAGCGATAGGTGCGCCTCGCGCTGTCGTTCGGCAACGAGTGCCTCGGCGGTGGTGCGTCCGGCCAGCATGGTCTGGTCGGTATATTTGATGAGCCCGTCGAGCTCGTCCAGCGTGAGTTCCCGCGCCTGGCGCTCCCAGGCAAAGTCCGTTCGTATGGGCTTGGCCGAATCGAAGGGGTCCGTCAGCTCGTATTGAAGCCAGTCGGGCGCAAAGCCCGTCTCGATCATGACGGCTCGGGCGACCGATTCCCCGCCGCTCTCGGCGCGGGCGTCGGCATATCGAAGCGTTGTGAGGGCGGTGCGAATCGCACGACCATTGCGGGCAGTCGCTCGTTGCTCAACGGCCTCCATCAGCTGTTCCCGCGCAAGGCCGAGCTTTGAGATCGCCGAATCGGCAATGGGCATGCCGTCGGCAAAACCAGTTTGCAGCAGGCAATCTGTGGCCGTTTGGATGGGCGGCGTTACCGATATGCCGGCTCTGCGTATTGCTCCGGCCGGCTCAATCTGGTGTCGCTGAATATGTGCGCCCGGACGAGCCGACGGCTTTGTCGAGCTGCAAACATGCACGACGTTCAGGTGTCGCCACGAGACCTCGAGCCCCAGCAGGCAGGCTGCCGAAAACGAGCAGAACGTCCAATCGGGATGGATGATCGCAAGGGCGCGGATAATCTCGCAATGGCGTTGCGCTCGGTTGAGTTCATCCCAGCGCGTTTTTCGCGCGAACAGTCCCGGCATGGGGGAGACGACCATGTCGCCGATGCGCCGAAGGAGCGCTTTTCGGATCGCCGTGCTCGGGGGAATCAGACAGCGCCCCTCATGTTCGGCTTGAGTGAGCAGTTGGTCGATGAGCTGGTCATTGCAATGGGTCATGAGCTACCGCCTCCTTTTGGGTAGCAAAAACGTATCAGCTGGAACTTGCCGCTCAGCTGACCAAAAGCTGACCAAAATCTAACCATGCAGGTAGATGACCTGCTTTTGGCGACATATTTCTTGTTTGAATCGGTGGGCGGTAATCGGCGACCTTGAACGGTAGCGAGTTATGAAGACTGGGTAAGTTTCGGGACGTGTACTTTTTTGAAAAGAGCATTCTATCTGCTGTTTTGTGTTTCTGGATCGCATGCTTGAAGGCATGTGATACGGGCTGCGGATCGTCGCCGTGTATCTGCGGAAACTGTGTCCCGGAATTGCCGCTCGGAATGGGATTCGTTTTCCGGAACGCCCCTCAACCGGAAATTGCATCCCGGAACGAGCCCTCAGAGCGGGATGAACTTTCCCAACGGGGCTGCATGCGGAAGCTGTGTCTCGGAATGAGCGCTCGGAATGGGATGCATTTTCCGGTAGAAGCTTCAGCGGAAAGTGCATCCCAGAATTCAGGCTCAGAACGGGACACGCTTTCCGGATGGCATGCTTGGCGGAAACTACGGCCCAGTTTTTGGCTCCAGAACGGGATACATTTTCCGGAACGGTCCACGTGCGGGGGTGTACCGCCCCTTTTGCGTGCGCCGCTTGTCGAATTGCGTTATAGCTAGCTATATTATAGGAAGGTATAATATAGCTAGCTATAACGCAAAGGAAGGATGGCCCTATGTTTATCGGAAGAACGGCGGAAATGTCCGAGCTCAATCGACTGTATGGCACGGGCTCCTTTGAGATGCCTGTGATTTACGGCCGCCGTCGCGTGGGCAAAACGCGTCTTATCACAGAGTTCATCCAAGGCAAGAAGGCTATTTACTTTCAAGCTCGTCGTACCAATGCAGTGGCAAACCTGCACGGCTTTAGCCAGGCGATACTTGCGGGTTCGGTTGGTGCTGCAGGTGTGTCGTTTCGTAGTTTTGACGAGGCATTCGATGCGTTGGCCACCATGGCTCGCACGGAACGTTTGATTGTTGTGATTGACGAGTATCCCTATCTCGCCCAATCGAATCCCGAGATCAGCTCGTTGCTGCAAGACAAGATCGATCACTTGTACAAAGAGACCAAGCTCATGCTTATCCTGTGCGGCTCGTCTCTTTCGTTTATGGAGGAACAGGTGTTGGGCTACGAGAGCCCACTATACGGTAGGCGTACGGCCCAGTTTAAGATCTTGCCGCTCGATTTTATGACGACCCTCGGCCTGTGGCAGAGCATGGGTCGCGAAGACGCTGCAGTTTGCTATGGCATGACGGGTGGCATTCCTGCATATATCGAGAAAGTCGATCCTGCCGCACCGCTCAAGGACAACATCAAACGTCTTTTTCTTACTCCTACGGGCTATCTCTTTGAGGAGCCGAGTAACCTGCTATTGCAGGAGTGCCGCAATCCCGAGCAATATGATGCGATCGTGCAAGCAATTGCTCAGGGGCGCTCGAAGATCTCGGAGATTGCGAGCTCTACGGGAATCCCTGCGAGCAACGTAAAGAGCTATGTGGATAAGCTGGCGTCGCTTGGGATTGTCGAGCGCGAGCTGCCCCTAAACGAGACGAGTAATAAGCGAGCCGTGTATCTGCTGAGCGATCAGATGTTTAGGTTCTGGTACAAGTTTGTTCCGCAGAACATCGGGCTGATTCAAAACGATATGGCCGAGATGGCGTATAAGCGCATTGAGCCACACGTATCGGATTACATGGGTACGGTCTTTGAGCTTATATGCAGACAATACGTGTACGAACTCGCGCGCGCGGGCCAGCTCGATGTGGTTCCGGCGAGCGTCGGGCGCTGGTGGGGGACGGATAATCGCACGCATACGCAGGAAGAAATCGACTTGATTGTTGACGATGGCGAGAGCACTGCTCTGTTTGCGGAGTGCAAATGGCGCAATGAACCGGTGGGCGAAGACGTGCTGCAAAAGCTCGTGCATCGAAGCGAGCTCTTTAGACGGCAACGAAAAAGCTATGCACTTTTCTCAAAAAGCGGCTTTACGCAGGGATGTCGGGATGCTGCGGAGAGTAGGGGAGACGTCAAGCTGATCTCGTTTGCCGAGATGTGAGGGCGGGGATAATGAAGCGCGTCCTGATTTGATGCTGGGAATGGGATGTGCTTTCCTTTTGCGACCTTTGGCGGAAAGTGCGTTCCAGATTTCGGCCTCAGAGTGGGATGCCGTTTCCGGATCGGGCCTCAAGCGGAAACTGCGTCCCGGAATTCGGCTCCAAAACGGGATACGCTTTCCCGGTGGCATCTCTAGCGGAAACTGCATCCCGGAATGAGCTCTCGGAACGGGACACGCTTTCCCATCGGGGCTTCAAACGGAAACCGTGTCCCGGAATCGAGCCTCAGGGTGGGACGCATTTTCCGGTAGAGGCCTGGGACGGAAGGCGTGTCCCAGAATCCGGCTAATCCGATGACCAGGTGGTTGAGCGAGCGGGCTCCGAGGCTCCATTACTGAAAATTCATTTGTTAAACCTGGCAACCGTAGGTAGAATAAAGTCGATGGCAGCCCAAGGGTGATAGCTGGGCAGCGCCGTTACTTAGTTCAAGGGGTCAATGCCTTAACGGCGTCGACCCCTCTTCTTTAATATGAGAAAGCCATTGTCAATAGGCGTGTTTGTTGAGCCCGGTTTAAAACCGGGCTTTTTCGTTTCCCGTCGGGAGGGCCCGCGCACGCTGCACGTTTAGTCGACGCTTGCCTGGCAGGCTAATATCCGCGGGCTCTTGTGGGCGCGCTGCCGGCGGTCAGCCCGGTATGTCCGCGCACCCCACCGCATTTCGATTCTCCGCCCGGCGCGCTCGTCCGAAACCAGTCTTGTTCACGGGCGCGGCCCTTGGGCTGCCCAAAAAGGGCTCGTGAACGCGCGCCGGCGATGCGTCGAGGCGCGGGCCCTCCCGGCGGGAGGCTTGTTGTCCGACGGGGTCAGCCGAGGGTCCCCTCCGCCCGGCGCCCGATCTCCCAGACCCAGCAGGCGAGCTCGCGCGCGACGGCGGCATTTGCCTTGCACGAGCTCTTGCCCGCCGCCGCCAGCGCCTCGCGGCGGCGGCAGAGCCTGGCGGTGCAGTCGTCGGCGCGCGCCCGGATCGCCGCGGGGACGTCCGCGCCGGGGGCCGGGGCCTTCGGGCGGGGCGTGCACGTCAGGTAGTGCCACGCCGACTCCACCAGTGCCGTCCTGGCGAGCCGGTTGCCCGTCTTGGTTATCCCGCCGCGCCGCTCGGTCTCGCCGCTCGAGCGCTCCGACGGGACCAGCCCGCACCAGCTCGCGAAGGCCGGGGCCGTCCGGAACCTCGTGAAGGAACCCGCCTCGGCTGCGAGCCTGAAGGCCGTCAGGGTGTCGATTCCCTTGATGCAGGAGAGCGCCTCGACGGCCGGGCGCCACCGGTCGGTCCGGGCGAGGGCGAGCACCTTCTTCTCGAGCTGCCGGCGGTCCGACTCCGCGCACCTCGCGGCCGTGACGTAGTACTCGAGCACGTCGCGCTGGGGCCCCTCGAGCCTGATCCCGGATATCCACCTCCAGTGGGCGCGCGTCCAGGATCCCTTCCTCGTCCCGTCGGCGTTGCGCTCGTCCCAGACGTGGCCCAGCCTGATCAGGAACATGTTGAGGCGCTGCCTGGCGCGGCGGTACTCCACCGTGGCGTCGTCGAGGGCGCGGTCGAGGTCCCGGGCGGCCTCGACGGCCGCATCGGGCAGCGGGACCTCCACGATGTTGTGGGTGGCGAGCATGCGGGCGATGAACTCGGCGTCGCGCCGGTCGTTCTTGCGGCGCGCGTCCGCCGCCGGCCTCTGCATCTTGGAGACGGCGGCCACGGCGCAGTCGAGGCCGAGCGCGCGCAGCTCGCGCGCCATGTGGAAGCCGGTGGGGCCGCTCTCGTAGCAGGCCCTGGGCTCCTCGAACCCGAGGGCCCACTCCGCGATCTCGGCGGCGTCCGTCCCGAAGTCACGGTGCACCACCTCGCCGGTGAAGGGGTTGAACGCCGCGGCGGCGACCGATCGCGCGTGGACGTCCAGGCCGATGGAGGTAACATGGGGCATGGGAAGCCTCCTCCCCGCAGGTGCGGTAAGGGCTACCGCACGGGCCGATACTCAAAGCCCATTGTGGCATCCCGAGCCCGCGGAAAGAAGCTGCGCCGCGGGGGAGGCGACCCAAATGACTTTCTCATATCGTCTTGCTTCGTACGCTGCTTAAGTGCCTCGGAAAGTCCGATAAGCGCCGTGAGGAGCGAGACCAAAGCGGTCAGGAGCTTCACGAAATCAATCAGATCGGTCATGGGCATCACCTCCCGTCGCATGGAGGGCGCTGCCCGGCACATGGAACTGCCGTCAACAACTGCCATTCTATCAAAGCGCGGTCATAAATACGAATATATGTTCGATAATAACAGCAACGTGATTCCCTCGAATAGCAGCCTTTCGTAAGGGCGGCAGAAGACGGCGCTGGGCGATTGGGGCTAGACGCGCAGGTCTTCGTCACCGAAAGCCCGTTTGATTAACCAGCCCTCTGTAGGTACACTGCATATTGATGGGCCCGGGATGACCGCTGATTCAAGTCACCGGGCCTAAATCTTTTTCATGCATTTGAATAGAGCGGGCAACTCTCTTGGGGCCGTCTGCATGGCGTGTGCCTGGCGCATGGTATTGCGTCCCACTTTCATGTCCGCACGGGCGCTTATCCTTACGGCAATGTAGCCGCTTATGTAACAAGCGGCAGTTGACGGAGAAAGGCCATAACCGTGTCAGCTGAAAAGACGCCGTGTATCTCGGCTATCGATACGACGAACTTAGCGCGCCAGATCGTGCTGGACTTTGAGTTTGCGCCGGTGCCAAAGCAGCGCCAGCGCCGTGGGCTGCACAATGAGATTATCGAGGTCGGTGCCGTCAAGCTCGATTACCACGGCAACGTTATGGGCGAGTTCTCGCAGTTTGTGCAGACGGAATTTACCGAAGGCGTTGCGTTTCCCGTCCGCGAGCTTACGGGGATATCAGCCGTGGATACCGCGATGGCCGATCCGCTCTACATGGTGATTAAAAGGCTAAGCGATTGGATCGGTCGCTACTCCGCCCAGGTGGTTTGCTGGAGCGGGGCGGACTGGCGACAGCTTTTGACCGAGTGCCAGGCAAAACATATCGACCTTTCCGCATTTCCTACGGACTGGGCTGACCTGCAGGCGTTTTACACCTCGATTATGGACGTGGGAAGCCACGGGTGCGTCTCGTTGGGCGACGCGGCAACGTGTTTTGGTTTTAACGCAAGCTTTATGCCGGTGAGCTTGTGTTCGATGCCACTTGTCGAGGCTGAGTGCATGTCGGCGACTTGCTCGATGTCTGATTTGCCCTTCGATCAGTTCTTGTCGAGCTCCTTTGGGCGGGAGGGGCAGCGATCTAGATATCCGCTCTTGGCATATGAGACAAGAAGCCCGTAAGTCCGTGGCAATGTCAAAAGGCATACACAAGTGTCAGTCTTTTGACATCGTATGATTTTGGGGAGTGGCGCGCAGCGATCGCGCGCCACCCTGACGGCGTAAGCGTTTGCTTGCGTTGTAAAATCTAACGATATGAGCATCCCGGTTGCTTCTGTGCTTCGATGCTCTCGTCTTTGGCACCCTCCGCTCAGTGGGGGACTGACTGCAAACGGCGTAAACAAGAAAGAGGAGACAACCGCAAATGAAAGCAACCGAGGCAAATCTACTCGACCTTATGGGCGTGGCGAAGATGCAGTTCGTCATTCCCGTGTACCAGCGAATTTACTCGTGGAGTGTAAAAGAGTGCGAGGTGCTTTGGGATGACGTCATGCGAGCGGGTCGTGATGGCGTATCGCACTTCGTGGGGTCAATGCTTTATATCCCCGAGTCCGAGAGCTCTGCCACGAGCATTTCGCGCGTGCTTCTGATTGACGGACAGCAGCGCATGACGACGTTTTCGTTGATGATTGCAGCTTTGGCTGACTATTTGGAGAGCAACCCCGACAAGGCTGGCTTCCTTGGCGACCTCAAAATCTCGGCGCTGAGGAAAAAATACCTCTTTAACGATGACGACTACAACGGTCTGGCACGCTACAAGCTGGTGCTCTCGCAGGACGATAAAGAGACGCTGTTCTCCATCGTGTCTGGGGCTCCCGTGCCAGATGAAAAATCGGATCGCATTGTCGAAAACCATGCGTTCTTCCGTGAAAAGATGCACGGGAAATCATTCGACCCTGCAAGGCTTTGGGCGGGGCTAAACCGCGTGCAGGTCATCGACACTAAGCTCACCGCTGGCGTTGATAATGCCCAGCTCATATTTGAGTCCATGAACTCCAAGGGCAAGCCGCTCACGCCCATTGACCTCATCCGTAACTACGTTCTAATGTCGCTTCCCAACGACGAACAGACCAATCTTTATGAGGGTTATTGGCATCCACTCGAGTGCTTGTTCGGAAAAGGCGGCGAGGACGAGTTCAATGCATTTATCTGGTACTGGCTGTGGCTTAAAGTTCCCAATAGGATGCCGAAGGAGAACGAGGCCTACTACGAGTTTAAGCGCTATTTCGCCGACGACTACGATGGTGACACCGAGGGTCTGCTTAAGGAGCTGCGAGGGTATGCACATAGATACGCCAGTCTGTTCCTTGGTAAGGAGAAGGACGACGGACTGCGCCGAGTGTTCGGCAGAATCGTAAGCCTCGATGTGAAGCAGATAAGGCCCCTCTTAATGTTGCTTTATTCGGTTTACGAGGGGAATGGACTAGACCGCAATGCGTTTTTACGTATCTGCGAGACTATCGAGTCGTTTCTGTTCAGGCGAGCGGTTTGCGGCAGACTTACCACGGGCCTAAATAATTTCTTTGCCGGCATGTATCGCAATCTCGAGCAGCAGGACGATATCGAGGAGTACGTTACGGCGATGCTCCTTATCCACAGCAGCGGTATGACCGCATACTTTCCGACAGACGAGCATTTTGTCGAGGAGTTTAAGACGCGTGACTGCTACAACCGCTTCTCTAAAAAGCGCTATTACCTGGAACGCATGGAGAACTGGCACCACCCGAAGGAGTCCATCTCAGCCGACGATTACCAGATCGAGCACATCATGCCCCAGACGATCGATGATGAGCACGGCTGGAAGGAATCGCTTGGTGAGAACTGGGAAGACGTCCACGACAGGCTGTGCAACAACTTGGGAAATCTTACGCTGACGGGCTACAACCAGGAGTACTCAAACCGGTCGTTCTCGGACAAGCTCAATCTGCCTGACGTCGGATTTAAGTGCAGTCCGCTCTACCTGAACAAGTCGATCGCCTCGCGTGAAAAATGGGGTGAGGAAGAGATTGGACAGCGCGCGGACGAGCTGGCGAAAGAGGCGTGTGAGATATGGAAATATCCCGACCTTCCGGCAGACGTCGTCGACAAGTACCGTCCTTCTCGCGGGGAGTCTGATGAGGCTCCTATCTGGACTCTGCAGGAGAATCACCCCACCTTTGCCGAAGGTGGGCTCAACCAGAAGCTTTTCGATGAGGTGCGCGAGTCCGTTCTGAGTGGTAACCCTTCGTGGGAGTCCTACATAGCTAAGTACTATGTAGGCTTCAGGTCGGGCAAGCGAAAACTGCATGCCGTGTTAGAAGGCAGGACCAGCAACGGTGGTTGGATTGCCGTTGGCTTGGCAAAGAGTGTGGATGATCTAACGGATCCAGAGGACATGTGCCAGGACAAGCGTACGCAGGGTGGATTTGGCCCGGGCTTACCCACTTACGTTGCGCTTCGGAATGCCGATGACATTCCTGCGGTGCTCGATCTCATAAAGCAGTGCTAGGTTGAAGGCTGGGAATCTAGTTCCCGGCCCTTGCCAGCTCAAAATCGTCGATGGCTCGTCCGCCCGTCTACACCCTTACGATCCTGCGGGCCGCACTCAACAGCTCGTACTCCCTCTGGCTCCACTGGTACAGCTCGGTCGCGCGTTCGGCGTCGCGGCACAGGTCTAGAAACACCTCGGCGCCCTCGCAGAAGCACTCGCGGGCAAAGGCGCCGGATCCGTCCGCAACGCACGCGCCGTCGGCAAAGAGCTTCCAGCTGGACGGCTCGCGCGAGCCGTCTCCGAGCAGCTTGATCTGCAGAACATGTGGGCCGCCAGCGGCACATGGCCCTTCTTCCAACGCCTGCACCGTAAAGCGCATCTGGAGGGACAGAGTATAAAATCCGGAAAAGAGTCGAAATAGGCACCTTAAAACTTCGGAAAAGTGTAGCTGGATGCCAAAACAGCACTTAGAAGCCGGTGCTGGATGCGGGATCCTGCGGCCGCCTTCAGCTCTCGCTACTCGTCGTCTCCGTCGTTGGGGTCGCCCTTGAGGGCGTTGATGTCCAGGTACTGGTTATCGTCCTCTTTTTGCTGGGTCTCCGACTCCGCTTGGGTGGGGCCGCGGAACAGCTGGAACCCCTCAAACGCAATGACACCGAGCAGGGCAATGATAATGGCGATAAAGGCAACCTTGACTGCCTGCGGAAATTCCGAGAAACGCAGCGCCTTTTCCTCGGCGTAATAATCGGCAAAGCGCTCTTCGCCCGTGCTTTTGGTATACGCCGGCGCGGACGCGGCCTCCGGGTCATATTCCGGTGCAGGCGTGGCGGCGTACGGATCGTTGAGATAATCGCTCGATGCGGTGCCATAGTTCTCGGTCTCGATGCGACCGTTGCCAGCATAGCCATCGGAATAATCGGAATATGCCGCACCGCCCTCATAGTCCGCGGCGCTCGTGTTGGCGGCAAAAAGCGGGTTAACTGGAACGTCGAGCGCCGGCATGCCGGTAGAGGTCTCATCCAGATCGGTTGCAGCCCAGGAATCGTAGGCAACCTGATGGGCAACGGGCTCATCGAGCCTTGTGACCGGAGGCTTGCGTGCCGCAGGAACGGGCAACTGCTGGGCGTTGTACATAACGGTGCTGTCGGCCGATTTGCCCTGCGTCGCCGCAGCGAGAAATGCCGCCGTCTCGGACGGGTCGCTTGCGGGGCGGGGAGCGGTCGTGGGCGCCGAAGTGGGTGCGGGCGTAGGCGCGGGCGTCGGCGCAGATGCGGGCTTAGGCGCAAGTGCGGGATTGGGACTTGACGGGCGAGCCCCGCCGCCCATGAGTTCGTCGGCGGTCCACGGGCGATCATCCATCACGTCGTCAAGGCTCAGCGAAAACAGGTCGTCTTCACTCTCATCGAACATGCGGTGCACATGTCCACCAATTGCCGGAATCAATCCGCGACCGGTGCATGATGCCTTGCTCAACGCCATTCTGTTCCATCCTTTCGAAATACTAATGACATCGATTATATGGAACTTCCCAAGCGGCTCGGTCTTGGATTCGTGCTTTCCAGAACTCGCGCCCAAAAGGGGAGGGCAATCCAGGCGAGTGCCTACTTGTCGCCGGCAGCAGCCTTGGCCTCATTGAGGTAGCTATAGAAGCTGTACTTGGAGATGCCAAAGAACTCGCAGGCGCGCTCGCTCGACTTGGAAATGAGGAAGGCGCCGCGACGGTCGAGGTAGCCAATGGCACGAATGCGCTCGTCTTTGGTCATGAGTGCCGCGGGCTTGCCCACAAACTGCTCGCACTCGTGCAGCAGGTCCTCGAGCAGGTCGCCGATGTTCTTGGTAATGGGCTCGGGCTCGGTATAGCCCGTGCCGCCGGTGCCGGTAAAGGCGTCGAGCGAACGCTCAAAAGCCTTCATAAGCGTAATGTCAAAGTTGATGCCCAAAATGCCGACGGGCTTGCCCTCGTCGTTGCGGATAAAGATCGTCGACGATTTGAGCAGCTTACCGTCGGTGGTTTTAGTGAGGTACGGCTCGCGGTCGTGTACATCGGTGGCGCCCTCGTGCATGGACTCAAACACGATATGGCTGGGGCCGTCACCCAGTTTGCGCCCGCTGACGTGGCCGTTTTCAATCACTACGATGGAGTGGTCCACGTCATCGGTCTCCAGATCGTGGACGACGATTTCGCAGTTGGGGCCAAATTGGAGCGCCAGGCCGTGTGCAAGGCGCTTATAAAACTCAATCTGTGCGGGGGTCATAGGTGCCTTCCTAAAAATTAGTTTGGGCTCACTGTGCCATAAACCACACATGACCGCAAACAAATCCATCAACAAGGCAATTCATGACCGTTCGGCGGCGAAAAAGTACCGATTGCGGCAACAAACAATTCGTTAGGTATACCAATCAAAAAGTGTGATAGAACATTACTAACAAACTTTTTGTTTGGCATCCACATAAAAGTTCAGTCGCATGAATGGGAATGGGCTGAAACGCGTATGCGGGGGCCGGCAAGAGAGGACTTAAGGAGTTCACCGTATGGCCGATAAGATCCAGTGGGCGAGCAACACGATGCCCAAGAGCGATGACAAGCACTTGGGAATCATGAGCCTCGACCACGTGAAGAAGGCCCGCGCCTTCCACCAGTCGTTCCCCCAATATACCGTCACTCCGCTTGCCCGCCTGGACGGCCAGGCTGCGCGCCTGGGCCTGTCCAACCTGTGCGTTAAGGACGAGAGCTATCGCTTTGGCCTCAACGCCTTTAAGGTTCTGGGCGGTTCGTTTGCCATGGCCAACTACATTGCCGACGAGACCGGCAAGGACGTTGCCGAGTGCACCTTCGATTACCTGACCTCCGATCAACTTGCCAAGGACTTTGGCCAGGCCACCTTCTTTACCGCCACCGACGGCAACCATGGCCGCGGCGTGGCATGGGCTGCCAACAAGCTGGGCCAGAAGGCCGTCGTTCACATGCCCAAGGGTTCCACTAAGCCCCGCTTCGATAACATCGCCGCCGAGGGCGCAACGGTGACCATCGAAGAGGTCAACTACGACGAGTGCGTGCGCATGGCCGCTGCCGAGGCCGACGCCTGCGAGCGCGGCGTCATCGTTCAGGACACCGCCTGGGAGGGCTACGAGAAGATCCCGTCCTGGATCATGGAGGGTTACGGCACCATGGCTTCCGAGGCTGCCGAGCAGCTGCGCGAGATGGCCATCAACCGCCCGACGCACGTGTTTGTCCAGGCTGGCGTGGGTTCGCTCGCCGGCGCCGTGGTGGGCTACTTCACCAACCTGTATCCCGATAACCCGCCCACCTTCGTCGTGGCTGAGTGCGCGCCTGCCGCCTGTCTGTACAAGGGCGCTGCCGCCGGCGACGGCGATCCGCGCATCGTGGACGGCGACATGCCCTCCATCATGGCCGGTCTGTGCTGCGGCGAGCCCAACATTCTGGGCTGGGATATCCTGCGCAACCACGTCACCGCCTTCGTGTCCTGCCCCGACTGGGTCACCGCTCGCGGCATGCGCACCCTGGGCGCTCCCGAGAAGGGCGACCCGCGCGTCATCTCCGGCGAGTCCGGCGCTGTGACCACCGGCCTGGTCGAGACCCTCATGCTCGATCCCGAGTACGCCGAGCTCAAGGAACTCATCGGCCTGGACAAGACGAGCTCCGTGCTCTGCTTCTCCACCGAGGGCGACACCGATCCCGACCAGTATCGCCGCATTGTTTGGGAAGGCGAATATCCCACTTGCTAATCGTTGGGGCGGAGTAAATAGGTATCGCTCCGCCACCTCACAGGTAGATTCCTTCGTTTGAAAGGTTATGAACAATGGCTAAAGAACTCGATTTCGACGCTATCAAGGCTGCTGCTGAGTCCCATCGTGCTGATATGACTCGCTTCCTGCGCGCTATGATCTCCCATCCCTCTGAGTCTTGCGAGGAGGGTGAGGTTGTCGCCTGCATCAAGGCCGAGATGGAGAACCTTGGCTATGACGAGGTCAAGGTCGATGGCCTGGGCAACGTCATGGGCTTTATGGGCGAGGGCGACAAGATCATCGCCATCGACTCCCACATCGACACCGTCGGCATCGGCAACATCGAGAACTGGGATGCCGATCCCTATGAGGGCTACGAGACCGACGAGATCATCTACGGCCGCGGCGGCTCCGACCAGGAGGGCGGCATGGCTTCTGCTACCTACGCTGCCAAGATGATGAAGGACATGGGCCTCATCCCCGAGGGCTACAAGATCATGGTCGTCGGCACCGTCCAGGAAGAGGACTGCGACGGCATGTGCTGGCAGTACATCTACAACAAGGATGGCATTAAGCCCGAGTTCGTCATTTCCACCGAACCCACCGACGGCGGCATCTATCGCGGTCACCGCGGCCGCATGGAGATCCGCGTCGACGTTCACGGTACCTCCTGCCACGGCTCCGCTCCCGACCGCGGCGACAACGCCATCTACAAGATGGCCGACATCATCGCCGACGTCCGCGCCCTCAACAACAACGGCTGCGACGAGTCGACCGACATCAAGGGTCTCGTCAAGATGCTCGACCCCAAGTACAATCCCGAGCACTTCGAGGATGCCCGCTTCCTGGGCCGCGGCACCTGCACCGTCAGCCAGATCTTCTACACCAGCCCCAGCCGCTGCGCCGTGGCCGACTCCTGCGCCATCTCCATCGACCGTCGTATGACCGCCGGTGAGACCTGGGAGTCCTGCCTGGACGAGATCCGCAACCTGCCGGCAGCCAAGAAGTACGGTGACGACGTGAAGGTCTCCATGTACATGTACGACCGTCCGTCCTGGACCGGCGAGGTCTACGAGACCGAGGCTTACTTCCCCACGTGGATCAACAAGGAGACCGCTCCGCACGTCAAGGCCCTCGTCGACGCCCACAAGGCCATGTTTGGTGACGAGCGCATCGGCTGCGAGCCCAGCATGGACAAGCGCACCGGTCGCCCGCTGTGCGACAAGTGGACCTTCTCCACGAACTGCGTCTCCATCCAGGGCCGCTACGGCATCCCCTGCGTGGGCTTTGGCCCGGGTGCCGAGTCTCAGGCTCACGCTCCCAACGAGGTCACCTACAAGGACGACCTGGTCACCGCTGCCGCCATGTATGTGGCTGCCCTGAACCTCTACGATCCGAGCCAGGCCGATGGCGACGCCACCGTGTTCCGCGCCGGTCTGACCAACAACAAGATCGACTAGTCCCATTCCTCGATTTTGTTGAGCCGGGGACAGTTTATGCCCCCGGCGCCTCCTGTTGACTTGGGGCCCGCGGTCGTTATCTCCCATGCTTCCTCAACGGTAGCGGGTCCTCGTCATAGCGCTCTGCATGTTCTAGCCACACGCGCATGCCGGAGCACATCTACTCATTGCGATCGTTTCACCTTTAGAAAGGACATTTACATGGACGCCAAGTTTACCGAGCTCGTCGAGCAGCTGAACGGCCTCGATTTTAAGGGTATGTACGGCAGCGACTTCCTGCACACCTGGGATAAGACCACCGATGAGCTCAAGGCTCTCTACATCGTCGCCGACGCCCTGCGCGAGCTGCGCGAGAACAACGTCTCGTCCAAGATCTTCGACTCGGGCCTGGCCGTCTCCCTGTTCCGCGATAACTCCACCCGTACGCGCTTCTCCTTCTCTAAGGCCGCCAACCTGCTCGGCCTTGAGCTGCAGGACCTGGACGAGAAGAAGTCCCAGATCGCTCACGGCGAGACCGTCCGCGAGACCGCTACCATGATCTCCTTCATGGCCGACGTCATCGGCATCCGCGACGACATGTACATCGGCAAGGGCGACGCCTACATGGCCGAGGTCTCCGAGTCTGTCCAGCAGGCTTACGAGGACGGCGTTCTGGATCACCGTCCCACGCTCATTTCCCTGCAGTCCGACTCCGATCACCCCACGCAGTCCTCTGCCGACATGCTCTACCTCATCAACGAGTTTGGCGGCCTTGAGAACCTCAAGGGCAAGAAGGTTGCCGTCACCTGGGCCTATTCGCCCTCTTACGGCAAGCCGCTGTCCTGCCCGCAGTCGCTGATCAGCCTGCTGCCCCGCTTTGGCATGGACGTCACCCTGGCCCACCCCGAGGGCTACGACCTCATGCCCGAGGTCGTCGAGCGCGCCAAGGGCTATGCCGCCGAGTCCGGCACCACCTTTAAGCAGGTCAACACCATGGCCGAGGCCTTCGAGGGCGCCGACATCGTGATCCCCAAGAGCTGGGCTCCGTTTGCCGCCATGGAGAAGCGTACCAATCTGTACGCCGAGGGCGACGACGCCGGCATCGCTGCGCTCGAGAAGGAGCTGCTCGCCCAGAACGCCACCCATCAGGATTGGTGCTCCACGACCGAGCTCATGGAGAAGACTGCCAACGGCCAGGACACCATCTTTATGCACCCGCTGCCCGCCGACATCTCCGGTGTCTCCTGCGAGCACGGCGAGGTCAACGCCGACGTCTTCGACATGCACCGCGTGGGCATGTACAAGGAGGCCAGCTACAAGCCGTACGCCATCGCAGCCATGATGTTCCTGCAAAAGGTTGCCGATCCCGCCGCTACCCTCAAGGCCCTCGACGAGCGCAACACCGCCCGTTGGCTCCAGGCCTAAAGCCGGGTTGAGGTAAGCCATGTAAAGGGGGCGCTCTGCCAACCGGCGGGGTGCCCCTTTTTGCATCGCGGGCGTGCGGGATAAGCGCTTTCGATGTAGATGCCCGCGGCGCGAGTTATGGGTACGATGGTTTCAGGGGAGGTATCACCATGAAACTTGGATGCGTCATTATGGCTTCGGGCGAGGGCAAGCGGTTTGGCTCTAACAAGATGCTTGCCGATATCTATGGCGAGCCGCTGATTGCCCGGACCATCGATTCGGTTCCCCGGGGCTTTGACGTCGTGGTTTCGACGCGTTGGCCCGAGGTCGCTCAGATTTGCGAGGACAAGCATTGCCCGTGCGTGCTGCACGATGGCGAGCTGCGCAGCGAAAGCGTCCGTGCGGGCCTTTCGTGGGGAGTCGAACGCAACTGGAAAGGTTGCCTCTTTTTGCCGGGCGACCAGCCGCTCGTGAGTTCGGATTCTTTTGAGGCTATGGTTCGTGCATTTGACGAGCGTGGCCGCAAACATCCGGTGCGTCTTGCGTGCAACGGTGAGCCTTCGAGCCCGGTGCTCTTTCCGGCGGAACTGTTCGATGCACTTATGTGTCTTGAGGGCAAAGACGGCGGGGGCTCGATTCTCAAAGGTCGCGTCGACGTTGCGCTGGTCGAAGCGCGTGCCTACGAGCTGTGGGACGTCGATACCGTCAAGGGACAGCGACGCATAACGGAGCATATTGCCGCCTGCTCGTATTTTGATCACGTGGCCAACTGCATCAATCAATAAGGAGCAATTATGATCATCATCAAAAACGGCGCGCTCGTGACGCCCCAGGGGCTTCGCCGCGCCGATCTTGCCATGGAGGGCGATAAGATCGTGCGGATCGCCGCAGCGATTGAGCCGGGCGCCGACGATACCGTCGAGGACGCCGCGGGCTGCTGGGTGTTTCCCGGCTTTATCGACGGCCACACGCACATGCAGTGCTGGACTGGCATGGATTGGACAGCCGATAGCTTTGAGACCGGCACGCGCGCGGCTGCCTGCGGCGGCACGACGACCATTGTGGACTACGCGACGGCCGATCGCGGCGTGACCATGCCCGATGCCTTGGCCGAGTGGCATCGCCGCGCCGACGGAACCTGCACGGCCAACTACGCTTTTCATATGGCACTCGCCGAGTGGAATGAGCGCAACCGCGCCGATCTTTCGGCCATGCGCGAGGCGGGCGTGTCGTCGTTCAAGACCTACTTTGCCTATGACCACCTTCGCTTGGACGATGCCGAGACGCTCGAGGTGCTGGAGGAGCTCAAGCGTATTGGCGGCATACTGTGCGTGCATTGCGAGAACGGCACGCTGGTGAATGAGCTGCAGAAGCGCGTGTACGAGCAGGGGATTCATGGGCCCGAGGGGCATGCACTCAGCCGTCCGGACGTGTGCGAGGCCGAGGCCGTGAGTCGTCTGCTGTATCTGGCGCACTTAGCCGGGGACGCCCCAGTCAACGTGGTGCACCTTTCGACCAAGCTGGGGCTCGAGGCCATTCGCGCTGCCAAAGCGCGCGGGCAGAAGAACATCTATGTCGAGACCTGCCCTCAGTATCTGATGCTCGACGATACTTGCTACTTGGAGCAGGGCGAGGACGGCTTTGCGGGCGCCAAGTACGTGATGAGCCCGCCGCTGCGCCATGCCGGTGACCGTGCCGCGCTACGCGAGGCGCTTGTGGCCGGCGAGATCGATACGATTGCGACCGATCATTGCAGCTTTAACCTGCACGGGCAAAAGGACCGCGGGCGCGACGATTTCCGCGCGATTCCCAACGGCGGGCCCGGCGTGGAACATCGTCCCGTCGCGATTGCCACGAGCTTTGAGGGCCAGCTGGGCCCCGAGGATCTGTGCCGCTTGATGAGCGAGAACCCGGCGCGCGTGTTTGGCATGTACCCGCGCAAGGGCTGTCTTGCCGAGGGCGCCGATGCCGATGTGTGCGTGTGGGATCCCAAAGCGCGCTGGACAATCAGTGCCGCGACACAGCATCAAGCTGTGGACTACACGCCGCTCGAGGGTTTTGGGGCACATGGCCGCGCCAAGGTCGTGTTTGTGAACGGCGTGCTGGTGGCACGCGACGGCGAGCCCACCGGAGCCCAACCCGGCCGCTACGTCCCCCGCTAGCAGCAAAGATGCCGTGTCCCCTCCTCAGTTGCGGTGAAATACGGACTGTTTGCGGCCGTCGGGCGGCCAAACAGTCCGTATTTCACCGCAACTGAGGAGATGGGGCCGGCTACTTGAGGCTGCTGGCGACGACGGGGTGGTCGAGAGCTGCCTCGAAGCGGTCGGCCATCGTGGGGTCGCTGAGCGTGTCGACTTGGTTGAGCATGATGCGGGCATTGTTGAGGTTCAGCATCCGCAGCTCGGCATTGAGCACCTGGGCGACGCGCTCTGGGGTGGCAGTGTCGGTGAGCTCGCAGCCGCAACGCTCGCAAAAGAGCTCGGGGCGGTGGACAACCTCGGCGACGGGTTTGCCCAGTCCCGAGGCGCCGACGACCCAGACAACGTTTGCCGTGGCGGCGGGAATTACCGGCTCCCAGGCGGCATGCGCCTTGAGCGGGAGTCGCTTGCTACCGTCTGCCTCGGCCAACACATAGTCAAAGCGCTGTGCCAGCTCGCCGAGTGGCTCGGCGGGGGCGGAGAGCTTGCCTGTCTCCGGGTCCAAGATGCCTGCCTGGCAGATGCCTCCGCGTGCAAGCCCCGCGCAGGCCTCGCAGGTGCAGCCTGGGGCGTGTGGGGCACCTGGCTTCCAAGGCGCGGCGTCCAGGCGACGATTCGACCCGTCCCATGGCACGCCGGCAACGGGAAGCATATGCGTGGTGGTGCAGAGGAGCACGCGGCCGCCAGCGCGCATGAGCTCAAGACCCAGCGTTTTGAGCAACGTCGACTTGCCGCCGCTGCCGATAATCGCGGTAATGCCCGGCTCGATCCTGAGCGCCGAGGCAAGATTGCCGCTAACCGTTTCCATCTGTTCACCGCCGTATAATACTGTGATAATAAATAATCATCAGAGTAGCGGTCGAACCGCTTTTGCTCTGCTCAAACCGTAGCACAGGGAGGTGCCCCGGGAATGCTCGTTTATGTTCGCGGCGCCGGCGATATCGCCACGGGTGTCGCCGCTCGCTTGGTGCGCGCCGGCGTGTCGGTCGTTATGGCCGATATCGCGGTTCCCACGTGCATCCGCCGCACAATCAGTTTTTGCGAGGCTATTCGCCTGGGCGAGGTCCAGGTCGAGGGCATTCGCGCTCGCTTGGCGCAGACGCCGGCAGAGGCGCTCGAGATTACCCAAGCGGGGGATGTTGCCGTCGTGGTGGACCCTCAGGCCAAGATGCTCGATGAGCTTAAACCCGCGGCTGTGGTCGACGCGATTCTGGCCAAGCGCAACCTGGGCACCACGCGCGACATGGCGCCTACCGTCATCGCCGTGGGGCCGGGCTTTACCGCGCCGGTCGATTGCGACGCCGTGGTCGAGACCATGCGCGGGCATTTCCTGGGCCGTGTCATTACCCAGGGTTCGCCCCAACCCAACACGGGCGTGCCGGGCATTATCGCTGGCTATGGCAGAGAGCGCGTTATCCACAGCCCCGCCGCCGGCGTGTTTCGGTCCGACCGCGCGATCGGCGACATCGTGAGCGCCGGAGACGTGATTGGCTACGCGGGCGATTCGCCCATGTGCACGCAGATCGATGGCTGTCTGCGCGGGCTTTTGGCGAACGGCGTGCAGGTGACCGAGGGCTTTAAATGCGCCGATGTCGATCCGCGCGGCGATGCCAGCTATATCAACTACATTTCGGACAAGGCGACGTCGGTCGGCGGCGGTGTGCTCGAGGCACTCGCCATGCTCATCGGTGTATTCCAGGGATAGGAAATTGCAATGGAAAAGCTCGATGTGGTGAATGCTGCGCTTGCCGCCCTGCGTGCTGGCGAGACGTGCGAGCTCGTGGTCGTGGCCGGCACGGCGGGGTCGTCGCCGCGCGGCGTGGGCGCATGGATGACTGTCTTTGCCGACGGTGGCCAGGCGGGCACTATCGGCGGCGGCAAGATTGAGCTCTTTGCGCTGGATGAGGCGCGCGAACTCCTGAGCGCGGGACAGTCGCGTCTGGTCCGCTACACCATGGGCGGCGAGAACTCCGATACCGGCATGATCTGCGGCGGAGCCATCTGCCTGTGCTATCTGCACCTGGACGCGACCAAGGTACCGTTGCTCCAGTCGGTTGCCGACGTCTTGGCCTATCGGCGCATCGGCGACTTCGTCATCGACTTTGAACCGTTTATCGCGAGCGCGCTCGAGGGCGATGTGGCCGAGTACCATGGCGAGGCATCGCGCCATACCATTGCCGGCTGCCCCGAGCTTTCGCTGGTGGAGGAGGGGAGTAAGGTTGCCTACACCAACGCGGCCTCTGAGATTCCCGCGGCGCACATCGAGACGCTCTGCCCCGAGGGCCTGACCTATATCTTTGGCTGCGGCCACGTGGGCGCCGCGACGGCGCGGGTGCTTACGGCGGCGGGCTTTGCCGTCGTGGCGTGCGACGACCGCCCCGGCACGCTGACCCCCGATTGGGTGCCCGGTGTCTACGACCGTCGTCTGGTCGACTACAAGAGCCTGAGCAAGCAGTGCCCCATCGGCCCGCGCGACCTGGTGGTCGTCGCCACGGCGGGTCACAAGTCCGATATCGACGTGGTGATTCAGGCCATGCGTGCCAAACCCGCCTATCTGGGCTGCTTGGGCTCGCGTCGCAAGACGGCCTTTGTGCGCGCCCGCCTGGAGCAGGAGGGCTTTACGCAGGACCAGATCGACGAGCTGCACCTGCCGATCGGCGTTGCCATTCAGGCCGAAGATCCCGAAGAGATCGCCATCTCCATCGCCGCCGAGATGATCCACCTGCGCCGCACCAAACTCGTCCCCCGCAAGCGCTAATCGGATCCCCACCAATAAGTTGCGGTGAAATACGGACTGTTTAAGCCTGTTAAGCCATCAAACAGTCCCTATTTCACCGCAACTGCTTTTTGGGATCCATTTGTGCGGGGGAGTTGTGGAGTTGTGCAGGCAGACGAGGTTTTTCTGGAAATACGCACCCAATGCGCGTATAGTACCGATTGTTTTGTCGGCTCCTGCTGCGTCGAGTCCAAACCGCGAAATGCCATGAGCGGCGCGGATGCAGCCAGGAGGCACGAGGACAACCCATCGTGGCCACGCCCCGTGCTTAAAACCCCAAGAAGGAGTGAACAATGGCAGAAGAGAAGTATGTGCCGCGTCTGAAGACCAAGTACAACAACGAGGTCAAGCAGCAGCTTCAGGACAAGTTCCAGTACGAGAACGTCATGATGATCCCCAAGTTTGAGAAGATCGTCGTGAACATGGGTGTCGGCGAGGCTGCTACCGATTCCAAGGCCATCGACGGTGCCGTGCGCGACCTGCGTGCCATCACCGGCCAGCAGCCGATGATTACCCGCGCCCGCAAGTCCATCGCTACCTTCCGCCTGCGCGCTGGTATGCCGATCGGCTGCAAGGTTACCCTGCGTGGCGACCGTATGTGGGAGTTCTTCGATCGTCTGACCTCCGTCGCGATCCCCCGTATCCGCGACTTCCGCGGCATTTCCGCCAAGAGCTTCGACGGCCGTGGTAACTTCTCCATGGGCGTCACCGAGCAGCTCATCTTCCCCGAGATCGACTTCGATTCCGTCGATCACCAGCGTGGTATGGACATCACTTTCGTGACCACCGCCAATACCGATGAGGAGGCCAAGGCCCTTCTGGACGCCTTCGGTTTCCCGTTCAAGAAATAGGTTCACCTGCCCTAAAAGCGCCGTTCCCACAAGGGGGCGGCGTTTGGGGCGAACAATACTCTATGTGAGGAGGATATAAGTGGCTAAGACATCGATGATCGTCAAGTGCAATCGCAAGCAGAAGTTCTCTACTCGTGAGTACACGCGCTGCCAGCGCTGCGGCCGTCCGCACTCTGTGTACCGCAAGTTCGGCCTGTGCCGTGTCTGCTTCCGTGAGCTTGCACTCAAGGGCGAGCTTCCCGGCGTTAAGAAGGCCAGCTGGTAAGTCACTACCAGCGTTTCAAGCATCCGTTTGGAACAGGGAAAACGCGCTAGTTAGGCTTTGCCGTTAAGGGCGGCGAAGAACCAAGAGCACGTGTTCATCAAGAACGAAGGAGAATCTGTATGAACCTTACAGACCCGATCGCAGATATGCTTACGCGCATCCGTAACGCTAACTCTGTGAACAAGGCCACGGTCTCCATGCCGAGCAGCAAGAAGCTCGTCGAGATCGCTCGTGTTCTGCACGAGGAGGGCTACATCGAGGGCTACGATGTCGAGGACACCGTTCCCCAGAAGACTCTGCACATCACGCTTAAGTATGGTCCCAAGAAGGCTAAGGTCATCAACGGCATCCGCCGCATTTCCAAGCCGGGCCTGCGTAAGTACACCGGCGTTGCCGACATGCCCCGCGTCCGCGGTGGCCTTGGTACCGCCATTATTTCCACCAGCCATGGCGTCATGACCGACCGCGATGCTCGCAAGCACAACGTCGGCGGCGAGATCATCGCTTACGTCTGGTAATTCGCTCGGTAGGTAGAAGGAAAGGAGATCACCGTGTCTCGTATCGGTAATAAGCCTGTCCAGATTCCCGCCGGAGTCGAAGTGGCAGTCAACGGCAACAACGTTGTCGTCAAGGGCCCCAAGGGCCAGCTCGAGCTCGATGTCTTTGAGAAGCTCGCTATCAACGTCGAGGACAACGTCCTCACCGTTTCCCGTCCCGACGACGAGCGTGAGACCCGTGCCCGCCACGGCCTCACCCGCGCCCTCATCCACAACATGGTTGTTGGCGTTTCCGAGGGCTTCGAGAAGAAGCTCGAGCTCGCCGGCGTCGGTTACCGCGTGCAGCAGAAGGGCAAGAACCTCGAGTTCTCCCTGGGCTTCTCGCACCCCGTGATCGTCGAGGCTCCTGAGGGCATCACCTTCGAGGTTCCCGACAACACCCACGTGAACGTCAAGGGTATCAACAAGCAGCAGGTCGGTCAGATCGCCGCTGAGATCCGCGGCCATCGTCCTCCCGAGCCTTACAAGGGCAAGGGTATCCACTACGTTGACGAGCACATCCGCCGCAAGCTGGGTAAGGCCGCCAAGTAGTCGTAACCGACTCACTCGCATAAGACCAGCACCCCGTCAGGTGCTGGCAAGATCAACCTTTTTAGGAGTTTACGTATGAACAAGCATAAGGCGAAGCTGGAAGGCCTCAAGCGTCGTCAGCGTCGTGTTCGCGGCAAGGTCTCGGGTACCTCCGAGCGTCCGCGTCTTCGCGTGACCCGTACTAACGCCAACATCTATGCCCAAATCATCGACGACAGCAAGGGCTCCAGCCTGACGCTCGTCTCTGCCTCGACCCTCGAGGCCGAGTTCAAGGGCACCCACACCTCGAACAAGGAGGCTGCGGAGAAGGTCGGTCAGCTCGTTGGCAAGCGCGCCATCGAGGCCGGCATCACCAAGGTCGCCTTCGATCGCGGTGGCCGTATCTACCATGGCCGCGTCAAGGCCCTCGCCGACGGTGCTCGTGCCGCCGGTCTCGAGTTCTAGGAGGTATGTAGCACATGGCTCGTAATCAGAAGCAGCAGCGCGAGGCCTCCGAGTTCGAGGAGCGCGTCGTTTACATCAACCGCGTGTCGAAGACCGTCAAGGGTGGTCGTCGCATGAGCCTCGTCGCTCTCGTCGTCGTTGGCGACGGCAAGGGCAACGTCGGCGTTGGCATGGGCAAGTCCGCTGAGGTGCCCATGGCCATCTCCAAGGCATCTCTCGATGCCAAGAAGAACATGTTCCACGTGCCGGTGACCGAGCAGGGCACCATCCCGCACGAGGTTCTCGGCCACTTTGGTGCCGGCCGCATCATCATCAAGCCCGCTGTCGAGGGTACCGGCGTTATCGCCGGCGGCGCTGTGCGTCCCCTCTTTGAGCTTGCTGGCATCAAGAACGTCCTGTCCAAGTCCCTCGGTACCGACAACGGCCTCAACATCATCAAGGCTGCCGTCGAGGGCCTCAAGGAGCTCTCCAGCCCTGAGGACGTCGCGGCTCGCCGTGGCCTGACGGTCTCCGAGATGTTCGTCGGTAAGGAGAACTAAGCATGGCTGACACCATCAAGATCAAGCAGGTCCGCAGCACCAACGGTTGCAAGCAGGACCAGGTCCGTACTGTCCGTGCCCTCGGTCTCCACAGGATCCGCGAGGTTCGCGAGATTGCTGACAACGAGTCCGTCCGCGGCATGATCTTCAAGGTCAAGCACCTTGTCGAGATTGTAGAGGAGTAGCAAATGCAGCTTCACGATCTTACTCCCGCGCCCGGTTCCACCAAGAACCGCAAGCGCGTCGGCCGTGGCAATTCTTCGGGTCACGGCACCACTTCTGGCCGCGGTCAGAAGGGCCAGGGTTCCCGCTCTGGCGGCACCAAGGGTGCCGGCTTCGAGGGTGGCCAGACTCCGCTGGCTATGCGCCTGCCCAAGCTTCCGGGCTTCCGTAACCCCCGTCGTATCGAGTACACCGCTGTTAACGTTGAGCGTCTCGAGCGTAAGTTCGAGGACGGCGCTGTGATCGACGGTGCCGCTCTTAAGGCCGCTCGCATCACCAAGAGCGAGTTCGAGCCCGTCAAGGTGCTCGGCAATGGTGAGCTCACCAAGAAGTTCACGGTCAAGGTCGACAAGGTCAGCGCTTCTGCGCAGGCCAAGATCGAGGCCGCCGGCGGAAAGGTCGAGCTGCCGTGCTAAATGGTCTTAAGAATGCTTTCCGCATCAAAGAATTGCGCGAAAAGATTCTTTTTACCATAGCTATGCTCGTCGTGTACCGCATTGGTGCGCACGTTCCTGTGCCCGGCATTCCCTTCCAGGGGATGCTGGGCCTTTTCTCGACCGATAACAATTCGGTCGCCGCAGGTGCTATGGCCCTCCTGAATCTTTTCTCTGGCGGCGCGTTGAGCTATGTGTCGGTGTTTTCGCTGGGCATCATGCCTTACATCACCAGCTCGATCATCCTCCAGATGCTCCAGGCCGTTGTGCCTTCCCTGCATGAACTTGCCCGCGAGGGCGAGGTCGGTCAGACCAAGATTACGCAGTATTCGCGTTACCTCACCCTTGCTCTGGCAATCCTCAACTCCGTGGGTTACCTCTTCCTCTTTAAGAGCTTCGGCATCAGCTTCAATGGCGCCGGCGCTCCCGAGATCATCTTCGACCTCATGATCGTCGGCACGCTCACTGCGGGCGCCATGCTGATCATGTGGATTGGTGAGCTCATCACCCAGCGCGGTATCGGCAATGGCATGTCGCTGATCATCTTTGCGAACATCATGGCCGGTCTGCCGCAGGCTATCTTCTCCAGCACCGAGGGCAATGCCGGTGGCATCATCACCATGGTGATCATCTGCGCCATCATCCTGCTGGTTATCCCGCTGATTGTTTTCCTTGAGCGTGGCCAGCGCCGCATCCCGGTCTCCTACGCTAAGCGCGTCGTGGGCCGTCGCATGATGGGTGGCCAGACCACCTACCTGCCCATCAAGGTCAACACCGCGGGCGTCGTGCCGATCATCTTCGCTTCGGCGCTGCTGTACTTCCCGGCCCAGATTGCCGTGTTCTTCCCCGGCATCGGCTGGATCCAGGCAGTTGCCTCTGCGCTTTCGCGCGGCTGGCTCAACTGGGTGCTTAACGTTGTCCTCATCGTGTTTTTCGCGTACTTCTACACCTCCATGGTGTTCAACCCCGATGACACGGCCGACAACCTTAAGAAGCAGGGCGGCTTTATTCCGGGCGTCCGTCCGGGCAGGGCTACCGCGGCCTACATCAAGAACGCGCTCAACAAGATTACGCTTCCCAGCGCTGTCTTTTTGGCGCTCATCGCCATCGTGCCTTCGATCATCTTCTCTTTCACGGGTAACCATCTGATCCAGGCATTTGGCGGCACGTCCATCCTCATCATGGTCGGCGTCGTGCTCGACACGGTCGATAAGCTCGAAGGCCAGATCAAGATGTATGATTACGATGGATTCTTTAAATAGGCTAGAGGAGGATTGCTCATGAACCTCGTATTGCTCGGAGCTCCGGGTGCCGGTAAGGGCACCGTCGCACAGGAGCTCGTCGCCGAGTTTGGCGTCGCCCACATTTCCACGGGCGACCTGCTGCGTGCTGCCGTCAAGGGTGGCACCGAGCTTGGTATTCAGGCTAAGAAGTACATGGACGCCGGCGAGCTCGTTCCCGACCAGCTCGTGATCGACCTTGTCAAGGAGCGCCTTGCCGCCGATGACGCCCAGCAGGGCTTCATTCTCGATGGCTTCCCGCGCAACACCGCTCAGGCTGTGACGCTCGATTCCGAGCTCTCCGCCATGGGTCGCGAGATTGACTGCGCCCTTCTGGTCGACGTGGCCCCCGAGGTCATCATCGACCGTCTGTCTTCGCGTCGCACCTGCCGCGCCTGCGGTTACACCGGCACCGCTGCCGATGCTACCTGCCCCAAGTGTGGTGGCGAGATGTATCAGCGCGACGACGACAAGCCCGAGACCATTAAGAACCGTCTCGACGTCTACGTGAAGTCCACGAGCCCGCTCGTCGACTACTATCGTGGCCAGGGTCTGCTCAAGTCGGTCAACGGTGACCAGGCTCGCGAGACCGTGTACGGGGATGTCAAAGAGGCTCTCGGTCTATGATCAAGATTAAGTCTGCAACGCAAATCGAGCAGATGAAGAAGGCAGGAGCGCTATCTAAGATGGCGCTCCGCCACGTTGGAGCCATGGTGCGTCCCGGCGTTTCCACCTTTGAGCTCGATCAGCTCGCGGAGCAGATTATCCGCATGCATGGCGGCACCCCGGCCTTTAAGGGCTACGGCGGGTTTCCCGGAACCATTTGCGCATCGATCAACGATGCCGTGGTCCACGGTATTCCCAACCCCGACATGATCCTGCGCGATGGCGATATCATTTCCATCGATACGGGAGCCGTTGTCGACGGTTGGGTCGGCGATAACGCTTGGACGTTTTTCGTCGGTACCCCCACGCCCGAAGCCAAGGCTTTGTGCGAGGTCACGCGCGATTGCCTTAAGGCTGCCATCGAGCAGGCTGTTCCCGGTAACCATATCGGGGACGTCGGTTATGCCGTTCAGTCCCTCGCCGAGTCTCACGGTTACGGCGTGCTTCGCGATTATGTGGGCCATGGTATCGGCCGCGTGATGCACGAGGACCCCAATGTTCCTAACTATGGAAAGAAGGGGAGGGGCGTTCGCCTCCAGGCCGGCATGGTCATTGCCATCGAGCCGATGGTTACGATGGGTTCCAGCCATGTGAGCACGGGCTCCGACGGTTGGATTGTTACGACCAACGACCACCTGCCCGCCGCACACTACGAGAACACCGTCGCCATTACCAATGACGGTCCGGTGATTCTCACCACGGATGCCCAAGGTGCTTGGTGTTCGCTCCAAGGCGGAGAAATGTAACAAGTTCCACTTAGTTGTGGAGCAATTACGAAGTTATTACGATGCGTGCATACGTGTTGTAGAATACTCAATCGCTGTCGTTTTCTAGAGAAAGATGATTGCTTGTGAAGAAGGAAGACGCAATTGAGCTCGAGGGTACGGTAAAGGAACCGTTGCCCAACGCCATGTTTAAGGTCGAGCTCGAGAACGGTCATTCGGTTCTGTGCAACATTTCTGGCAAGATCCGAATGAATTACATCCGTATTCTCCCCGGTGACAGGGTTGTCGTGGAGCTTTCCCCGTACGACCTGACCCGCGGCCGCATCACCTATCGCTACAAATAGCGGCACGCATACACGCACTCCATTTCCGACTGCAGGCTTAGCTCAACCTACGGTCGGATTGTGTGTGAAGACCAGCCATAGTTTTAAACGCCTGCGGCTGGGCGAGTAGATAGTAGGGAAGTAGTTTGAGCGCTACCGAAAGGAAGAACGATGAAGGTACGTCCTTCGGTCAAGAAGATGTGCGATAAGTGCAAAATCATTAGGCGCCATGGCAAGGTCCTCGTCATTTGCGAGAATCCCCGTCATAAGCAGCGTCAGGGTTAAGAGAGGAGACTACGTTGGCCCGTATTAATGGTGTCGACCTCCCGCGTGAGAAGCGCGTTGAGATCGGTCTGACCTACATTTACGGCATCGGCCGCACCACTGCGACGAAGATTTGCGTCGAGTGCAACGTTAACGTGGATACGCGCGTTAAGGACCTCACCGAGGATGAGGTTAACGCCATCCGCGATTATATCGATAAGAACCAGATCATGGTTGAGGGCGACCTCCGCCGTGAGCGCAACCAGAACGTCAAGCGCCTTATGGACATCGGCTGCAACCGCGGCCTTCGTCACCGCAAGGGCCTCCCGGTCCGCGGCCAGCGCACCCACACTAACGCTCGTACCCGCAAGGGCCCGAAGCGTCAGATCGGTGCTAAGAAGAAGAAATAAGGAGCGCTAGATAGATGGCTACTGCTAAGAAGAACGTTCGCGCTGCCCGTCTGAAGCGCGCGGACCGTAAGAACATTTCCGTGGGCCAGGCTCACATTCGTTCTACGTTCAACAACACTATCGTTTCGATCACCGATCCCCAGGGCAACGTCATTTCCTGGAAGTCGGCTGGCCAGGTGGGCTTCAAGGGCTCCCGTAAGTCCACGCCGTTCGCTGCCCAGATGGCTGCCGAGGCTGCTGCCAAGCAGGCCATGGAGCACGGTATGAAGAAGGTTTCCGTCTTCGTCAAGGGCCCCGGCTCCGGTCGTGAGACCGCCATCCGCTCCCTCCAGGCTGCTGGCCTCGAGGTCTCGAGCATCCAGGACAAGACCCCCATTCCGCACAACGGCTGCCGCCCCAAGAAGCGTCGCCGCGTGTAACTGAAAGGATCGTATCAATATGGCAATCGACAGGACTCCTGTTCTTAAGCGCTGCCGTCAGCTCGGGATCGATCCCGCTGAGCTCGGTTACAGCAGCAAGAAGGAATCTATCCGTCAGCCCAAGCGCCGTCGCAAGGAATCTGAGTACGGCATGCAGCTGCGCGAGAAGCAGAAGGTCAAGTTCATCTATGGCGTTCTGGAGAAGCAGTTCCACGGCTACTTCAACAAGGCCCGTAAGATGAACGGCGTCACCGGTGAGAACCTCATGATCATTCTTGAGTCTCGCCTCGACAACGTCGTCTTCCGTCTTGGCTTCGCCCGCACCCGCAAAGAGGCTCGTCAGTCCGTCCGTCACGGTCACTTCACCGTGAACGGCAAGCGCGTGGACATCCCGTCCTACCGCGTCAAGGCCGGCGACGTCGTCGCTGTCGGCGAGAAGTTCCGTGACCTTCTCCCCATCAAGGAGGCTCTGATTTCCTCCGAGCGCTTTGAGGTCCCTGGCTGGCTCGAGGTCGATATCGAGAAGCTGTCTGGTAACGTGCTCGCTCTGCCGACGCGTGAGCAGATCAGCGGTGATATCAACGAGCAGCTCATCGTCGAGCTCTACTCTAAGTAGTCCATCCGGGCTGCTGAGGCTGGAGGTAATACATGTCAGAATTCATTAGGCCTCAGGTTCAGGTCGAAGAGATCAACGAGACGTCTGCTCGTGTCTCCGTCGAGCCGCTCGAGCGTGGCTACGGCGATACGCTGGGTAACTCCCTTCGTCGCGTTCTTCTGTCCTCGCTCGAGGGTGCCGCCGTCGAGGCTATTCAGATCGATGGCGCGCAGCACGAGTTCATGACCATCCCTAACATGGTCGAGGATGTCACCGACATCGTCCTGAATGTCAAGGGTCTTGTCTTCAGGGCTCTCGGCACGACCGACGAGGCGACCGCCACCATTTCGGTTGACGGCCCCTGCGAGGTCACCGGTGCGGACTTCTTTATTCCGTCCGAGTTTGAGCTGGTCAACCCCGAGCAGCACATCGCTACGCTCACCGAGGGTGGCCATCTCACCATGAGCATGCGCATCGGCTATGGCCGCGGCTATGTTTCTGGCGAGGCCAACAAACGCGACAACGATCCCATCGGTGTGATCCACGTCGACTCGCTGTACTCGCCGGTTTCCCGTTGCGCCAAGCTCGTTGAGGCTTGCCGTGTCGGTCAGCACACCGACTACGACCGCCTTGTCCTCGAGATCGAGACCAACGGCTCCATCGCCCCGCGCGACGCCGTGGTCCAGGCTGCCAATATCATTAACCAGCATATGGCTGCCTTTATGAACCTTGCCGAGACCCCCGAGGTCGAGGAGGAGGCTTCGATCTTCGCTCCCGAGGTCACCAACGACAACGCTGAGCTGGACAAGCAGATCGAGGATCTGGACCTTTCCGTCCGTTCTTACAACTGCCTTAAGCGCGCCAGCATTCACTCGGTCCGTCAGCTCGTTGAGTTCTCGGAGAACGATCTGCTCAACATCCGTAACTTCGGTGTTAAGTCGATCGAGGAAGTGAAGGACAAGCTTGAGTCCATGGGCCTGAGCCTGAAGGCTTAATGCTTCGCATATTTGAGGAGAAACTAGACCATGCGTCATAACGTTAAGAAGGGCCTGAAGCTCGGCACCGATGCGAGCCACACCAAGGCCATGAAGAAGAGCCTTGCTAAGGCCCTCTTCGAGAACGACCGCATCAAGACCACCGAGACCCGCGCTAAGGCGCTGCGTTCGGTCGTCGATCCGATCATCACCTGGGCCAAGAAGGGCGACCTGCACTCTCGTCGTCTGGCTATCGCCAAGCTCGGCGATAAGCAGCTCGTTGCCGAGATCTTCGACAAGGCTGCTCAGGGCATGTGGCAGGACCGCAACGGCGGTTACACCCGCATCATGAAGCTCGGTAACCGCAAGGGCGACAACGCTCCCATCGTTATCATGGAGCTCGTCACCGAGCCTTGCACGCCTAAGGCTAAGAAGGCTGCTCCGGCCCCCAAGAAGGCCGCTGCTCCCAAGAAGGTGGAGGCTGCCGAGGAGGCTCCTGCTGAGGAGACCGCTAAGTAGACAATCCGTCTGCATAGGCTATATTCGAGGGGTACGTTCGCGTACCCCTCTTTTTTTGTCGCGATACCGTTGCTTGTTTGTTGGGAGCGCCCATGACTGCGCCGTCTGATTTCAATTCGATTTCCGAGCTTGACGCCACGCTCGTATTTCGCGTGGCCTATGATGGCTCGTCGTATAGCGGATTTGCCGAGCAGCCGGGACAGACGACGGTTGCGGGTGAGCTACGTCGAGCTATTGAGACGCTCCTGCGCCGTCCGATCGACCTGACGTGTGCGGGACGTACCGATGCCGGCGTGCATGCGGTGGCACAGTTTATCAGCGTGCCCGTAACGGACGCTGAGTTGGCTTTGACGCGCCGTAGGTGGCTGAGGGCTATGGATGCCCTCCTGCCCAAAGATATCGCCATAAACGAGGTCTACAAGGCCCGTAAAGGCTTTTCTGCACGCTTTGATGCGCGTTCCCGTACGTATACGTACCGTATTGCCGATCGCGACGCGCGCCCTGTGCTTTCGCGCGGTGCGGTGTGGTGGCATCGCTACCCATTGGATGTTGAGGCGATGTCTGCGGCCTGTCCCGCGCTGCTGGGCGAGCAGGACTTCAAGAGCTTTTGCAAGGTGGCGTCTGCCGTGGGCAAGCCCACGCACCGCTGCGTGATGCGTGCCGAGTTTGGCCATGAGGTTGCGTTTGGCGAGGACATCCTGACGTTTACCATCGAGGGCAATGCGTTTCTGCATTCGATGGTCCGCACGATCGTGGGCACGCTTGTCGAGATTGGCATGCATCGCCGTGAACCCGAGTGGATGCGCGAGGTCATCGATGCTTGCGACCGTACCGCTGCGGGCCCCACGGCTCCTGCCTGCGGCCTTACGTTTATGGGCGTGGATTACGATCCCGCCGAGCTTGTCGTGCTCGACTAGGGGAGGGCTCGGCGCGTCGTGCGTCGGCACCTGTCATCTGTGGGCTGCGCGTGTGCAACATCTGTTCTTGGCGTGCAATACAACCGGTGTCTCATTGCTTTTATTGCCGGGGTGTACCATGAACGACAGTTTGATTCACTGCTGTCGAGAGGACGGATAACTTGGTTCGACGTGGCTCGCATCCGCGACTTTCGGTGATCCTTGTGGTAGAAGGTTCGCCCAGCTATGCGATGCGTGCGCTCGAGAGTATCCAGAACCAAGACCTCTACGATTTGCAGATTGTCGTTGTCTGTCGCGATGCTGCGCCCGGTGTGCGCCATTCGCTTCAAGTTGCTGCCGACAGGGACATTCATATTGATTTGATTGACGTCGAGGACGCGAAGCGCGGCGCTTGTCTTCGTGCCGGTTTTGCTGCCTCGCGCGGCTCTCAAATCATCGCTATGAACGCCGATGAGTGGTTTGCTCCGCAGTCCCTTTCCAAGATGGTCAATATCGCGTGCGATACTACGGCAGACATAGTGCTCCCCACGGTGTCGCTCGACCGCTATGATGCACATCGAGAGCGCCATTCGCGCGTCTTGGATGCTGCTCATATTTCCATTGATAGCAAATCTTCGATGGTGGCCGGGCTGCCTCAGTTGATTTTAGGCGGCCTAGTCGTTCAGACCTCTGGTGTGATGTACAGCCGCTCGCTGTTTGAGGCATGCCTTTTGTGCGACAAGGTGTTTCGCACAGTTGGGTTTATGGCATGCGCGCTTTCGCAGACACGATGCGTGTCCGGCTGCGGCGATGCTTGTTTCCACACGGCGGCACCTAAACTTACAGATGCCTTTGATCCCACCATGTATGCCAAGGTATCCGATGACACTCGAGCGCTCGACGAGCTTGCGGACTCACTCTCGGAAGCAGACAGCGGTGGTCGGCTCAAGCTGGCAAGCCAAAAGTTCTACTTTGCCGGACTGGTCGCCTGCATCGAGAATTTGTGTCTGAGCCCGCATGGGGTCTCGTCAATTGAGCGTTCCGCCCGCATGCGTGATATGCTCGAGGCGCCTCGAACCCGTCAGATGGTCGCCGCGCTCAAGGACAACCATCGGGGACTCGGTCTGTTGTTTGGGCCGATCGCCAGCGCCAAGCCCACGCGCTGCGTGATGTGTACGCATCTGGCAGCTTTTCTTAACCGGACGGGTGCAAAAACCGCCTAAACGGCTCATTTCGAAACAAATTTGCATAGAATTGTTTCGAAATGCGTTCTTATACACAAAAGCCTTCAAATAGCGTTAAACTATTCAATCACTGATTGATTGTCTCCGCCATCTTTTGGAGAGAGGGTTTGTATGGCTAAAAAACGCAATGGGCGCCAGGATGCCATTAGAGATATTGTGCGCAATAAGGACGTCCGTACGCAGCGCGTGCTGGTCGATGAGCTCCGTGCTATGGGCTTTGATTGCACGCAGGCGACTGTCTCTCGCGATATTGCCGATATGGGGCTGCGTAAGCTCCCCGAGGGTATCTATGTTCTGGCAGAGGACCTGCACCTGCAGCGTATGGTTTCCGAGCTCGTAACGGGCGTTTTGCGTACCGATAATCTGGTTATGATCAAGGCTCAGCCTGGCACGGCTTCCGGCATCGCCGCCGCCGTTGATGCGGCAGAGTTGCCCGATGTGCTTGGCTCGCTTGCCGGCAACGATACGATTTTGGTTATTGCCCAGACGGCCGAGGACGGCGAGCGTCTCGAGGCGCTGATCAATAAGCTGAGCAATTCTCGCAAGTAGGCGTGCGGGTCGTGCGCTCGGCCCTGCGCGCGCTGACATAGTTGCCTGTAAGGGGGTATCGACGAGGGTCGGTACCCCCTTTTTGTTTGCCGGTATAAAGACCGCCTGCCAGGTCGCTTTAAACTAAAAGGCCCCCGAGCAGTTGAATAAGCTGTTCGGGGGCCTTGTTGCTTATGGCCGGATGATTTCTAGCCGACCGTATCGTCAGGCGTGGGCGAGGGGTCGGGAGTGGGCGTGGGCGTAGGCGTGCCGCCATCGCCGCCGGTCGAACCACCGGTGGAGCCGCCCGTCGAGCCACCGGTCGTACCGGTGCCGCCGGTGGTGTCGCCGCCCGTGGTCTCGGTGGTCGTGGTCGTCGTGGTAGTCGTTGTAGTGGTGGTTTCCTCTTCGTCCTCGTTCTCGTCCTTGTCCTTGTCGTCGTTCTCCGTCTTCTTGGTGTTGTTGGTGCCGTAGAACTTCCAGACGCTGTTGTTCTTATAGGTGGGCGCCGTTCCGGTCGCAAACTCCTCGCGCTCGGTACCGGTCAGAACGGTGTTCATAAACCGCTTGAAGACAGGCAGGTTGGTGCTGTCGCCCAGCAGGTCCGTGCCGTATTTTTGGATGGGGATCTCGCCCGCGGAATAGCCGGTCCACAGGGCGCACGCCAGCTGCGGGGTATAGCCGCAGAACCACAGGTTGGTGGTGTTGTCGGTGGTGCCCGTTTTGCCGGCATAGGGCTGGTTGACGCTCAGAGCGCCAACAGCACCCGTACCGCCGCCCTGCATGACGCCGGTCAGAACATCGGTGACCGCGGCGGCCTCGCCCTCGGTAAGCACCTGTGAGGGATTGTCGGTGTGCTGGTACAGCACCGAACCGGTACGAGAGTCAATCTCGGTGATGGCGATCGGCTGGCGATAGTAGCCGCCGTTGGCAAACGTCGCGTAGGCAGCGGCCATCTCGAGCGGCGAGATCGAGCCAGTGCCGAGCGTCATGACGGGAACGTCCTCGATGTTGTCCTTGGCGGGATCGATGCCGAGCTTTTTGACGAGCGAGATGATCTTGCTGTTGCCGACGGCTTCCGCCACCTGGATGTAGCCGGTGTTGGAGGAGTATGCCGTCGCCTGCTTAAGCGTGATGTTGCCATAGCTATGGTTGGCGTAGTTTTGGACCTCGGTCGTGGTGCCCTTGGCCTTGAGCGGCGAGTTGCAGTTGAGGGTGACGTTGGGGTTCATGCCGTTTTGGATGGCAGTTGCCAGCGTAAAGGCCTTGAAGGTGGAGCCGACGGGACGCTTGGCCGTGGCATGGTTTACGTGGTTCTCGTCGGCGTTGTAGTCGTAGCCGCCCACCATGCACTTGATGTAGCCGGTCTTGGGATCGACGACGACCATGCCCATGTCCAGGCCGTCGAGCGAGAGCGTGTCGAGCTGCTCGCGAACGGCATTCTCTGCCACCTGCTGCATCGTGGGGTCGATGGTGGTCTTGACGGTCAGGCCGCCCTTAAAGAGCACGTCGGTCGAGAACTCCTGCTCCAGCAGCTGCTTAACATAGGCGACAAAGTAGGGCTGCGAGTATACATCGACGCCGCTGCCCGAGATTTCGGTCACGTTGAGGGTGATGGGCTCGGCCTGTGCGGCATCGTGCTCCTCCTGCGTAATGTGGCCCAGACGCAACATGTTGTCGAGGACCTTGTTGCGACGGGACAGCGCCAGGTCGGGGTTGACCGTGGGGTCGTACTGCGAGGGCGAGTTGGGAAGGCCGATGAGCAGCGCGGCCTCGCTCAGGGTGAGGTCGGCGGCGCTCTTGGACAGATAGGTCTCGGCTGCGGCCTCGATGCCGTAGGCGCCGTGGCCGTAATAGATGGTGTTGAGGTACATCATGAGGATCTCGTCTTTGGAGTACATATCCTCCATCTTTACGGCGATGTAGGCCTCGCGTACCTTACGCTCGATGGTCGAGTCGAACTGCTCCTCCTGCAGGATGGTGTTGCGCACCAGCTGCTGGGTGATAGTCGAGGCGCCTTCGTGCCCGCCGCCGAGGGTTGCCACCGCAGCACGCGCGATACCCCACAGGTCGATACCGCCGTGCTCGTAGAAGCGCTCGTCCTCGACGTCAACGGTGCCCTGCAGCACGTAGGGGGAGACCTCGTCCTTGGTGATGGACTTGCGGTTTTGCGTGTAGAAGCTCGCGATCTTGTTGCCGTTGCAGTCGACGATCTCGGTGGGCTCGCTCACCAGATACGCATTGGCGTCGGTGTAGTCGGGCAGATCGGACAGCCAGCGGTTGACGTTGCCGACCATGCCGATGCCAAATGCCACGCCCGCGATAAGCAAAAAGCCCAAAAACGAGAGCAGGATTATGGGCAGGGCATGCGTCTTTGAACGGCTGCGTCCCTGTCGTTGGCGAGGACCCATATATTGACCTCCAGGTATGTCGTGCCCGACGGCGGATGTGCCGTCGGGGCAGGATGGACATAAGTTATTACACGATAAACCAAACGGGGTGCGCGAGGCCTCGTGTATGCTGGAAGGCGGCATTTTTCAGAGTGAATGCATACCTTGGTAAGGAGTTTGTCGATGGCGATTCGGACGATGGGGCCGAGCGGACAACACAAGACTGGATTGGATGCTGCCGGTGCGGCGCTGCCCGAGCTGCTGGCGCCGGCGGGCGGGCTCGACCAGATGCTTGCGGCCATCGCCGCGGGCGCCGATGCCATCTATGCGGGGTTGGGCGGCTTTAACGCCCGTGTGAGCGCCCATGGCTTTACGGATGACGAGTTTGTGCGCGGTTGTGCCGTGGCGCATGCCCATGGCGCGCGCGTGTACGTGACGCTCAACGTGTTCGTGTTTGACGATGAGTTATCCGACGCGGTGGTGTTGGGAGCTCATGCACTGGAGCTGGGCGCCGATGCTCTGATTGTGGCCGATGCCGGGTTGGCCTGCGTGCTGCGCGCGGCGATTCCCGGGGTCGAGATTCACCTGTCTACGCAGGCGGGCGCTCATAGCGAAGGCGCCGTGCGGCTTGCCGCCGATGAGCTGGGAGTCGAGCGCGTGACGACGGCACGCGAGCTGACGGTCGACGAGATTGCGGCGCTATGTGCCACGGGCGTGCCCATCGAGGTATTCTGCCACGGTGCGATTTGCATCGGCTATTCGGGGGCGTGCGAGTTCTCGGCCCTGCGGCGTGGGCGCTCGGCGATGCGCGGCGACTGCACGCAGCCGTGCCGTCTGGCGTACGACCTGGTGGACGAGGCGGGGCAGAGCGTTGTCGCCGTCGAAGGGGATCGCCTGTTGTGCCCGCGCGACTATCTGGGTATTGCGCATCTGCCCGAGCTTGTAGATGCCGGCGTGGCGTCGCTCAAGATCGAGGGGCGCATGAAGAACCCCGATTACGTATTCAACGTGGTGCGGGTGTGGCGCCGGGCACTCGATATGCTGCGCGACGGCGCGTGGGACCCCGATGCCGTGGAAGAGCTTGAACGCGAGCTGGGGAGGTCGTTTAACCGTGGGTTTACCGATACGTACCTGCGAGGGCGTTCGGGTGCCGAGCTGATGAGCTTTGAGCGCGCAATTAACCAGGGCGTGCGCGTGGGGCGTTTGGTCGCTGTGGGCCACGAAGAGGTGACCGTTGAGCTCGACGCCGCCGTGGCGGCGGGTGACACGCTCGAGATTCGGTTCTATCCGGGTGTCGACGCGCGTCCCGATGTGCCCAAGCGCTGGCCGCAGGTGCCCTGCCCGGTGGATGCCGCAGCGGGGAAGCGCGTCGTCGTGCATTGTAAGCGTAAAGTGGACGTGGGCTGCGAGGTGTACCTGATTCGCAGCGCCGGCGTGTTGGATCAGACGGCGGCAGTGTTGGAGCGCATGCGGGCCGAGGCGGATGCGATTGCGCCCGTTGCGCGTGCCGTTGAGGTGCTGCCCTTTGAGGGCGTTGCGATGGATGGCGGTGCGTCCACGGAGTTGGTGGAGTGCGCGGTTCCCACTCGCATGGTTTTTGCTTGGCAGCTGATGGATGCCGACCCGCGCGGAGAACTTGATTTGTCCGACGCCGTTGTGGTGCTTGACGAGGTGTGCCGCACGGGTGACGCTGACTGGACCCGCTCACTGATACAGTGTGCCGGGCGCGTCGTCTGCCGCAACCTGGGACAGGTGGTGATCGCTCGCGAGCTGGGCGTGACGTTTGACGTGGCGGCGCCGGTGTTCTGCGCGAATCGGGCCACGCTTACCTGGCTGCGCGGACTCGGTGCGGGGCGGGTGTGCTTGCCGGCGGAGTTGCTCGGCAATGATGCGGAGCGTATTGCCGAACTGGCCGCTGAACCCGGCGTCTTGGGTCCGGTCGACGCCGACCGTCCCGAGCTTATGGTGTGCGAGCACTGCCTGCTGACCGCCGAGGGCGTCTGCGCCACCGATGCGACGGGACAGGTTCGTTGCCGCGACTGCTTGCGTCGTCGGCAGGTACGCTATCTGGTCGAGCGTGACGGTACACGTCTGCCAGTTGCCATTGACGCATGCGGCAGGACGAGGATTTTCCTGTCGTAGGTGCCGCGTCGCGTCAGTTTGTTATCATAAGAGAGTTTATGGACTTCCAGCACCGCCGTTTTCGGCGAGGGTGCTATAGCAAAAGGAGGATACCCAATGCTGTCTGTTGACGAGCAAATGCGTATCATCACCTCGGGCGCCGCGCAGATCGTTCCCGAGGCCGACCTTCGCAAGAAGCTTGAGAAGGGCGAGCCCCTCAACATCAAGCTCGGCGTCGACCCCACCAGCCCCGACCTGCACCTGGGCCACGCCGTGCCGCTGCGCAAGATGCGTCAGTTCCAGGACCTGGGCCACAACGTCACCCTCATCATCGGCAACGGTACCGCGTTGATTGGCGACCCTTCGGGCAAGAATTCCACCCGTCCGCAGCTTTCGCAGGAGCAGATCGAGGCCAATGCCGAGACCTACGTGAGCCAGGCCATGAAGATCCTGGATCCCGAGAAGACCACCATCGTGCACAACGGTGACTGGATCCTTTCGATGGATCTGGCCGGTCTGCTGCAGGTGTGCTCCAAGTTCACCGTCGCCCGCATCCTCGAGCGCGACGACTTTACCAAGCGCTACCAGTCTCAGACGCCGATCGCCCTGCATGAGTTCCTGTATCCCGTGATGCAGGCTTTCGACTCCGTGCAGATCAAGGCCGATGTAGAGATGGGCGGCACCGATCAGCTCTTCAACCTGCTCGCCGGCCGTGAGCTCATGGAGAAGATGGGCATGGAGCCCCAGATCGCCCTCACCATGCCGCTGCTCGAGGGCACCGATGGCGTCCGTAAGATGTCCAAGTCCTACGGTAACTACATCGGCCTGACCGATGCTCCCAAGGATATGTTCGGCAAGACCATGTCCATCCCTGACGAGATGATCGGCAAGTACTATCGTCTGGCGAGCTCCCTCACCCCGGCCGAGGTCGACAAGATCGACGCTGCTCTGGCCGACGGCTCTGCCGATCCCTATGAGCTCAAGCGCGCCCTGGGCCGCGACCTGTGCGACACCTACCACGGCGTCGGTGCCGGCGACGAGGCTCAGGCCGAGTTCGACCGCGTGTTCAAGGAGGGCCAGCTTGCCGACTTCCCCGAGAAGCACGTTGAGCTGACCGTCAACGACGAGGGCCAGATCTACCTCGCAGGCCTGCTTAAGGACCTGGGCCTTTCGGCGAGCGCCGGCCAGGCCCGTCGCGACATTGACGGTGGCGGCGTCAAGATCAACGGCAAGGCGGTGGCTCCCAAGAGCTATAACATCGATCCCAGCGCCCTCAAGCTGGGCGACACCCTCTCCGTAGGCAAGCGCAAGGGCTTTAAGTTGGTCTAACGAGCGAGTTGACCTCACAAGTGCAATAAGGCCGCAGCCGGGAATCCCGACTGCGGCCTTTTTTGGCACTTGGGGACGTTCCTTTTGTGCCGGCACTTTGGGACACTCCTTGTCATTGGTGCAAAGCAACCTCTCCTCATTGCACCAAGTGGCGTGTGCCGTTAAGCGGAGAGGCGTATTGTTGACCCATCGTTTGGGTATACAATGGCTATTGGTCTGCTGCGGTGAAGGTCTGTCCGCTCCGCAGCTTTTTTCTACGGTTAAAGGAGTATGTATGTCCGTTGAGGTCATGAGGTCTGTGATCGAGGCCGCCGAGGGCCGCGTGCCCGTCGACACGCTGTTTATCAATGCGCAGATTGTCGACGTGTATGGCCAGCGTGTGGCGCCCGGCAGCGTTGCCGTCAAGGACGGTGTGATCGTCGGCGTGCTCTACGATGGTCGCGACGATGCCGCCGGCACCTACGAGGCTGCCGAGGTCATTGACTGCCAGGGCCGCTATCTCGCCCCCGGCTTTATCGACGGACATCTGCACATTGAGTCCTCGAACATCCGTCCCGCCGAGTATGCGCGCATGGCGGCGACGCGCGGTACCACCACCGCCATTGCCGACAGCCACGAGATCGCCAACGTGGCGGGGCTCGACGGCCTGCGCTTTATGATCGAGGACGGTCGCCGCGCGCCCATTTCCATCAAGTACATGATGCCCTCATGCGTGCCCGCGCTGCCCGATGAGCAAGCGGGCGCTGTGATTACCGCTGCTGACATGCAGGCGTTTTTTGCCGAGCATCCGGGCGACGTTTTTGGCCTGGGCGAGATGATGAACCTGCCGGGCGTCTTTATGGCCGATCCCGAGACCTGCGCTCGCATCGATGCTGCCAACCAGACGCCGTCCAAGCAGGTCGACGGCCATGCGCCGCTCGTTGCCGGCAAGGACCTCAATGCCTATGCCGCGGCGGGTATTATTGCCGACCACGAGTCGACGATTCCCGAGGAGGCGCTCGACAAGCTGTCTCGCGGCATGTACGTGATGCTGCGCGAGGGTACGTGCAGCCATGATCTGGCCAACCTGTCGCCGATGCTGCTGGAGAATCCCGCGCGCGCCCGCCGCTTCTGCTTTGCGACTGACGACCGCGCTCCTTCCGATGCGCTTGCAGCCGGCATGATCGACAATGCCTGCCGCGTGGCGATTGAGGCCGGTATCGACCCCGTGGTCGCTATCTCTATGGCGTCCCTCTCCACGGCCGAGGCGTTTGGCCTGGATCACGGCTGCCGCGACCCGCACGAGCTCCGCGGTGCGATTGCCCCGGGCAAGCGTGCCGACCTGCTGGTGCTCAATGACCTGACGTTTGCCACGGCTCCGCATCGTGTATATGCCGCCGGTGCCCTGGTGGCGCAGGACGGCACCTTTGTGGGCGAGATCGCACCCGAGATGGCCGAGGTTGCGGCCCTTGCCGATGAGCTGCGCGCCTCCGTTAAGCTGCCGAAGCTTTCGCTCGACGTATTCGACTATGCCTTTAAGCCGGGCGAGGCCGTGATTGACGTGGTGCCGGGCAAGGCCATCACGGGCATGGTTCGTCCCGAGAGCGCCGAGGGCCTGCGCCGTATTATGCTGATCGAGCGCCACGGCCGCGGCGTGTCGCTGCAGGCCGAGGGCGCCGACGGTGACGGCCCCGCTGGCCTGGGACTCGTTGGCAAGCATATCGGCCGCGGCTGGGTGCGCGGCTTTACCATCACGGGTGGTGCCATCGCCTCGACGATCGGACACGACTCGCACAACGTGTGCGTCGTGGGCGACAACGCCGCCGATATGATGGCCGCCGTTGATGCCGTGGGCCAGGGCGGTCACGTGCTGGTGCGCAACGGCGAGGTCGTGGCGCGCATTCCGCTGGTGCTCGGTGGCCTGATGAGCGAGGGCACGGCCGAGGATGTCGCCGCGCAGCACGACGACTTTATGGTCAAGGCGCGTGCCATGGGCATCGAGCCGCCGCTCGACCCCATCATGGGCATCATTTTCCTGCCCCTGCCGGTGATCCCGACGCTCCGCATCCGCCCCGAGGGCATGTTCGACGTCACGACCTTCACCTACGCCGACTAGTCATCGGGGACGTTCTTAAACGACTAGTCGTCGGGGTGGCGTGTCGCCTGACGCCGCGACCGTGAGACCTCTGGCATGTGTGAGCTATTTGCTAGGTCCTTGTAACGTTTACGCCCGCAGAGTCTTATTTGAGCTCCCTTTGGGTACGTTGGAATTGGATATACGTCCGATTCCATCAAGCCCGAAGGGAGCTTTTCTATGTTTAAACTGATTGCATCCGATATGGACGGCACGTTGCTTGACGAAAACGGCCAGGTGCCTCCCGAGACCTACGAACTGATTCTGGCGCTACACGAGCATGGCGTGCATTTCGCCGCATCGTCAGGCCGTCGTTACGACCGCCTGTGCGAGTTCTTTGCACCTGTTCGCGACAAGATGGACTTTGTCGCCGCTAACGGCGCCCAGGTCTACGCCGACGGTAAGATGGTAGACCGCGAGGTGTATTCGCACCTGGCGATTCGAAGGCTCGCCCAGGCCGTCGCGACGTTTCCCAATCTGCATCTTGCACTTTTTGACCGAACCAAGTCCTTCTTGCTCGATGACGAGTGCAAGTTCGTGTGTGAGTTCGATAAGGACCTTCCCAATGCCGAGCGCATTTGGGAGCTGCCCGATCCCAGCGTAAATATCATCAAGGCGAGTATCTTTTGCGATGACGGTGCCGTTATGGACAGCGCTTACGTACTACAGCGCGAACTCGGTCAGCTCTTTACTTTTGCGCCTTCGGGCAACGCGTGGATCGATGCCATGCAGCCCGGCGTGTCGAAGGCCTCGGGCATCGCACAGCTCATGGAGCACTATGGAGTCGAACGCGACGAGGTTATGGCGTTTGGCGACTCGATGAACGACTACGAGATCATTCGCTTTGTCGGCACGGGCTGCGCGATGGAAAACGCGCGCCCCGCGCTCAAGGCAGTGGCCGATCGCGTGGTGGGTTGTAATCGCGACTACGCCGTCCAGCAGGAGCTCCGTCGCGTGCTGGAGAGTCTCTCCTAATCCGGCAGATGGGGACGTTCTTTTTCTGCCGGCAGTGGGGGACAGTCCTTGCAGCTTTTTGCGAAGAGTGTCCCCAGTGACTAGTCGTTTAAGAACGTCCACAATGACTACCCAGCGACTAAGCGAGGGCGGCCATGATGGTGCGGGCGACGCCGTCATGGTCGTTGTCGTATTCGGTGATGGCGTCGGCGGCCTCGCGGTCTTCGGACTCGGCGTTGATCATGGCCATGCCATGGCCCGCTGCCTGCAGCATGGGGATGTCGTTGATGTTGTCGCCGAACGCCCAGGCGTCGGCGAGACGCTCGCCCAGGTGCTCGCATAACCACGTGAGGGCCGTCCCCTTGGTGGCGCCCTCACCCATGACCTCGATATTCATGGCGTACGAACGCGTGACCTCAATGCCTCCGAGCGTGTCGAGCTCTGCTGCGATGGCGTCGCGATCGGCCGGGTCGTGCCAGTACATGGCGATGCGTTCGAGCGTCTCGACCTCGTCGATCTTGCTGTCGATATCCATGTCGATCGGTGTTCGTGTGCGCTTGAGCGAAGCCGCGATGTGGGGGTCGCCGCCACAGAACTCATCCAGACGCCCGTATAGCGAGCGGGGGAGGAAGCACTGCCCATCCGCGAAGATATCGAAGGTCACATCGTGGCCGGCGGCAATGCGATGGATGCGGTGGGCAATGCCACGGTCGAGCGGACGGCTCAAGATGCACGTGGCGCGCGAGGCGTCGGTGGGCGTATCCTCGTCGAGCTGCCAGACGCTGGCGCCGTTGGCACAGACCGCGTAGTGCACGGCGGGATGGGCGAGAATGGGCTCAAAGATGCCCGACAGTGGACGTCCCGTGCAGGGAACAAGCTCGATGCCACGACGTGCGAGCTCGTCGAGCATTGCCCAGGTGGCATCGCTCATCTGCTTATCGCTCGTCAGCAGCGTCCCATCCATATCGGAAAACACAATCATTCGTTGCGATCCTTTCTACTGGCATAAAAAGCGTGGCCGAGGGCTTGGGTCCCTGACCACGCTCGAGTTCTATAACGGTCCGCGTCCTAGCGGTCGGCGAGCGGCTTGTACTCCAGCGGCTCGATCACCGGACGATAGGCGGGGCGGATGATGCGGTGCGCGCAGAAGAGCTCTTCCATGCGGTGCGCCGACCAGCCGGCCATGCGGGCGACGGCGAATAGCGGCGTAAAGAGCGTCTCGGGCACGCCGAGCATCTTGTAGATAAAGCCCGTGTACAGGTCGATGTTGGCGCAGATGGGCTTGGTCATGCCGTGGTCGCGCATCACCTGCGGTGCCAGGTGCTCGATGCGCTCGATGAGCGCGAACTCCTCGCCCAAGTCCTTCTTGGCGGCAAGCGTGCGCGCGTAACGGCGGCACACCTCGGCGCGCGGGTCACTGAGCGTGTAGACGGCGTGGCCCATACCGTAGATGAGGCCCGTGCCGTCGAAAGCCTGCCTGTCGAGGATCTTGCCCAGGTAGGCCGCGACCTCGTCCTCGTCCTCCCAGTTGGAGACATGCGCGCGGATGTCCTCGTGCATAGACACGACCTTGGCATTGGCGCCGCCGTGGCGCGGGCCCTTGAGCGAGCCGATAGCCGCGGCGTAGGCGGAATACGGGTCGGTGGCCGATGAGGACAGCACGCGGCAGGCGAACGTGGAGTTGTTGCCGCCGCCGTGCTCGGCATGCAGCATGAGCATCACGTCGAGCAGCATCGCCTCATCGCGGGTGAACGCCATGCCGCCGCGTAGCACCTGCAGGATGGTTTCGGCGGTTGAGAGGCCGGGTGTGGGGTGCGGTACATGAACCTCGGAGCCGCGGCGCTTGGCGACCGAGGCCATATGCGCGAAGGCGGCGATGCGGGGGAGACGGGCGAGCATGGAGATGGCGACGTCGATTTCGTGCTCGGGTGTTATGGCGTCGGGCTCGGCGTCGAAGGCGTAGAGCAGCAGCACGGCGCGCTGAAGCACATTCATGATGCTCGACGACACCGTGGTCATGGGGAACTCGCGGACGTATTCGTCGCTCAGATGCCTAAAAGCACCCAGGCGTCCGCAAAAACCGTCGAGTTCCTCTTTGGTGGGCAGCGAGCCCGTGATGAGCAGGTAGGCGACCTCTTCGTAGCCATAGCGATCCTCGGCCTGGGCGTTGTTGACCAGGTCCTCGATGCTGTAGCCACGAAGCGTGAGTTTGCCCTGATCGGGCACGACCTTTCCGTCGACCTTGTTGTAGCCATGCACATCCGAGATACGGGTGAGACCCGCGACCACGCCCGAGCCGTCGGCATTGCGCAGGCCGCGCTTGACGTTGTGCTCTACGAACGGGTCCTCGTCGTACGGGGCGGTCGGCAGGCCGTGGTAGAGGTTTTCGCTTTCGGGCGAAATCTGACGGCTCGCCTCGTAATCCAGAACCAGGCGGCTCAGGTGATCGTCGAAGCGGTAGTAGATTTTCTTGGCGTCGTAGGCCATGCGCGCTCCTCTCCGGTCCGCTTTGGGGCCGCGCGCTTGGACGATATGACGTCAAGCTGCCCCGAGCGGCTTGTTCGCTACAGGCGGTACATAAAGTTAAAAACGTCCTCGCGCTGGATGGACACGTTGACGCCCGAAAGCTCGCCTGCCTCGGCCAGGGCCTTCTGCAGCTCGGCGAAGTCGAGCTTGGACTCGGCGGTGTCGGCCAGCATGGTCATGGTGAAGATGTCCTCGATAATGGACTGCGTAATGTCGCGGATGTCGACGTTGGCCTCGCCCAGAACACGGGTGACGCCGGCGACGATGCCGGGGCGGTTCTTGCCAAGGACGGTGATGACGATACGGGAGGACGAGATCTCGGCCATGGGAAACCCTTTCGCGTGATTGCGGCGCGCGCGGGGCGCTCCGCTACGGTACAGTGTTCATCATTGTACCTGTCTGGCGCAAAAAAGGCGCGCTCGCTGCGGCGTTACATGCCTGCAACATGGGAGAAGGGGCAACAGGGTGCGTGTCCGCTGCGGTTGGTCGCGCCGCGATGCACAAAGACCGTGAACCTTTTGTGGGACGCGCGGCGCCGTGGTACCATAGCCGAGTTTGTTGTCTTGGTCGGAAACCAAGACGCCTTATGCGCTGATCGGTAACCAGCGCCTGACCAATAAGGAGTCCTACCATGAAGCAGGGTATCCATCCCCAGTATGTCGAGTGCACGGTGACGTGCTCCTGCGGCAACACCTTCAAGACGCACGCTACCGTGTCCGAGATGAAGGTCGAGCTTTGCAACGAGTGCCACCCGTTCTACACCGGCCAGCAGAAGTTTGTCGACACCGGTGGACGCGTCCAGCGCTTCGCCGACAAGTTCGGTGGCGCCGCTGCCGCCCAGCTCAAGAAGGCCGAGGAGGCCAAGGCTGCCAAGGCCGCCAAGGCTGCTGAGGCCGAGGCCGCTCGCAAGGCCGCCGCTGAGGCTAAGGCTGCCGAGAAGGCTAAGCGTGCTGCTAAGTTTGCCGAGGAGGCTGCCAAGCAGGCCGCCGAGGCTCCCGCAGAGGCTCCCGTCGAGGAGGCCGCTGCCGAGGCCGAGACCACCGAGGCTGCTGAGTAAATAGCTCGCCGCGGAATCACTCGCATTCATGGCGTGAGGGCCGTGCATCCATTTGGGTGCGCGGCCCTTTTCTTTTTATTGGTGCAAACCAACCTGCCCCCATTGCACCAAATGGCAGAGAGGCAGCGTTTGCCCAGATAAAACCTGCCAAAATTAACCTGTCCCATTGTGGCAGGTTGGTCGTAGTTATTACGTGGCGGTCGAGGTCGACCGTATAGGCCGCGCCTTGTTTGGCTAAAGTACAATCATCTGTGTTTAACTCGCCCGCAGCTGCACGGCGTGGGCGATGGCCAAAAAGGAAAACCACATGGGATTCATGTCAAAGCTGCTGTCCTTTGGATCCGATAAGGACCTTAAGCGCTACTACAAGATCGTCGACCAGATCAACGGTCTTGAGCCCCAGTTTGAGAAGATGACCGAGGAGGAACTCCGCGGCCAGACCGATAAGTTCCGCGAGCGTTACGCCAACGGCGAGTCGCTCGATGACATGCTCCCCGAGGCCTTTGCCGCCGTGCGTGAGGCTTCCAAGCGCACCATGGGTATGCGCCACTTTGACGTGCAGCTCATTGGCGCCATGGCGCTTCATGAGGGGCATATCGCCGAGATGAAGACCGGCGAAGGCAAGACCCTGGTCTCCACGCTGGCCGGCTACCTCAACGCTATTGCCGGCAAGGGCGTGCACGTCGTTACTGTCAATGATTACCTTGCCAAGCGTGACTCCGAGTGGATGGGCCGCATCTATAAGTACCTGGGTATGACCGTCGGTCTGCTCCAGAACAACATGCCGCTCGAGCTCAAGCGCCCGGCCTACCAGGCAGACGTCACCTACGGCACCAACTCCGAGTTCGGCTTTGATTACCTGCGCGACAACATGGTTACCCGTCCCGAGCAGCGCGTGCAGCGCGGCCACAACTACGCCATCGTCGACGAGGTTGACTCCATCCTGATCGATGAGGCCCGCACCCCGCTGATCATCTCGGGCGCTGGCACCAAGTCCGCCAGTACCTACAAGGACTTCGCGCGTGCCGTGCGTGGCCTTGAGCGCGGCGAGGACGTGTCGCACGACATGCTCACCGCCACCGAGGACGTTGAACCCACGGGCGACTACGTCATGGACGAGGCCAAGCACACCATTGCCGCCACCGAGCGCGGCCTTAAGAAAATCGAGCGCCGCCTGGGTATCGATGACATCTACGCCGACCTTTCGGGTCAGCTGGTCAACCACCTGCAACAGGCGCTGAAGGCCCAGTACATGTTCCACCGCGACAAGCAGTATGTGGTCACCAACGGCGAGGTCAAGATCGTCGACGAGTTCACCGGCCGCATTATGGAAGGTCGCCGCTATTCTGAGGGCCTGCACCAGGCCATCGAGGCCAAAGAGGGCGTGCTCGTACGCGAGGAGAACCAGACCCTGGCCACCATCACCCTGCAGAACTACTTCCGTCTGTATGACAAGCTCTCCGGCATGACCGGCACGGCACTTACCGAGGATGCCGAGTTCCGCGAGATCTACAAGCTGCCCGTCGAGGTCATCCCCTCCAACAAGCCTGTGCAGCGCGTGGACCACGAGGACCTGGTGTACCGCACCATCCAGGCCAAGTACAATGCCGTCGCCGACGATGTCGAGCAGCGTCATGCCAAGGGCCAGCCGGTCCTGGTGGGCACCGTATCCATCGAGAGCTCCGAGAAGCTGTCCGCCGCCCTTACCAAGCGCGGCATCGCACACGAGGTCCTCAACGCCAAACACCATGAACGCGAGGCCCACATCGTTGCCCAGGCCGGACGCTACGGCGCCGTGACCATCGCCACCAACATGGCCGGTCGTGGTACCGACATCTTGCTGGGCGGCAACCCCGACGAGCTGGTGCGCGAGCGCCTGGAGTACGAGGGCCTGACCATGGAGGACGTGACGCCCGAGCAGCTCGAGCAGTTTAACACCGAGGCCAAGGAGACTTGCAAGGCCGAGCGCGAGCGCGTGCTTGCCGCCGGTGGCCTGACCGTCATCGGCACCGAGCGCCATGAGTCCCGTCGTATCGACAACCAGCTGCGCGGCCGCTCCGGCCGTCAGGGCGATCCGGGCGAGACCCAGTTCTACCTGTCGCTCGAGGACGACCTCATGCGCCTGTTCGGCGGCGACAAGATGGACCGCGTCTCCAAGATGATGGTCACGGCCGACATGGGCGACGACATGCCCATCCAGCACAAGATCATCTCCAAGGCCGTCGAGAGCGCCCAGCACAAGGTCGAGAGCATCAACTTCTCCATGCGTAAGAGCGTCCTTGAGTACGACGACGTCATGAACAAGCAGCGCCAGGTCATCTACGCCGAGCGCAATAAGATTCTGGACGGCAAGGACCTGACCGACCACATCACCGAGGTCATGCACGACACCGTGTACCGCTGCGTGCAGGAGTTCTGCACCAAGGACAGTCACGATGGCGAGCGCGACCTGGAGGGCCTGCGCAAGTGGGTTGTGGAGCTCACCGGCCACATCGATACGCCGAAGTTCCCCGACGAGGATTATGAGGCCCTGGCTGCCGATGTCCTGGCTTACGTAGAGAAGTGCTACAACATGAAGGCCGAGCGCTTGGGCGAGGACCTGATGCGCGAACTCAACACCCAGGTCATGCTGCGCGTCATCGATACCCGCTGGATGAACTACCTGCAGGAGATGGACTACCTCAAGACCGGCATCGGCCTGCGCGGCTTTGGCCAGCGCGACCCGCTGGTCGAGTACAAGACCGAGGCCTACGGCGCGTTCCAGATGCTCGTCGACACCATGTACGAGGATTACCTGCGTACGGTTCTGCGCATCGAGATCAAGGCTGCCCCGCGTGCCGTGGAGCACAAGGAGGAGCCCGCGCTCGAGGGTGCGCGCTTCTCCGGTCCTGCCGAGGTCGATGGTGACAACGGCGACTCGGTGCTGCGCAAGCAGGCGCAGGTGCAGGCCCGCACGGCTGTCCAGGGTGGTCCGGCTGCCGTCAACAACGGTGGCAAGGTGACCACCTATCGCAAGTCCGAGAGCGACGATCCGTACGTCAACGTGGGCCGCAACGACCCGTGCCCCTGCGGTAGCGGCAAGAAGTTTAAGTACTGCCACGGCAGGAATCGTTAATGGCTGAGGCTTTAGAGATAACGCCCGCCGAGCTGGACGCGTTCGCGGACCGGCTCGGCGAGGTCGAGTCGTATCTCCACCTGGACGAGAAGCGTACCCGCGTGTTCGAGCTCGAGGCCAAAAGTGTTGCCCCTGGCTTTTGGGATGACGCCGACGCCGCCCGTGCCACCATGGAGGAGATCGCGCGCACCAAGGAAGATATCGCTGCCGTGGACACCGCGCGCGGCGAGCTTTCCGATGCCCGCGCCGCGCTGGAGCTTGCCGAGGAGATGGGGGATGACCCCGACGCCGCCGCCCTTCGCGAGGAGGCTGCAGCCACGGCTGAGCGCCTGGCCCGTGCCATCGATGAGCTTGAGCTTTCGAGCTGGTTTACCGGTGAGTTCGATCACGGCGATGCCATTGTGACCATCAAGCCCGGACAGGGTGGTCTGGAGGCCCAGGACTGGACCTTCATGCTCTTTAAGATGTACATGAAGTACTGCCAGCGTCGCGGCTGGAAGGTCACCATCAACGACTGTCCCGCGGCCGAGGTCATCGGCATTGACCGTGCGACCTTTACCGTCGAGGGCAAGGACGCATTTGGCATGCTGCGCGCCGAGGCCGGCGTCCACCGCTTGGTTCGCATTAGCCCCACCGACGACAAGAAGCGCCGCCAGACCACGTTTGCCGGCGTCGAGGTCATCCCCGTGCTACCCGATGATATCGACATCGAGATCAGTCCCGATGACATCCGCGTGGACGTGTACCACGCGAGCGGCCCGGGCGGTCAGGGCGTCAACACCACCGACTCCGCCGTGCGCGTGACGCATTTTCCCAGCGGCATTGTGGTCACCTGCCAAAACGAGCGCAGCCAGATTCAGAACAAGGCCGCGTGCATGCAGATCCTCAAGGCTCGCCTGTACGAGATTGAGCTCGAGAAGCGCGCCGAGGCGCTCGATGAGATCCGCGGACCCAAGACCACGATTGGTTTTGGCAACCAGATTCGCAGCTACGTGCTCTACCCGTACCAGATGGTCAAGGACTTACGCACGGGCGTGGAGACCAGCAATGTCGAGGCCGTCCTTGACGATGGCGACCTGGACCCGTTTGTTATTGGCTACCATCGCTGGGCTACCGGCAACGCCGATGCAGAAGGCTCGGAGGTCTAAAACATCGGGTGGCTTCAAGCCGATGCCAAGCCCAACGGTTGGACGGGTTTGTATCCAGAGCAAACCCTGCGCAGGGGTGGTTTTTGTCCGGCGAATCGGTAGAATCGAATACAAGAAGAAGTTCGAAGCGCATCCGTTTGGGTGCGCTTTTTTGAGGGAGGCAGCATGGCATATCGTCTGGACATCAAGCGCATTCTTTCGATGAACTTCTTTCACGACCTGCCCCAGATCATGTTGGGGTGTGCCTTGGCCGCCATCGCGACCGACTTGTTTTTGATTCCCAACGGTCTTGCCGCCGGTGGCGTTACGGGCCTTGCCACCATTATCCAGGCGGTCGGCGCGGCGCGCGGCCTATCGCTTCCCGTTGGTATTCAGACGATCGTGATGAACGCCTTGCTGTTGTTGGTCGTTATGCGCGAGGGCGGCATGTTCTACGTGGTGCAGACCGCGACGGGCTTTGTGCTGCTGGGCTTCTTTACCGATCTGTTCGCCCCGTTTGTAGCACCTCTGGCGGATGCGGACCTGATGCTCCCTGCCATGTGGGGCGGCATTATTACGGGCATCGGTTACGGCATGGTGTTGCGCGCCGGCGCCAACACCGGCGGCTCGGACACGATTGGCCAAATCATCTCGCGTAACACCTCGCTGCCGGTGGGCTCGACCGTCATGGCGATCGATGTTGCCGTATGCGCGCTATCGGCTCCGGTCTTTTCAATCGAAAACGCACTGTATGCAGGCCTTTCGATGGTCATTAGCGGCTACGTGATCGATGCCGTGGTCGATGGTGGCAACAAACGCCGTATGGTACTCATCATCTCGGACAAGTTCCCTGATATCGCTGCCGATATCATGTATGGCCTGGGTCGTGGTTGTACCAAGTTTAAGGCGACTGGCATGTATTCGGGTGCCGAGAAGCCAGTGGTTATGGTCATCGTGAGCCGTCGAGAGCTCAATACCCTCAAGACGATCGTGCGCGAGCGCGATCCTCATGCCATCGTGACGGTCGCTGACGTTACGGAAGCCTTCGGCGAGGGATTCAAGGACATTAGCGCGTAGGGGCGACCGCGTTCCATCCAAAAGACGTTCACATTGATAAACCGTTTCATCAGCGGTTCTGTCTGCTAAATTGTTCAAATAATGATAAAAACTCTGGTAAAGCCATCAGTTTCCAGCATAATGAATGACGTACGTGCATTGCGGCTGTGTTGGGATTACCTTCGGTGCCGTGCGCATTTTGTCTAATGAGGATGAAAGGAAGGCACAATGAGCGACGAAGAGCTCAAAAAGGTTGCCAACGAGGTAAGGAAGGGCATCGTCACCGGCGTGCACGCTGCCAAGTCCGGCCATCCGGGCGGTTCGCTCGGCGCTGCCGACATCATGACCTATCTGTACTTTGAGGAAATGAACGTCGACCCGTCCGACCCCCGCAAGGCCGACCGCGATCGCTTTGTGCTCTCCAAGGGCCACTGTGCTCCGGGTCTGTACGCCGTGCTCGCCGAGCGCGGGTTCTTCCCCAAGGAGGACCTCGAGACGCTGCGTCATATCGGCAGCCACCTGCAGGGCCATCCCAACATGAACGACACCCCGGGCGTCGATATGTCCACCGGCTCGCTGGGCCAGGGCATCTCCGCTGCCGTGGGCATGGCGGTTGCCGCCAAGCACTGGGGTGATACTTACCGCACGTACGCCCTGCTGGGCGATGGCGAGAGCGAGGAGGGCCAGGTCTGGGAGGCAGCCATGTTTGCCGGCAACCAGCAGCTCGACAACCTCTGCGTGATCGTCGACCACAACGGCCTTCAGATTGACGGCCCCGTCGAGGAGGTCAACGACCCCATGCCGCTCGCCGACAAGTTCCGTGCCTTTAAGTTCCACGTGGTGGAGCTTGCCGACGGCAACGATTTCGACCAGATCCGCGCCGCCTTTGCCGAGGCTCGCGCTACCAAGGGGCAGCCGACCGCCATTATCGCCGAGACCCTGAAGGGCAAGGGCGTCTCCTTTATGGAGAACCAGGTTGGTTGGCACGGCAAGGCCCCCAACGATGAACAGTTTGAGCAGGCCATGGCAGAGCTCACGGCCGCCGGAGAGGAGCTCTAGGATGGCAGACGTCAAGAAAATCGCCACGCGTGTAAGCTACGGCGAGGCCCTCGTCGAGCTCGCCAACGAGCACGATGACTTTGTGGTCCTCGACGCCGACCTGGCCGCCGCCACGCAGACCGGTAAGTTTAAGGCCGCCTGCCCCGATCGTTTCTTCGATGTGGGCATTGCCGAGAGCAACCTGATGGGCGTCGCCGCCGGTATCGCGACCACCGGCCGCGTTGCCTTCGCGAGCACCTTTGCCATGTTCGCCGCCGGCCGCGCTTTTGAGCAGGTCCGTAACTCCATCGGCTACCCACACCTCAACGTCAAAATCGGTGCCACGCATGCGGGTATCTCGGTCGGTGAAGACGGCGCCACGCATCAGTGCTGCGAGGATA
>JAXJIC010000015.1:0-100798 GCA_036298925.1 Collinsella aerofaciens
GGCCGAAGAGGCGTCAGCAGGTCAGTGGGTCATCGTCCCGGCATTCAGCATCAGGGTAGCGCTGCGACGCGGAAATCGCGCGCCGTTGCCGCGCCCCGCAGTGCCCGCTTCCCCCGAGAACAATTATCAGTGCAGGTAGAACCCTTGCGCAAAAGCCATGTGCTCGCAATATCGCAAAAAGTCTACTCACTTAGCTAGCGACTACACTAAACGGCTGGGCAGAACGCCCATTTCCTGCATTTTCTCGCGCGCTGGCACCCCGCGCCGCCGCTACGCCATAATAGTTGGCGGACAATCGCGAGAGAAAGCAACCACATGGCACAGACCACGACAGATACCGCCGCCAGCACCGTCTCCGGCGCCGGCGCCGCCAGCTCATTCTCGGGCGGCACGGGAACCGAAGCCGAGTTTGGCTCGCTCGGCGCGCTCTCCCCCACCTGGTGGGAGCCCGAGGACGGCAGCGAGCCCGAACCGTGGCTCACGCCCGATCAGGCCTTCGAACGTTTCTTTGAATGGACGAGCGATCGCGGTATTGAGCTGTGGGACCACCAGGAAGAGGCCCTCATGGATCTAGCCGCCGGTGACCATGTCATTTTGGGAACACCGACCGGATCGGGTAAATCGCTCGTCGCGCTGGGAATGCTCTTTATAGGCATGGCGCAGGGCAAGCGCTGCTACTACACGGCTCCTATCAAGGCTCTGGTCAGTGAGAAGTTTTTCGACCTTGTGCAGGTGCTCGGCCGCGATAACGTCGGCATGATCACCGGCGACACGCACATCAACACCAAGGCGCCCGTCATCTGTTGCACGGCAGAAATCCTTGCCAACGACGCACTGCGCGAGGGCGAAGATGCCGATGTTGGCTGCGTCGCCATGGACGAATTCCACTACTTTGCCGACCCCGATCGCGGTTGGGCCTGGCAGGTGCCACTGCTCGCCCTGCCTCACACGCAATTCATGCTCATGAGCGCCACGCTCGGCGATGTCACCGCGATCGCCGCCTCGCTCGAGGAGCACACCGGCGCTGCTTGCGACCTGGTTGTCGACGCCCCGCGCCCTGTTCCGCTGAGCTACGACTATGTGACGACCTCCCTCGAGGGCACCGTCGAGCTCGCCATGCGCCGCGGAGAGGCCCCACTCTACATCGTGCACTTTAGTCAGGACGCCGCGCTTGCCACGGCACAGTCGCTTGCCAACTTTGGCATCGCTAGCAAGGAGCAGCGCGAGGCCATTAAGGAAGCTGCCAAAGGCACGAGTTTCTCCACCGCCTTCGGCAAGATTCTCAAGCGCCTGCTCGGCTGCGGCGTCGGCGTGCACCACGCCGGTATGCTGCCGCGCTATCGCCTACTGGTTGAGCGCCTGGCGCAGCAGGGCCTGCTGCCCGTCATCTGCGGCACCGACACGCTCGGCGTCGGCATCAACGTGCCCATCCACACCGTGGTGCTCACCGCGCTCATCAAGTTCGACGGTTACAAGATGCGTCGTCTGCGCGCCCGCGAGTTCCACCAGATTGCCGGTCGCGCCGGCCGCTCGGGCTTTGACACCGAGGGTATGGTAATTGCCGAGGCGCCGGAGCACGAGATCGAAAACGCCAAGCTTATGGCCAAAGCGGGCGACGACCCCAAAAAACTCCGTAAGATTAAAAAGAAAAAGGCCCCCGAGGGCTTTGTCACCTGGAACAAGCAGACCTTTGAGCGCCTGATCGAGACGCAGCCCGAGACGCTCAAGCCGCGCCTGCGCATCACGCACTCCATGGTGATTAGCGTGGTCGAGCAGGGCGGCGATGCCCGAACCCGCGTACACGACCTCATCGAGACGAGCCTGCAGACTCCCGAGGAAAAGGCTAAGCTCGAGGTTCGCGCCGACGAAATCTTCGCCACGCTCATCGATTCCGGCGTCGTCGTTCGCACCGAGGTGCCGCCCGCGCCCGACGCCCCGACTGACGCCGCGCCGGACATCGACTATGCGCTGACGGTCGATCTGCCCGAGGACTTCGCGCTCGATCAGCCGCTCTCGCCGTTCTTGCTTGCCGCGTTGGAGCTGCTCGACCCCGAGAGTGAGACCTATACCATGGATCTGATCTCGATGGTCGAGGCAACGCTCGAGGATCCCAAACAGGTGCTGCGTGCACAGGAGCGCGCCGCGCGCGACCGCGCGATGGCAGAAATGAAGGCTGACGGCGTCGAATATGAGGAGCGCTTGGAGCGCATCCAGGATGTCACCTACGAAAAGCCGCTCGAGGACTTGCTCGATGCCGCCTTCGACAAGTACTGCCAGGAAGTACCTTGGGCCAACGACTACCAGCTCTCGCCCAAGAGCGTCCTGCGCGACATGCTGGAGAGCGCGAGCGATTTTAAGGGCTACATTCAAAAGCTCGGCATCGCCCGCTCCGAGGGCATTCTGCTGCGCTACCTGGCAGAGGCCTACCGTTCCCTCGATCGCACCGTACCGATCGAGAAGCGCGACGAGCGCCTGCGCGACATCATCTCGTGGCTGGGCTTTGTGGTGCGTTCGGTGGACTCGAGCCTGGTGGACGAGTGGGAGAACGCCGGCAACCCCGCTGCACTCGACGCCGCGCCGCCGCAGGGCATCGACGAGGTCGTTGCGGACCGTCGCGGCTGCACGCTGTTGGTGCGCAACGCGCTCTTCCGCCGCGTGACCCTTGCCGCCCGCGAGCACGCTCGCGATCTGGGCGAGCTCGACGAGGACTGGGGCATGAGCGAGGTCCGCTGGCAAAAAGCACTCAACGCTTACCATGAGCAGCACGAGGAAATCCTCACCGACGGAAATGCCCGCAGCGCCGCGATGTTTTCCATCGACGAGAGCGACGAGAAGACCAATCACGTGTGGCACGTGCACCAGGTCTTTGCCGACGAAGATGGCGACCACGATTTTGGCATCATGGGCGATGTCGATCTGGACGCAACGCAAGACGGCGGCGAGGTCATCTTCAAGAACTACCGTGTCGGCTTTATCGAGGACCTGCTCGAGAACTAGCCGAACATACTGGAACGAAACAAGCGGGGCCGCTGGCAACATCGCCAGCGGCCCCGCTTTTGCACTATCCGCTATGCCCTACTCGGCATCCTCGACCTCATACGAATCCGCCTCGGCTGGCTCATCGTTTGTCTCTGTCGCAGCCCCGCGCGCCTCGTCAAACGCCGCCTTCATGGTCTTGTTGCCCCACGTGAGCTTGCGAATGGTAAGATCGTCGGCCTTCTTGTTGGCCAGGCGCAGGTTGTTCTCGGAAGACAGCAACGCCTCCTTGGTTTTCTGCAGATGGCTAATCGTCTTGTCGATCTCATCGATTGCCGTTTGGAACTTGCGGCTCGCGATCTCGTAGTTGCGGCCGAAATCGTTCTTGAACTTTTCCATCTTGGCTTCGAAGTTCGTGACGTCGATGTTCTGCTGCTTGTACTCCGCCAGCTCCTGCTTATAGCGCAGCGAACCCATGGCGGCGTTGCGAAGAAGTGTAATCATGGGAATGAAAAACTGTGGGCGAATCACGTACATCTTCTCATAGCGGTAACTCACGTCGACGATACCCGCGTTATAGAGGTCACTCTCGGGCTCCAGCAGGGTGCAGAGCACCGCATACTCGCAGCCTTTCTGACGACGATCGTGATCGAGTTTCTTAAAGAAATCCTCGTTCTTGTGTTTGGTCGCGGTCTCGTCGTTCTCGTTTTTCATCTCGAACATAATTGAGATGACCTCGTTGCCGCTCGCGTCGCACTCACGGAAGATAAAATCGCCCTTGGTGCCCTCGGACGCATCGTTATCCTTCTCGAAGTACGCGTTGGGAAACGCCGTCATGCGCAGACGGTTGAACTCGGTCTCGCAGTGCTGCTCGAGCGACTCGCCCACCATCTTGGTGGACAGGCGGACCTTCATGTCCTTAAGGCGCTCAATCTCTTCGTCCTTGTAGCGAATCAGGTCATCGCTCGCGCGCTTGGCCTGCGCGAGCTCGAGCTCATGTGCCGCCTTGACCTGTTCCTCGCGAGAATCGCGCACCGCCAGCTCGCTCGTCAGCTTGGCACGTGCCTCATCGCGCTCTCGTTCCGCCGCGGCGACCGCCTCTGACAGGTTCATTTTTGCCATCAGTTCCTGCTCGCGCAGCTGGGCACGCAGGCCCTCGGCCTCTTGCTCGGACTGAGCCTTTGCGGCGGAAAACTTCTCTTGCACCTTCGCGCGATAGTCAGCAAGCGCGCGCTCGGCCTCGCTGCGAGCGGCATCGAGCTCACGCTGCGACTCTGCCGCGGCAGCGGCAAGCGCCATCTCCTGGGCCTTGTCCGCCGCGGCAAGCCTGGCCTGCAGCTCGGCAATCTGAGCGTCGCGTGCAGCTAAATCGTTTTGAGCAGCGTTGCGCGCCGCCGACTCGGCAAGCTTTGCTTCGTCGTCCTTGCGCCCCAGCTGCGCACGCAGGTTGTCGATCTCGCGCTGCAGCTCGGCATTCTCCTTTTGAGCATCGGCGCGGGCCTCAACCGCCGCACGCTGACTTGCGCTCTCGCGCTCTGCGGCAGCGCCCTCGAGCTTGGCGCGCAGCTCAGCAAGCTCGGCATCGCGCTTGGCAACCTCTTGTGCCAACTCCTGCGCCGCAGCGTTCTTCTGCTCGACAAGCTGAGCGTCGCGTTGAGACTCCGCCTCCTGCAGGGCAGACGCCGAACGCGAACGCTCAAGCTCCAGCGCCTGCTCGCCCTCGCGTCGAGCCGCCGCTACGCGCTCATCAAGATCGCGCGAGAACTCGGCATCGCGCACTTGCTTGACGATATCCGCATAGCCGGACGCATCGACCTTAAAAACTTCGCCGCAATGCGGGCACTTAATCTCGTTCATAGCAGCTCCTCGATGGACGCAAATTTCAACCGACTACACTCTACCGCGCCGCACGGACAAAAAAGGCGCCACCGCCATAATGGCAACGGCGCCAAAACCACCACAAAGCCACCTGCCCCCCTTGTGGTGGTTTGAGGGCTACAGCCTAAAGAAGCTCAAGATCTGGTCTCGGCTTACGGGCTTGTACTCGTTGGCGTCGAGGCCGACGTCGTAGCGGTAAATGGGGCGCTCGCGATCGCGGTTGCGCGCGTTGGTGCGGTCCCCCCTGCTGTGGATATGCCCGTGCAGCATGATGGCGCCACGCGCCTTGCCATTCCAGCTGAGCATGGGGTAGTGGCTCATAACCAGACGATGGCCCTTGGCATAGCCGGGAGCAACCTCCAAGTAATCACGCACGTCTTCCCAGATTTGGGGCGCAGCTGGATCTTCCCAGTCGCTATCATGGTTACCACGGATGAGCGTCACATTCTGGCATTCGATGCGCTCGCGCAGGCGCACCGCCTCCGCCAGGGGCAAACGATAGGTAAAGTCTCCCAAGATATAGAGGCGGTCGTCCACAGCCACGCACTCATTAATGGCATCGATGACCTTACGGTTCATCTCCTCGACTGAATCAAACGGTCGATCCATGTCGTGCAAGATATTCGTATCGCCCAGGTGCAGGTCGGCGGTAAACCACATCATCGTCTATGCCCTCATTTCGCAACGTGTTCAACTCGTGCTAAGTATACAGACGCAGCGATGTGGCGGTTATCCAAAAAGCCCGCCGAACAGTCCGCGACGGCGTTTGTCTTTCTTTTTCAACGCATCACCCTGGGCGTTCTTGCCCTGCCGCTTCTTACGATCCTGCTCCAACTCATCGTCATCGAGTAGCAGATCCCACTCAAACGGATCGTCTGTCAGATTGAACAGATCATCGTTATCAAACATGGCCGCCTCCCTTACCGATTAGCGAGCATCCACCACGTAGAGTCCAACGCGCACCTGATGCCACGGGCTGCGTTCGGGAGCAACCTGTTGCACGCGGGCCTCAAATACGTCCTCATGGCCGTAATACATCATCAAGGACAGTGGGCCGACCTCGTTTCCCGGAACGTAGCCAAGTTTGGTCTTGCCATAGTAGATCGCAACCGCCTCAGGGTCATGGGGATTATCGCGCTCGGCACACAGCGTCAGTTTATCGCCCGCTTTAAGATCGCCTAGGACCAAGGCGCCATCGGCATATTGAAATCCTGCGATATGAAACGGCAGAAGAACACGTGAAGGCTCGTACATAGCAGCTCCTCTAACGGCCGGATAAACCGGTGTGTAACCTTATTGAGAAGTCTACGAACTCGCGCGGACACAAATTCGCCCCACCCGCGCCTTTTCGACCGTTTGTCGCTACACCATCTGATTCTAATGCACAAACATGCGCACGAACTTGTGCTTCCAGCTTGCGTAAGGAGCGTAGCGGAATGGCACGTCCAGCCACGTTGCCTTATTCACGATGCTCTTCTTGTGGCTAAACGTATCGAAGCTCTCGCGTCCATGGTACTGCCCCATACCGCTCGCTCCCATGCCGCCAAAGCCCATATGGCTCGTAGCCAAGTGCATGATGGTGTCGTTGACGCAGCCGCCGCCAAAGGGCACGTAGCGCACAAAGCGTTGCTGAACCGAACGGTCCTGGCTAAAGATATACAGGGCCAGCGGCGTCGGACGATCCGTAATAAACGCTTCGGCCTCGTCAAGGCTCTCAAACGTCAGCACTGGCAAAATGGGGCCGAAGATCTCCTCCTGCATCACGGCGTCATCGGGGGACACGCCGTCCAAAATCGTCGGCTCGATCTTGAGCGAGGCCTCGCGCGCGGTACCTCCAAGCACGACCTTATCGGGATCGATCAGCCCGCGCACGCGCGCAAAATGCTTGGCGTTGACGATATGTCCGTAATCCTCATTGTCGAGTGGATGTTCGCCAAACATGCGACGGACCTCCTCCTTGATGAGGCCCAGCAGCTCGTCGTGCACGCGCGTATCGACCAGCAGGTAGTCGGGCGCCACGCAGGTCTGCCCCACGTTGAGCCATTTACCAAAGGCGATGCGCCGTGCCGCGACCTTCAAGTTTGCCGTCGCATCCACGATGCAGGGACTCTTTCCGCCCAGCTCAAGCGTCACGGGCGTGAGGTTTTTGCTCGCGCGCTCCATAACGAGCTTGCCGACCGAAACGCTACCGGTAAAGAAGATCTTGTCCCAGCACTCATCGAGCAGCGCTTCGTTTTCGGCGCGCCCGCCCTCGACAACCGTCACCAGGCACGGATCAAATGCCTCTTCACAGATTTGCTTGAGCACCGCGCTCGATGCCGGAGCATAGGCACTCGGCTTGATGACCACGGTATTGCCCGCGGCAAGGGCGCCGGCGAGCGGCTCGAGTGTTAGCAAAAACGGGTAGTTCCACGGAGCCATGATGAGTGTGACGCCATAGGGCACGGTTTGCGTTTTGCACACGCTCACGGCGTTAGCGAGGTCGCACGGACGCAGGCGCGGACGACTCCATCGGGCCACATGCGCAATCTGATGTCGAATCTCGGAAAGCGATGTGCCAATCTCGCACATATAGGCCTCGTCATGCGACTTTCCCAAATCGGTCTTGAGCGCATGAGCGATATCGGCCTCGTGGGCCCGCACCGCATCGCGTAAACTCACGAGCGCGCGACGTCGAGCATCGACATCAAACGTGGCGTGCGTCTTAAAGTAGGCGCGCTGATCGCCGACGATGCGCGCAATTTCCTCGGTGTTCATGGCACCCTCCTAGTTCTCGTCCTCAAACATACCACCCGCGACGACCTCGTACATATGCTCGAGCTCCGAGCGGTCCATCAAAAGTGGAACGGGGTACAGGGGATTGGCCTCGGCATCGGCATGGGCCGCCATTTGCGGAATATCGGAGCGGCGAATACCCGAGACATATTTGGGGATTCCCAGGGCCTCGTTCATGCGGTCGACCCAATCGATAAAGGCCTCGGCCGCAAGACTGTCCTGCGCGGTAGCCGGCGCAATGCCCGCCATGCGAGCAAGATCGGCAAGCTTGGGGGCGGCGGCGTCACCATAAGCGCGAAGCATGTGCGGCAGGATGATCGCGTTGGCCAAACCGTGCGGAATTCCGTATCGGCCGCCTAGACTGTGCGCGATGGCATGAACGTATCCAACATAGGAGCGCGTAAAGGCAACTCCCGCCTTATACGCCGCCGAAAGCATATTGCGACGCGCACGCATGTCGTCGCCATGCTCATAGGCCTCGAGCAAATTGTCGTGGATGAGCTGCACCGCCTGTCGCGCCATCTTGCGCGTATAGGGCGTGGTGCTTCGCCCGATAAACGCCTCGACGGCATGCGTCAGGGCGTCCATGCCCGTCTGCCCCGTAATGGAGGCGGGCAGACCGCGCGTAAACTCGGGGTCGTGCGCCGCAAAACGCGGGATGAGCACAAAGTCGTTAATGGGGTATTTGTAGTGCGTCTCGTCATCGGTAATTACCGCCGCAAGCGTGACTTCGCTTCCCGTACCGGCGGTAGTAGGAACGGCGATGAGCAGCGGCAGGCGACGATGAATCCGCAGCAGGCCGCGCATCTTGTTGATGGGCTTGTTTGGCTGCGCAATGCGTGCGCCCACGCCCTTGGCACAGTCCATGGCCGAGCCACCGCCAAAGCCGATAATGGCCTGGCAGGCGCTCTCTCGATACAGGGACGCCGCTTCTTCCACGTTTGAAACCGTGGGGTTTGCACGCGTTTCGGCATAGACCGTAACGCCAATCCCCCTGGATGCGAGCGCCGTCTCAAGCGGTGCCGTGAGCCCCAGACGGGCAATGCCGGGATCCGTCACGATAAGGACCTTCTGGATCGAGCGCTTTTGAAGCACCGCGGGCACATCCTCGGCATGCTCTAAAATGCGCGGCTCGGTATAGGGCAGGATCGGCAATGCAATGCGAAAAACCGTCTGATATGTTCGGCACCAGGCACGACGGGCTAGATGCATAAAGGAAACTCCTTCATTTGTTGATAGATCAACATTTGCTCGACCGATTGTACTCAGCGGCGTCCGTATATGACTTGCAAACCGTTAATCAATCAACATCTTCATATCTCAAAATTGTTTTATTAAAAATCATTCCTAATAGGCTTCACATTTGGTTGCATTTATGGATAATAGAACTCGTCAAGACGCACGTCCGGAGAGGGCCCTTACGGGACCGGACGAGCGCGCAATCGCCATCGATCGAAAGGATCGAATCATGAAGTTTGTTTGCCCCGTTTGCGGTTATGTGGAAGAGTTCGACGGCGACCAGCTGCCCGAGGATTTTAAGTGCCCCCAGTGCGGCGTTCCCGGTTCTCGTTTCCTGAAGCAGGAGGAGGGCCAGCTCGAGTGGGCCGCCGAGCACGTCGTGGGCGTCGCCAAGATGGAGGGTGTCTCTGAGGACATCGTTGCCGACCTGCGCGCCAACTTTGAGGGCGAGTGCTCTGAGGTCGGTATGTACCTGGCCATGGCTCGCGTCGCTCATCGCGAGGGCTATCCCGAGATCGGCCTGTACTGGGAAAAGGCTGCCCACGAGGAGGCCGAGCATGCCGCCAAGTTCGCCGAGCTCCTGGGCGAGGTCGTGACCGACTCCACCAAGAAGAACCTCGAGATGCGCGTTGAGGCCGAGAATGGTGCCACCGCCGGCAAGACCGATCTCGCCAAGCGCGCCAAGGCCGCTGGTCTCGATGCCATCCATGACACCGTGCACGAGATGGCTCGCGACGAGGCTCGCCACGGCAAGGCTTTCGCCGGCCTGCTTAAGCGCTACTTTGGCTAAGCCAACCGCCTGAGAGAGAATCTTTAGTTCGATAAGGCCCGGACCGTATTGGTTCGGGCCTTTTTGTGTCTCGAGGACTCGTTAACGCCCTGAAATTGGACCGCCTTCGGCATCGGTTTCTCGTCAAAAACTAAGTGAGTAGACTTTTCGAAACTTGCCGAGCAGACCATCCGTATTGCTTTATAAAGTCGCAGGGAAATGACTTGTTTCAAAACGGCCTGGTCGCCATCAAGCCAAAAGTCTACTCACTTAGAACCGCAGCCGTCCACGATCGAACTGTTTTGTGTCTAACGGGCATCTTTCCGTCAATTACTCCCAATTTTGTCCAGTCAACGAATAGTTCAGACCGAAGTAATGTCTCAGCCCTTTGCTCATCTGAGCTTTTATCGCGATATTCAGCATCGAGCATCCTGCATACGGTCTTAACGATCGCGCGGAATCTACCCTCATCGGATATCTGTCTGTGTGTCAGGAGAAGTACATCGTAGCCCATGGCCTGAAGGGCCGTCATGCGGTCAGCGTCACGCAAGCCATCCCCTGCGCGTCCGTGCGAGGCCTTTCCCTGACATTCAATGGCCACCTGTCGCCTACCGTCCGGTGAAGAAAGAAGTAGGTCGATATATACACGGGACTTTCCCACAATCGCTCGAGCACTTGTGTTTAGCATCACTTCAACATTAAGCTCTATGCCGCAAAAACCTTCGCCTCCCAGGGATCGCGGCAGTGCAAGTAGCAAATACGCCTCGACCTCAAAAGGCGACGCGGCACCCAATGGAACGAGTTGCGATACCGCCATAAATCTATTGCCGTAACGCATCCCACAAACATCTGAACAAAAACGGTCAAGGTCTCCGCCCAAAACCAAAGCGTCTCGACGCCATAAATTTGAGGCGGTGCCGTCCTCGGACGGGCAGCGCGCCCAACCGAACGTTGTCGAAATCGCACCCGAATCAATTGCACGCGAAAGCTCCGTCTCAAGTAACGCCGGCAGGGCACACACCGCAAACAAGCCGCACATCTCCGCCAATACCAAAAGAAGCTGAAGATCCGTCAGATGCCGTGACATGATGAATGCCGTCAGTAGAGGAGACGTAATCAAAAATCCATGCTCCGTTTCCAGCACGGATTCCCTGGGGAGCTCACCAAGAAACAGCCGCTGTCTAATGCTGGCAGGACAAGTCCGTTTGTTTCTCGTCCGAACCAATGTATGCAACGGAAAACCGAGCGCGACCGCAGCCGTCGGGTTGCGGGCGAGATCATATCGCTGCCGGTCTTCTTCCGGTCGTGGAAGCGGCGGACACAAAGCGCGGACTTGAGGAGGCAAACGCCAGTACCTAAAAGCCGATATGTCACAAAGTAGATCCTTCATAGGCACAGGAGAACACGAATTTCAACCCAGTCAGTCACGCATTGGCGCGAACGCACCAAAAATGGCGCCGAACGAACTGCCAAGTTTTCAACAGCCCTCCCCAACTGGCCAAAAGCTTGTCGAGAGCTGGACGAAGCCCTGTTGAAAACCCCATTTTTTTCTCATGCAGAAGCTTTACGCGGCAAGTGAGTAGACTTTTTTGAACATTCCGAGCAGCCCGGTCATCCTGCTTTTCAAAACCGCAGGTAGATAGCTTGTTACAAAACTGCCTGGTCGCCAAAGATCCAAATGCCTACTCACCTAGATTGCAGAGCGCTCCCATTAGCTGCGATTCCAAGGTATTTAGCGCTTTTGGACTCAAATCGTCATACTGAACAAGAATTTGACTTGAGTTTTCAGGGGCAGATGCGCCATCGGCACACCAAAAACAGTCACCGATATCGATAAAAGGGATGCTCGAGCGCGTGAGGGCCCGTGCAATAGTGCTTCCGCCCGTTCCACGCTCCGCAACCACGGTGCAGTAAAGGCCCGCGTCTGCGTGTTCGATCGAGACTTCCCCTGCCGGAAATGCCTTCCGTACAAGCGCCGCCAGGCCATCACGCGCCTCGCGAGCACGAACGCGCACGCGGTTCACATGTCGCTCGTAATCACCCGATTCCAGCAAACGAGCCAAAGCGACCTGGTCAACAGAACTCACCGACGAGGCGTAAAAACCAAGGTTGCGCCTAAACCGCTCCATTAGCTCATCGGGCAGCACCATGTACGCTAGACGCAACGCCGATGACAGGCTCTTCGAAAACGTGTTGGTGTAGATAACCGACTGGGAGGCATCGATCGACGCGAGCGCGGGAATTGGCTTGCCGGCAAGGCGAAACTCACAATCAAAGTCATCTTCGATGAGGTACCGACCTGGTCGCTCGGCGGCCCAGCTCAGCAGCGCATAGCGACGCGCAATGCTCGTCACAAGACCGGTGGGATACTGATGGGACGGCATAAGGTGAAGGACATCGGTCCCAGTTTTCTGCAGAGCGCTCAGGTCCACGCCGTCGTCATCCAACGGGATATGTCGTACTTGGCAGCCCATAGCCTGATAGATGCGCGTCAGACGCAAATAGCCCGGGTCCTCAACAGCATACACCTTGTCAGCGCCAAGCAACTGAACCAACATGGTATCGAGCAGCTGGGCGCCTGCACCGATAACAATGTTGTTGGGGTCGACATTCATGCCCCTTGTCCCACGCAGATGGTGAGCAATTGCGCGTCGCAGCCGAGCGGTGCCCTGCGCCGGTGCGGGCGAAAAGATTTCGCGCTCATCTTCGGATGCCAGCGTCGCCCGTAGTGCGCTTTGCCAAAGCCGCGCCGCCTCCAAAGCGGAAGGAGAAAGTGCATCGAACAGCTCGACCTGTCCGTTGACATCATGCGCGCTGAGGCCCACAGAGACGGTATCTCGGTCGATGCCCTGCGAAGCCAAAGGCAAAACCGGTGCATCCGGAAGCTTGCAAGCGTAGTAGCCACGACGCGGCATTGAGCAAATATAGCCCTCGGCAAGTAACTGGCTATATGCATTCTCGATGGTAATGACACTGATTCCCAGATGACTGGCAAAGGCGCGCTTAGACGGAAGATGCTCCCCCGCCACAATACGTCCAGCAACAATATCATCTCGAATTTGCTGGTAAACATACTCATAAAGCGATGCTTCGCCGCGTTTTTCCAAATTGTAGTCAAGCATGAGTTTGCCACCTGACCTTATCGAACTGTTCAATCTGGTATTAGGCTGACATTATTATTATCTCGAAAACTGAGTATTTTGCCATACCCAGCTCCCCGATAGGATGTTCCGTCAAGCAATGCACATGCCAACCAAGGGAGCAACCATGGCAGAACAGACCAGCAAGGCCGATCGCGTCAAACTCAATCGCGAACTCGCGCAGATGCTCAAGGGCGGCGTCATCATGGACGTCACCACGCCCGAGCAGGCACGCATCGCCGAGGAGGCAGGCGCCTGCGCCGTCATGGCTCTCGAGCGCATCCCGGCCGACATCCGTGCCGCAGGCGGCGTCTCGCGCATGAGCGACCCCAAGATGATCAAGGGCATCCAGGAGGCCGTCTCCATCCCCGTCATGGCCAAGTGCCGCATCGGTCACATCGTCGAGGCGCAGGTCCTGCAGGCCATCGAGATCGACTACATCGATGAGTCCGAGGTTCTCTCCCCTGCCGATGACGTCTATCACATCGACAAGACCCAGTTTGACGTGCCGTTTGTCTGCGGCGCCCGTGATCTGGGCGAGGCGCTGCGCCGTGTTGCCGAAGGCGCCACGATGATTCGCACCAAGGGCGAGCCGGGCACGGGCGACGTCGTTCAGGCCGTGCGCCACATGCGCAAGATCCAAAAGCAGATCCGCGACGTTGTTGCCCTGCGCGACGACGAGCTCTTTGAGGCAGCCAAGCAACTGCAGGTTCCGGTCGAACTGGTCCGCGAGGTCCATGCCACGGGTAAGCTTCCCGTCGTGAACTTTGCCGCCGGCGGCGTAGCGACCCCCGCCGACGCCGCGCTGATGATGCAGCTGGGCGCCGAAGGCGTGTTTGTCGGCTCGGGCATCTTTAAGAGCGGCGACCCCGCCAAGCGCGCAGCCGCCATCGTCAAGGCCGTGGCAAACTTCACCGATGCCAAGCTCATTGCCGAGCTTTCAGAGGACCTGGGCGAGGCCATGGTGGGCATCAACGCCGACGAGATCGAGATTATCATGGAAGAGCGCGGGCGCTAGTCCAGCAGAAAGGATCGCACATGAGCGATTATGCAGACCAAACGGTCGCCGTGCTGGCGGTCCAAGGCGCATTTGCCGAGCACGAGGCAAGACTATCCGAGCTGGGCGCGCGCTGTATTGAGCTGAGGCAGGCGGCTGATTTAAAGCAGGACTTTGACCGTCTGGTACTTCCCGGCGGCGAGTCTACCGTTCAAGGGAAGCTGCTAGATGAGTTGGGCATGCTCGAGGAGCTTCGCACCCGCATTGTTGAAGGCATGCCCGTCCTGGGCACCTGCGCCGGCCTGATTCTGCTGGCTCACGACCTTGCCGCCCATGACGATAAGGGCACGCCGCGCCTGGCAACCATGGATGTGCTCGTTGAGCGCAATGCCTACGGCAGGCAGCTCGGCAGTTTTCGAACCAAGGGGCAGGTAGCTGGCATCGACGGTGAAGTGCCGCTGACGTTTATCCGCGCGCCCCGCATCGTCGAGGTCCACGGCGAAGCAAAGGCCTTAGCGAAAGTCGACGGCCGTATCGTCGCCGCGCGCCAGGGCAACCAGCTCGGCGTAACCTTCCACCCCGAACTCGACGAAGACACCCGCCTCCACGAACTGTTCCTACAAATGTAGGCAGAACAGAAACGAGAGTGGATAATCTCCCACTTTGAGCCTGAATGCGAGCCCAAACTGGGAGATTATCCACTCTCATGCTATGTAGTCGTTGGGGACGTTCTTAAACGACTAGTCAAACAAGAACGTCCCCAACGACTAGTCATTTAAGAACGTCCCCAATGACTACCTTTTGGCAAGTTTGAATCAAGGCAACGCCGATGTTTTGGTACCGACAGCGAGCGCCCGCCAGAGCGAATAAATTGGCATGAAAAGAGGACGGCATAGACCTTCTGGTCATGCCGTCCTCTTTGAATGACAAGTTGTCGCCCTGGTGGGCGCGCAGCGTCAACTAGTTACGCGGTTCGTAGAACCGCGTAACCCCTAGAAACGGTTGCCGCGGAAGCCGCCACCGTTGCGGCCGCCACGGTCGCCACCGCGACCGCCACGGTCGTTACCACGGTTGCCGCCAAAGCCGCCACGGTTGCCGCCGCGGTCGCCATAGCCACCACGGTTGCCGCCAAAGCCGCCGCGACCGCCACGGTCGCCGCCACGGTCACCAAAGCCGCCGCGGCCGCCGCGATCGCCACCGCGACCGCCACGGTCGCCGCCACGGCCACCGCGATCACCAAAGCCGCCGCGACCGCCACGGTCGCCGCCACGGCCACCGCGATCGTCACGGCCGCCGCGAGGACCGCGGTCCTCGTCCAGGCCCATGGCGACGAGCGGAGCGATAACCTTCTCGAGAGCGGCCATCAGCTCGGTGGCCTCCTCGTAAGAAAGCTCGGGCAGGAGCTTCTCCTTCTTGTTGGCAAGCTCGACCAGGCCCTCAGCGGCATCCTCGGCAGCGAAGACGACGATCTTGCGCATATCGCCCTCGGCGTCGTCGATGCGGCCGACCAGATCGGCAGCCTCAGCCTCGGCCATCAGGCCATCGAGCTCACGAAGGCGCATGCCCAGCAGGTCGGACATTTCCTTCTGCTCCATCTTGGGCTTGAGGTCAAGAAGCTTGATGGCGCGCTCGATGTTCGCCATGCGCTCGGCCTTGGCCTCCTCCTCCTTGGAAATAGCAAAGCGACGGCTACGCAGCAGGCGGGCGGCCTTCTGCATCTTGTCCATCAGCTCTTCGTCATCGTAATCAACGGCGGCCTCGACAACCTCGGCCTCCTCCTCGGCGGAAACCTCGTCAGCAGCCTCAACCTCGGCAGCTTCGGTCTCCACGGTCTCGACTGCCTCAACCTCGGCAGCCATGGTCTCGTTCTCGGTCTCGTTCATGATCTCTTCGTTCTCGGACATGAGACTCCTTCTTAGCCCTCTCGGGCATCATCGCCCCATTCGCGGGGCCCGTCGCGCACTCTTTGCGCTTTAAACATTCATGCCTCTCGGCAAAACGTCCATTAGTTTATGGTGTTGCCATCCAATCTAGCTGCAGAATCTATGTGCACACATTAATGCGACATGTGCGACTCGCGACGAGCGTACACCAGCGACGTCGCGAACCCGACCACGGCAATCACAGCCGCCACACGAACGGCAGTTGCAAATCCAATCGCCTGGGCAACGTCGGTCGCAGCGCCAGCCGCGCCGGCAGTCGCCGCAGAACTCGAGAGCAGACCGATAAACAGCGATGGGCCAAACGATGCGGCAATCATGTTCCACGTGTTAAGCAATGCCGTTCCGTGGGGATGCTCAGCGGCAGGCAGCGTCTCCAAGCCGGCCGTTTGCGAGGGGCTCAGCACCAAACCGACTCCGGCATACACCACAACGGTCAGCGCCACGACGAGGCCGATGTTCATGCTTGCGGCCGTCATCGAGATTGCAGTCTGCCCCACAGCAATCAGGGCAAAGCCGACCGGCAGCAGCGGCCATGCGCCACGGGCGTCCATCACGCGTCCGCCCACAATCGAGGTCACAGCGTTGCAGGCAATCGCCGGCAAAATGAGCAAGCCCGCAACAAGTGCGGTCATGCCGTATGCGCCCTCAAAATAGAGCGGCAACAAAACGCTCATCGAGAACGTCGTCATCATCGATACCACCACAAGCGAGCACGCAGGCCAAAAACGAACGCTCGCCATGGGACGCACGTTAAGCACCGGATGCTCGAGCTTGAGCTGGCGGGCCGCAAACAGGCCGAGCAGCACAATGGCGGCGAAGAGCGTCGCGATGCCGGCAATCAGATTGGTCGAGAACTCGCCTACGGAATATACAAATGCCGTAATACCGGCAGCGAGCAAAACCACCGACAGAATATCAAGCGTGGTGTTCGAACGCTCTCCGACATTCTGAACAAGCTTTACGCCCGCCGCAGCGACCACAATGCCGCCCACCAGCGGCACTACGAACACCGCCCTCCAGCCAAACAACGTGCACATAAGACCGCTAATCACGGGTCCAAACGCCGGCCCCAGCGTAATGCAGGCACCACCCAGACTCAGATACAGACCGAGCTTCTCGCGCGGAGCGCAAGACAGCACCACGTTCATCATGAGCGGGAACAAGATGCCCGATCCCGCAGCCTGCAAAATACGACTTGGTAGCAAAACGCTAAACGACGGAGCGATCAGACACAAGACTTCGCCGGCGACCATACATCCGCATGCGAAAAACAACAGTTTGCGCGTCGAGAAACGGCCGGACAGGAAGGCCATGATGGCCGTAAAGATCGACGTCACGATCATGTAGCCCGAAACGAGCCACTGCGCCGTGGTGGCACTCACCGAAAAGGCTGCCATAATGTCGTGCAACGCCACGTTAATGATGTTCTCGTTAAACGCGGCAACAAAGGCTGCAATATACATAACGACGAGAAGTGCCGCAGTGGCCGATGGCGTTGCTTGAACTTGTTGCTGAGATTTGCTCCCCATGCATTTCCTTCCTCTTGGAACGACAGTCGCATCGCCCCAGAGGAACAGTCCAGGGCGAAAAATGAGCCCTAGACTTACGCCAGACGCCGTACACGACGAATCTGGCAACATGGTCCAACGTCAAAAGATTGTAACGCGGACGCGCAGCTTTCCTTCCGCGCTATTATTAAAAGTCCACGAAAGCATAAGACATGAGGAGCCCGCCATGATTAAGCCCATCATGAAATCCGAGTTCTTTTTGCGCCTGCCTTCCGAAGACGCGGGGCCCGACGATGCCGCGACCGGGCAGGACCTCCTGGATACACTCCACGAGCATGAGCACGAGTGCGTGGGGCTCGCCGCCAACATGATCGGTGTGCGCAAACGCATCATCTGCGTAAAGGACGGCAACAGGGCGCTCCTGATGTACAACCCTCAAATTCTTGAACAGGTCAATGCCTATCAGACGAGCGAAGGATGCCTCTCGCTGATCGGCGAGCGTCCCTGCACCCGCTATCGCCGCATTAAGGTTGAGTATTTGGACGAGAACTTCGTTCACCGCATCAAAAACTTCTCGGGCTACACCGCCGAGATCATCCAGCACGAAATCGACCACTGCAATGGCGTCGTGGTTTAGGCCACCTGCCAAAATGAGGGTACCGGAGGCCTCCCTATGGATATCAGCCGCTTTGGCGAATTCGCCATCTTAGCGCAGTCACGCACGTTTCTTGATGCGGCGGAACTGCTTTTCATGTCGCAATCAACCCTCTCCAAGCACATCATGGCAATGGAGCACGAACTCGGCTGCAAGCTCATCGATCGAAGCCAGCGCCACGTAACACTCACCGCGCAAGGTGAAGCGCTCCTCCCCTATGCGCAAAAAATTGCGACGCTTCAGCACCGCTATCTTGCCGCCATTCAAATAGGTGCAGGTGAGCCGCTCGAGCACCTCACCGTAGGTTCTATCCCCATTATGGCCCCTTATGGGATTACGGACGCCGTCATCGATTTTCAGCAGGCGAACCCCTCATATTCTGTCGAGCTCATCGAAGGCGAGGGCGACACACTCAAGCGCATGCTCCTGCACGAGGACATTGACCTGGCCTTCATCCGTGACAGCGGCGCCATCGAGCCGGAGTTCAAAAAGATTCCCTTTACGACCGACCGGCTCGTGGCCGTCCTTCCGCTCGACCATCCACTCGCCGAACGTGACACCGTCGAGATAGACGACCTTATCGACGAGAATTTCCTCATGCTTCCCCAAGGCTCGTTCGTAAGCGAGCTCGTCCTTTCCCTTTGTCGCGAAGCTGGATTTGGCCCACGTGTTACGTTCACCGGCAAACGAGCCGAGAACATCATCTCTCTTGTCGCACGCGGCGCCGGTGTCTCATTCCTCATGCGCAAGCCGGCGGAATCGCTTACCAGCGGAAAGGTAGCCTTGGTGCCGCTTGAGCCCGCGACGACCTCCGAGGTCAGGCTCTACCTCAAGCGGAACGCCGCGCACTCGCAGGCGGTCGTCTCGTTCATTGGCTTCCTCCCCTACCGTCAGCTCCTGCAGGGCGACCGTGCGTCTTCCATCGCGGCACGACCGTCATAATCCCTGCTGCTCCACAACCGCAGACTTGTGTCCGCAAACACGCTGACAACGGCACAAAACACAAATATGCCTCGGGCAGCACGTCGCCGTCCGAGGCATATTTAATCAAAGTGCGCAGAAAGACTAGTCCACCGAGATGTTGAGTGCCTTACCGCCCTCGTCCTTCTTGGTACCGATCACCATAGCGGCGACAAGAGCCAGAACGAAAGCGACCACACCGGAGATGACAAGGCCGATAAAGCCTGTGTCGATGCCGGCAGGGTTAATAAAGCTCGGGAAACCGAGCGGGCCGGAGGCGCCGAAGGCATAGAGCTTGGCACCCATGAGGCCGGCAATGGCGCCGCCTACACCAGCGGAAATAAAGGTTGCCCACATAAGGCGCTTACGCGGCAGCAAGATGGCGTAAAGCGCAGGCTCGTTGACACCGAAAATCGAAGAGACAAGGGCGGGAATGTTGACGGCAGCATTTTCCTCGGAGTCCTTGGTTCGGATGATCATGCCAAGCACAGCGCCGGCGATGGCACAACCGCCTGCATACACGAGCGGGTTAATGAGGTCATAGCCGTAGGTTGCGACATCGAGGAACCACAGCGGGATGATGCCCCAGTGCAGGCCGAACATGACGAGCAGGCTCCAGAACGTGCTGATGACGAAGCCGGCGATGGCGGGTTGGAAGTTGATGAGCATCAGAATGATCTGGGCAACGATGTTGGAGAGGACCGTCATGACCGGACCGACCACAAGCAGGCCAAGGATGCCGCAAATGAGGAGCGTCAGGATGTTGGAGAAGAACGAGCTCACAAGCGCGGGCAGCGCGTTAGAAAGGGCCTTGTGCACCTTGGAGGCAATCCAGACGATAAAGATCGCAGGCAGAATCGTCGATGAGTAATTCTGCATGATCAGCGGGATGCCAAAAATATCACCGTAGACATTGGACTCGAAGACCGTACCGGCGCCGAGCGTGTAGAGCGGATCTCCGCCCATAAGGGCAACGAGCGTCGGATAGACGAGGATACCGCCGAGCGCCATTCCCATAACGGGCTTAAGTCCGAACTTCTTGGCCGACGTCCAGCCAATGATTAGCGGAAAGTAATAGAAGACCGAATCTCCGATTGCCGAGAGCGTCACATACGTATTGCTGTCCTTGGCAAGCCAACCGGCAACCGTGCAGAGCGCGAGCATCGACTTGATAAAGCCACCGGCCATAAGCACGCCAAGAACCGGTTGCAGAATCTCGGAGATGATGGCCAGCAGACGCGAGAATGGATCGCCCTTTTGACGTCGTCGCCTTCATCGATATCGAGTGCGGGTTTGGAGTCGAACCCGCCAATCTGAACAAGGTCGTTGTAGACGGCCTCGACAGTGGCACCAATCACGACCTGATACTGTCCGCCGGCCTGGATGACGTCAACGACGCCCTTCGTCGCCTTAAGCTCATTGGTCTGGGCGAGCGATTCATCCTTGAGGTGGAAGCGGAGACGCGTAATGCAGTGGCTCACGTCTAACACATTGTCTCGACCACCGACCTTTGTGATGATTTCATCGCAAAGCTTCTGGTATTTCATGGAATTCTCCTTTTTCTGAGCGGGGTATAGCATCGATTTCATGCCTCCGTAGTCGACGTGGGAGGGCAAGGAACCCGCTTCCCCCTTTGAAATCCGCGGACGCACGTACGCCCGGGATGCGAAACGGCAGAGAAGATGGAAGATGCCGATCACATGGCGGCGAGCCTCATTGGCCCATGTCACGCAATCAGGTCTACAAACGCGAATCTGCTGCGCCGAGAAGTCTCGTCGTCTGGCAGAACTTGTCACACAGACGTTCCGGTTCGCCCTGGGGAATCTGAGTACGCTCGGTCTCAAAGGAGAGGCCGTACTCGCGTGCCGGAAGGAAATACTCGAAATAGCCGTTGGTGTAACCGCAAACTATTCCCTCGACCGGGCATTCGCGCTTCATGCGAATACCCAAGTCGCTGCCGAGCTCACTCGGGAACACAAAGAGATGCAGGCCGCCCAAACTGATGACGGCACACTTAAGCGTGAGCGAAAAGTCGTCATGGGCAACGGTGTGATAGAACGTCTGAGGCTCGATGCGGTCGAGAACGACCTCGCGATCGAGCTTGATCTGGGAAATCGCCTCGGCAAGACCGGTCGAAACGCGCTCGACCTCGGGAATGCCGCGTCCCTGGCGAAAATTGCGGTCGCTACAGTCGCCAGCAGCACCGACGACCATGGCCGGATAGTAACCAAGACTCTGAGCGAGCTTTTTGCCGGTGAGACCGGCGAGTTCGCTCGTGAGCTCCGTGCAGTCGGGTCCGACGCAAGCGGAATGCACCGCCCAGTTCACAAAGCCCGCAAATGGCTTGCCTTCGGTATCGAAGAACGATACGACAATGACCTCATTGTCGGCGAGTTCACCTGGGATGATGCGGTTGTCGTAGAAACCGGTGATGACCCGCTTGCCCAAGCGACAAATCGCGGGCTGTGCGTTGGCGCGGCACTCCTCAAAGCATTGGCAAATGGTATCGAGGAACCAGCGGTAGTAGTTCTCGTCGAATTTTCCCGTCCACCAGCTGCGGTGGTAAGCGACGATTGAAGTATGGTCGTGCGTCGCCGAGAGCAGGACGCAATCACGGTCAATGCCGTAGCGCTCGGCGAGCATTGTCTTGACTTCCTCGGCCATGCTTTCCTCGAACTCGAGGACATCGGCATTAAAGAGAAACACTTCACGTTCGCCTTGCTGGAAGAGAATGGCGTTGGCGAAGACGTCGTCATGGACGCCCGTCGCAGGTTCAAGACGGTTGGGAAGATTGCGGTAGCCAATCAGGTAGATGTCGCCCTGTGGGGTGATTTTGCGGCGCGCGTGTCCAATGTTCATGCACGTTCTCCTTCTGTGTCACGCCGCATTCAAGGCGGCAATGATGATTTCGACGAGGCGCTCATGGGATCCGGCGGCAAAACCGGAGTTCATGGCCTCATAGGTGATCTTTTCGTACGCGTCGGGAGCCGGTAGGTACTTCTGTCCGCCGTTGACGAGCGTGGCAAAGAACACAGAGCCGGACCGAGCGGCGCGCACAGTGGCGCCGAATGCACTCGAGACCTCGGGTTGTACGCCGACAAGCTCGACGTTTCCCAGCCGGAGCAGATAGACCCTCGTGCGCTGCTCGCCAGCGGCATGAAACTCATACGTTCGGTGCGGAGCCAAAGAGTGAAAATCGGCGCGTGTCTGAGCGGGCAGGAGAACGTCGACCGTGCGGGCATCGATGCCGGTAGCGTCATCCTCACGCGCCATGCGAGCGGTCTCAATTAAAGCATCGCCCAAGGCCTGCCCCTGCTGGTGCAACATGCGGTATCCGTCCTCATGGGCATCGACCGTCTGCTTAACGCCGGCCGCATCGAACATGACGTTCATGGCGCGCTCCGCCGGACTTTGGTCGCCCGCGGCGCCTGGCAGCAACAGGGCAACGCCGCCCAGCTCGCGCTCGAGTGACATGGCGGCAAAACCAAAGAGGTCTCCGCTCGCCATGCGCCTCCCCTCGGAGTCGCGCGACCCGTCGAGCACGGAGGACTGAACGTCCGCCGTCGCGAGCACGGCAACATACTCGCCCCCGGCATCCCTTATGGCGAGTACGGGCATCGTGTGGTCGGCAAACCCCCTGGGATTCGAGCCCAACCACCAGCCGGCAGGCGTCTCGATGTCGCGATTAACGTTCACGGGGCATTCGCCCTCCACAGTGGCGAGAGTGACGGAGCGAATGCCCGCAACAGCGCGCTCGACAGCCGTGCGGGCGGCAGCGACGAGTGCTGCGCGATAGCGCTCGTTGCGATTGCGGGTAGCATCGTCGGCAAGATGCCCGGGAGTGCGGACGTGAGGCATGGAAAACGTGTGGGTAGGAACCACCCAAGAATAAGCACCGCTGCAATTGGCGGCATCCTCAACAATCTCACGCAGATCGGCGAGTAGAGCCGGAGCGATCGAGGTGACCTCAAGCGAAAGGACGCAGGCGCGTCGCCCCGTTCCCTCGATGATAAGGGCACGGGCGAAGACCTCATGACGGAGTTCGTCGAAACCGTCGAACGGCAACACGTCCCCAAGATCGATGGCCACACGAGCGGCCCCAGCCCTCATCTCTCCTTCGTCCATGGCAGATACTCCCCTCTGATTGCCGCTCACTCGACACCGTACAGTTGCTGCGCTGTACCGCCAAGCACAAGGTCGCTGTCTGTATCGCTCAGATTTGCAGCGCGAACGCAGGCGACACCCTCGGTGAGCCACTCGCGTTTAACGGGATAGCTCGTGCCAAAAACAATATGGTCTGCACCCAGCACGTCAACCGCACAGGCGAGGAGCGTCTTGCCCCAAGGCTGAGCATGGGACATGTCGAAATAGATGTTGTTCTCGAGGTGCCTGGAAACGGTCTCGGTATCGACCTGAAAACGGCCAGAAGCATCAGGGCGCTTGGGGCCATGAGGCAGCAGCATCTCCTTGAACGCAAAGTATGCGCCGCCGAGCATGGAGTGGACCATCTTGATATTGGGGTAGCGCTCAAAGAAATCGCCAAAGATCTCTCGGCCGATCGCCGTAGTTTGGTCGACGCAGCGGCCATAAGAGCGGCGAAGGTTGTCGTACGCGAGAAGCGACTCGTTCTCGACCGGCACGGGAACATGGTGCACGTAAACGGTGACATGGCGTTCGTTCAGGTGCTCGAAAAAACTCGAGAAGACCTGGTCGTCGAGATAGCGCTTGCCGTAGTGAGCGCAGAGCTGCACACCCGCAAAACCATCGTCGAGCCTGCGGTCGAGCTCCTCAAAATTTGCTTTGGTGCCAAAGGGCGGCACAGCGACAAGCGGAATCAGACGGCCACTTGACGCCTTCGCGTCAGCAGCCATACCGTCGTTGAAACGCCGGCACATCTCGAGCGACATCCACTCGTGACAGCCGGGGAGCTTGAGGATCGCCTTGTCGACCCCCGCCTCATCCATATCGGCCAAGCGCTTCTCGAGGGTGTAGTCGCCCTCAATGTAGTTAAGACCCGGAGAACCGGCGGGCATCTCGATCACGATCTGTCGTTTGCCGGCGGAATTCATGGTCAGATAGCCTTCGGTGTCATAGGCGCGGGGTACCTCGGCCAAAAACTGTTCGCAGAGCGTCTCGTCATGAAAGATGCGCTCGTCGAACCAGTAGGAATTTGCATCGATAATCATTGGTTGGAACCGCCTTTCATCTTGTTGAAAACATTCTAGAAAAGCAGGTACCCGGACATCAATTCCAGCTTAAGCCCACTGTATTCCATTTTGGAATAGAACTTACCGCTCACACGCGAACCTCGCCCGCTCAACGAGACAAGCGCTAACAGCACGGGCTTAGACAGAAAACGGTCGGCCCGCATCCGTTGCGGGCCGACCGTTTCATTACAGGCTACCTTTGCCGTTACGCCTGACGGTAATGGTCAAAGAAATCGGCGAGGTCTTCGAGGGACTCTTTGAGTACTTCCATGCGCGGCAGGTACACGATACGGAAGTGGTCGGGCTCAGCCCAGTTGAAGCCGCCGCCGCGCGTGATCAGAATCTTCTTCTCGTGCAGCAGGTCGAGGGCAAACTGCTCGTCATCGGTGATGTTGAACTTCTTAACATCCATCTTGGGGAAGATGTAGAACGCCGCGCGCGGCTTGACCACCGAGATGCCGTCGATCTTGTTGAGCGCCTCATACACAAAGTTGCGCTGCTCGTAGACACGACCGCCGGGACGGATGTAGTCGTTGACGGACTGATGGCCACCGAGTGCCGTCTGGACGATCGACTGGGCCGGCACGTTGGAGCACAGGCGCATGTTAGAGAGCATGTTGACGCCCATGATGAAGTCGCTCATGCAGCGCTGGTTGCCCGAAAGCACCATCCAGCCAATACGATAGCCCGCAATCATGTGAGACTTGGACAGACCGCTAAAGGTAACGCAGGGCAGGTCGGGGGCGAGCGAGGCAATCGAGACGTGCTCGTAGCCGTCCATGCACAGGCGGTCGTAGATCTCATCGGCAAAGATCATCAGCTGATGCCTGCGCGCAATCTCGACGATGCCCTCGAGCACCTCGCGCGGATAGACAGAACCCGTGGGGTTGTTGGGGTTGATGATGACGAGAGCTTTGGTCGCGCTCGTAATCTTGGACTCCATATCCTCCAAGTCGGGATACCAATCCGCCTGCTCATCACACAGATAATGTACGGGATGACCGCCGGCAAGGGTTGCGCACGCCGTCCAGAGCGGATAGTCGGGGCTGGGAATCAGAATCTCGTCGCCGTTGTCGAGCAGCGCGTTCATCGAAAGCTGAATGAGCTCGGACACGCCGTTGCCCGTGTAGATATGCTCCATCTGAACGTTGGGCAGGCCCTTGATCTGCGAATACTGCATGATTGCCTTGCGCGCGGAGAACAGGCCACGCGAGTTGGAATAGCCTTCGCAGTCGGGCAGCTGCTGGCGCATGTCCTTGATAACCTCATCGGGCGTGCGGAAACCGAAGGGCGCCGGGTTGCCGATATTGAGCTTGAGGATGCGCTCGCCCTCGTCCTCCATACGGGCGGCCTCGTCGACGACGGGACCGCGCACGTCATACAGGACGTTATCGAGCTTGGTGGATTTAGAAAAAGTACGCATGGTGGTGCTCCTTGCAATTTGAGCTGAGGGATGGGGTTCGGGCTTGGAATCGTTGCGGGGTGATGATGCCTCGCCTTGATCGGCGTCGCCGGCAAGCAGCCAGGTAACATCGACCTCCAAAATACGGGCGAGCAGCTCAGCCACATCGCGCCGCGGGATCGTCTTGCCGCTCACATATTGGCTCATCTGACTCTTGCCGAGTTTTTTGCCGAGCATCTCCGATGCGCGGATCACGTCCGACTGGCGAACGTCGCGATCGGACATAGCCTGTCGCAGGCGATCGCTAAACGTCTCTTGGGCCACTAGAACCTCCTTGCTGGCAAAGTTCAATTTATAGAACACGAATTGAACCATGGTTCAATTTAGCAAGCAGTATAACGCGGCGCTTCATTCGAAAGTTCAATTTCATGAGAAAATGTATCGGACTCCGAGATCTGCCCAAAGCAAACAATGGCGTGTACACGTTTAGAGGTATTCGAGAAAACGAGCGGCGGCAAGCGAAACATCGGCCGTTCGATATATGGCGTTGATCTGCCGATGGGGATGTCCCTCGAGCGAACGCACGGCAACATCGAACTGACAACGGCGCAAGATGAGCGCGGGAAGAATGCTCACGCCCAGGCCGTCCTCGACCATAGCCATAATCGCATAATCATCCCAGGTCGACAGCTTGGAGCACACCGTCAGCCCCGCCCGACGGAACAGCGGCGTAATCTCGTCATCGGTGCCGCGTTCTAGCAGAATAAACTGCTCGTTGGCTAAATCGGCAAGAGAAACGACCTCCGCCGTGGCAAGCAAAGAGTCTGCCGGCACTACTGCCATCAACTCGTCGCGCACCAAAGACCGCGATGCCATGCCGTTTTCTCGGGGTTCACGCGGGATAAAGCCCAGGTCACAACGACCCTCAGCCACCCATTGTTCAATCTCTGAGTAATCACCCATCAGCAACTCATAATCGACGTCCGGGTGATCGGCGCGAAAGCGCGCAATCACCGGCGGCAGCACGTGGGTCGCCACACTCGAAAACGTACCGATGCAGATTTTGCCACGCATGAGCCCACGCATCTCATCCACTCGTCGCTGCAAACGAGCAAATTCCTCGCATAACGCCTCGACCGCCGGCATAACTTGCTGTCCATCGGCAGAAAGTACTACGCCCTCGCGACTGCGGTCGAGCACCTTAAAGCCCCAATCGGCCTCAAGATCGGCCACCATACGGCTCACGCCCGATTGCGAATAGCTCAGGCGCTCGGCAGCACGCGTAAAGCTTCCGGCGCGCACCGTCTCGAGCAGCACCTGCATCTTTTGAATATTCGTTTCCACGGCGCCCCTCCACCTTTGCATGAGTTTTTGTCATGTTATCTATGCATTATATTCGCTTTTCTTCTAAAACCAGTTCACCCATAGTGAAGATGCTCAGATATAGAGGGGATGTCAGCGCATGAACAACGGGTTGTTTACGTACTTAGCAGCATTGCTATTGTTTGGCTCCAACGGCATCATCGCCGCTGCCATCGCGCTGCCGAGCTCGGATATCGTGCTACTACGCACGTTTTTGGGCGCACTCTCGCTTGTCACCATTCTCGCCATCACCCAACGCCATAAGTTGCAGGCGCCGTCTCGCCCCCGCGAAGCCGCAGCCCTCCTCCTCTCGGGAGCTGCGCTGGGCGCCAGCTGGATTTTTCTGTTCCGCGCCTACCAGACGATCGGCGTCGGCGTATCCTCGCTGCTGTACTACTGCGGCCCCATCATTGTCATGGCACTCTCCCCGCTCATCTTTGGCGAAAAGCTGACCGGCGGCAAAATCGCCGGCTTTATCGCCGTTGCTTGCGGTGCTTTTCTCATTGCAGCGCAAGGTCTAGGCGGCAATATGCCCATTGCAGGTATCGCCTGCGGCATCGCCTCGGCATTTTGCTATGCGCTGATGGTCATCGCTAGCAAGGGCGCGCCACACATCGAAGGCCTCGAGAACTCCACGCTCCAGGTGAGTGCCGCCTTTGTGACCGCGCTGGTCCTCACGCTCATCACGCAGGGTGCACCCTCATTCCTGTCCGCCGGCGTCGCCGCAGGCATCGATTGGCGCGCCGTCGTCATGCTCGGCGTCGTCAACACCAGCATTGGTTGCCTGCTCTACTTTAGCGCCGTCGCCAAACTGCCTGTGCAGACCGTCGCCGTTGTCGGCTACCTCGAGCCGCTTTCGGCGGTCGTGTTCTCCGCCGTCCTTTTGGGCGAAGCCATAACACCGGTCCGTCTGATGGGTGCCGCGCTTATCATCGGCGGCGCGATTTTTTGCGAACTCGCCGGCAAACGCGCAAGCGCCAAGGCTGGTATCGCCCAGACAGCACGTGCTTAAAAGCCCCTGCTTTGAAATGCTACCTACGTACATAAATAATCCCCAGCTGGGGATTATTGTCTAAAATAACCTGATGTGCCAAACTGCTCTTGTATGTATAAAGACGGCATAAAGATTATCTGTCCTAGACAGATAACCGGATGTCTAAGGGAGTCCACGTGGCACACAACAAACTGGAGGCAAGCCCCCAAGACCAGCGTGGTCAAGGCGGGCACGGAGCCATCCCCCTCTCCGCTGGCATGCTGCTTGTAACGCTCGGCGTCGTCTATGGCGACATCGGCACGAGCCCCATGTACACCATGAAATCAATCGTCGCCAACAACGGCGGCATCGGTACCGTCAGCGAGGACATGATCCTGGGCGCGCTTTCGCTCGTCATCTGGACCATGACACTCGTGACCACGGTCAAGTACGTGGTAATCGCCATGAAGGCCGACAACCACAACGAAGGCGGCATCTTCGCCCTGTTCAGTCTCGTGCGCAAGGTGGCGCCATGGCTGATTCTCCCCGCCATGATCGGCGGCGCGGCGCTGCTCGCCGACGGCATCCTCACCCCCGCGGTCACGGTCACCACAGCCATCGAGGGCCTGCGTACCATCGAGTGGGGCCACGCGCTGCTGGGCGACGGCCAGACCAACGTCGTCATCATCACCATCATCATTATCTGCGGCCTATTTGCCATGCAGCGCGCCGGTACCTCGTCGATCGGTAAGCTGTTCGGCCCGCTCATGACGTTGTGGTTCCTGTTCCTGGCAGGCGCCGGCCTGTTCAACATGCTCGGCAACCTGTCCATCCTGCGCGCGCTCAACCCCATCCGCGGCATCATGTTCCTGTTCTCGCCCATCAACCACTCGGGCATCATGGTGCTCGGCTTCGTCTTCCTGTCGACGACCGGCGCCGAGGCCCTCTACTCGGACATGGGCCACGTTGGCAAGGCCAACATCTATGCATCCTGGCCGTTTGTTAAGGCGGCCCTTATCCTCAACTATCTGGGTCAGGGAGCTTGGCTACTCGCCAATAACTCCAACCCCCAGATGCTCGCGATGGATATCGTCAACCCGTTCTATATGATGCTCCCCGAGCCCCTGCGCCCCTTTGCCATTGTGCTTTCGGCCGTGGCGGCCATCATTGCCTCGCAGGCGCTCATCACCGGCTCGTTCTCGCTGGTATCCGAGGCCACGCGCCTCAACCTTATGCCGCATCTGCGCATCCACTACCCCAGCGACACCAAGGGCCAGCTCTATATTCCGCTCGTCAACAACATCATGTGGGTCGGCTGCATCTTCATCGTGCTGCTGTTCCAAAACTCCGAACGCATGGAGAGCGCCTACGGCCTCGCCATTACCGTAACCATGCTCATGACCACGACGCTTTTGACGAGCTATATCGCTGGCATTCTCAAGCACAAGCTGGGCGCCTGCGTCTTCGCCCTGCTCTTCGGTGCCATTGAGCTGTGCTTCTTCGCCTCGTGCCTCACCATGTTCTTTGACGGCGGCTACGTCATGATCTTCCTGGCCGCACTGCTGTTTGGCCTTATGTACGTGTGGCGCCGTGGCACCGCCATCGAGCGCACGCAGACGATTCTGTTGCCCGTCTCCAAGTACATCGATCAGCTCAACCGCCTGCGCAACGACGAGACCTATCCCGTGCTCGCCGACAACCTCGTGTTCCTCACCAACAGCCCCGATCCGCTCACGCTCGACCGCGACGTGCTCTATTCCATCCTGGACAAGCACCCCAAGCGCGCCAAGGCATACTGGTTCATCAACGTGCACGTTACCGATGAACCCTATACGCACGAGTATTCCGTCGAGACCTTTGGCACGGACTTTTTGTTCCGCGTTCGCCTGGACCTGGGCTTTAAGGTCAACCAGCGCGTCAACGCCTATCTGCGTCAGATCGTCGGCGACCTGATGGCTTCGGGCGAGCTGCCGCCGCAGCACCACACCTACTCCATCTACGAGACGCGCGGCAACGTGGGCGACTTCCGTTTTTGCATGCTGCGCAAGATGCTCGCCCCCGAAACGGACATCAACCGCAATGACCACCGCGTGATGGCCATCAAGTACGCCGTCCGCCGCGCCTGCGGAAGCCCAGCACGCTGGTACGGTCTTGAGAACTCGGCCATTATCATCGAGTACGTGCCGCTGTTTGCCCGCATGCGCCCGGCCGTTAAGCTCGTGCGCACCCAGGTGCCGCTCGAGGTTCAGATCGAAGAGGCCGAGGAAATGGAAGTCGACATCTTCTCGGACGACTTGGTCAACGGCAACGAAGCCGGTAAGGACATGAACGTCGATCCCACCGAGTTGCTCGAGAGCGTCGCCGATACGCCCGAACAGCAACAGCTCGACGGCCTCGAGAACGAACAACTCAACGACGCCAACTTCTAGCGGCGCCATAAATCAACGACAGCGGCCCTGCACCTCGCGAGAGGTACAGGGCCGTCTTGTATTGCAGTAAAGCTAGCGGCTACGAACGACGCGGCTCGGGAACCACGAGCCTATCGGGGCTCGCGCCCTCGGCATCCATCAGGCTCACGTAGCGAATCGACGGATCCCCATACATCGCGTAGTAATAATTGCCCGTACGCGCGCTAAAGCATCCGGTGTAGATAGTCTTCTCGAACTTGCCATCGCCCATCCTGGACGCCCCCTCGATCATCACCACGCCCTCGAGCGAGCGGAACATGCGAACGACGTTTTCGGTCTCGCTCTCCTTTTGCGGGTAATTGGCATTGAGGTACGCCGCCTTTACAAAACGGCTCGGCGAATAGCAATCGCCCGGAATGCCGCGCATGCCGGCACCGGCTCCATAGGGCTTGAGCTCGGCGCCACGCCATGTCGCCGTCTGCGGAAAATCGCTTGTGGCGGTGATATAGGTGCGCAGGTTTTCCATGTGCCACGGGAAGGTCGGCTGGTTGGCAAGGGTGTCGACCGGATCGTCGTATACATGCAGACCGTCAGCCATCATCTCGACCACGATGCTGCGCTGGCTGTCGCCGATAATCCAATGGAGCAGCGACACGCCCAGCCCCTCTCCGGCAGATTTGGCGACAATCACCGTGTCGCGCAGCGCGGCCTCGACCTCATCGACCGTCGAGAACGTCGCTGCCACCCACAGGGGGAACTCATAGGCCGCGATATTGGTCTTGCCGTCGACAGGGTCCTCGGCATACTCGGCATAACCCGGGAAATTGAGACCCGCCACGGCGAGGCCCGCATCGTTGCCGCAATCGAAGAACATAGGGTAGTTCTTGTAATCGATGCACATACCGATCACCGCGTGCGCCGCTGTCGCGTCGTCGATAAACGAATACGGAATGTGAAACCCGCGCGGCATCACGCGAACCTGTTGGCCGTAGTCAAAGCTCCAGTCGAGATTGCGGCCCAGATACATGTGGCCAGAATTATCGGTAAATCGAATACTCGTACACATAGCGCCTCCTAGCTTTACGTTCTTGCTAATTTCATTGTCTCCAAACAAAAAGGCGCTAAACACAAAAGCCCGGACATGACAACAATGTCATGCCCGGGCTATTCAAGCAGGACAAACTCAACCAAGTTAACCCCGCAGGTCGTCTAAGGGGTCAAAGTGCCGCAGATTGCCACGAAAGAGGAGCGAAGCGTACTTAAGGTACGCGAGCGACGATTGAGCGGCAAGGTGCGGTGCTTTGGTCCCCTTAGACCAACTTTCCAAGACAGTGGTCGATCATATGCTGGATCATCTGTGCCTCAAAGCCCGCGTAGTCGCGGCGGCACTCCTTCATCTTGCCATCGACGATCTGATCAAAGGCGACCTTGCACTTGATGTAGCGCGTGGACTTGGTGACCTCCTCGTGCGTCAGGCAGCTCTCCTCCATCTTGCTGGCACCCAGGCCAAACACCAGACGGGGGTTGTAAAGCACGTGGGGCTCACCGGCGTCGTCCAGATAGACACAGACCTTCTTGGTGACACCGATCTGGTTGGCGGCCAAGCAGCCGGCATCATCGAGCGACTTGATGGTATCAATCAGATCCTGAGCGACCGACTCGTCCTCGACAGTCGCAACCTCGCAACGCTGAGACAGGATAGCCTCGTCGCGGCAGAGCTCTTTAATCATACGTTCCTCCATAGGGGTCGTTGTAACCGCTTAAGTATACGGTACCTACACAATTTCATGCGAAAGATACCGCCCGTCCGTTACAAACCGCCGAACATCAACATGTGAGGAACACCAACTTCACAAAGGCGATATAGTGGGTGAGTTCGTGTCAATCGGCCTAAACTCGGGGCCGAACAAGGAAAGGGTATGCATGGACGAACTATTTCACGTCAGCGAGCGCAAGTCCACAATCGGGACCGAACTTCGCGCTGGACTGACAACATTCCTGGCGATGGCCTACATCATCGCCGTCAACCCCGCGGTGCTCTCGGGCGCCGGCATCGATGCGGGAGCGCTCGCCTGCGCCACCTGCCTGGGCGCCGGCATCATGACCATCTGCATGGGCATCTTCGCTAACCGCCCGCTCGCCTGTGCGTCGGGCCTAGGCATCAACGCCATGATCGCGGGCATCGCCACCACCATGTGCGGCGGTGACTGGCACGTGGCCATGAGCGTTATCTTCCTCGAGGGTATCGTCATCTTGCTGCTCGTCCTTTGCGGCCTGCGCGAGGCCATCATGGACGCCATCCCCGTGGTCCTGCGCCACGCCATCTCGGTTGGCCTGGGCATGTTTATCGCCATGATCGGTCTGTGTGACGCCGGCATCATCACCGCTGGCGCCGGCACGCTTGTCGGCTTGGGCGACATCACCTCCCCCACCTTTATCGTCGGCATCATCTCCATCGTCGTGACGGTTGCCCTGGCCTCCCGCAACGTTCCGGGCTCGCTGCTCATCGGCATCATCGTCGCCGTTATCGCCGGCATCCCGCTGGGCGTCACCCACGCCCCCGAGGGCCTTATCGCCCCGCTCGACTTCTCGACTTTTGGCGCCCCGTTTGCCAGCACCGCCGATGGCAACATGGCCATCGTGAAGGTCCTGACCGACCCGATGCTGCTCGTCGTTGCCTTCTCGCTGCTCATGAGTGACTTCTTCGACACCATGGGCACCGCGATGGCCGTCGCCAAGCAGGGCGAGTTCCTAACCGAGGACGGTAATGTCGAGGACATCCGCCCCATCCTGGTCGTCGACTCCGTGGCCGCCGCTGCCGGTGGCTTTATGGGCGTCTCCTCCATCACCACCTTCGTCGAGTCCACCTCTGGCGCCGCCGACGGTGGCCGCACGGGTCTCACCTCCGTCACCACCGGCGTGCTGTTCATTCTCGCCGCGTTCTTCTCCCCCATCGTCACCATCGTTTCCAGCGCCGCCACCTGCGGTGCTCTGGTCTACGTCGGCTACCTCATGATGAGCGAGGCCTCCGAGATCGACTGGTCCGACGTGTCGCAGGGTTTCCCGGCGTTCATGATTGTCGCCGGCGTGCCCTTCACCTACTCCATCTCTGCCGGCATTGGCCTGGGCTTTATCGCCTACGTGATCGTCGCGCTCTTTAAGGGCGAGGCCTCCAAGATCAAGCCGCTCATGTGGATCGCAGCCCTTGCCTTCCTCGTCTACTTCTTCGTGGCGTAACGGCATATTCTGCTAAAGCAAAACAACAAGGCGCGGAGTCGCATCGAGCGGCTCCGCGCCTTTCTTTTAGCGTCTGCCCCCGTGCCAGCGTGCGACAATTGAGGCTGTCAATATCACAACACCGAGAGAAGCCTGCCTTGGAAGCGCATCATAAGCAGATAACCGTTTATTCAGAGTGTGCGGAAGGCGCGCCCGCCATCTATCTCCCCGTGGTTATGGGCGACGGTAGTGAAGTCTACGAGCGCTGCCAAGAGCTCGACTGCCCGCCGTTCACCCTTGTCGCCATTGGAGAGCTCGATTGGAATCGCGAGCTGAGCCCCTGGGAATGTGAGGGAACTATACGAGATGCCGAACCCTTTGGTGGACAGGCTGCTGGTTTTCTTGACGAGTTGTTGAAGCAGATAATCCCCCAGGCCGAATCATCGCTCCCGCAACCGCCCGCCTGGCGCGGCGTTGCCGGCTACTCGTTGGCGGGTCTTTTTGCACTGTGGGCACTTTGGCAAACAGATGTCTTTGAGCGCGTGGCGAGTGCATCGGGGTCGCTGTGGTTCCCCGGCTTTATCGACTACGCGCGCGAGCGCACGATGACGGCTACGCCCGACGCCGCCTATCTGTCGCTCGGTAAAAAGGAAACCAAGACGCCCAACCGCATGATGCGGCACGTACTCGACGATACGCACGCGATGGAAGAGTTGCTTATCGAGCGTGACATTCCAACAACGCTGGAGCTCAACCCCGGCAATCACTTTGCCCAAACTGACCTGCGCATGGCGCGCGGCATCCACTGGATACTGACGCATTAAAAATGGCGTCCACGCGTACATACGCATGGACGCCATTTTTAATTTGGCTGAACGCAGCTACTATTCGACAGTCTCCTCGAGTTCAGATACGGTGGGCGTCGAGAACTGGGGCATGGATGTCCTTTCATGATGGAAGGGCGATCAGGCATATCGGATAACCTGCCCGAACGATACGATCCGAACCATTGTACGTGATACGCAATGTCTCGCGCGCGCCGCCACCTGCAAACGGTAGCGTTACTTCCAAACGCGCTCGGCAATGCGCTTGACCAGCGCGATCTTCGCCCACTGCTCGTCCTCGGTCAGCTTGTTGCCAATCTCGCAGCTGGCAAAGCCGCACTGGGGCGACAGGTACAGGTTCTCGAGCGGCACATACTTTGCGGCCTCGTGGATACGTTCGACGATAACGTCCTCGTCCTCAAGCTCAGCCGCCTTGGTGGTCACCAGGCCCAGCACGACCTTCTTGCCGGGAGCAACGTACTTGAGCGGCTCAAAGCCACCGGCGCGTGGCGTATCGAACTCAAGGTAGAACGCGTCGACGTTCTCATGTGCGAACAGGTACGGCGCAATGGGATCGTAACCACCCTCGAAGGCATACGTGGAGTGATAGTTGCCGCGGCACACGTGCGTGTTGATAACCAGATCGTCGGGCTTGCCCGCGATGGCGGCATTGTTGAGCGCCACGCCCAGCTCGCTCACCTTTTGCAGGTCAACCGGGCTCATGCCGGTCTTGGACACAAAGTCGGTATCGCAATAGATGCCCCAGGTGCAGTCATCAAATTGGATGTTGCGGCAGCCCGCGGCATACAGGTCGGCGATCACCGTGCGATAAGCGGCTGCAATGGCGTCGGCAAGTTCCTCATCGGTCTTGTAGACGGCGCGCAGACTCTCCTGCTGTCCATCGCAGCGGTCGAGCGTAACCTCCGAGAACGTCTGGATCGGCGCCGGAATGGTTTGACGCGCGACCTGGCCCTCCCCCTCAAGCGCCTTGACAAACTTAAAATGCTCGACGAACGGGTGGTTCTCGCCGCTAATGGGACCGGTAACCACGGCGGTGTCGGCCGTCGTCTCCTCGTCATGGAACATATAACCCGTGCGTGAGGTGCGGCGCTCAATGCCGTTAAGGCCCCACATAAAATCGAGGTGCCAGTAGCTGCGGCGGAACTCGCCATCGGTGATCACCTGCAGGCCGGCGGCCTTCTGCTTGGCCACTAAGTCGCGGATGGCCTCGTCCTCGACGGCCTTAAGGCCGGAAGCGTCGAGTTTACCCGTGACATAGGCGGCACGAGCATCCTTTACAGCCTGCGGACGAAGAAAACTGCCGACGATATCGGCACGAAACGGCGCGTTCGGTTGAATCGAAGTGCTCATAGATATCTCCCTTTGCATTGGTTGCTTTACTGGGACAGAGTATGAGCGCTCATATGGTCATCGTAAAATATACGTTTATAACAGTTTGATATAGATGCTTCCTATATCAGTCTGGACTGTCATAAAGAGACTTGAACCGTGCGGAGCACAGCAGCCTAGATATGCTGACGAATCGCGTCGATATAGGCCCGACCGTAGCGCGTGAGCGTCGTGTTCTTGCGCGTGATGATGCCAATCTCCATGTACTCGTCCACGTCGAGCGGAATCGAGATAATGCCGGGGCCGTTGAGCTCGTGGCTGATCACGCCCGAGCATACCGTGTAGCCGTTGAGGCCCATGGCCAAATTGAACAACGTCGCACGGTCGCGCACGCGGATATTTTTGCGACGCTCGAACGTCGAGGTCAGCTCCTCGGAATAGTAAAACGAGTTGTAGCTGCCCTGCTCGTAGGACAGGAACGGGTAGTCTTCCAGATCCTCGAGCGTCACGCTGGAGCGGCCCGCCAGCGGATGGTCGGCGCAGACGAAGACATGCGGCGTGGCGCAGAAGAGCCCTTCGAACACGAGCTCGTTGGCGGCAAGCATGCGCTCGATGACCTCGCGATTGTGCTCCGACAGATACAGGATGCCGAGTTCGCTTTTCATATGCGCGACGTCCTCGATAATTTCGTGGGTCTGCTCCTCGCGCAGGGTAAAGTCGTAGCGCGCGGCATCGAACTCGCGGATCACATCGACAAACGCATTAACGGCAAAGGAATAATGCTGGCAGCTCACACTAAAGTGCGGCACCTGCTCGGACGTGCCTTTGTACTTGCCCTCGAGCAGGTCGGCCTGGTCGAGCACCTGGCGCGCGTAGCCCAAGAAGGTCTCGCCTTCCTCGGACACAATGACGCCCTTGTTGGTGCGCTCAAAGATATGCACACCCATCTCGTTTTCGAGATCGCGAATCGACGCGGTAATCGAGGGCTGCGACACAAAGAGCCGGCGCGAGGCCTCGGTGATGCTACCGCATTCGGCAACCTTAACAACATATCTGAGCTGCTGAAGCTTCATAGCCTTCTCCCTAGACGTTCGTGACGCCAAAACCTGCCGCGTCCATTTGACGCATAAACGACGGCATCTCCCCCGTCGCGGCGCAGGCGGCAATCTGATGCAGAGCCCCGGCAACCGCATCATCTGCCGCAGCGCCAATATGCCAGCGTGCGGCAGCCGTGACGGCCTCGTTGGCATTGGCGACTGCAACGGAGTTAGGAACGGCATCGATCATGGGCAAATCGTTATCAGAATCGCCGAATACGGCCACCTCGTCGGGCGTCAGGCCCAAAGCGCGCGCCAGCTCCAGCGCAGCGCAGCCCTTGTCCCAACCAGCCGGAAGGATGTCGAACAGGCGCACTCGGTTGTTGGGAAACACAAGCGAGAGTTCCGGCACCTCAGCGGCAACGCGCTCACGTAGCTCCGCGAGCTCCTCACGCGAACGGGCACTCCAGATATTCGCCTTAAACACCGACGCGTCATCGACGACGGGACGACATGGGGCCTCTTCGCCTTTGAGCCACGCGTTGCCGCCCGACTCCATGGCGCGACGAACGCGCTCGGGGTCACTCGTCACACAATGGGCATCGTTGCCCCAAAAGTCATCGCCCAGGCTGTAGACTTTTAGAAATGTATCGTCGGTCTCTTGCTCCAGATAGTCGGCCAAACGCATCAGAGCATCGTTGTCGATTGCGCGCGAGGCGACTACTTCGCCGTCAACAAACATCACCTGGCCGTTACAGAACGCACCGGTCGAATAACACCCGGAACGGTTTTTGAACATCCAGCCCATCGCGGACGGCTGACGACCCGAAACCGGCCCAAAGTGCAAACCCGCCGCCTGCATGGCATGAATACCCTCAATGGCGTAGTCGCTGGCGCCGTCATGCCCGGCTGGAATCAGTGTATCGTCCATATCGGTCAGCACAAGTTTGATCATAGAGTCCCCCGTCATTTTCACCGTAACCATTGTAACGGTGCGCTAGTATAGGGAACAACAGATTCGATGCGGGAGTGCCGGCGGTGCAAACCACAAGGCTGAGAGGGCATGGGGCCCAATCCTTTGAACCTGTCAGTTAATGCTGGCGTAGGGAGCATGCCGCCTTTACAGGGGCGCTGTCTATGCACAGCGCCCCTTTTCTATGCCAAGGAGGCATGTGCAGTGATTGATTCGGAACAGCTTAAGCAACATATGGTCAAGGCCGTGGAGGAAATTCGCGCTACCAATCCGATGGCCGGCTCCATCACCAACACGGTGACGATCGACTTTGTCGCCAACGCACAGCTCGCCGTGGGCGGATCGGCCGCCATGGTCTATCTACCCGACGAGGGCGAGGCACTCGTTGCCGGCGGCGGCGCAATCTATCTCAACATGGGCACGCTCTTCCCCATTTACGAGCAAACGATTCCCCGCGCGGCCAAGGCGGCACACGACGCCGGTAAGCCCTGGGTGCTCGATCCGGTGGGTCTGGGCATCGGCAGTCTGCGCACCCAGCTGGTAAATGAGCTCAAGCAGTACAAGCCCGCCATCGTGCGCGGCAACGCCTCCGAGATCATCGCGCTCGCCGGCCTGTGGGGTCTTGAGGGCGAGGCGGCCGATCTGAGCCGCGTACGCGGTGTCGACACCACCGACACGGTCGACGCCGCCCGCGATGCCGCCGTGGCACTCGCCCGCTACACCGGCGGCGCCGTAGTGGTCTCGGGTGAGGTCGACCTGATCACCGACGGCACGACCGTGGCCAAGTCCCACGGCGGCAGCCCGCTCATGTCCAAGATCACCGGCTGCGGCTGCTCGCAGGGCGGCGTGCTGGCCGTGTATGCCTGCGCCGCCGATCCGTTTACGGCAGCCGCCTGCGGCACCGCCGTCTACAACGTTGCCGGCACGCGTGCCGCCGCTGTCGCCGATGCCCCGGCAAGCTTTAAGGTCGCCTTTATCGACGAACTCTACCGCGCGACCGCCCAGGACATCGCCAACAACCAGCTCGAGCTCGAGGAGGCGTAAGCCATGTCCGAACCCGTAGCCAATACCGGCATGAACACGCTGGTCGCCGTAGCCATTGCCCCATGCGGCACCGGCGACGAGCTGTCCGCCGAGGTCGCCGAGGTCGTGCGCGTCATTCGCGAGAGCGGTCTTCCCAACCGCACCACCTCGATGTTCACCGAGATCGAGGGCGACTGGGACGAAGTCATGCAGGTCGTGCGTGACGCAACCTTTGTGTTGGCGAGCAAGGGCATCCGCACCGAAGTCGTACTCAAAGCCGATATTCGACCCGGATTTACCGACACCATGACCGGCAAGCTCGAGCGCATGGAAGCACAGATCAAGAAACAGGAGGAAGCACGATGAGCATCCGCGACAACCTTGATATCTCGGCCTATCTGGTGCTCGGCCCCGAAAACACGCTCGGGCGCCCCGTGGGCGATGTGGTGGCCCAGGCACTCGACGCCGGCTTTACCTGCATCCAGGTGCGCTCCAAGGTGGCAAGCGCCCGCGAGATCATTGCGCTGACCGGCGACGCCGCGCAGGCAATCGCACAGGCCGGCAAGACCGGTCAGGTCGCCCTGTTAATCGACGACCGTCTGGACTGTGTACTCGCCGCGCGCGAGCAGGGCATTGCCGTCGACGGCGTGCACGTAGGCCAGAGCGACATTCCCGTCGAGGTCTGTCGCAAGCTGCTGGGCCCCGACGCCATCGTGGGCCTTTCGGCCCGCTGCGAGGAGATGCTCGAATACGTCAAGACCGCCGACATGAGCCTGGTCGACTACCTGGGCATCGGCCCGCTCCACGAGACCGAGACCAAGCGCGACTGCGGACGCGCGGCCGATGGCTCTATCATCACCAAGAGCTTTGAGGACCTGGCCGCACTCCACGCGGCAAGCCCCGTGCCCATCGTGGTGGGCGGCGGCGTCAAGACGGCCGACTTGCCGCAGCTTAAGGCAACCGGCGTCGACGGCTTCTTTGTGGTGAGCGCCGTCTGCAGCGCCGATGACCCCTACGCCGCGGCCAAGGAGCTCGTCGACACCTGGCAGCAGGCGTAAGTCTAGGCCGAGCAGCTGGTTCGCAGCCTCATATCTTCAGCAATGGAAAGCGCATCCCAGTTTGGACCTCCATTCCGGGATGCGCTTTCCGCCTAGATGGCGGCAGCAGCCTCTACCCTGCCAGATATGCCTCCAGTGCCGGCAAGGTCACCTCCGCATCGCGGCGACCAATCTGGTAGATGCGTTCAAGTTCATCCGGTTCGCGGCACAGCGACGGCACCTTCACCGATTCGCTCGGCCGCACCACAAAGATCTCGCCGGCAGCCTCGCGACGTGCCAGGTCATCGAGCGTGGCATTGTAGACCTCATGCCGATGCTCAAGCGCTGCGACAAACTCCGGATAGTGACGGAACACGCGCCGCAGCATGGGCATCACGCTGTTGGGCTGCTTCACAAAGCCCGCCGGCTGCGTGAGTACCACGATATTGCGGTCATACCCCTGCGCAAACAGCCAAGCGCTGGGAATGGAATCGGCCACGCCGCCATCCAGGTACTTGCGGCCCTCAATGGCGACAGGACGCGTCGCCACGGGAATTGCCGACGACGCCCGGATCCACTCGATATCGCGCTCGTCGCCATAGGGCAGATCGTGATAGACGGCCTTGCCCGTCTCGATATCGGTACACACGCACGTAAACCGCATGGGGCAGGCGCGATATGTCTCCAGGTCGATGGGATCGCGCTCGATGGGCACCTCGTGATAGGCAAAATCGGCATTGAACATATCGCCGGTTCGCAGCCAGCTGGTCACGCTTGCGTAGCGCTTGTCGGCACAATAGGCCTTGTTGTAGCGAATGGCGCGGCCGATCTGGCGAGATTTAAAGTTGTAGCCAAACGCCGCGCCCGCCGAGACACCCACCATATGGTCGCAAGTTAAGCCGTGCTCCATCCAAACGTCGAGCACGCCCGCCGTATACATACCGCGGTAGCCGCCTCCCTCGAGCGCCAGCCCCACCGTGCGCGTCGTATTTGACTGTGCCATGCGACCATCTCCGTCCCCACAAATTCAAACGGAACAAGTATACCCGTCAACATATATCGTCTCAGTCGCATTTTCATCGAACATCGCATCGTCGCGCTACCGTTTGTCGAATAATAGCCGCCCGCAGTATGTGCACCCATATCCCCGCACTCGAGGAAAGCGGCTTTGTGGTGACGTTCGACAAGTACATTTAGCAGATTGTGCCCGTCGACGGCGATCATGGCCGCAGCACGCAAATCATTTCATCAATGCTCGAGATGGCGCATTCGCTCCATCTGCCCGTCGTGGTCGAAGGCGTCGAGACAAATGAGCAGGCGAACGTGCTACGGCAAATGGGCGCCCGCGACGCTCAAGGCTTCCTCTATTACCGCCCCATGCCAGCGAAGGATTTTGAGGCATTGCTCGACAGTGGCAATAACAACTGATACGCTCGCGCGCAAAACACCACCGCCGAAGGAGGAATTTGCCTCCATTAGTTAACTTATATCCCCAATTCAAACCGAATTGGGGATATGATACAAACCGCTGTTCCGCCCAAGGAGGTTATCCATCATGAACGAATCATATCGCCTGGGCGAGCAATCGATTATTGCCTATCTTCAGCGACTTGCGAATGGCATCTCGACCGCCGAACTCGATGTTGCCGCGCTGCCTGCTGAACTACGCGCCGTTGGCGAGCAACTGCAAAAGACGCACGCCATCCTGCAGCAAGAGCGCCGGCTGCTTGAGAGCAACGCCTATATCGACCCGCTCACCAACTTGGGCAACCGCAACGGATTCGACCGTCACGTCGAGCAACTCTGGCACAAAGGCGACCCCTTCACCTGCGCCTATATTGACATCGACCATCTCAAACATTGCAATGATAGGTTTGGCCACGCCGAAGGCAATCGCTATATTCTGGGTATCTGCCGCACGCTCTCCGAAACCATGGAGCACGATGAGATGCTGTTCCGTATCGGTGGAGACGAGTTTGTGCTCATCTCGCTCTCCGCAAACGAGACCGAACTCGAGCAGCGCTTGGAACAGGTACGTGCCGGGCTGATCGAGGCGAGCTCAGGTGGCAAGGCGCCCATGATCGGCAGCTTTAGCTTTGGCTGCTCGCGCGTCGATCCACTTGCTGGCGACACGCGTCGCCAGATGACGATGGATGCCGATCGCAAAATGTATCGCTATAAGCTTATGCATCGTGTGCAGCAACCGAAAGACGATGACGCGCCGCAACGCCCAATCGTCGATCAGCTTCCCTGCAACGACCGGGTGTTCCAAGCGATCTCCATGAGCTCCGAGACGCGCTATCCGTTTATCCTCAATCTCGATACGGGAGAATCGCAATGGTCGGTTAACGCCGTGCGCGATTTTGACCTGCCCTCCCAGCACCCTTTTAACTCACTCGACATGTGGCTCGCCCGCGTTCATCCCGAGGACCGCGACAACGTACGTGCCGAACTCGACATGGTGATAAACGGCACGTGGCACTTCCACTACATGCAGTATCGCGTAATGGATGCCACCGGAAAATACGTGCTTTGCGATTGCACAGGCTACCGCTTGGACGGCACCGATACCGAGCCCAGCATGTATGTGGGCATTATCGTCAACCGAAGCCTAGCGGATACGACCGATTCCGTAACCGGTCTGGGCGATATTCACGCCCTGGTCAACGCCATTGGTGAAATGCGTCGCGTGGCGCGCGAGGCAGGCTTTATTGCCATTAAGGTCGACGATATCGCCGAGGTCAATGCCCGCTTTGGATTCGATGCAGGCGACCGCGTGCTCGCCGAAAGCGCCGCCTGCCTTATGGAATGTTCGCGCGGCAAGGGTCGCCTGTTCCGCTCGACGGGGCCGACATTCGTGGCGCTTTTCGATGACTTTAATCCCGAAGAGACCGACGCGATCGCAGACGAAATCGAGCGGTTCCTGGGTTCTCCCGTGCTCATCGGCTCGCTTGAATATCAGCCACCCATTCGTGTGGCGACGCTTCATCTGGACGCCGTCGACCGTCAGCCCGTTTCCATTTTGAACGAGCTCAAAGCGTTGCTCGGGAAAGCCGTGCAGGTGCCAGGTACCAAACTGGATTAGCACCGCGCCCGCACCGCCTTCCCCATCGTGCGATAATCCTCTGCAGAAGTCACCAAAAGCAGAGGGAGTTTGTGATGAAGGTTCTTTTGGTCAATGGTAGCCCCAAGGCAAACGGCAACACCGCCCGCGCACTCGCCGAAGTCGCCGAGCAGCTCATTGCCGAAGGCATTGATACCGAGGTGTTTCAGCTGGGCGCCAAGCCCATTCGCGATTGCATCGGTTGCGGCCAGTGCGGCAAGCTCGGCGGTCGCTGCACCTTTGACGACGACGTGGTGAACGAGCTCATCGCTGCCGCCGAGCAGGCAGATGGCTTTGTCTTTGGCTCGCCTGTCTACTACGCGCACCCCAGCGGCCGCATTCTTTCAGCCCTCGATCGCGCCTTCTATGCCGGCAGCAAGGCCTTTGCGCACAAGCCAGGCGCTGCCATCGCCGTCGCCCGTCGCGGCGGCACGTCGACCACCTTCGATGTGCTCAATAAGTACTTCACCATCAACCAGATGCCCGTGGTTGCCTCCACGTACTGGAACAACGTGTTTGGCTGCGTGCCCGGCGACGCCGACGGAGATGCCGAGGGCCTGGCCACTATGCGAAACATCGGCAAGAACATGACCTGGCTCCTGCGCTGCATCGAAGCTGGACAGGCCGCCGGCATCAACGCACCCGAGGCAGATCGAGCAACGACCAACTTCATCAGGTAGAACGGCGGAACAAATACATGAACGTGCAGATTTTTGGCACAAAAAAGTCCTTCGATACCAAGAAAGCACAGCGCTTCTTCAAAGAGCGCCGCATTAAGGTGCAGTTTATCGACCTTAAGGAAAAGGAGATGAGCAAGGGCGAGCTCACGAGCGTGATGCAGGCGGTCGGCGGCATCGACAAGCTGCTCAACCCCAAGGCCAAGGACGAGGAGACGCTCGCGCTCATCCAGCACCTCACCCCTAGCCAGCGCTTCGACAAGCTGCTCGAGAACCAGCAGGTTCTAGCCGAGCCCATCGTGCGTAACGGCAAAAAGGCCACCGTCGGTTATTGCCCCGATGTATGGGGAGCCTGGGAGTAGCCTGTGTTATTTGCCAACGCGTGGGTATAAGAGCAGGCGTTTGGCATATGATTCAACTGTAAGCCATGTCTAACAAAGGAGGGCACATGCCCAACAAGCCCGTGAAGATCATCATGCTTACCGGATACCTCGGTGCCGGCAAGACCACGCTGCTCAACCACATCCTCGCTAACGATGGCGGCATCCGCGCCGCTGTAATCGTCAACGACATCGGCGAGATCAACGTCGATGCCAGTCTCATCGCCGACGGCGGTCTTTCCGAGACCGACGACCTCATCCCGCTCACCAACGGCTGCATCTGCTGCACGCTTTCGGATGACCTGGCCAACCAGCTGCAGGGCATCGCCGATTCAGGCAACTTCGATTACATCATCATCGAGGCATCGGGTATTTGCGAGCCTATCCCCATCGCCTACACCATCTCGAGCTTCTGCGACGAGGCCAAGGTGGGCGGCGAGCCCAAGCTCGCACTCGACAACATCGTGGCCGTGGTCGATTGTGCCCGCATGTACGACGAGTTCAACGGCGGTCGCGACCTGCTGGCAGAGGATATCGACGAGGACGACATCGAGAGCCTGCTCATCCAGCAGATTGAATTCTGCTCCACGCTGATCCTCAACAAGACCGATACCGTGACGCCTGAGCAGATTGCCGAGCTCAAGGCTATCGTGCGCAGTCTGCAGAAGGACGCCGTAATCGTCGAGGCTCAAAACGGTGAGGTCCCCATGGAGGAGCTGCTCGATACCGGCCGTTTCGACTTTATGCGCGCCTACAACTCCGCCGCCTGGATCGAGGCCATGGAGCATCCCGAGGAGCACGACGACCCCGAGGTGCTCGAGTACGACATCGAGACCTTTGTGTACTCGCGCCGCAAGCCGTTTGACCTGCAGAAGTTTACCGATTTTGTTGAGCAGGAGTGGCCCGACGAGGTCATCCGCGTCAAGGGTCCGCTGTGGCAGACCGGCGATCCGGACATGTGCTACATGTTTGAGCAGGCCGGCCACCAGATGCGCCTGATGGAGAACGGCCTGTTTGTCGATTCGGCGCCCGAGGGCGAGAAGCAGAAGATCATCGACGAGAACCCCGAGATCATGCAGATTTGGGACGACGAGACGGGCGACCGCATGACGAGCCTGTGCATCATCGGCCGTCACATGGACAAGGATGCGCTCATCGCCTCCCTCGATGCCTGTCTGACCGACTGGCACCGCGCCTAGGTTTATCCAAGCGGGTATTTTTCCGCCTACGTAACCGCCAAACCACCACGAAGGTGCCTGTCCCCTTCGTGGTGGTTTTTCGTTCTGAGCCAAGGAGATTCATGTTCAACATCGTGCTGTATGCGCCCGAAATTCCGGCCAATACAGGCAATATCGGCCGTACCTGCGTGGTCACCGGCGCCCGTCTGCATCTGGTGGAGCCGCTGGGGTTTTCGCTCGACGACAAGACGGTGCGTCGTGCCGGACTGGGCTACTGGCAAAACTTGGACGTGACGACCTATGCCAGCTGGGAGGATTTCCTTGCGCGCAACGGCCTCTCCCCTGCCGACGAGCGCCTGCATCTGCTGACCAAAAAGGCGCGCAGAACCTATGCGCAGAGTACCTACCGCGATGGCGACTACTTGGTCTTTGGCAGCGAGAGCTCGGGCATTCCCGAGCCACTGCTTGCCGCGGCGCCCGAGCGCTGCGAGCGCATCCCGATGCTGCGCGATTGCGACTCACTCGATAACGCCGAGGCTTGGGAAGCTCACGAGGAATCGCTGGGGCATGCCGAGGACAGCCACGAGGCCATCCTTCAACAAGATATCTGCGGCAACTTCGTCAACCCGGACGACTACCGCATCAGCGCACTCAACCTCTCCAACAGCGCCGCCATCGTCCTCTACGAAGCCCTGCGCCAAACAGGCTTTCCAGGAATGTGACAAAGGGACAGTCTCGTTGTCATATCGGACAATTGTCACATTGACACCCTTCAAACGAAATCAGAGATGCCCGCTATCGCAACGTAAGGCATCGCGATAGCGGGCATTCAGCTGAATCAGTAATTTGATTTCAAAGGTAGATATTAATCTTCGAATTCGACATTGACCCTTACGTCTGGACCACAGAACGTCGACACCTGCTTTTTCACCAGTTTTACTGCACGTTCATCAGATTTTTCCAGCATGCCACTTTCTTGAACCTTTTGCCTCTGGTCCTTATCAGCCTGCTGAAGCAATTTATTTAAATCGTCCGTACTGACCTGATTCCAATTAAGAAAACCATTGTCCTCAACGTACTTTTTAAGCGAGTTCGAATCCGTTGACAACGTCACGATCTCGGAATGCGGAAGCGTAACATTAACAGATTTTATTACCGACTCGTTGTTTTTCGAACGATGGACTTTTACCTTCAGGTTCTCATCGTCTACGTTCAGGCCGATATCCGCCTTGCCATCGATGGTCGCCACATATCGCTTAGTAGTAAATGGGTTGTTAAAACCAAACGGATTCCCTGCATCGTCAATATATAGAACCTGAGTAAAATCGTATTCGTAGGTAAGCAACTTCGTTACCGGCTTAATTTCTTCCCGAATCGAATCATCGCTTATAACGGTCTGATCGCGCGTCAACCACAGGTACACGCAGCCGCCACAAGCTGCAATCAAGCCTAACGCCAATAGGGCGACAATTATCTTCTGGCCAATTGTTTTAAACGGATTGGAAACGCTCATTTAGCCCTTGTCCTCCAGTTGTCCTCAGGGTAATTACAGACTCAATTCATTTATATTGGGTTTTGATGTCAACCAATTCAGAAAGGAAGGACTTAAATCCAACATAATATGAATACACATTCATACGTTAATTTAATACCTATTCTGCTGCACGTGACTTTAGAAAGATTGGGGCACAGACCATAGGCCGGCACCCCAATCCATACATAGGCATCATAACGCGTTGATCATTCGATCATATGCCCAACTTAATCAACTGAAACGCTGACGTCCATCCGCTGATCTCGGTCGCTATATCCGATCATCAGTTCCCATCCCTTTTTATCCTTTGCGCAAAAACTGCTGTCATACGAATATTCGATGTCCTTGTATCCCTTTTTCTTGCAAGCTTTGATGTATTTGTCGTACCCATCATGATCGATGCCAAATGCGACAAACGAAAGGCAGTCTTTTTCGTCTAACGACGTATAGACGATAGGGCAGTCAGGCTTCGGCAAGGATTTTGCAGGGGCTTTTGTTGGCCAGTCATACGCCTTGACACCGCCCTTTGATGAAGTCGTATAGGTTTTCGACTTGAAACTATAGTACTCGAGATATATCTTTCCATCGCCGCCTAGATAGGCAATAGTCGCCACTGAAGGCTCCATCAGGTCATATTGATTCTGCTGGGCATTGGCGACATAGTCACCATGGGTAATGCACGGAACGCTATCAACCGATTCTCGCTTCTCGACGATTCGCTGGCTATCCGCCGTCATTTTCAGCGTTGAATAATCGTGCGTAGCCTCTTCCTCATCAAAAACGTCAGTAAACAGAAGTTTCTGTTCGTCAGTCAACTCCCCTTTCGGCTCAAACTGAATAGTGAACTGAGCAATATCGAAGCTCGATTTATTGTCATATTCAAATGTCATCATCTCGACGCCATCAACAACGCCTTCTGAGACACTCCAGTTTAGTTGATCGATTTTTACTGAATCCTTCTTACCTGGCTTTGGCTTCTTTCCGCTTTTCTTAGTCGCTGCAAATGCGCATGTCGGACTCCAGCCGCGACCCGTAATTCCGAGTGGTAGAGAAATGCCGATTAGCGCCGCCGCGCTAAAAGCCAGAACTGCCGTAAATAACTTTTTCTTCATTACATATCCCTTGGTAGTCGTTTAACCTCCCCCTCGTCAAATAGCAGACGAATTGGCGACGCAGTGGCACTATTTGATTCAAGGGCGTGAACTGGATAAACATCGAGGGAAGGAGTGGGCCCTGTGCAATATACTCCCCTCGTCAAAATGTCTAGCTAAAGAGGACGGGCAGACGGCGAACGGTCATATCCGTTCGCGTCCGCCCGTCTCCAACGATCAAACGTCGATGCGCTAACGTTCAAAAGCATTGCGGCCTCTTGTCTCGTAACCTCACCTCCTTCGAATGATTTGATGACATCGCGGTAGCTATCCGGACGTTCGAGCGTCGGTCTCCCAAATCTCACACCCCGCAGACGCGCCGACGCGATACCCTCCGCCTGGCGCTGCTTTATGTTTTCACGCTCCACCTGAGCCACGTAACTCAAAACCTGAAGCACTAGATCGGCAATAAAAGTCCCCGTAATTCCATTGGGTTGTTCGCGTGTATCAAGCAATGGCATATCGAGCACCACGATGGCAACGCGTTTGTCCGTCGTTAGGCGACGCCATTCATCGATAACTTCACGGTAGTCGCGACCCAATCGATCGATACTCTTAATCACCAGAACGTCCCCTTCGCGCAGACGACGAAGAAGACGCCGGTACTGAGGACGCCTGAAGTCCTTTCCACTCGCTTTGTCAGCATAGATCAAATTCGTTTGGACCGGAAACCGCTCCAGCGCATCCAGTTGGCGATCCAGGTTCTGATCTGCTGACGAAACTCGAGCATACCCATAGATTCTGTTTTTCATGATTGCCCCTATCAGCCGCACGATGGCAGCTTCAGCTCATCTGAGAGCCCACTCACAATAGGGCGTGCAAATTTCGCGAATGGGCTGAACCCATTTTCGGGCTCCAACGTAAGCTATTCAAGCACCGCTTCGATAACGCACGGGGCAACCTTATGCTTTGAAATGAAATTAATCGTTTTTAATTGAGATTAACTAGAATAAAATGAAATTAACCCGAGACGCTAAAGGAGAGCCTTGTGAAATATCTCGAGAACCCGTTTACCCCCAGTTTTGGTGAGGTTCCTGCCCATCTCGCTGGCAGACAACAGATTATTCGGGATTTGGACCGTGCCTTCTTGAGCCAGCGCAGGCGCCCAGAATTGACCTCGATCTTCTCAGGCGCGCGTGGAACCGGTAAAACCGCTCTCATGTCGTCGCTCGCGACAAGGGCGGAATCCCACGGCTGGATAGCCGTAAAGACGACCGCGCTCCCGGGAATGCTTGAGGAAATCGAGTTCGGTGCGAAACGTGCTGCCGGCCATCTTATCGGCCCGTCTAAGAACTTCGAAGTCACCGGTCTCGGAATTGCACCGCTCGGCAGCGTCGAGGTCAATCGCGTTCACAATGCCTCAACCTGGCGTTATCGCATGAGCGACATCATCGACCAGCTCAACGAGGCGGGCACCGGTCTGCTCGTCACGGTTGACGAGGTGGACCCGACACTCGACGAGATGATTCAGCTCGCAGCGACGTATCAGCACTTTGTGACCGATGGGAAACGCGTCGCCCTGCTCATGGCGGGACTTCCCAACAATGTCTCGACGTTGCTGAACCACAAGACGGTCTCGTTCCTTCGCCGCGCCCAACAATATCATCTGGGTCGCATTGCCGACTATGACGTACGCGAGGCCTTGATTCGCACGATCCAGGAAAACGATCGCCTGGCAGATGCTGAGGGAATCGATAGAGCCGTTCGCTCGATCTCTGGTTTTCCCTTCCTATTGCAACTCGTAGGCTACCGTGCCTGGGATCTCACAAGCGATTCGAAGGAAATCTCGTCACGCGACTTTGACCTGGGAATCAAAATCGCGCGCGACGAGATGGACGACCGAATCCTCGCGGCAACTTATCGGGAACTCACTGCAGAGGACAAGCGATTCCTCATCGCAATGCTTGACGATGAGGAAGAGTCCACCACCGCTGACCTTATCGAGCGCCTTAAGCGTTCGCCGCAGCAGGTCTCCCGCTACCGACGCCGCATGATAGATGCCGGCATCATCGGAGAACGAGGACGAGGGCTCGTCGCATTTGAATTGCCATTCTTCCGCGACTATCTCGCGGCTCAATGCGTGAAATAAGTATCAATGAGGCAAAGGGGCTGTCCCTTTGCCTCATTGTCTATAGATAGCGGCCGGTGATGCTTGCGGAGCAGGCAGCGATGTCGCCCGGCGTGCCGGCGCAGACGATTTGCCCGCCCGCGTCGCCACCGCCCGGGCCCATGTCGATCACGTAATCGGCGTTACGGATAAGGTCGAGGTCGTGCTCGATCACGATAACCGTGGCGCCCTTGGCAACAAGGCCGTCGAACACACTCAGCAACACCTGAACATCGAGCGGATGCAGTCCGATCGTGGGCTCGTCGAATACGAATACGGCATCATCCTGCACGCGACCCATCTCGCTCGCAAGCTTAAGACGCTGCGCCTCGCCGCCCGAGAGCGCCGGTGTGGGCTCACCGAGTGTGAGATAGCCCAGGCCCAGGTCGTGCAAGGTCTGCAAGCGCGCCTGGACTTTCTTGAGTCCCACCGTGGCGTCGAGAGCCTCGTCCACACTCATGTCCATGAGCTGCGGCAACGTAAGCAGACTCCCGTCCTTGCCCTCGCGATGGATACGCGAAGCCACGTCCGCATAACGCGAACCGCGACATGCCGGGCAGACGATCTCGACATCGGGCAAAAACTGCACGTCGAGCGATATCGATCCCGTGCCGTCGCACGTAGGACAGCGCAAGGCGCCAGTGTTATAGCTAAAGGCACCCGCCTTGTAGCCAGCCGCCTTGGCCTCGGGCGTACGGGCAAAGGCGCGGCGCAGCTCATCATGGATGTCGGCATAGGTTGCGACCGTCGAGCGCACGTTGGCGCCGATGGGCGTGGCGTCAATCAGATTTGCGCGGGCAATGCCCTCGGCATCGACCCAACGCACATGCCCCGGCAGGCGCTCGCCGGCTGCCTGCGCCTTGAGTGCCGGGATGAGCGTCTCGAGCACCAACGTCGTCTTACCCGAACCCGAAACGCCCGTCACCGCAACGAGACGGCCGCGCGGGATATCGACTTCGAGCGGCTTGACGGTATGGATGGTATCGGTTGCCATGCGGATGTGGCCCTGATCGAACATCTCATCGTCAGTCACCTGCGGACGCAAGCGCTTGGGCTCGGCGCGCAAAAACGGCGCGATGCGGCTGCCCTGCGATTGCTCGACCTCGTCTACCGTACCTGCAGCGATCACATTACCGCCGCCTGCTCCGGCAACGGGGCCCATCTCGACCAGATAGTCGGCTTCCGCCAGCACGCGCGTGTCGTGGTCGACAACGACCACGGTGTTGCCGTCATCCACCAGATCGCGCATCACGCCTACCAGGCCGTCGACATTGGCAGGATGCAGGCCGATCGAAGGCTCGTCCAGCACATAAAGCACGCCCGTCGATCGATTGCGCACCACGCGGGCCAGCTGCACACGCTGACGCTCGCCCGTAGAGAGCGTAGCGCCGGCGCGATCGAGTGAAAGGTAATCGAGACCCAGGTCGACCAGACGACGGGCCGCGCTCAAAAACGAATCGCAGATATCCGTCGCCATGGGCTGCATCTCGGCCGGCAAGGATGCGGGCACCCCGCGCACCCACTCAATCGCCTCGCCCAGCGTCATGGCCGCTGCCTGCGCCAGATTGATACCGCGCACCTGGGGCTGGCGCACAGCCTCGGAGAGACGCATGCCGCCGCAATCGCGGCATGCTCCCTCGCGCAAAAAGCGCGCAACGCGTTTTAAGCCCTTGTCGTCCTTAACCTTGGCGAGCGCATTCTCGACGGTATAGACGGCGTTGTAATAGGTAAAGTCGAGCGGCGTGGCGCCCTCGCCGTTTTTGGGAACGTAGAGAATGTGCTTCTTAACCGCCGGACCGTGGAACACGATATCGCGCTCTTGAGGCGTGAGCTGGTTAAACGGCACGTCGGTGCGCACGCCCATCTCGCCGGCGACCTGCTTCATCAAATCCCACATGAGCGTACCCCAGGGAAGCACCGCACCTTCGTTGATGGTCTTTGACTCGTCGGGCACCAGGCTCGCCTCGTCCACCTCGCGCATGACACCGGTGCCGCCACAGGTGGGACACGCACCGCCACTGTTAAAGGCAAGGTCCTCGGCGCTCGGAGCGTAGAACTCGCGGCCGCACGTCGGACACGTGAGCGACAGGCCAGCCGCTACGTTGAGGCTTGGCTCCACACGCGCCCCGCAATGCGGGCACACGTGATGGGCGCAACGGCTAAAGAGCAGACGCAGGCTGTTGTTGAGCTCGGTCATGGTGCCAAATGTGGAGCGCACGCCCGGCACGCTCGGACGCTGGTGCAGCGCGAGCGCCGCCGGCACGTGCAGCACCTCGTCCACCTGGGCGTGTTCGGCCTGCGTCAGGCGACGTCGAGTATAGGTGCTAAGTGCTTCCAAGTAGCGACGTGAGCCCTCGGCATAAAGAACCCCCAGCGCCAGCGAGCTCTTGCCCGAACCCGACACGCCGGCAATGCCCACAAGCTTTCCCAGCGGAATATCGATATCGATGTCCTTGAGGTTATGGACGCGCGCGCCACGCACCTCGATAGCCTGCGGGCTCATCTTCTGTTCCGTCACCTTTATCACCCTACTCATGCCATAAAACTCGATCGCGAATGTACGCGCCCAGCATGGGCACGGTAAACCGGACGAGGCCGTATCCAGCAGCCTCGATGACGCGCTCGCGAATCAGGCTTGCGCGATATTTACTCGCCCAGCTCTGGGTGCGATCGCAGCGCTCGATGATATCCGCCATGCGCGTCGGTTTGCCCTCGTCAGCCGCCATGGCCTCGATAAAGAGGCGCTGTGGACTGCGCAGCCCATAATACAGGGGCGCGTCGACCGCTTCATAGAACTCGGAGACGGCATCGGCGTAGCCAGCCTCGACATCGCGCCTTTCGATGACCTGCGAGCCACGCCGGACAGCAGAGCGCCACATGTAATAGCCCACCAGCTGAACCATATAGGGATGCCCCATGCTCTTGTGTGCCGCAAGGTCCGCTGTCTCCGCGTCAACGTAAAGACCGGCGTCTTTGACCGTCTGGATATATGAATCGCGCACCTTGGGCAAAGATATCGCCCCCAGCGTACGCTGCTGGGCACGCCGCAAAAACGTCACGCTCGGCTCTTCGAGCAGATCGTCAACCATACTGGGTAAGCCGGCGAACACCAGCGCAAGACCGCGCTGGTCGCTATCGGGCAAGCCCGTGGCATCCTGGTCTCCGAGCACCTGCTGATAGAGAACGGCGAGAGCCGCCAGTTCCTCGATAGACGCCGATTGCGCCTCGTCAATCGCAAACAGTATGCCCTTGCCTGGACCGAGCTTCTTGAGGCGCTCGTTGACCAGCCCTCGTAACGTTTCACCCTTTGCTCGCGCCGCCTCGACCGACATCCGGCCAAACGACGGACCGAACTCCATTGACGTCACAACGGGTTTATTCGAGCGAAGCGCATCGGCCAGGCGGTCGCACAAGCCAAGCGAAGCGGAATCGGAGACAACCGCCCATCCGCGCTCGCTGGCTAGACGTTGCAGCTCCCGCAGGAGAACCGTCTTGCCGCAGCCGCGGTTTCCCGTAATGAGCATGAGCCTGCCCGGCGCTCCGGCGCCGTTATCGAGCCCTTCTTCGAAATCTTCGATGACCGACTCGCGACCGATGAGCATCGGAGGCCGCTTGCCTGCCGTTGGCTTAAAGGGATTTGGATTCATGTCGGCCTCCTCGGATTGGCAAACCCTGACAATAGTTATACCAACTTATACCGAGTTATACCAACTGAATCTGACAAAGGGACTGTCCCTCTTGCAGCGTCGGCGCCAAAATCAATTAGTCAAGGACCAGAGGGTTCAAAAATCTACCATTTCTACCCCGTCCCCTAATGGCAAAAATCTACCATTTCTACCCCGTCCCCTAATGGCAGAAGAAGGCGGCGTCTGCTGCTCGCCAGGGGCGGAAGGTGGCGGGATCGACCTTTACGTGCGCCGCGACGGGCACGTCGTACCATTTGACCGTGTAGCCGGCGCCGCGAGAGCAAAAGACCGAGTCGGGTGTGTTGGGCAGATCGGCCTCGGGCTCATAGGCGGCCGTCTCGATGACGCGCTCGGCATCATGGCAAGCCGCATAGCCGGCGAACTCCAGGTACAGATGCCCGCGACCGCTCGTGTAGGCAGCAACCTCCAGCGCATAATCCTGCACCTCGGATGCCGGCACGCGACCCACAAGCTTCGCCCGGTCTCCCGCCATCGTCGGCGGCTCGTACTCGGCACCCATGCGCGTGGCATCCGAGAGCGCCCGACCCACGCACTCCCCCGGCACCTCGAGCTCAAAGCGATACCACGGCTCCAACAGCACCGCCGCGCCGGCCTCACGCGCCTGCATGAGCCCCTGGCGAATCGCGCGGTACGTGGCCTGACGAAAGTCGCCGCCCTCGGTGTGTTTGGCATGCGCGCGGCCGCCCGTGAGCGTAATGCGCACGTCGGTGATGGGCGAGCCGGTCAGCACGCCCAGGTGATCGCGCTCCATGGCGTTGGTGAGTGCCAAACGCTGCCAGTTAAGATCGAGCTCGTCGGTCGAGGCCACGGTGCCAAACTGCACGCCCGAACCCGCTGGCAACGGCTCCAGGCGCAGATGCACCTCGGCATAGTGGCGCAGCGGCTCAAAGTGACCCACGCCCTCGACCGGCTGCGAAATGGTCTCCTTATAGAGGATGCCGCCGGGCTCAAACTCGACCGCAAGGCCAAAACGATCGGCCAACACCCGCTGCACGACCTCGAGTTGCACGGCGCCCATCAACTGCAGGTGAATCTGCTCAAGATGCGTATTCCAGCTTACGCCGAGCATGGGATCCTCGTCCGCCAACTCAGTCAGCGCTTTGAACACCGCGTGGACATCGTGTTCGCCCGGAAGCACCGTATAGGTGAGGACCGGCGCAATGACGGGCGCATCGCCCGCAGGCTCCGCGCCCAGGGCGTCCCCTGGGCGAACGTGCGCAAGACCCGTCACGGCACAAATACCGCCAGCAGCAACTTCTTGGGCAAGCTCATACTTTTCGCCGTTATAGATGCGTACCTGATCGACCTTCTGTTCCCACGCCTCGGCACCGGAACGTCCGTCAATCATCTGCTTGGCATGCAGCGTGCCGCCGGTCACTTTAACCCATGCCAAGCGCTCGCCGCGATCTCCGCGGCTCACGCGGTAGACGCGCGCGGCAAACTCCGGGCGCCATGCCTGTTCGCGCATCAGCGCACATATGCCATCCAGCAGCTCGTCCACGCCTTGGTCCTTGAGCGCCGAGCCGGCAAAGCAGGGGAAGAGCTTGCGCTCGGCGACCATGCGCGACAGCGTTGCGACAGAAAGCTCGCCCGCCTCAAGAAACTCCTCGAGCGCCGCCTCGTCCAACGCAGCAGCGTCCTCCTGAACGGCGCCGCCCGCCAGCAGTTCGTTGGCATCCAGGCAGCCCTCGGAAAGACGTTGCCCAAGTTGTGCCAGCAAAACATCGCGGCCGGGATTCTCCAAATCGATTTTGTTGATATAGATGAATGTCGGAATGTCATAGCGCGCAAGCAGTCGCCACAGGGTTTCGGTGTGCCCTTGCACGCCATCGTTGGCACCCACAACCAAAATCGCATAGTCGAGTGCGCGCAGCGTGCGCTCCGCCTCAGCAGAAAAATCGACATGCCCCGGCGCATCCACGAGCATGACGTGGGTATCGCCATGGTCGAGCACAGCCTGCGACGAGAAAATCGTAATACCGCGCTCGCGCTCGATCGCATTAGTGTCCAGATGCGAATCGCCATCGTCCACGCGGCCGCGCTTGCGAATGCGACCCGCGTTGAACAGCATGGCCTCGGCCAACGTGGTCTTGCCGGCATCGACATGCGCCAAGATTCCAACGACCGCTTGCTTCGACATGACTCTCCTCTTATATACAAGACCATCGTACGCGGATACAAGCCCATCGTACGCGGCAACGGGCATCCTCGTTCCACACTGGATGATACAATTTACGAGCCGGCGGGCGAAGCGGGCCCTATCCCCCGACCGAGCTCATCGCCCCGCGTTGCCGCGCGACGATTTTCGTAGGTTCGCGCCTTGCGAAAGCCGGCTTGCAAAACAGTGCAGCGAACGAAAATGGCCCCACCCGGAGCCATTTTCGTTCGCGCGAATTGTTGATACGCGTCCTTGCTCTTACGCCTCGCGCAGCCAGTCAAACGCAACACGCGGCGTGCCGTCTGACACATACACGACGCCGGCACGCTCAAACCCTGCCTTAATACTCGCGCCCTGCATGGGCAGGTTGTCTTGATGCGTGTCGATACGCAGGTGATCGGCACGCTCTTTGGCAAAGGCAAACATCGCAGCCGCGATACCGTGCACGGTGCCGTCGGATGCCACACGGTGCAGCACGGCGTACGGAGTGTCGCTACGCCATTGACCGTCCTCAATTACGTCATAGCACTCGTCCGGGCCCGGCAGAAAGGCAAACGTCGCTACCACGCGGCCGTCGACTTCGCACACATAACTGCCACCGGCGGCAATATCGGCAGCCAGCTGCTCGGCCGAAGGCGTGCCCTCGGGCCACTGCGTGGCGTTGCCATGCGCGCGCATAAAGGCGCGGGCCGCGTCATAGATAGCCACGACGACGGGAATGTCGGTATCGAGGGTTTTTCTGATGATCACGCGGCGACCTCTCGTTTATTGGTATCACTTTGATTGAGCAATGATACCAGCGTTTGGAAAGGGGCGCGAAGCCGATGGGAAGCAAAAAGCGAGCCGCCTGGTCAAAGGCCAAAAGCGAGTTTTTGAGCGCTGCCACCGGCGGCGATATGAGCGACCTGTTTGCGCGCGAGGATGAGCGCCGCGACGCTCTGGACGCCGAGCGCGACGAGGCATGGCGCTACAAGTCGTGCGAACGCAAAAACCGTTACGACACACGCGCCGAGGCCGAGGCCGTTATGGCCGACTGCGAAAACCGCGGTCGGCGCGGACTTGCCTGCTACAAATGCGAGTACTGCGGCGGGTGGCACCTGACGTCGCACCCCTGGAAATAGACCCCGCATCGGCACGGCACTGACGGAGCGCCAGCCATCGCACGAAAGCTACGGGCGCGGCGGCACCAAAACATCGTAGCGAACGGCCTTGCCCGCTAGTTGATAGCTCGGCTTTACACCGGCGAGCAGTGGCCCCTTCACCGGTCGCTTAATAACGACTTTGCGCGGATGCACGGCAAGCGCCGCCTCGACCAGCGTCTCCTCATCGGCGCACGGCCGCTCCAGATGATGCAAGAGCTGAAACTTCTTTTTAACCGCTGCGCTCTTGGTGCGCTCGGGAAACATGGGATCCAGGTACACCACGTCGGGAGCGGTGAGCTCGCCCTGCTCGACCAGCTCGACGGTTTGACGAAGGCCTGCAATGCTGTCCTCGCCCGCATGCAGGCGCATGCGCGCCACGGAAGCCGCAAGCGCCGGATCATCCGCCGCGCGCTCCAAAGCATCCTGAAGGAGCGCCGCAATCACGCAATCCTGTTCATACAGATCGACCGTAAAGCCCGCGGCCGCCAACAGCAGCGAATCCTCGCCAAAGCCTGCCGTTGCATCAATCGCCCATGGGCGCTCGATACCTTTTGCGCGCGCAGCCTTTACCAACAGCTCTTGCTGCAGACGGCCCTGCTTGAGTCGCGGCAGCATGCGGCTAAAATCGGCACGCAACTCCATCGTGCCGTCGGTGAGCGTAAGACCCTCGGACGTCCGCACGAGCTCGAGTCCAGCAGCCCGAGCGACAGCAATAGGATCGGCAACGCCCATGGGCACTCCTTAGCATGTAAAACGAATACGTAGGGCACCATTCATGTCGGCACCCAACCGTCCGCTATTGTCCCACATGCGACATGGCCCACAGCATCCCAATGCAAAGCACCGCCATCAATCCCGTGCACACAGCAGCGATCACGGAATCACTCATGCGCCTTCCCAACGACCGCGGCTCACGCACCTGCTCTGCTCCGTACATCATGACTCCTCCTTGAGACCAGCTCCTTGTTACGGCCTCATCATCGCAGCGCCGCACATGAGCTGCCATCGATTTGGCTTACGTCCAGCTTTCCTTTTTGAAAGGTTGGACCGTGCAGGCAAGAGACGCTTTCAAACGCATGCATCGCCCCGTTGAACTACAATGTGCTTCACGATATGTGCCACAACCTGGGTGCGACAGATTCTCCGCGCCCGCATCGAAAGGACCAGCTATGAGCGCCGCTCGCAAGACACTCAAAATCCTTGCCCTGATTTATTTTGTTCTGGGCATCGCCAGTCTCGTCATTGGAATCGCCGGCATCGCGACCGGCAACCTCGATTCCACGTACGGGTCGAACGCCATGCTCGCCGCGGTCGTGCTGGTCGCCAAGGGCCTCATCGATCTCGCCGCGGGCGTTGCGGGCATCAAGGGCGCCAACAAGCCTTCGCAGGTGGATGGCGCGTTTAAGCTCGGCATCGTCGCCGCAATCGCCACGCTCGTCCAGGCCGCGCTCACGCTTCCCGCGCTCGGCGGCAGCTCCGTCAATATCGTCGCCTTTGTCATCGTGGTCTACGACCTGTTCTTTGTTCAGCAGGCACACGCCGTTAAGGCCGAGAACAAGGACCGCCTGTAAGCGCTCGCTTCTCATAACCTCTGCAGCCAAGCAACTAAAAAGGGCCAATCGCGCATCTCCGCGGTCGGCCCTTTACGTTTGCCCAGATAAAACCTACCAAAATAAACCTGTCCCTTTTTGGCAGGTTGTTAGCTGTGGCGGTACTCGGCGATGATGAAGTCGATGTCGGTTTGAAGGGTATCCAAGTTTGCCAGGCGCTCTTTATCGGCAGGGCGCGTGCGGTAGTAGTACGGCGTCATTTGGAACACCGCCTCGATGTCGGCCTGGGTCTGAAGCGTAATATTCGCAGATACCCGCTGCGTTCCGACCAACTCGAGTTCGGTGGTCTTCGGCAGCTTCTCATCGTTAAGGTACGGCGTGTCGTAGAGCACCTCTTTGAGCCCAAAGAGATGACGAGCACCCGGTACCACGGTATAGAGTGAACCCTCTGGCGCCAGCACGCGGGCAAATTCGCGCTCGTTAAAGGGAGCGAAGAGCTCGGTCACCATATCGAAGGCGCCATCAGCCACGGGGATGTCCTTCATGTTGGCCACGAAGTAGGTCGCATCGCCGCGCTTGGCGGCAAGGCGCACCATCTCTTTGCCCAAATCGAACCCGTAAGCGTCCACGCCCGGCACCGCGCCCATGGCACTGGTGTAGTAGCCCTCGCCGCAGCAAATATCGAGCAGCGTCATGGAGCCATTCGTAGACGCGGCGCGCCCAGACGCCTGTTTGCGCACCAGTTCGACCATCGCATCGCACAACGGCGCATAGTAACCGCGGTTCAAAAAGTCACGACGGCTGCGCGCCTGTGACTTGGGATCGCCCATAGAGTCGCCGCTCTTGGACGAGCGCAGTAGGTACAGATAGCCCTCGCGCGCACGGTCAAACCGGTGTCCGCCCGCGCATGCAGCACCGCGCTCGTTATCCGCCAGTGGCTCATGGCAAACGGGACACAACAACATGGCAACTCCTTAGCGCGAACAACACAACGCCCACCATTGTCGCACGCCTTCCCCACCTAGTCATTGGGGACGTTCTTGAAGGACTAGTCGTTTAAGAACGTCCCCAATGACTAGTCGATTAGGAGTATCATCATCTGCGCAAATAAGCACGAAAGAGCATATTAGAGATTGAGAGCGTATGGCTGACACCGTATCTAAGCACATTGACATGACCACCGGCTCGCTGTGGCGCAATATTCCCCTGTTCGCCTTCCCCGTGGCCGCCACGAGCATCTTGGAGCAGCTGTCGAACCTCATCGCCACGGTCATCATCGGTAATTTCTCGGGCGACCAGGGAACCCTCGCCATGGCGGCGGTCGGCTCCAATGTTTCGCTTACCAGTCTTATGCTCAACCTGTTTATTGGCATGTCGCTTGGCTCCAACGTGGTCATCGCCAACGCTATCGGCCGCAACGATCAGAACATGGTCAAACGCGCCGTCCATACCTCGATTTTAATGGCGCTCGTGGGCTTTGTCGTCATCGCGCTGGGCGAGATCTTTGCCGAGCCCATGCTCGCCGCGCTCAACGTTCCTGCCGAAACCATGCCGCTCGCTTCGCTCTACCTGCGCGTCTTTTTGCTCAGCATGCCCTCAATCTTGCTCTACAACTTTGAGGCCGCGATCTTCCGCTCCGTCGGCATCACCCGCATGCCGCTGCAGGCGCTTGCCGTGTCCACCGTCCTCAACATTGGCCTGGATCTCATCTTTGTCCCCATACTCCACTGGGGTGTCGCGGGCGTCGCCATCGCCACCGCCATCGCCTACACCGTCAGCGCCACCACACTCTTTATCCGCCTGCTCAAGACCGACTCCGTCGTCCGCGTCACCCCACGCGACTTGGCTATCGACCCCGTCGCCCTCAAGCGCATCGTCAAGATCGGCCTGCCCGCCGGCATCCAAAGCGCCGTCTTTGCCGTCGCCAACATCATCATCCAGTCTGCCATCAACAGCCTGGGCACCGAGGTCATGGCGGCATCGAGCGCCGCCATGAGCCTGGAGTACGTGTGCTACAACCTGCTCAACAGCTTTAGCCAGGCTTGCACCACCTTTGTGGGACAAAACCACGGTGCCCGCCAGATCGACCGCTGCACCAAAACGCTCAAAGTCTGCCTGGTCGAAGGCGGTATCGTTGCACTCACCACAATTATCGTTATTGTCGGTCTGGGGCGCGAGATCCTATCGCTGTTCAACAGCGACCCCAACATCGTCTCGATCGGCTATATCCGCGTGTGCTCGATCTTCCCGGCGTACGCCTTTAGCATGTTCTACGAAAACATGTCAGGCTACCTGCGCGGCTTTGGCATCTCGCTCACGCCCGCCCTCATCACCATGATCTGCGTCTGCGGCATCCGCTTCTATTGGGTGTTCTGTGTGTTCCCGCACTTCCGCACCTTTGCGAACATCATGATGGTCTACCCCATCAGCCTGGGCACCACGGCATTCTTTATGGTCGTGGCGGTATTGCTCTGCCACCCGGCACGCACCTATCGCGCCACCAAAGCCAAAGCGACAGCCCGCTAAACACCGCACTCAACGCCACGCCAGTCATTAATTGACAATATGCGAGCTCATATAGTCGATAAAGCGCCTCGTGGCGATGGGCATGGTATCCCAGCTGCGCCAGGCGGCCACCACGTCGCGCGAGGGGGCATGCACGATGGGCCGCACGCGAATATCGGCCCGCATGCCCTCCACAGTACGACGGTAGAGCATGCTCACGCCCAGGCCCTCCTCCACCATCGCCATGATGGTGTAGTCGTCGGTCACCTCGCTCGTCACGTGCGGCGACAGCCCATGCGCCGCGAATGCATCGAGCACCAGACTCTGTTCGCCCTCATCCAACAGTACAAACGGCTCGGACGCCAGGTCGGCGAGCGTCACCTTTTCCTTTGCCGCCAGCGGATGCGCGGCCGGCAACAATGCCACCAACTCGTCGTGATAGACCACGCGCTTCTCGAGCCCAGCGGTAAATCCGCGCGCCGTAAAACAAAAATCAACCACGCCATCGTGCACCCATTGAGCGTTGCGCGTGTAATCGCCCTGCTTGAGGGTGAAGCGTACGCCCGGGTGCAGCGCCCCAAAGTCGCGAATCACACGCGGCAGCACGGTACGACTCACGTTGGTAAATGTCGCGATGCGAATATCGGTCGACGAAAGCCCCAGCAGCTCCTGGCGCTTGCCCTCGAGCTCGGCCTCGGCGGTCACAATCTGGCGCAGGTACGGCAGATATTGTTTACCGTCGCGCGTAAGCGAAACGCCCTGCTTACCGCGCTCGATAAGCGTGGTGCCCAGCTCGCGCTCGAGCGCCTTGACGGCCTGGCTCACTGCACTTTGCGTATAGCCCAACTCGTCCGCCGCGCGTTTCAGGCTGCCGCAATCGACCACCATACAAACAATCTGATACCGCGATGCCATCGTGCCTCCACATCAATGCAGCCGTAAAACGTTTTGCCAGCGCTTTTCGCACCTACTTTAGCATTTCTTAATCGTACTGAAGATACATTCGCTTTACTACATCTATATCTGGGAGCAGAATCCTTTTTACGAAACCGTTCTGTAACAAAAGGAGTCCCATGGATCGCAAAAAAGCAATCGCGCTCTCATTTTCCGTTCCCGTCGCATGGGGCTTTTCGTATCCCCTCATGAAGATCGGCATGGACAGCATGAACGCCACGAGCATCGTCGCGCTACGCTGCATCATCGCCTTTGTGGTCTGCCTGCTGCTCTTCCACAAGCACGCGTTGCGCATCAACCGCGACTTTATGGTCCGTGCCGCCATCATCGGCGCCATTATGGCAACCGAGCTCACCTGCATGTGCCTGGGCTCCAGCCTCACCTCCGCCTCCACCGCCGGCTTTTTGCAGAGCCTGACGGTCGTGATCGTGCCGTTTGCCAACGCCGCCCTGCTGCGTCGCGCCCCCGAGCGCAAAGTGCTCGTCGGCACCGCCATCGTCACCTGCGGCATGTTGTTGCTCTCGGGCGCCGACTTTACCAGCCTGAATCCCGGCGCAATCATCATGCTGCTCTCCGCTTTTGTCTATGCCGGCCATATCATTGTGGCGAAGCGCTTTGTCGAAGATGTCAATCCGTTAGCTCTGGGCGTTTGGCAGCTGGGCTTCGGCGGTTTATTCTCGGGTATCGCCGCATTCACCTTTGGCGGCTTCACGCTTCCCGGCACGCCGGGCGAGATTGTGGTCGTCGTCGCGCTCGCACTCATCTGCTCTGCCTATGGCTTTATCACCCAGACGCTCGTGCAGCCCCACGTGCCCGCCGAGACCACCGGCTTCGCCTTCTCGCTTGAGCCGGTCTGCTCCGCTGTCTTTTCGTTCTTCTTGGTTGGCGAGGTCCTGAGCCCCATCGCCTTCTTTGGCGCCGCCCTCATCCTAACCGGGGTCATGGTGGCAACCGTCGAGCTTCCGCGCCTCCGCGCGCATGGACAGGCTCGCATGGCAGGAGCGCCCGAGCACGTCTCGTAGACCCCACTCTTCATACGGCCGTGGCATAAAGGCAACCGGTGCGCCTTTACAATAGATACCGACAGAGCATCTGACGTAAAGGAGCCCCATGGACGCCGCGACCCGCGACCGCAACATAGCAACTTGGTTGGGCGATGCGCCGCAGCCGGTACGTGACACTACGAATCAGCTGCTCGAGCGCATCGCCCTTTTGCGTGCCGAGCAGACCATCTACCCGGCACAAGACGACATCCTCAATGCCCTCGCCTACACGTCTGCCGACCAGGTCAAGGTTGTCATCTTGGGTCAAGACCCCTATCACGGACCCAACCAGGCCATGGGACTGTCGTTCTCGGTCCCCGCGACGCAAACCAAGTTGCCGCCGAGCCTGCGCAACATCTATAAGGAACTCAAAGCCGATCTGGGCTGCCCCATTCCCGCCACGGGAGACCTAACCCCATGGGCACAGCAGGGCGTCCTGCTCCTCAACACCACGCTCACCGTGCGCGAGCATGCCGCGAACTCGCATGCCAAACTGGGCTGGAGCACGCTCACCGACTACGTTATCGAACGCTGCTGCCAGCTGCCCCAGTCGGTCGTCTTTTTGGCATGGGGTCGCTTTGCCCAGCAGATGGTCGAAGGCAAGCTCGTCGCAACTGGTGCGGGCAAGGCAACCGGCAAGTTCTGCCTGGCATCCACGCACCCCTCGCCGCTTTCGGCCAACCGTGCCACGGCAGAACTCCCCGCCTTTATGGGATCGCGCCCCTTCTCGGCAGCCAATCGGCTACTCGAACAGCACGGCTCGACCCCCGTCAACTGGACTTGCCTCGGCTAAAAATCGATACATCAAAAACGCGCCCGACGGCTTTCCATCGGGCGCGTTTCCTATTCGGGCCAAATAAATTGCGTGCGGCCGGCCTCGCCGCCATCGATCAACAGGCTCTGCCCGGTCATAAACCGGTTGGTCACGCCCACAAAGTAGATCCACTCGGCAATCTCTTGGGCAGTGGCCCAGCGCCTAAGCGGCGTGAGCTCCATAATCTGGCTCCACAGGTGTTCGTCTTCCATCACGCAACGGTTGAGCGGCGTGATAACGCCACCCGGGTCCACACTGTTGGCGATGGCCTGCGGCGCCAGACGGTTTGCAAGGTTCTTGGTGTAGGCGATAACGCCGCCCTTGCTGGCGGCATAGGCGGGAAACTCCGATCCCGTATGCCCACTCGCGGACCCTACATTGACCACGGATTTGATAGTCGGCGCCGGCTTGGCGGCAAGCCCCTCTCCCACAAAGGCGTAGCGCTCGGTCACGTTGATGGTGCCACACAGGTTGGCGGCAATGTCGTCGGCCGAATCCTGCGTACCGGCAACGTTCACAATCACCTGGGGTTCAAGGTCGCTTGGAAACGAATCCGGCTCGCGGACATCAACGATCAGATGGCGGTAGCGCTCGTGTTCGATCGCCGCCGGCAAAAGATCAAAGCCCACGACCTCGTGGCCCTCGTCCAAAAAACGCTGCACGCATGCGGCTCCGATACCGCCCGAAGCGCCCGTGATCAAAACCCGCATACTTACTCCTTAGGCGGTTGCGTGGCGCTCGAGGTACTCGGAGCCCACGTTCTCGCGCTCCCAGCCGCGCACGACCTTGTAGCCCACGGGGCTCAGGAAGACCTCGCACAGCAGCTCGGCAACAGCGCCGGTCAGCGAGCACATTAGGACCTGCACCCAGGTCCAACCAAAGAACGTGTGGCTCACCACAATGGCGAAGACCAGGTTGTCGATAAACTGGCCAACACCCGTGGACACATAGGAACGGAAGGCAAAGCTCGCAAAGTTATTCTTTTTGAGCATATGGCCGAGCGACTGGTTGAGCGTGGAGTTAACCACGGCAGAGACGAGCATTGCCAGCGAAGAGCCCAGCACCACGTACCAGGTGCCGCCGATGGTGGCGTTAAGGGCGGTGTTGACCTCGATCATGCCCGTGTCGTAGTAGGCGCCCCACATGCCGGGCGTGAGCGAGCATGCCCAAAAGCACAGGCTCACTGCAAGGTTGACCAGCAGCGCGAGGATAGAGATTTTGATGGATGCCTTGGCGCCAAAGCGCTTGCAGATCATGTCCTGGCACAAAAACGAAACCCAGCTCACCACAAAGCCGCAATCGAGTGCCAGATACGGCAGGCTGATGAGCTCTTTGTTGGCCAGCAGGTTCATCATGATGACGCTCACGAAAAACAGTGAAACCGTTGCCGCGGGAATGCTCCGCAACAGGACCTTATAGTCCTCCATGACCTTCTTGATCATTATGTACTCCTTTGGTTTTAGGTTTAACGAGCAGGATATCGGACCCGAACTGCTCGGACGCCTCGGTCTTAAGACGACGGTGGGTATGATAGCCGCTCACACGGCATCAGGCAAGCAACCGGCGCGGCAGCCCCGCAGGGCCACCGCGCCGATGCGCTAAAACGCTACGTTGCCAAACTCCGACAGGATAAGGTCGGGGTTGTGGTCAGTTGCCCAATCCACGTTCCACGGGCTCGTGAACAGCAGCAGCTTACCGCCGCGCATGTCCTCGACACGCAGCGTGTCGCGCGTGAGCGAAAGGCCCGGGATATCGATAGTGTCGGGGTCGTTCTGGATCCAGCGGATGTCCGTATAGGGCAGCGGCTGGCGACGAACCTCAACACGGTACTCGGCCTTGAGACGGCGCTCGAGCACCTCAAACTGCAGCACGCCGACCACGCCCACGATGACGCTCTCCATGCCGGCACCCAGCTCGCGGAAGATCTGGATGGCACCTTCCTGGGCAAGCTCCTCCATACCCTTGACGAACTGCTTGCGCTTGAGCGTGTCGACTTGCGTAATGCGAGCGAACATCTCGGGGGCAAACGTCGGGATCTGCGGGTACTGCACGTGGCGCTTGCCGGAGCACACGGTGTCGCCGATGCTAAAGATACCCGGATCGAACAGGCCCACGATATCGCCCGCGTACGCCTCGTCCACGATGGCGCGGTCATCGGCCATCATCGACGTGCCCGTGGCAAGCTTAAGCTTGCGGTTGCCCTGCACGTGGAAGGCGTCCATGCCGCGCTCGAACTTACCCGAGCAAATGCGCACAAAGGCGATGCGGTCACGGTGGTTCTTGTCCATGTTGGCCTGGATCTTAAACACAAAGCCGCTAAAGTCGTCGCGGCAGGGATCGACCAGCTCGCTGGTGAGCGTATCGGTATAGGCACGCGGCGTCGGGGCCAGACGTAGGAACTCCTTGAGGAAGGGCTCCACGCCAAAGTTGGTAAGCGCCGAGCCAAAGAACGCCGGGCTCAGCTTGCCGCAGGCCACGGCATCCAAGTCGAGCTCGTCGCCGGCGCCATCGAGCAGCTCGATATCGTCCATTAGGTTCTTATGGTTCTCCTCGCCGATGAGCTCATCCATGGAGGGGTCGCCCAGCTCAGCCTCGACCTCGGCGACCTTCTTGGTGGCGTTGGCGTGACCGTCGCCCTCGAAGGCGATAACGCGACGGGTCTGACGGTCGAACACGCCGCGGAAGTTGCGGCCGCTGCCGATCGGCCAGTTCATAGGATATGTATTGATACCCAGGACGTTCTCGATCTCTTCCATGAGCTCAAACGGATCGCGAGCCTCGTGGTCGAGCTTGTTCACAAAGGTAAAGATGGGGATGTGGCGCAGCGTACAGACCTTAAAGAGCTTTTTGGTCTGGGCCTCGACGCCCTTGGCGCCGTCGATGACCATAACAGCAGCGTCGGCGGCCATAAGGGTACGGTAAGTATCCTCCGAGAAGTCCTGGTGGCCGGGGGTATCGAGGATGTTGACGCAGGCGCCGTTATAGGTGAACTGCAGCACCGAGGAGGTAACGGAAATACCGCGCTCCTTCTCGATGTCCATCCAGTCCGAGACGGCATGCTTGGCCGAGCTCTTGCCCTTGACCGAGCCGGCGGTCTGGATGCTGCCGGTATAGAGCAGCAGCTTCTCGGTAAGCGTGGTCTTACCGGCGTCCGGGTGGCTGATGATCGCGAATGTGCGGCGCGACGAGATTTCATCCGACAGGCTTGCCATGCGGATCCTTTCTTGCATTAAGTGCATTACGTCGATGTAACCGTACTATTGTAGCCGCGAAATCTCGGCATAGGGCACCTATCAGGACAAATTCATCAGTTGGGGCCTAGGGTAGCAGTCGATGGCGACACTCCGCAGCAGTTTGTCTCGATCTGTAACATCTAGACGGTTTTTGAACCTCTTCCTGTTACAGATTGAGACAACCAGGTGGGGCCCGCCAGCAAAATCTCAATCTGTAACAGGTAGCCGTCCAAATCGGTTCCAGATGTTACAGATTGAGATGAATGAACGAGCGGACAATCCGTATTTACCTCTTGCGTAACTGTGCATAGTGTATATATACTGTGCTTACCGGTTATATACACGTGTAGCCCAACAGCTAAGGGGCCGCTGTGGACATCATCCTATCCAATTCGAGCGACAAGCCCATCTACGAACAGATATCCTCGCAGGTCAAAGCTCAGATCCTTTCGGGCACGCTCGCTGCGGGAGCCAAACTCCCCAGCATCCGTGCGCTCGCGAGCGATCTTGGCGTGAGCGTCATCACCACCAAGCGCGCCTACGCCGACCTGGAGCAGCTCGGGTTTATCTGCACCGTGCAGGGCAAGGGCTGTTTTGTCGCCGAGGGCAACCAGGAGCTCTTGCGTGAAAACCAGCTCTGCCATATCGAAGAGCTGCTTGCGAAAGCGGCAAGCCAAGCCGAAGCCTTGGGCGTCACGCGCGACAAGCTGCACGAGATGCTCGACCTGGTAGCCCCTGAAACCATGCAGTAGCCATCTGCAAGAAAGGCTATACCATGCAAAACTTGCTAGAACTCAAAGGTATCTCACGCCGTGTGAGCGACCGCTTTTCACTACGCGATGTCACGCTCGCCGTGGAGCCCGGCCAGATTGTTGGCTTTGTGGGCGCAAACGGCGCCGGCAAAACAACGACGATTCGCGCCGCGCTTGGGCTTATAAAGCTCGATGCCGGCGAAGTGCACCTGTTTGGGCAGCACTGTGGCGCCGACGCGCCCGATGAAGCGCAGCGCTGCTTGCACACTCGTGTCGGCCTCGTGCTGGACACATGCCCCTTCCCTTCCACACTCAAGGTGACCGAAGTTGAGGCACTCGTAAGCCCGGCGTACCCCGCCTGGAGCCATGGCACCTTCGCCGACCTCCTCAGCCAATTTGGCCTCGATCCCAAGGCAAAGGTCAAGGACCTTTCCCGCGGCATGGGCATGAAGCTGCAGCTTGCCTGCGCGCTCAGCCACCAGGCCAAGCTGCTCGTTTTGGACGAAGCCACCGCGGGGCTTGATCCCATGGCACGCGAGGAGCTGCTTGATGAGCTGCTTGCCTTTGTCGCCGACGGCCAGCACAGCGTGCTGCTCTCGAGCCACATTACGTCTGACCTCGATCGCGCCGCCGACCGCGTCATCTGCATCGATAACGGCTCGATTGTGTTTGATCTGCCGCGCGAGGACATTACCGACCGAGCTGGCATCGCCCACTGTACCCAAGCACAGGCCGCCGAGCTTATGGCTTGCGTCGAAGGTGCCCGTGCCGCCCGCCACGCCTACAGCGTGGACGTACTCGTGCCCAACCGTCGCGAAACGCTCGAGGCCTTCCCCGAGATTCCCTGCGATCGGACAACTATTGATGACTATCTTCGCCTCATGCTGAAAGGGGCTTCGAAATGAAACGAGCCTTTATGTCCGAGCTCGCCATCGTTCGCACGCTTATCCCGAGCATCGCGGGCGTCAGCCTGTTCATCTTCGTCGTGCTAACCCTTGCCAACGCGTCGGATGGCGATTCCGGCATGAGCGCCGGCGCCTGCGCGGTCAGCGCCATGTCGCCCATCATGGTCATGAGCTCGCTGGCCGGCTTCGACAATCAAAACGGATGGGAGCGTTATCAGGCAACGCTGCCTCTCACGCGCAAAGACATTATTTGCGCACGCTACCTGAGCATCATTGTCTTCTCGGCTGTCATGGCGTGCGCCGCCGCGCTTCTGAGCATCGTCTCCATCCCGCTATTCAACAGCGTGGGCATCCCCTCGACGGGACAGACGGTCTTTGAAATCGCAATCGCCTCGGCAGCATCGATGCTCATCTCCCTCATGATGGTGTTTTTGGCACAGCCGCTGTTCTTCCGATTTGGACACATGGAGGCGCTGCGCCTATCCGTCGGCCTGTTTGCCCTGCTCTGGTGCCTTGCCATTGCCACGTTGAGCTCCTCCAACCCCATCAGCAACTGGCTCATGTCGATTGCCGGAGCGAATCCCGATCCCGCCGTCCTTGGCTGTCTGTGTGCAGGCATCGCCGCACTTGCCCTCGCGCTATGTGCAATCAGCTACACCGTCAGCACCAAGGTTTATCGAGCACGCGACCTGTAATCGACAGCTAAAAAAGCTTAGGTGGTACCCCGCTTATTTTTTCAATGAAACAAGGCGGCATAGCGTCACCACCGCCCCTCACAGCAGGCCGTCTAGTTCTTGGCAACCAAAAAGACACCGTCAGCATATCGAAGGTGAATACTTTTCCGAGAAGTGAACGAGTAAAAACAGTGCCCTGTAGCATCGACATTTTTAAGGACTCAATTCCTGCGGTTTTTGTCTAAGAATCCTGCAGTTTTGTTCGAAAAAGTGTGCATGTTCCAGGGGTCCAGATTTACTCGTTCACTTCGCGGAAAACCATTCACCTTCGATTCGAGCCTTAACCAAATGCCCTCTCGAACTATGGCCCCTGTCTCACCACAGCGATATCAAAGCTTCATGGCGGGACGGTACCATCGGACGAGCGCCGTAAATCTGGCGCGGTCGTTCTTTGGGGAGGCATTTCACCCGTGTCGTGGGTCGCAGCAGCATTTGTGTCGGCTTTCTTTGCCGGCATCACATCTATCCTGGCCAAATGCGGCATCAAGCAGACCGACTCCGATGTCGCGACGGCCATTCGCACCTGCGTGGTGCTCGTTTTCGCCTGGGCAATGGCGGGCATTTCTGGATCCATTGGAACCATCGGCAGCATCGAACCCAGATCCTGGCTCTTTCTCGTCCTCTCGGGACTCGCTACCGGTGCTTCGTGGATCTGTTACTTTAAGGCGTTGGGCATCGGAGACGTCAATAAGGTCGTACCGGTCGACAAGATGAGCACCGTACTCGCCGCACTGATCGCCATCGTACTTTTTGGCGAGACGAGCAACCTTGCGGTTAAGCTCGTGGGAACCGCTGTCATCACCCTCGGCACGTTTTTAATGATCGAGAAGAAGCAGCCTGCCGGACCCGAGCAGCAGCAAGACCGGACCTGGCTCGCTTACGCCCTCGGCGCCGCCGTGTTCGCGGCGCTCACGTCCATCCTTGCCAAGGCTGGCATCGAAGGCGTCGAATCCAACCTGGCCACGGCAATCCGTACCTGTGTGGTACTGGTTATGGCATGGGCAATCGTGGCAGCTAAAGGCAAGATGGGCCAAGCCGTGCACGTAGACCGCTACGAACTCGTATTTCTCGCGGCATCGGGCATTGCGACTGGCGCATCGTGGCTGCTATGCTACTACGCCATCGCCACAGGCCAGGTGAGCGTCGTGGTGCGGATCGACAAACTATCGATTGTCGTATCGGTACTATTTGCGCGCTTGGCATTCAACGAAAAACTCTCACGGCGCAGCGCCATCGGTCTCGCCCTCATCGTACTGGGCACCGCCGCGCTCGCAGTTTGGAAGTAGCGCGGCCAGCAGCTACATCCTCACACCTGGCTTAGGATGCCTGTACTGACCGTGGGATGCTGTGCGCTTACCGTGCGAGATGGCAAATTTGGGACAACAGTGCAGGCAACGAAGGCAGGCTGCGCACTCCGGCTTTGTCCAGACGGGAAGGCCGTCGCGCATCTCAATCGCCGCCATGGGGCAGCGCTTAGCGCAGAGGCTACACCCGACGCAGCGGCTAGCATCGACGGCCAACTTGCTCGTCTGCTGCATACGCGGCAGCCCAAACGCATGATACGCGCACGATGCAAACAGGGGCACGCGATGGCGCATCATATTGCCCGTGCGCCGCTCCCGCACCGCCTCGATCGCAGCATCAATCTGCGCCTCAGCAGCCCTATTGATACCCTCAACCTTTTGAGGGTCAGACAGGTCGAAAACAGGCGTCCAGGTATCAGGCATCTTGACGCTCATCGCCGCATCTAACTCGAGCCCACGCTCGTGCAGCAGATCGCGGGCGAACTTGGCCGATTGCCCGGTCGTCGAACCGTACGTCGAGACATAGAACGTATAGGGGCGCTCGCCGCCCTTTGCACCGGCAGCAATCGACAGGTCGACAGTCTTCAAAAACTCGATCATTGGCGTCGGCAAGCCCCAGGCGTATACCGGGGCGACAAACCCCAGCCGACAGGGGCCTTCCATCACAGCAAGGTGAAGGATCTCGGCATCAAAGCGCTCAATCGACATAACTTTGTCGCTTGTCGCCGCTGCAATGCGACGCGCCACATGTTCGCTGTTCCCTGTCGCGCTAAAGTACAGGATCATCTCGTGCCCCTCTGGAGTTGACTCGCGATTAACCGTGCTACTTGCGCAGCGGCTTGGGCAGCGGAATGCCGGCGGCGATAACGGTGGCGATGATCATGCAGACGATACCCTTGAGCGGGAAGCACATGAGCAGCAGGCCCACGACCATGACCGGCTGACGCATGACCGCACCCATCGTCGATGCCGTGCAGACGGCGACGCAAAAGACCGGATCGGCGCCGGTGAGGATGGCCAGTCCGTAGCCCAGGCTTACGCCCGAGAAGATAACCGGGAAGAAGTGACCGCCGCGCCAACCAAGGTTGATGAGGGCGGGGGTCAGCATGGCCTTGACCAGACCGGTCGCGATAAGCACGCCGGCGGGAATGGTCAGATAGGTTTCCATGAGCACGTCGGCCTGGGTCTCGCCGGCAAACATGGTGTAGGGCAGGACCGTGCCGCAGATGGCGAGCGCCAGACCGGCTAGCATGGCCTTGACGACAGGACGCTCCCCTATTGCATGGGCAAGCGCTTCGCTCGCGTGCTCAGAGACAAAGTACAGCCAGCCGCAGATTGTTCCGATCAACGACAGAGGGACGAGCCAGGTAAGCTCTAGGTTGCCCACCTCGGCGGACTCGAACCTGGGCATGCCCATGCCGCCGCCCACAAGCTGGCCAAGCAGCAGGTAGGTACCCAGACCGCCGGCAATCGCAATACCGTAGACCACCGTCTTTTGCGCCTTGGGCAGCTTGATGGTGATCTCGCCGGACGCGGAGCCCTCGTCGCCGTCGGCACTACCGGCAAGCGGCGCCACAAAGCCAAAGACGGGCGCGGTAAAGAGCGCCGTCAGGGCAGCCTGGGTACCCAGCAGCGTGAGCTCCCTAAACTCGGCGCCAAAGCGACGCATACGGTCGCCGACCCAGCTGCACAGACCCGCGATAACGCCGGTCAGGCCGGCCTCCGGTCCAATGCTTCCGCCAAACAGCAGCGGCAGCAATGCCGCGAGCGAAAGCTTGCCCAGGTTGTCGTACGGGTAGCGCCCGTCTTGCTTAACCTTAGCCATCACCTGGTTGAGGTCATCGGTCTTGGTGCCTGTCATCTTTTCGTACAGACCGATTAACAGGCCGCCCAGCAGACAGACAAAAAACGGGTACGGCAAAAAGCCAAACGGGCCGCTGGCAAGCTCGGGCGAAGCGACGCCCAGCGCGTGCGGAATCTCGGTCCATAGATAGTCGATACCGTGCTCCATCGCAAAAAAGAACAGCCAGACCGCGGCACCTGCGAACGCACCGGTCACGGCAACGCTAAGTAAAAACAGCGCGCGGTTTTTGGGTTTGGCAAGGTTATCCATCGGGTCCTCCCGCGGTCAAAGTCGACATAGTTACGTTTTATTGTAGAGCGAGCGTTGCCCGAACGAGCCAACCGTCTGCGCCGCGAACGGCACCATTGGGAGCCATAGTGGGGCAAGCTCAAGACTTATCCGTTGATAATCGAGGCAATCTCGCGCAAATCGTCGGCAAAGTAGATACCTTGCTGGCGCTGCGGGCTCGATAGGCCCTTATCAATCATGTGCCCGAGCAGCGCCTTGAGGTCGTTGTAGTAACCGTCCAGGTTATACAGGATGCACGGAGCACTCAGGTGCCCCAACGACACAGCGGACATGACCTCGGCAATCTCCTCGAGCGTGCCCGTCCCGCCGGGAAAGGCGATGAACACATCGCCGAGCTCAATCATCTTGGCTTTGCGCTCGGCCATATCGCTCGTCACGATAAGGTCGTCGATGCCGTCATGTTGAAACTCGGCCTCGATAAAAAAGCTCGGCTCAACACCCGTCACGTGTCCGCCGGCATCGAGCACGCTATCGGCGAGCGCGCCCATCAGGCCCGATTTGGACCCGCCGTATACCAGCGCGTGTCCGTTGGCGCCAATCCAGTTGCCCAGCTCCTGTACCGCGGGCAGAAATGCCGGGTCATTGCCAGTGTTGGCACCCAGGTACACGGTGATGTTCATATTTGTCCCCCTGTTGTGGCGCACGACGTTCGTCTTAGCGCTGGCGTCGACGATACTCGCGCACGCGGCGTGACAGATCGGCAAGCTCGTCACGATCGAGCTCTTCCAAATGCTCCAGATCGTCCATAAAGCGCGCCATGGTGTCCTTTTGGCGCAGCTTAATGAGCGTATTGCAGTAGTTCACCGCCACACCCGTGAGCATGGCGATGTAGAAGATGCTGATGACGCTCAGGACGACGGTAATAGCGCGGGCGACCGGCGTTTCGGCCGGGATATCGCCAAAGCCGATGGTCGAGACGGTCTCAAAGCTAAACCAGAGACCATCGCCAAACGTAAGGGTCGTGGGCTCGGACAGCCAGACAGCCGTCGAGCACAGCAGATAGAAGACGAGGAACAGGCCCGTGATACGCACGAAACCGGCCTGGCGCAAAACATCGGCAAGCGTCCTCAGCTTTTTCATCGCGACCCCTTTTCTCAGACGTCCAATCACATTCGCTCGGTATTGTCCCACGCCTCCCCCGCAAACGAAACTAGTCATTGGGGACGTTCTTAAATGACTAGTCAAACAAGAACGTCCCCAATGACTGCCGGGCGGAACCGTTTAGCGGTGCAGCGGCCGAATAGGCAGGCTGAGCTGGTATCCTTATGCGGTAATGTCTCGATTCGTTAGGATTGCATGTGAGAGCTTCCGCTGTCCTTCGTTCAGTTATATATCGCACCCTGGCCGTCGCGCTTGCCGCGCTCGCCGTACTGAGCACCATCATGCCCGCCCCCGCCTTTGCCGCCGGCTCCGATCAACAGGTCAAAACGGTCCGCGTTGGTTGGCTCGTCAGCAACGAGGGCTTCCAGGACGGCACCCCCGGCGAGCGCCTCTCGGGATGGGGTTACGAGTACCTCCAGACCCTGTCGTACTATACGCCCGGCTGGCAGTACGAATACGTCTCCGGCACCTTCACCGAACTTATGGACATGCTCGAGGCGGGCGAAATCGACCTCATGCCCAACATCTCCTACTCCGAGGAACGCGCCCAAAAGCTGCTCTTTTCCTCGAACCCCGAGGGCACCGAGCGCTACTACATCTATGCCAGGCCCGATCGCGACGATCTAGCCAAGGGTGACCCCCAAGCGCTCCAAGGCCTTACCATCGGCTGCAACCCCGGCGTTATGCAAACCTTCGTTGGCCAGCAGTGGCTCGCCAACGAAGGAATCACCTGCACATACAGGGAGTATGACGGAGGATCCGATCTCTTTGACGCGCTCGCAAACGACGAAGTCGATGCCGTCATCATGAACGACACGACCTCGTCGCCCAGTGCCTCCCCCATGTTCTACATCGGCTCGAGCGACTACTATTTTGCCGTTCCCAAAAGCCGCCCCGACCTGTTGGACGACATCAATGCCGCCATGACAGCAATCGCCCGCGTCAACCCACGCTATATCGACGAAGTCAAATCTAACTACTCTGCCCAAAACAGCGGTTCATCATCGCTCAACGGCCCCGAACGTTCCTGGCTCAAAGCAAATGGCAACACCATCACGCTCGGCTACATTACGGGCAAACTCCCCTACTGCAACGAAGACGAAAACGGCGAAATGGAAGGCTCGCTCGCATCGCTTGCGACGACGCTGCACGATAAATTTGGCATTACGGTCAAAACCGTCCCCTTTGATAGCTACAAGATGATGTCAAAGGCCCTGTCAAAGGGAAGCATAGACGTTGCGCTGCCGGTATACCGAGATTACTGGTTTGCCGAGCAAATAGGCGTTGTGCAGTCGGTATCGTTGGGGACCATGTCCCTCACCGCCATCCACACCGGCAGCAACCTGAACAAAGACCTCCAGAACATCGCCTGTACCAAATCATCGTTTATCAACAAAAATGCACTTGAAAGTCTGTTCCCCACAGCGACCGTAACTGAATACCAATCCGACGATGAAGTGTTCGACGCCCTCAGGAAGGGAACGGCGCACTGCATCGTCGCTCCCAGTTCACGCGTAAAAACCATTGGCGACCGTTACGATCTCGAGGACTGCGAGACGGTCGAGCTCCCTGACACCTGTGAGCTCTCGTGCTGGATTTCGCGCGGAAAGCCCGAGCTGCTGGGAATCATCAACAAGGGCATCATCAATGCCGGAGAATCGCTCTCCGCAAGCAATTTCTCCTCCACGTCGTACACGGCCCAGGAATCCAACGCGCTTCAATTCCTTTATCGCAACCGCACCGCCATTGCAGCTACCCTCATCGGTATGTTGTCGGTCGGCATCGTCCTGCTCATCTGGGCGCTCGTGCGCGCTCGAACCGAGCGCAAAAAAGCCGATGCCGCCAACGCCGCTAAGACGGCATTCCTCACGCGCATGAGCCACGACATCCGCACGCCGCTCAACGGCATCCTAGGCCTTATCGAGATCGAGGAATTGAAGGAAGGCGATATGCAAGTCGCCCGCGAGAGCCGTGCCAAGGCGCGCGTTGCTGCCAATCACCTGCTCTCGCTAATCAACGACATCCTCGAGATGGGCAAAATCGAAGACCGCAAGCTAACACTGGAACATGCGCCTTTTAACCTCAAAAAGCTCTGTGACGATACGCTGGTGCTGTGCAAGCTCCGCGCATCCGATAACGGCATCACAATGCAGGACAATAGTCTGCCGTACGCCACGGGACCATACATGATCGGCAGTCCCACCCATATCCGACAGATTATGATCAACCTGTTAAACAACAGCATTAAGTACAACAAGCACGGCGGCTCCGTCACCTTTAGCTCAAAGACCAAGCCACTCGATAACGGGCGCGCGCTCTTTTGCTTTAGCGTTTCGGATACCGGCATTGGCATGGCTCCCGAGTTTTTAAAGCACATCTATGAGCCGTTTGCACAAGAAGGTGACAATGCGCGCAGCAAGTTCCAAGGAACCGGCATGGGCATGCCAATCGTCAAGTCGCTTATTGAACTGATGGGCGGTACGATTGAGATTTCGAGTGAGGTTGGCGTGGGAAGTACGTTCAACGTCCAGATTCCGCTCGATATCGACAAGAACCCTCAGACGCGGGCAGATACGGTCGAGAGGGCGCTCGACTGCTCGCTCGCCGACATGAACGTACTGCTCGCCGAAGACAACGAATTGAATGCCGAGATTGCCCAGGCGCTGCTCGAAAGCGAAGGCATTGTCGTAACTCGCGCCGCCGATGGCAACGAAGCGGTCGACCTATACGTTGGCCGTCCCGCCGGCAGCTTCGATGCGATTCTGATGGACATCATGATGCCGGGCATGGACGGCTACGAGGCAACCCGCGCGATTCGCCTGAGCGAGAAGGTCGATGCAGCCGACATCCCCATCATCGCGCTCACCGCCAACGCCTTTGCCGAGGACGCCAAGGCGGCACACGATGCCGGCATGAACGCCCATCTGTCCAAACCGCTCGACTTTAACAAGCTCAAAAACATACTCGCCCGCATCAAGAAAAACGGATCCGTTTCGCTATAGTTTGTGCTCAACCACCACGCACGACCAGAAAGGAAACCAACGATGTTTAGGCCCTTACGTCGAAAGAAACGCGCCATCACTGACGAGGAAGCGCGCGAACTGCTCGCTACCTGCAAGCGCGGCGTCTTTGCCGTCAACGGCGACGATGGCTACCCGTACGCCATTCCCGTCAACTACTTCTTTGACGCCGAGCACGACAAGATTTATTTCCATGGCGCCAAGGCTGGCCACAAGGTCGACGCACTCAAGCGCGATGACAAGGTCTGCTTTACCGTTTACGGCAACGAGTGGTACAAGGACGGTGACTGGGCTCCCTACGTTATGAGTACCGTAGTCTTTGGCCGTTGTCGCCTGGCGAATGACACCCCCGCGTTTATCGAGGATAAAGTTCGCCAGCTCGCGCTTAAGTACTACCCTTCTGCCGAAGAAGTCGAAGAGGAAATCGCCAAGGACATTAAGGGCGTCCAGCTCTACGAGATTACGATTGAGCATCTTTGCGGCAAGCAGATTCAAGAAAAATAAACCTCCGCAGCAGGTCTGCGCCCAATGGTTACAGACGTTTTACCATGCGGGACCTTCCAGCCGGCTTGGCAGAAGGCCCCGCATGCAGTGCTCACTTACCGTGCATTAAAAACGTAGCGGTCCAAGCGGTCGCACGCTTCCCTTACGCGCGAAAGCGGCAGCGCCAAATTCACGCGAATGTGGCAGGGCCCGTGGAACGGGCGGCCGTCCTGATACCCCACGCCCACGCGCGCCCCCTCGTCGAGCAACCACTGAATATCGCGGCCATGCTCGCGGCACCACTCGGTGCAGTCCAGAAACACCATGTACGTGCCCTGCGGACGCGAATAGGACACGCCCTCAAAATGCTCGTCCACGTAATCGCAGAAGTACTCGATATTGCTGGCAAGCACCTGGTTGAGCTCGTCCACCCACTCGTAGCCCTGCGGCTGGTAGGCACCGATAAGCGCATGCATGGAGAGGACATTCATCTCGTTGTAGTGAGTCTTGTTGGACACGGCGCACACGCGGTCGCGCAGCGTCTCGTTGTAGACAATGTGGTAGCTGCCGACCAGGCCCGCCAGGTTGAACGTCTTGCTGGGCGCATAGAGGGCAACCGTGCGCATGCGGGCATCCTCGCTCACCGACTGCGTCGGGATATGCTTGTGCCCCGGCAGGATGATATCGGACCAAATCTCGTCCGAGATCACCACGCAATCGTGCTGGTGATAAATGTCCATAGCGCGCTCGATCTCGTCGCGCTCCCATACGCGGCCGCAGGGATTGTGCGGCGAGCAGAACACCGCGGCATGAATGTGGTTTTGGGCGAGCTTGCGCTCCATGTCCTCAAAGTCCATACGCCACACGCCTTGATCGTCGAGCTTAAGCGGGCTGTGGACAATGCGATAGCCCGCGGCTTCGATGGACTTGGTAAAACCGATGTAGGTGGGGCTATGGACCAGCACAGCATCGCCTGGCTGGACATACGCGCGCAACGTCGACACGACACCGCCCAGCACGCCGTTTTCGTAGCCGATATGCTCAGGCGCCAAGCCCTCAACGCCGTTGCGACGGCTCTGCCATTCGATGATGCGGTCAAAGTACTCGGGACGCGGGTTAAAGTAGCCAAACATGGGATGCTGGGCGCGCTGAATAATGTGCTCCTGGACCGTGGGCACCGTGGCGAAGTTCATGTCCGCCACCCACATGGGTATGCGGTCGAAGCCCTCGTCGGGTGCGTTCGGGGCCATACCGGGGATCTCGCCCCAAGAGTCAACGGCAATGGAGTCCATGCCGTGGCGGTCGATAAGCGAGCTAAAGTCGTATTTCATGCTGAGCTCCCGTGCAAAGTAGGCTGTTTCGATAGGCGTTATTGTCCACCAGCGTAGGCGATTTTGGCATGGGGTTTGGCGCTTAATTTGACGGGTGCAGACGGATGGCTGGTTAGCCTTACGCGTCGTTGACGGCGACTACGGTTAGCTGGGTTTCATCGACCGTAAAAGATATGTCGAGTCCGGCGTAGGCCAAGTGGTAAACGCGGTTTGGTTCGTGCTTGCTGCCCGCGCGGCGCGGATCTTGGCGAAGAACCTCGGCCAAGCCGGGGAGCTTTGCGGGCGGGACCATATCCTGCAGCGCCTGCGGGAACTCGACGTCGAGCTCTTGCCACGGAGCACCCTCAATCCAGCCGCCGGTCGCATCCGGGTGGCAGTCCGCAAACGGGATGTAGGGCTTGATATCGTAGATGGGCGTGCCGTCGCGCAGATCGGCCCCCAGCACATGGATGATGGGGCCGTCGTCGGTAAGCTCCACGCGGTCGAGCTTAACGCAGGTGAGCCCGATGGGATTAGGGCGAAACGGGCTGCGCGTGGCAAAGACACCCACGCGCTCGGCTCCGCCCAGACGCGGCGGGCGCACGGTCTTCGACCACTTGACGTTGGTGCCAGACCTGTCCTGCGACTTGGCATCGGCAGCTATGTCGTTTGCCGTGCCGCCGGGCGTTCCGTTTTCGAAGCGCCACAACAGCCATAGGTGAGAGAAGGAGTCCAGGCCCTCAACCGCTGCATTGGAGGCAAATTCCGGCTCAAAGACGATGTGTCCCTGCAGATGAGGCGCCAAAAAGCTGTTGCGCGGAATGCCGAACTTCTGCGGCAGGTCGGTATGTATGTGTGCGATAGGTTCCATGCCGGTCATTGTACGGCATGGAGGTGTGGGGCGTTGCGTGCAATTCTTCGCCGCGGTCCCCCGTCGTGCAACCAACGGTTGCTTGGAAGGGCGCCTGCTGCCGCGTATGCTTAAGCCATCAACCAGCAGAAAGGAGCCGTTATGGCCTTTGCAGAAAAGCTCATCGCCGTCCGTCGCGCCCATCACCTTACCCAAGAGCAGCTCGCCGCCAAGCTCTTCGTCACACGCCAAGCCGTCAGCCGTTGGGAGCGTGGCGAGGTCACACCGGGCATCGACATGATGAAGCTCATCGCCGCTGTGACCGGCGAGCCCCTGTCTCATCTGCTCGAAATGCCCGAGCGCTATTGCCAGAGCTGCGGCATGATACTCACGCCCGACGACTGCGGCACCGATGCCACGGGCGCCGCGACCGACCATTACTGCAAGTGGTGCTACGACCACGGCCAGTACACCTACGACACCACGATGGAGGCAATGATCGAGGACTGTGCCCCGCGCCTGGCGCAAAACACCGGCATGTCACTCGACGAAGCCGTCTCGCTCATGGGCGCCGTCCTGCCGCAACTGGAGCGCTGGCGCTCCGTGCAGGAAAACGAAGAGCGCTACGGCGCCGAGGCACGGGCGCGCTATGGCGACGAGACCATCGACGCGGCAAACGAAGCGCTGCTGGACATGGACCCCGAGACATGGAACGACATGAAGGAACTTGAACGCGCTATTCTGGGCCAGCTCTCGATTGCCATGGGCGACGGCGATGCGGATGGAAGCGAGGCTCGCAAGCTCGTCGCGATGCATCGTCGTTGGATTGGTCTCAACTGGGGACGCGAACCCCAGAACGAAGCATACCTGGGCCTCGCCCACGGCTATCTGGCCGACCAGCGCTTTGTTGACTACTACGACAAGCCCTGCGGCACCGGAGCCACGGCGTTTCTGGTCCAGGCCATCGAGTCGTCACTGGTCCGCGCATAGACCGCGGCGGCTTTGGGTATTTCAATCAAAACTGCAACCGATTGGAGACCTATGGCTACTAATCATGAGCTTGCGCTATTCGTTATGACCGGCTGCCCGTATTGCATAAAGGTCAAGCGCTTTTTGGCCGATAACGGCGTGACCATTCCCGAGCGCAATATCTCGACCGACCCCGAAGCCGAGCAGACGCTCATCGCCGTCGGCGGAAAGCGCCAGGTTCCCTGCCTGTTTATCGACGGAAAACCGCTCTACGAGTCGAGCTACATCATCGCATGGGTACAGAAGAACCTGCTCTAGTGCAACATATTCATCGGGGACGTTCTTAAATGACTAGTCGTTAAAGAACGTCTCCAATGGCTAGCTAGCCGTGGAAGCGGGCTATGGCTGCAAGTGGCTGCTCGCGAAAGACGCGCTCGACGGCGGCGCGGTATTCGTCGACCTTTTTAGTCTTGCGTACGAGTTTGTGAACGGTAGCGTGATCGGCGAAGGCGCATTTGGCGTAGAACCACCACTCCTTCATGCGAAAGACCGCATTGCCACCAATCTCTTCTGCATAGGCCGCGAATAGCATGTCGTGGAAACGCTGCAGTTCGGCTGCCGTGGCAGCAGGACCGCCGTTGACCATACGAGCCAGAGCGGGGTTCGCGAGCAGGCCGCGCCCCAACATCACATGGCGCGTGCCGGGATAGGCCTCCACCAGCGCGTCCATATCCTCAAGATCGAAAATGTCGCCGTTGTATGCCACCGGAAACGGCGCTCGTTCCAGCGTCTCGCCATAAAACTCTTTGCGCGGCGAGCCCGTATAGCGGTCCTTTTGCACGCGCGGATGCACGATCAGCTCTGCCAGCGGCATGCGGCAATACAGATCGAGTACGCGCTCGTATTCGTCGTCGCTCTCCAGCCCCAGCCTGGTTTTTACCGATACCGGCAACGGCGAGCGCTCGCACACATCGCTCAAGAACACCTCGAGCTCGTCGAGATTGCGCAAGAAACCCGAGCCCTTGCCCTTGGCAACAACCGTACCCGAGGGGCAGCCAAGGTTGAGATTGACCTCGCAGTAGCCCATGTCAGCGAGCACCTGTGCCGCCCACACAAACTCGTCCGCGTTCTTGGACATCAGCTGAGGCACCACGTTGAGCCCCTGGTTATTGGCAGGATCGATCTCCTTAAACGCCTTGCCGCCAAAGCGGTTTCCCACCCGCGGCGGCGGCAAAAACGGCGTGTAATAACAATCGAGCGCACCGAAGCACTCCGCATGCACGCGACGAAACACATGCCCGGTAATCCCCTCCATGGGGGCCAGCGAAAGGATCATCTACTCTTCTCTCATATCAACGAACATGACTAAGGGACTGCCCCTTTGTCATGTTCATTATGCCTTGTGCTTCAACACCACGCCATTAGCGCCATGTTAGAGCAACTGACGCCCTGCACTCATTTATACTCAAACGCATGCGTGCATCGCCCCCGAATAACGATGAGAGTCGAGGCCCCATGCAGCAGCTCACCGAACAAGAAAAGAAACGCATCCAGCGGTACTGTACATACCCCAAGATCGCAGCGACCGCGCTCGTCATGTCGTTCGTAGCATGCCTGTTGATGTTGCCGCTCCAAATGATCAACGATATCGCGTTCCACCAAAAGGAATTCCAACCCGCGGGCATATATACCGCCATCGCACTCACCGTAATCGAACTCGTCGTCTTTTGCTATTGCGCTCTTGCGCCGCGCTTTGGAATGCGGGGCAAACAGTGGAAGGAGCTGCAGAGCAGGCTTGCGGTAGCCCAAACCAACAAAGACCGCTCCGCGGAGGTCGCCGGCGTGCTCGCCACGCAAGCTGCCGGCCGCCTGCTCAAGAACAGTGATAACGATCTCGCGCGCAATCTGGGCGGCGCCGCGGAGGTCGCCAGCGCCGTAGGGGCAGTTGCCACCGCGGCGGACGTGCTAGCCGAAACCTCGAGCAATGCCGAGGCCATGGCAAACGCATACGACGTGACGATTCCAAGCGTCAAGAAGCAGATCATAGCTCTCGCAGTGGCGCCCGCCATTGTGCTGCTTGGCGTCTACATCCCGCAGTTTGTCCAGGGGAATAACGAGCTACAGGTAAGAAAGGCTGCAGCCGCTGAGCAGCTCGCCATCGCGCAAGATGCCTTGGAGCCCGTGTGCGAACGCGTTGCGGCAGACGACCCATATGAGTCGTATCACGACTACGGCTATCGCATTATCGGCTATCTGCGCGATAATGACCTCGGCGCTCAAGCAGCCTATGTCTACCTTTCTTTCGATGCAGACGGCATGCTCACGGACGTCGATTACACCAGCCAGATCGACCCCGAGGCAAGCCTTGCAGACAACCTCGCCCGCGCCGAGCAGGACATCGCGACGCTCTGTGCCCCGCTCAACGGGTTGGACATTTCCGTTGCCGCACCGGGCCTCCTCACGCCATGCAGCCTGTCGGATGAATTTAAACAGGCATTTTTAGCCGGATCCCTATATGAAGAAATCAGCATCAAGACGGAAGACGAATCTATCAAGTCGTACTACACCTTTGACACCGAGCCCGAGGAAGAGTTCGACGAGTACACCCATCCGGAAATTAGGCTCATGCTCTCCGCAAAGAAGAACTAAAGGCTTGCACTCTAATTGCCGCTCGCAAACATCGTCTATATCTCGAGGTCTAATACTTTTCCCGAGAAGTGAACGACCGTTTTTGGACCCCCGAAGCATCGACATTTTCAGACGTCAAAACCGCAGGATTTGGCTGACAAAACCGCAGGAAATTGCATCTCAAAAGTGTCGATGCTTCGGGGGTCCGTTTTTACTCGTTCACTTCTTGGAAAAGTATTAGACCTCGATTTACAAGCCACTCAATGTGGCAAAAGGGCTGTCCCTTTGTCACATTATTCGGAGCGTAGGGCTTCTACAGGGTCTTTTTTGGATGCGCTTCGGGCCGGCAGCAAACCGGCAACGACCGTCAACAGCACCGAAATCGCGATGAGCACCAGCCCATCCTGCACGGGCAGGCTCATCAGATTGGGTACTTGTTTGGCAGCAAGCGCCCAGGCATTAACCGGAAAGCTTACGGCCACCACGACGACAATGGCAAAGACGCCGGCGATGAGGCCCTCGATAAAGGTCTCGGCATTGAATACGTTGGCCACGTTGCGCTTCGACGCGCCGATCGCACGCAGGATGCCAATCTCCTTTTTGCGCTCCAGAACGCTGATGTAGGTGATGATGCCGATCATGATGGAGCTCACCACCAGGCTGATACTCACGAATGCGATGAGCACCAAGCTGATGGTGTTCACGATGTCGGTCACCGAACCCATGATGATGCCCATGTAGTCGGTGTATGAGATTGCCTGTTCATCGTGGCCAGAGGCTTTAACCTGCTTGTTGTACGCGTCGATGTGATCGAGCACGCGCTCCTTGGCCTCAAAGTCGCGCGGGAAAATCTTGACCGAGATGGGGTCTGCCTCGTCCGCATAGCCCAACGTGGTCAGATTGTTGTCGTAGGTGAGCTTCGACGCCTTCGCATAGCTCATCATGAGCGAACTCAGGTCCTCGGCGTCCATGTTGAAGTGGATGGCATGAGCAAAGGCACTCGCATCCACGCGCATGGCGCTCGCCAGGTTAGCAAAACTCGAAGACATCTGCGTCGCCATCTGGTCCATAAGCCCTGCCGCGCCCGCCTTGAGCTGATCTGACACCGTCGCCACAATCTGGTCGCTGATCGACTTTATCACCTGATCCAGAGCCTGCTGCAGATATGGAGCCAGCTGCTTTTGCACATAGTCGGTCATTGCCTGTTGCAGGCGCTCGGCCAGGGCATCGCCGCCGAGCGCCTTGAGCTGAGCCAGGATTTGCTGGGCTGCCGTATCACTCTCAAGATACGTCGAGAATGCGGCAGAGAGCTTTGACGCGTCCTTAAGATCTTCGGGCGACAGTGCCTTAAACTGATCAGACTGCAAAAAGCCCTCAAACAGCTGGTTGGCTAGTGTTCCCACCTGCTGCATTTGCTCGGGCGTGAGTTCCAGACCGTCAAAGATACCCGAGAAATCTGGGGTTGGCGCTTTTGCCATGATGTCGCTGAAGTCGATGTCCTTGCCAACGCCCGAAAGGTCAATGTCCAGCCCCGACAGATCGATGCCAGAAAGGTCCATACCGCCGGCCGCACCCGAAAGTGCAGACGTATCGAACGAGAACGCGCTCTTGAGCGCCGCCTCGTCCACACTGAACATGCTGCCCAGATCCACGCCTTGCTTGGCCTCGCCTTGCAGTTCGTCGAAGGTTTTGCCCGTAAAGACATCCGTCTCGGGGTGGTCGAGTTGCTCCTGCACAATCTGCAAATCGGCGGCGCGCTCCATAAGCTGGCGAGTCAGCGCATGCGTATAGGCAATGCCCGGAGACAACGCACTCGCGTTGGCTGTCTCGTTAGGTCGCACCACGCCCACAATGTGCACGTCAATACCGTCGGCAACCTTGGCAGCCATAAAGTCGGCGTCGTCAGACATGTCGGTCCACATGCCGGTCTCTTCGTTTTTGCGATAGGCATCGGCCGGCGACAGCACCTTAAACGTCGTGGACAACGCATCATCATAGGTAAAGTCGGCGCCGGTCTCGGGCGTCTCGATCTTACCGTCGGCCGTCATGGCACTGTTTACCAGATCGTTGAGCTCATCGATATCCAGCGCACCGATGCTGTAGAGCGTATAGTCGCCCACCGTACCGCGGCTCGAAAGCACCATCACGGCTTCGTTTGCGGTCGTGGGCCAATGACCGGCGACGACATCGTACTGGCTGTCGAGCAGGCTCTGGTCTTCAATCATCTCGTTAAAGACCGAGGTTCCCATGGATTCCATGCTCACCGTTGCCGCCGAGCTCGCGCCTCCGCTCATGGCCTCGGTCATGGCGTTGGGCACCAGCCGGACAGGCTTCTCATCGCCCTTGCCGGCACGATAGACAACCGGCGATACACCGTAGCCATACTGGATGGCGTTGACCTCTTTGTCGATACCATCGCCGCCGTCGTCAAGCCATGCCTTAAAGCTTGTCATGTCGTTGGACTTAACGCTCGCAAACATATCCTTTACGGCCGTGACCACGGGAATCTTATCGGTTCCCTGAGCCTTGCCGTCGGTACCGTCGTCGGACGAATCCTCGCCGTTGGACGCCTCGTCATCCGTGGCCCCCTGTCCGCCCATCATGGACGACAGGTCGTAATCCTGCTTGGAAATGGTGAGCGGGTAGCTCGAGAGCGTATCCTCCTCGACCTTTTTGATGTAGCCGTTTACGCCGTTGGACAGCGCCAGAATCGCCGCGATGCCGATAATGCCAATCGAGCCCGCAAAAGCAGTCATGGCCGTGCGGCCTTTTTTGGTCATGAGGTTTCGGGCAGAAAGCCCCAGCGCCGTCACAAAGCTCATCGAGGTTTTGCGCGTAGGCTTGGCCTCACGACGCGCGGCCTTGGCAACATCAAAGGGATCGGAATCGTCGGTAATCCTGCCGTCCGCCAGGTTGACGATGCGCGTGGCATATTGGTACGCTAGCTCGGGATTATGCGTGACCATGATGACCAGGCGGTCGCGCGCCACGTCCTTAAGCAAGTCCATGACCTGTACGGATGTCGTTGAATCCAAGGCGCCGGTCGGCTCGTCGGCCAGCACGATCTCGGGATCATTGATCAGGGCGCGGGCGATGGCCACGCGTTGCATCTGTCCACCCGAAAGCTGGCTCGGGCGCTTGTTAACATGCTCCCCCAAGCCGACTTTCTCCAACGCCTCGCGTGCACGCTGGCAGCGCTCGGCATGCCCCACGCCCGTGAGCGTAAGCGCCAGCTCCACGTTTTCCAAAATGGTCTGATGCGGAATGAGGTTATAGCTTTGGAACACAAAGCCGATGCGGTTGTTACGGTAGGCATCCCAATCGCGATCGCGAAAGTCCTTGGTCGAGATGCCGTCGATGAGCAGGTCGCCGGAATCGAAATGATCGAGTCCACCGATTACGTTGAGCATCGTAGTTTTGCCCGAGCCCGAGGGGCCCAGAATGGCCACGAACTCGTTATCGCGAAAAGACAGGCTTACGTCGTCGAGCGCCACCTGCGTAAACGACTGCGTAACGTACCTTTTGCAAATACCCTTGAGCTCCAGCATGGACGGCAACCTCTCCCACGTGGGCGCGCTCGCCCGCTCTCCCCCACAGTTCGCATTTGATGCGGTTTTTCCTACCCCATCTTGTCATTGTCATACTCGCCGCTCAAAAGGCCTTACTTTTCCAATCCACACGGCATCACGTTATCGCTACCGCGATGGTCTTTAGTCACAGCAGCAAAGAAGCGATAGCCACCCGAGAAGTTATAGCAGTCAAAACCGTACTGAGCGAGGATGCGGCAGCCAATGTAGCTGCGAAGACCACTTTGGCAAATAACATAAACAGGCTTTGTCACGTCAAGCTCCCCCAAGCGAGCACGCAAGTCATCGACGGGAATGTTCACAAAGCCGTCGATATGTCCGCGGTCATACTCGCCGACCATACGGACATCGAGCAGCTGCACACTACCATCGCGCGGCAGATCCGGTTCCTGCTCCCAATGCCACTGCTTGAGCATGCCCGAGCCCACGTTTTCGATCAAAAAACCGGCCATGTTCACCGGGTCTTTCGCCGAAGAATATGGCGGCGCATAAGCCAAATCCAAATCCTTGAGCTTATCGGCCCGAATACCGGCCTGGATTGCCGTCGCCAGCACATCGATGCGCTTGTCCACGCCATCGATGCCCACAATCTGCGCGCCCAGCAGACGCAAGGTTTCCCTCTCAAACACAACTTTCATGGTCATGGGCGTGGCCCCGGGATAATAACCCGCATGCGATCCAGGTGACAGCACGACGCTCTCGTAATCGATTCCCGTCGCACGCGCTGCCTTCACAGAAAGGCCCGTGCTCGCAGCTGTCAAGTCGAACACTTTGATTACCGAAGAACCCAGCGAGCCCTGATAGCGACTGTCTAAGCCACAAATCACGTCGGCGACGATACGTCCCTGCTTATTAGCGGGGCCTGCAAGGGAAATCACCGCGTCCTCACCCGTCACCTGATGCTTGACCTGCACGGCATCACCCACGGCATATACGTCAGGAGCAGACGTCTCCATGCGGTCGTTCACCACAATGGAGCCCTTGATGCCCAGCTCGATACCAGCTTTCTTTGCCAAATGGCTCTCGGGCGCAACGCCGATAGCGAGTAGCACCATATCGGCCATAATGGAATCATCGCCCGCCACATGTGTGACCACACGGCCATCGGCCTCCTCAAAGCCCGTAACGTCGGCACGAAGGCGCAGGTCAATGCCATGCTCGCGGACCTCTGCATGAAGCAGCGTCGCCATGTCGTAGTCCAGGTTGTTCATCAGCTGCCCGGGGCGCTGCAAAAGCGTCACCTCGAGACCCAAGCCACGCAGGTTCTCGGCAGCCTCAACACCGATAAAGCCGCCACCGATCACCACGGCGCTCCTCGGCTCATGCTCTTGCACATAACCATGAATGCGCAGCGTGTCCTCTACCGTTCGAAGGCTAAAGATCTTATCCAAATCGATTCCCGGAAGAGCGGGGCGAATGGGATGCGCGCCTGGCGAAAGAATCAGCTTGTCATACGTCTCGACAAATTCCTCGCCGGTGAGCAGGTCGCGAACGTCAACCGTATGCACCTCGGGATGAATGGCGATCACCTCGTGGCTCGTCTTCACGGCAATGCGGAATCGATTCCAGAAGCCCTCGGGCGATTGCAGCGTGAGCGCAGACTCCTCCTCAATCACGCCGCCAATAAAGTATGGCAATCCGCAGTTAGCATAGGAGACATAACCTGTGCGCTCAAAAACGACAATCTCCGCCTGCTCGTCAAGCCTGCGCAAGCGCGCTGCCGCCGATGCACCGCCAGCAACGCCCCCCACGATAACCACCTTCATAGTTAACGCACCACCTTTCCGCTGTAGCTATTGATTCCGCCGATGTTCTTCACGTTGACGTAGCCCGCACGCTGAAGAAAGCTCGCAGCGCGACCGCTACGAGCGCCACTCAGGCAATGCACGAACAGAGGCGTATCCTTCTTTGGATACTCGACAAGCACGCGATTGACGACATCGAGGGGAATGTTGATGGCACCGGGGATATGTCCCTGCCGATACTCATCGGCGCCACGCACATCGATCAACACCGCACCTTCGGTCGCACGGCACTCTTCAACACCTTTGTTGATATCCACCCCAGCAAATAGATTGAACAATCCCATGATGAGCTCCTTTGCTCGCTTGCCCTATCGTTTGATGCCAGTATGCCCGGAAGGCGCAGACCGGTTCCGTGACCAAGTCACCGTATGGGACAATTTTTTCTTAAAAGCGAGTGCCAGGCACTGGACGGATAGGCACCATGGCAAAGCCATCGCTACGGCAGGCGTGTCAAACCGTCGACATCCAGAACAAGGATTCGCCCGCGCTTCACCTCGACAAGACCTTCATTGGCAAGACGACGCAGCACGCGCGTCACCGCCTCGCGGGCAGAGTTGATGTCACGCGCCAGCTCGTCTTGAGTGACCCGGAGCTCCATTGACCCCGTTGCCTGGCATCGCTCAACCAAATAGTCGGCAACACGCTGGTCGAGACGTCGGAAAAGCATCTGTTGGAGCACACGAACCACCTGAGAGTAGCGCCGCGCCTCCACTTCGAGCATAAAGACTTTGACGAAAATATTGTTGCTGGCAAGATGCTCGCAAACACCGATAGGCACAATAAGGAGCTCGGATTTCTCTGTTGCGGCAGCCAACGTGCCAAAGGAGATTTGCCGAATTACGCACGAAGCTGTTGTAACGCAGCACTCGCCGCACCCAATCCTAAAGAGCGTGATCTCCTTGCCTTCCTCGGAAAGGAGGCTGACGCGGACACCACCCTGAACGATAAGGAACATGCCGGTACAGGAGCTATCGCTGCCGCCGATAAGCTGGCCGGCATCGAAGGTGCGCAAGGCGGCTTGCCCCAAAACGAGCGTCCTCTCGTCAGAAGACAGATGCGCCCAAAAAGGGAGCTTCTCTACAACGTTTTGCACCATGGTCATCTGCGACTCCTTCTCCCATGGTCTAATCTATCAGGAATAATAGGGAGCAGCAAAAGTCAACTGTCGCAAGAATGACCTGTACCGCAAGATCATCACCGAGGGCTTTGAGATTGCCGACGAGCGCTTTGAGGCCAACGCTTTGGTCATCTTCCGTGAGACAGGGAACCGTCAGCACACCATCAAGGCCGTTATGTGTGCCCTTCTGGGTCTCTAGGAGCCGTATCAATGGAAACTGTTTTGCCGGTGCCAGTGAGGAATGTTGGGAACCGCACAAAAACGAACGGGACGGCACGTCGCGTGGCGCACCATCCCGCACATGGCATTGACAATGTGGCAAAGGGACTGTCCCTTTGCCACATTCGAACCTACTGCTCGCTATTCGCAATCGCCTGGTCGATAAGTTTGTTGAGTGCCGCGCGCTGCTCGGCGGAGCTGATGGCTCCCACGATTGGATCCCCTACGATGTTGCCATTCTGATCGATGACATACGTTGTCGGGAACGAGAACAAATTTGACGTAAACTTACCGGCCTCGCTATCCGACTTGAACCAGATGTTCTTATATGTCACGCCCTTCTTGCTCAGCACGTCCTTGGCATCTGCAATCTCGCCCTTGTTGCCATCGAGCGTAAAGGAATTGACGCCCACGACCTGGCCGCCCTTCTCGGCAAGCTCCTGATTCAGTTTCTCAAGATCGCCCAGCTCGCCCACGCACGGCTTACAAGTGGTGAACCAGAAGTTCATGACGGTGACCTTGTTCTTAGCGAACAGCTCGTCGCTGCTCACGTCGTTGCCATCCAGGTCTTTGCCCGTAAAGCTAGGGAACTTCGTCGCCTCGTTCGAAGCATTGGCACCAGCCGTCATGCCAGCGGCCGAAGCGTCGACGCTCTCGCCTTCGCTCGGCGTGCTTCCACAGCCGGGGAACTCCTTCTCCAGGCTCTCGAGCTTGTCCTCGATCTCCTTGATCTGCTGTGCACCGGCCTTGAGCGTCTTGAGCTCATCCGCCGTAAACTCATCCTTGGCGCCGTCGATGGTCTTGAGCAGGAAATCGCCGTAATTGCTGCCATCCTCAATCATTGCCGAGTCTTTATTTGCCGCATTGAATACCTTTTCCCACAGCGCGTTATCACTCGAAAAGATCTCGTTCTCCTTCTGCATGAGCTTCGCATACAGCTCGGCGGCCTCGTCGGCATTGGCCGGCTTCTGCGCAGTGAGTTCTGCGATCTTAGGATCGGAGCTCGCAGATTCGCTCGCATTGCCGCCAGGTGCCGAGCACGCCACAAGACACAAGGCCAGCACCGGCACCATAAACAGGGCCGCAATCTTAGAAAGCTTCATAGTCATTCCTCCGTTTTGTCGAAGCTTGTTTACTTTTTATCGGCGGGCAAGGGAAGCTTTTCCGCCGACACATCCAGGCCATAGCGATAGCTGATGGCATCGACGGGACAGGCCCCGATGCACTTTCCGCACCGGATGCATTCGGCATGATTGGGCGCGCGGACCACATCAACGTCCATCTGACAAGCCTTTGAGCACTTGCCGCACGAGACACATTTGCATGCGTCAACCCGAATCCCCAGTAGGGACACCCTATTCATGAGCGCATAGAATGCGCCGAGCGGGCAAATCCATTTGCAGAAGGGGCGATAGAACAAAACGCTCAGCACTACCACGGCAATGAGAACGGCAAGTTTCCAGGTAAAGAGCTGCCCCAGCGCAGATCGAATGCCGGCATTGGCAATGGCCAGAGGAATGGCGCCCTCGAGCACACCCTGTGGACAGATGTACTTGCAAAAGAACGGATCGCCCATCCCCAAATCGTTGACCAACAGCACAGGCAGCAATACCACGGCAAATAGCAGCACAACGTATTTGATATACGTAAGCGCCTTGAGCCTTTTCGTCGAAAGCTTTTTGCCGGGGATCTTGTGAAGCAGCTCCTGCAGCCACCCAAACGGGCACAAAAACCCGCATACAAAGCGTCCCAGCAGCACGCCGAGCAAAATGAGCGTACCGGTTACGTAGTAGGAAAAGTTGAACTTGGATGAACCTACCACCGACTGGAACGACCCGATGGGGCACGCACCCGATGCCGCGGGGCACGAATAGCAATTAAGTCCAGGTACGCAGACTGTTTTTCCCGCGCCCTGATAGATGCCGCCTTTGGCAAAGTTTGGCAGGTGAATGTTGGTGATGAGCGTCGCCGCCGCCTGAATGAATCCGCGAAATCGAGCCAAAACATGCGACGCAGTGTTTTCTCTTTTATCCAATTCCGATACACTCCAAGCACAGCCTAATCGCTTTGGCCAGCACGGCATCCGCCTCGCCACGCATAACGCCAAAGCACACCATGGCAATTCCGACGATCAACAAAGCGACCTGTACCACGGGTTTTACCGCTTTGAACAACCTGACCACTCCTTTCGTTACGCGACCATTGGACCATATCGACTATAAAATCCGTGTTAAGCGCGATTTGAAATGTGCAAGGAGACTGTTATGCGTATTTTGATCGTCGAGGACGAGCGGGCGCTGTGTGACGCAATCGCGCGCAGCTTGCGAAACTTGGCGTACAGCGTCGACTGCTGTCACGACGGACAGGAGGCGCTCGACCTACTGAACTTTGAGGCCTTCGACCTCGTGGTACTCGACCTCAACCTTCCCCGTATCGACGGCATGACCGTACTCAGGGAACTTAGGAAAACTGACTGCGAGACTAAGGTACTGATTCTGTCCGCACGTGGCGAAGTATCCGATAAAGTCGCCGGACTCGATGCCGGCGCCAACGATTACCTCACCAAGCCGTTTCATCTGGACGAGCTTGCGGCAAGGATTCGCAGCCTTACCCTCAGACGCTTTACACAAAGCGACATAGTTTTAACCTGCGGAAAGCTCCGCTTTGACACCAAGGCGCGCATCGCTTCCGTGGACAGCGAGGCTTTATCTCTTACGCGCAAGGAAACGGGAATCTTGGAATACCTGATGCTCAATCAGGGGCGTCCGGTAAGTCAAGAGGAGCTTATCGAGCACGTTTGGGATAGCAGCGTGAACAGCTTTAGCAACGCAACCCGCGTTCATATCTCGTCACTCCGCAAAAAGCTACGCAGCGCTTTGGGATACGACCCGATTCGCAATCGGATTGGAGAGGGCTACGTTATGGAGGATAGCGAATGAAAAGGCTTTCGCTGCAATGGCGCATAACGATTATGACGGCACTGCTCACGTGTGCGGCATGCATGCTGACGAACTGTCTGGTCGGCTATACGGGCATGCGCTACATGGATGCCATCGGCAGTGACATCTCGGCCTTTAACGCAACCGGCGAAGATTCGCCCCAGGCGTTCGACCCAACGAAAGCGGCCCTCTATGACAAAGTCACGATCGTCGTAAACGACGCACAGGAGTCTTTTGGCACGACAGCCTGGTACATCACGGCTGGAGTCACACTCCTTGGCGGCGTGCTGGCATACTTCGTGAGCGGCCGCGCGCTCAAGCCGCTACGGGATTTTGCCGCCCAGGTAGAGCGCGTGCAGCCTGACAACCTAAGCGAAATCAGACTCAGTGAAGATGTGCCCACCGAGCTGCAGCGATGCAGCGCCTCTTTCAACGACATGATTGCCCGTCTTGGCGAAGGGTTCTCTGCACAACGTCAGTTTACCGGCAACGCCGCACACGAGCTGCGTACCCCGCTCGCCCTTATGCAAGCACAGATTGAACTATTCATCTCCGAGCACCCCGGTTTGCAACCCGAAACAGCCGAGCTGCTCGGCCTGCTACAAGAACATACTGAGCGCATGTCTCGAATGGCCAAGGTATTGCTCGAGATGAGCGAGCTCCGCAGTGTTCCTTGCGAGGACGATGTGGAACTTGGTCCCCTGTCCGAAGAGGTCCTCACCGACCTTGCGCCACTTGCCGAGGATAAGGACGTAACCCTCGATTGCGCCGGAGACGCTTTGACAATCGGAAGTGATACGCTCCTCTATCGGCTGGTCTTTAATCTGGTCGAAAACGCCATCCGTTACAGCCGCTCCGGCTCGACTGTCAACGTCTCCATCTGCGACAACGACAGCCACGTGTTCCTGCGAGTCGAGGACCAGGGCCCGGGAATACCCAAGCAGTACCGTGAGAGCATCTTCCAACCGTTCTTTCGCCTAGACAAATCCCGCAGCAGGGCATACGGCGGCGCAGGACTCGGGCTAGCGCTTGTTTGGGAGATTGCAGCGCTTCACGGTGGCACGGTAGAGGTCGAAACAAGTTCCGAGAACGGGACTACCATGCTCGTAAGCCTTCCAAAACGATCCGTAGCATTAACCGAACAGTAAAACGAAAGGGGTCCCGAGCAACAGGAGTACAATTGCTGCATTGTTGCCACCTGATGGGAGATGGAAGATGGACTGCGATGGCTACCCACGCATTCCCATGCCGTTGATGTGCACTGCCTTTGTGCCGGGGCAGATTGACGCTGCGGTTGCAGGCATTTCCGACCCCGATTCGCGCGCCATTGCCACGGCAGAAGCGCTGTACTTTCGCGGACAGGCCACGCTCGCCGCCGAGGCAGCACGCCCCTATCTTGACGCCACCGACCCCGCACTGCGCTATTCCGCATGCCTTATCTGCGGATATGCCAGTCTGTCGCTCAATCGTATCGCCGATGCCCGCCATTGCCTTGCGGGCATCCTCGATACGCCAACTGACGAGGAATCGCCCGCCGTCCACGCCACACATATCCTGTTCGCCTCGGCCGCGAGCGTCCTGCTACACCTGCCTTCCCCGTATTCTGCCGAAGAGTTTTATCCGCTTGCGGCGCATCTGCCCGAAGGCCTGCGCCTGTTCGCCAGCTACGTGATGGCACATGCCCTGTACCTGCGCGGCGAATATGGCCGCGGTCTGGGCATGGCGGAAAACGCCCTGATTATGAAACAGGGAAATTATCCCATCTCGGAGCTGTTCCTGCACCTGTCGACTTCCATGGCCTGCATGAGCCTCAAGGACATCGACGCCGCAAAGGCACACTTCGGAGCCGCTTGGGACGTTGCGCGTCCCGACGGCCTTATCGAACTCATCGGCGAGCACCACGGCCTTTTGCAGGGGCTTATCGAGGCGTGTCTAAAAACGCAATACCCTGACGACTTCGCACGCATCATCGAGATTACGTATCGATTCAGCTACGGCTGGCGGCGCATCCACAACCCCGATTCGGGCGAGGACGTGGCCGACGATCTAACGACCACGGAATTCACCATGGCCATGCTCGCCTGTCGCGGGTGGACCAACGCCGAAATCGCACGCCATATGGGAGTATCGCCGGGCACCGTCAAAAACCGCCTATCCGGCGTATACGCAAAGCTTGGCATCGGCACACGCGCCGAGCTGGTCGCGCATATGTTGCGTTAGCGGCCAGACTACCTGGCATATCGAACGCGTCCCGGGGGCCCGACGCTTTCGCACGCTCAAATTGGACATTTTGGCCATCGAACGGCACTACCGCCACGTGGCGCCTTCTCGCAAAATTGGATTATTTCCACCGATACCTGCGGGATGGGAGCCAAAGATGCTTGATCGCCGTTCGTTACTTGTTGCCGGAGCGTCCTCGCTGGCGAGCGTTATGTTGCCGCGCGTGCCGGGAAGCGCAAACGCCTTCATATTGCCGTTCGCGCCCACCGAAGCCCATGCCGACGAAAAAGACCCCTTCAGGGTGCTCGTTCTCTCGCGCACCATGTTTGGTGTGGTCGTGGTCGACGTTGCCAACAAGAATACGCCCATCACGGGTGCCCAGGTCACGCTCACATCGCGCTATGCCGCAGGCAAGCAACTCGCCGCCACGACCGATGACGAAGGCACGGCCATCTTTGAGGTCGCGCCGCTTTCGGAAGGCTACGTGGACGAGGCAACGCTTCTCGACGCGTACGACTTTAACGGCGGCATCTCCATTAGCATGGCAGGCTACCGCGATGTCGAGATTCCCCTCGCGCGTATCCAGGGCGGCACCGCCATAACCGCTCCAACGCGTCCGCTTTCCGACGGCGAGCCGTACTTTCGCCAGCTCACATTCGACGATTGGGACATCCAGTACGCCGACGCTACATTCATGGCACTGCCGAAGGACGACACGGCAAACGAGCAGCCCGACACGCACGCCTTTACCGTGCAGGCACATCTGCCACAGGGTGGACAGGCAACGCTGCACATCAACAAGGTAATGCCCGCCACGAGTAGCTCACCCGAAACCGTCACGCAGATTGGCCAAGTCAAGGCCAGCGCATCGGGCACGAATAATCTGGCGACGTTCACGCTCAAAGACAAGTTCCTCGATGCAGCGTCAAACCTTCTGGAGGAAGGATGCAAGCTGCGCTTTGTCCTCGACTACCAGGGCAAAACCCACACGCTCTCATCCCCTATGGCCGTTGTTACCGCGCCGGCGGCAAAGGCGGAATCCGGATCGACCACTATCGTCCCCACTACCATGGACCAAGAGATCACTCCGTTTGATTTCCCGGCGGCGTTTCCCGGCATCGGCGGCAATAAGTTCACGTGCTGGATGCCCTCATTCCCCATTTTGTTCGATTTCTCTTTTGCCGGGTACGTGCTGTTTGGCGGAGGATACAAACCGGTCGGCTACATGAACGATTCAGGCAATCCGGATCCGGAGTACTGGAAGAAATCGCCGCGCGAGTCGGGCGCCAAGCAGGCAAACCGCTACCTCGACGAGATGGAGGGGAAGTGGAATCAGTACAAGAGTATGAGTGCCGGTTCGGGAACCGATCCAAGAAACACTAAGCTCCTTCGCCACCATTGCACGCTGCTGTTCACGATGGATATCGCCACACAGCTGTACGGCTCGCTCGCCTACGATTGGGTGGGCAAAACCTGGGGCAACAACAACGACCCCGCATACGGCAATATTAAGGCGCTCTTTCAAGTAAGAACCGACCTCAATTGGACCGAGCAGTTTACCCTAGGACCGGTGCCGTTTTTCCTAAACGTCAACCCCTGGGTGCTGGCGAAGCTGGCGCTCGCCGTGGGTGCCCACACGCACGGCAGCGGCGCGGCGTTTTTTAAAAACAATTCGCTCGACTTTTCAAACACCTCGGGCTCATTCACCATCCAGATCGGGCTTGCCGTCACCTTTGGCGCCGGCGTTGCAGGCGTCGCTTCGTCTGCCGTGCGCGGCGCCGCATCCCTCACGCTGTTCATTGGGTACGAGAAGGCAGATGGACACCAGCTTCCGCGACTGCGCGTAGGTGCAGACGTCGATGTCGATGTGATACTCCAGTTCGTAATGTTCAAGTGGACCACCAAGGCTTGGTCGGGGTCGTGGCCCACACTCCTCGATTCGTGGAATATGTCGGTGAACAATGGCAACCAGTATGTGCTCCAGCGCTCTGAGCTCGCATTGGGTGGAGATACGCCTTACACGCTGGATGCCCGCTTCGGCACGCCCGGCAACATCGAGGCGGGCGGCGTGCCGCAATTTATCGCATCGGCCACCATCGTCACCAACGCCGAGCTGCTCGCACGCGCCGAGGTTAAGGCCGCTGTCGTAAACGTCGCGCCCGTCGTGCGCGATTGGGATCAAGCGGTCACGCGCATTGAGCTCGAGGCGGATGCAGAAAGCGACGACACGGGACAGATCGAGCATTTCGTCCATGCACTGATAGAGAACGACGAAAACGCCGCGACGATGTATAAGTACACCTATATCGGGCAGGCGAAGGACGCCGCTGCGGACCCCAACGCCAATTCTGCTGGTGTATCGGAGGACGAGCGTGGCGGCATCAAGCCCTCGAGCGACAACGTGCTGTTTGCTGGCGTGCTCAGCGAAGCCCACATGAAGCTGGCAATGATTGCCGGCGTAGAATGTCTGTTCCGTATCGCCTCGGTGCGCTACGGCGACAATGGCCGCTCGCGCCTAGTGGTGCACACAAAGGCAAACGGCACGTGGTCCGCTCCCACGCCCGTGGACTTCCCCCTTGGGTTTGGTGAGGGCGACGTGGAGCGCAGCGGCATATTCGATTACGACTTCGACGTGGTGGAATATACAGACGGGAGGGGAAACCAAGACGCCTACGTGCTGCTGGTCTCGGGCGAGCGCCCCGCCGGCGACAACACCCATTTCGATACGGCGAGCACATCCGGCATGCTGTCCGTTGTGCGCCTGCGCATCAGCAACGACGGAGTTCGCGTGGTATCGCACACGTCGTGGCGCAGCATCTCGCGCGGCCGCCTTCAGGAGGATGGCCACCATTGTCTGCAGTGCCCACGCATCACGGTGGGCAAGGCGCTGGTCGACGGACGTCTGTCGGGCGCTTACCTCCACCGCCGCGGGACCACCGCAGAAAAGGCGCTCGGCAGCGAGGCTGAGGTTGCGCTGGAGTGCTTTACCCTATGGTCGGACGTTTCGAGCGACAGCCTGACGTTCCGCCAAGTTCTCCGCTTTCCACAAGCACCGTCGAGTATCGAGCTGGGTGAGCCCGAGAATATCAACGGCAAAATGGTGGTGCCCGTTGCATACGAGACCGCAGACGGTTGCGGCTGCGCATCGTACGCCGTGATCGGCCAGTCCATCGCGGGCTGGGGCGTTATGTCGCCAGATGCCACAGTACCCCACGCGGTGCCGTGGCCGCAGCACACGGGCTTTTTGGCAACTGTCAACGAGCAGCTGCAGCATGTTACGTGGACGCGAGGCGCATCGGCATTTGCAACGCAGCCCGTGGGTGCCGCAGGCTGTGGCCCGGCATCGTTTAGCGTAAGCAACAACGGCAGGTGCGTGCTCTATGTAGAGAACACCGATGGCAAGGTGGGACAAACCTACGACGAAGAAGGCAACCCGGTTGCAGTGATGGGCAAGCACTTCCGCATCTTCGCCAGCACCTTGGCGGGCGATCTGTTCACGGAGCCGTTTGTGATGTGCGAGCTGGACCATCCCGTCGATCAGATAACGACATTTTTGACGTCGGGAGGCATGCTCTCCGCGCTCGCCACGCACATTGTGAGCGCGGAGAAGAGCGAGGCAGAGCTGCACGACATCGAAGTGCCCTTGGTAGCGTGTGCCACTCCGACGGGCGCCGTTGCTACCTCGGGCGCGGTGGTGCCCGGAGCAGCAGGCGAATCCTTCATGGTCACGGTGCGAAACGACGGCAACACCTTACTGACCGCCGGCACGATCGATCTGTACCGAGAGGGCCCCAGCCAGCCGTTCTCCAGCGCATCCATCGGATTCGGAGTGAACGCACGCATGGCTTCGATCTACGATCCAGAGCTTGCCGAGGACGCTTCGGCCAACGATACGGCACACGTGAAGTACGCGCTCGAGACGCTGGGCGCACGTTTTGCAACGCACCCGCTGGTAGCCGACAACGGCAACGCCGTGCTGGCACCGGGTTGCACGGCACAGTTCCGTATGAGCTTCGCCATCCCCGAGAGTTGGAGCGACGAAGTGGGCAAACGCGTAACGCTGTATGCGAAGGCGCGTAATCTGGTGGCGCTCGATCCCGTAACGCTCGAGGAAATTCGACCGGGGGCAAACTCGGCGCTGGGTGCCGTACTGCACGAACTTCATGTGCCCGACGCGGCATGCGAGCGCTCAGAAGTTCAGGTCGGCGTATGCGACAGCGCAGATACGACAGGACTTCACGACGCCCCGATGACGGCGGACGGCGGTGGCGGCTCAAGTGGCGGCGGTACTGACAAGGGCGGCGGCTCCGACGGAAGCAGCTCCGGCAGTGGCAAGGACCACGGCAATAGCAAGCGCTCCGGAAAAGCGGGCGCGCTTGCGGGCACGGGCGATGTCAACGCTCCCCTTACGGCAGCCGCTGCAGCACTCGCCGCGGCAGGCGCCGGCCTCGTCGCCTACAGCGCCCGCCGCACGGCGCTCGAAAAAGACACCGCCAAGGAGGTCAATTCGGATAGGCCTCGCTAGCTCCTAGTTACTTTTGTGAGAGACGCCGACTCGGCTCATCGAACATCAAATGGGCTGGTTCTGGATACCCAGAGCCAGCCCATTTCGCATTAGATATCGTCAGTGGAGTCGAATTCTGCCTCGAGCTTGGCACGGCGTCTTTTCGCCGTGAAAAACGTTGCGCACAGGCCAGCAAACGTGGCCGCGAAAATCGTCGCACCGCAGAACACGCCCGTGGCCAGGTTCGCCAACCAAAAGACGCTTTCGAGTGGTACGATCTGCGCCTCAGCAATACAGCGCATTGCGGCAATAACAAGCGCGAACGCGGCGCCGCTAAGACCGCTGAGAAGCAGGAAATATCCAACAGGAAGATGCTCGGTTTGCCCAAAACGATTGGTGTCGACATAGCCCTTCCGCGTTTGCAGTCCTGCGCAAATCAACATCACGAGAACGAGCCACAAATACATGGCCACCTCGAACGGCGTTGCAAAGCCATGCGGCATTTCACTGGCGTCGCTGTGAACCCACGCGACCTGTCGAGCTATAAACTGGTAGAAAAAGATCATCAACATGCCAAACGAAAGCAGTACGAAACCAATCTTGTAGATCTTTGCGCTTTCCGCCTCCAGGCGCTCATCCTTTGGGCCGGCATATTCACGCCACTTTTGCACGATTTTCAGATCTTCATATTTCATAGTGAACTCCTAAAGAGTATTAGGGTCGGCGTCGGTTTCGTCTTCCCAAAACAAGTCGTTCAACGTAACGCGCAGCACCTTACAGATTGCCACGCACAAATTGAGCGTGGGGTTGTAGCCGCCCGCCTCGATAAGACCGATAGTCTGGCGCGTAACGCCCACGGCCTGGGCCAAGTCGGCTTGCGAAAGGCCAGCCGCCGCGCGCGCCGCCTTCATGCGTAGGTTCCTTTTGCCCGGCATGGAGTTCCTTTCGTAGTAATGGACAGATATCCGTTGCAACATGACAGAAATATATTGCATCTATCAGAAGATGTCAACTATATCTGTCATAATGAAAACCATGTCTGTCATCGCCATGCAGACATACCAATTTCAATTCGCCATTCAAACTTACTCGGACAAAACCGACTCGGGTTTCTCCGAGTAAACGTGATTGATAGTCGATCGATGTGCCCGCTCGTGCGATCAGCATCGTTGTTAGCGCCGGGCGATTTTAGCCGCTAATAGTCAAACTATTTTGACCAATCCCGGTCACCGAATAATGGCCACCGTGCCTCCCCGCCGCCACTACGCTGGTGGTGCCAACACGCCGGCGTTAGGAGGACCATTGAGGTGA
>JAXJIC010000016.1:0-21407 GCA_036298925.1 Collinsella aerofaciens
GGCCGAAGAGGCGTCAGCAGGTCAGTGGGTCATCGTCCCGGCATTCAGCATCAGGGTAGCGCTGCGACGCGGAAATCGCGCGCCGTTGCCGCGCCCCGCAGTGCCCGCTTCCCCCGAGAACAATTATCAGTGCAGGTAGAAAGCTTGCCGATTTTCGAAAAAGTCGGCTATGGTCGACCCCTGTGGCCTAAACGTAGTAGATGGGTCCTTTCTGTGGTGCGGCACCAAGCCGGTCATTTTGGGATGGGACTATTTTGACTACTCATTGGCTGCTCTGGCAATCGGGCTGCAAAAGTAGTCAAAAAGTAGTCAAAAAAGCTCCGTCCCAAATTACCTACCTTGCTCTGGCGGGCGGGAGCAGGTAAGATATACCGAGCGCCTAGCGCGTTCGATGGGTTCGGATGACGACATGTTCCGAATCTGGTCAGGTCCGGAAGGAAGCAGCCATAAGGAGCCTCTGTCGGGCATCCGAATCCATCGAGTGCGCAGGCGCTTTTTGGTGCCGCGGCTACCCGCGAGTGCCGGCAGGGCGCTTGGTGTCTCGCTGGTCCTCGGCTTCGCCTGCGGGATCGCTCGACTACCAAGCGCCCTGCCGGCACTCGCGGGTAGCCGACCAAAACCGCCTGAAGGGTCACATTTATCTGAATAAATTAATCCCGTGCCTTTTGCTGCTCGGTGGCGTTGTCTGGAGCGCGGTGGCGATGTGCTTCAAGAGACAGTGGCATTACAGTCTGTTTTTACAAGTAAAGAGGCTCGTTTCCCTGGGTTGGGGAAACGAGCCTCTTTTTGTCTCTGGGCTTGTGGATTGGTGAAGGCAGAATGCTCTGTCGGCTATTTTGAGTTCTTGATGCGGCGGGTGGCTGTGGTGGTTATTCCGAGCCCCATGGCGGCGATTCCTGCTAGTGCGATTGCGCTTGGCGTTGTGTCGCCTGTGTTTGCGAGCTTGTCGGCGGTCGTAGTTGCTTGCTTGCCGTTGCTTGTGTTCGCTTGCTTGGTGGAGCTTGATGCGGCGTCTTTGCCGGTCGCGGGTGAACTGGCGGGCTGTGCCGCCTCGGCCGGTTGCGCCGAGTTGGAGGGAGGCGTCGTCTCGGTCGGTTGCGTTATCTCGGGCGAGGCGGCCTTATCTGCTGCGGCCTTTGCCTCTTCGTATGCCTTGCAGGCGTCGTCATAGGCCGCTTGCGCCTTTTCCAAATCGTCGGTGAGCGCATTTCGCTTGGCTATGCTTTCGTCGACGCTGGCTTTGGCTTCCTCCGCCGCACTCTCGAAATACTGAACGTGTCCTTTCTGACTTTCGAGGCGGCTTCGGTAGTGGGCAAGCTCATATTCGCAAGAACGTTCTCGCGAATATGTCATCATGATCTCCGAACGCAACTGTTGAGCAGCTGCGTAATCTCCGTTGTCGTATGCCTCTTTTAATTTTGCCTGAAGCTCGATTACCCGGTTGTGGGCCTCATCGTATTTGGCTTGGGCCGCATCGACGTCCGCTTGCATGGCGGGAAGGGGTTCCCTCCGTTTGGCGGCTTCTGCCAACATCATGTCGTGGAGCTCTTGAGAAGCGGCAATGTCAGCATCGATTACCGCGATTTTCTCGGGACTTGCGGCCTCTTTTGCGGCTTCGAGGTTTTTGAGCGCTTCCTGCATGGCCGCATACGCTTTGTCTTTTTCGGTGGCCGCGGTTTCGCTCGAGTTCGCGGCCGCTGTCTGCAAGGCGACTGCATCGGTGGGGGAGCTGATTTCTGCCGCGATCGCCGTTACGGGGGCGATTCCCGCGGCAAGTGCCACGGAAAGGGCGATGCCCATAGTTGCTCGTCTTGCTCTTCTTGCGAGAATATCGTTCATCTCGGCACCTCATTTCAAGGGTTGGCGACTCACTTGGTAGCACTAATGTAAGTATATCAGGCGATTAACCCGTCGTTGATCGGGTGCGCGCGTATACCCCTCGATTAACAGCCATCAAATCTATTCCTTAAGGAATGCTGCTCGCTGGCGTTATTTGGAGCGCGGTGGCTATGTGGTTCAAGAGACGGCGGTATTGCCATTTGTTTTTACAAGTAAAGAGGCCCGTTTCCCTGGTGGGGAAACGGGCCTCTTTTTGTCTCTGGGCTTGTGGGTTGGCGAAGACAATAACCGCTGGCGGCTATTTTGAGTTCTTGATGCGGCGGGTGGCTGTGGCGGTTATTCCGAGGCCTGTGGCGGCGATTCCTGCTAGCGCGATTGCGCTTGGCGTTGTGTCGCCTGTGTTTGCGAGCTTGTCGGCGGTCGTAGTTGCTTGCTTGCCGTTGCTTGTGTTCGCCTGCTTGGCGGAGCTCGGTGCGGCGTCTTTGCCGGCCGCGGGCGAGCCGGCGGGCTGTGCCGTCTCGGCCGGTTGCGCCGAGCCGGAGGGAGGCGTTGTCTCGGTGGGTTTCGTTATCTCGGGCGAGGCGGCCGTATCTGCTGCGGCTTTTGCCTCTTCGTATGCCTTGCAGGCGTCGTCATAGGCCGCTTGCGCCTTTTTCAAATTATCGAGGAGCGCATCTCGCTTGGCTGTTTCTCCGTCGAGGTGGGTTTTATTAAACTCTACTTCGCTTTCTAAGAAATAAATCAGGCTTTTCTGACTTTCGAGGCGCATTCGGCAGTGCTCAAGCTTATCTTCACAACGAGATTCTTGCTCTTGTGCATCCATGATCGCCAGTTCCAACTGCCATCTAGTTTCGTAATCCGTGTGGGGGATTTTATTTAATTCTGCCTCAAGGTCTCTTGTTCGGTTGTGGGCCTTATCGCATTCGGATTGGGCTGCATCGATGTCCGCTTGCATGGTAGGAAGGGATTCCTTATATATGGCAGCTCGCGCCAAATTAGTGTCGTAGTTCTTTTGAAAAATGGCAATTTTAGTATCGATTTCCGCAATTTTCTCGGGACTTGCGGCGTCTTTTGCGGCCTCGAGGTTTTTGAGCGCTTCCTGCATGGCCGCATGCGCTTTTTCTTTTTCGGTGGCCGCGTCTTCCGTCTGCAAGGCGACTGCATCGACAGGGGAGCTGGTTTCTGCCGCGATCGCCGTTACGGGGGCGATTCCCGCGACAAGTGCCGCGGAAAGGGCGATGCCCATGGTTGCTCGTCTTGCTCTTCTTGCGAGAATGTCGTTCATCTCGGCACCTCATTTCAAGGGTTGGCAACTTACTTGGTAGCACTAATGTAAGTATATCAGGCGGTTAACCCGCTCTTGAATCTCGCCAGAAATGACGAGTTGTTTACGCTTCTTTTGAGCTCACCGTACTATCATGATTCGAATTGAGTGTGAATGATGATAGGGAGCGCCTTTTTATGATTGAGTTGCTCAGGCGTTTTGGTGGTAAGTTTCGCCGGTATATGGTGATTGGCCCTGCGTGTAAGCTGATCGAAGTGATCTTTGACCTGCTTACGCCGCTCGTGATTGCACAGATGATCGACAAGGGCATCGGCGCGCACGACGTCAACGCCGTCGTCCACTACGGCATGCTGCTTGGCGCCATGGCTGTGATCGGCATCTCGTTTACGCTCGTCTGCCAAAAGATGGCGGCGCTGACCTCGCAGGGCATGGGCACCGACATTCGCGGCGCGCTCTACGAACACATCAACAAACTGAGCTATGCCGAGCTCGACCGTTTTGGCACGCCGTCGCTCATCACGCGCATCACCAACGACGTCAATCAGGTGCAGCTCGCCGTGGCGCTGGGCGTGCGCATGCTCATCCGCTGGCCTTTCCTGGCGGTGGGCTCCATGGTTGCGGCCCTTGCCATCGACCTTAAGCTCGGCATGATCTTTTTGATTTGCACGCCCGCCATCGGCCTGGTGTTTTGGTTTGTCATGGCGCGCTGCATTCCGTACTACAAGCAGCTGCAAGCAAAGCTCGACCGCATCGCGCTCATTTGCCGTGAGGGCCTTTCGGGCGCCCGCGTGGTTCGCGCCTTTGTACGCGAGGACCACGAGTGCGAGCGTTTTGCCCAGGCCGCCGACGATCAGGCCAATACTGCCATCGCGGTGGGCAAGCTCTCGTCAATCCTTAACCCCGTAACGTTTTTGGTGATGAACCTGGGCGTGTGCGCCATCCTGTGGGTGGGCGGCATCCAGGTCAACGTGGGTGAGCTTACGCAGGGCCAGGTCATGGCGTTTGTGAACTACATGACGCAGACCCTGACCTCCATCGTGTACGTCGCCAACCTGGTCGTGGTCTTTACCAAGGCGAGCGCGAGTGCTTCGCGTATCAACGAGGTGCTCAACTGCGAGCCGAGCATCACCGACGAGGGCAATCAGTCGGTCGCGCTGCCCAAGCCGGGCAATGTCGCTCCAGTTCCTGCGCTGAGCTTGAGCCATGCGAGCTTCTCCTTTGGCGCCGGCGCTGCCAACGCCGTCAACGATGTGACCCTGGAGCTCCCGCTGGGCAAGACGCTCGGCATTATTGGCGGTACGGGCAGTGGTAAGTCCACGCTCGTCTCGCTCATCCCGCGCCTGTACGATGCGGGCACCGGCAGCGTGAGCGTGATGGGCGCCGACGTGCGCACCTGGCCGCTCGACCAGCTGCGCCGTGTGGTCGCGACCGTTCCGCAGCGCGCGTCGCTGGTGAGCGGCACCATCCGCAGCAACCTGACCTGGCGCGACGAGGCTGCGACCGACGAGGATCTCTGGGCGGCGCTCGACATGGCGCAGGCGAGCGAGTTCGTGCGCAACAAGCCGCAGGGGCTCGATGCCCCGGTCGAGGCGGGCGGTAAGAACTTCAGCGGTGGCCAACGCCAGCGCTTGACCATCGCGCGCGCCCTGGTGGGCTCGCCACAGGTCCTGATCATGGACGACTCCGCCTCGGCGCTCGACTTTAAGACCGACGCGGCGCTTCGCCGTGCCATTCGCGAGCGCAGCATGCGCGGTGCCGCCGAGGGCGGGCTGCCGCTCACGACGGTTATTGTGAGCCAGCGCGTCTCGACCGTGCGCGACGCCGATATGATCTGCGTACTCGACCACGGCTCGGTTGCGGGCCTGGGCACGCATGACGAGCTGTATGCAAGCTGCCAGCTCTATCGCGAGATTTGCCAGTCGCAGCTTCGCCGCGAGGAACTCGAGGGCCAGCAGGGGAGTGCGGCGCCCGCGTCCGCCCCAACCGTCCCCGCATCCGCCTGCGCAAAGGAGGGCTGCTAGATGAATCCGTATACTTCTTCCGGTTCGGTCGCCACGATGACGGCCAACGTGTCCGGTAACGATAACCTCAACGACCTGGGCGACGGTCCGCGCCAGCCCGGCGATCCCGAGCGCTATCCCGTGGGTGCGGTGACCCGCCGCCTGCTGGGCTATGTTCGCCCGCACCGCATTTCGTTTGTAGCGTCGTTTGTGAGTGCCGCCATCTCCGTGATTCTGCAGCTCTACACGCCCATCCTCATTGGCGAGGGCATCGACCTTATCGTCGCCGCCGGACAGGTGGACTTCGATGCGCTGCTGCCGCTTGTCACCAAGCTCGCGATTGTCGTCGTAGGTGCTGCGGCCTTTCAGTGGCTGCAGGGCTATTGCGTCAACCGCCTGTCCTACGAAACGGTGCGCGACATGCGCGTGGAGGCGAGCGACAAGCTCAGCCGCATGCCGCTCAGCTTTATCGACGGCCATGCCCACGGCGACCTCATGAGTCGCGTGGTCAACGACGTCGATCAGGTGGGCGACGGTCTGCTGCAGGGCTTTACACAGCTCTTCACCGGTGTTATTACCATCGTGGGTACGCTCGCGTTTATGCTTTCCATCAACCTGACCATGACGCTCGTGGTGGTACTCGTCACGCCGCTTTCCATTTTTGGAGCCGGTGCTATCGCCAAGCTTTCCAACAAAAGCTTTACGGCACAGCAGCGTATTCAAGGGCAGCTCGGTGGTCATATCGAGGAGTACGTAGGCGAGCAGAAACTTGTCGACGCCTTTGCCTATGGTCCCAACGCTCAGCAGCGCTTCGATGCCCTCAACGCCGAGCTCTATGCGGCAGGTGAGCGCGCGCAGTTTATGGGTTCGCTCTCCAACCCCGGCACGCGCTTTATCAATAACATCATCTATGCCGTGGTGGCCGTGATTGGCTGCGTGGGCGTGATCACGGGCGTGCCCGCGGCACTCACGGTGGGCGGCGTGCAGATCTTCCTGTCCTACGCCAACCAGTACACCAAGCCGTTCAACGAGGTCACCAACGTCATTACGCAGATCCAGACGGCGTACGCCTCGGCACGCCGCATGTTTGCGCTGCTCGACGCGCGCGAGCAGGAGCCCGATGCGACGGGCGCCGTGGAACTTGCCGCCCCGCGTGGCGAGGTGACCTTTGAGCACGTGGACTTTAGTTATGTGCCCGATCGCAAGCTGCTGCAGGATATCTGCATCGAGGCCAAACCCGGCATGCGCTTTGCCCTGGTCGGCCCCACGGGCTGCGGCAAGACAACGCTCATCAACCTGCTGCTGCGTTTTTACGATATTGATGCCGGACGCATCATGGTCGATGGCCGGTCTTCGCGTGACTACACGCGCGCGAGCCTGCGCCGCGCCTTTGGCATGGTGCTGCAGGATACGTGGCTGTTCGAGGGCACGGTGGCGGAAAACATCGCCTACGGCTGTCCCGACGCCACGCGCGAGCAGGTTATCGAAGCTGCCAAGCGCGCGCATGCGCACAAGTTTATCGTGCAGCTGCCAGGCGGCTACGATACGGTCATCGGCGAGGACGGCGGCACGTTTAGCCAGGGTCAAAAACAGCTGCTGTGCATTGCGCGCGTTATGCTCACCGATCCGGCGATTCTGCTGCTGGACGAGGCAACGTCGAGCATCGATACGCGTACCGAGCTGCAGGTGCAGGCGGCATTCGACGAGCTCATGGCCGGTCGCACAAGCTTTGTCGTGGCGCACCGCCTGAGCACCATCCGCAACGCCGACTGCATTCTGGTGATGCGCGACGGCGAGATTATCGAGCGCGGCACGCACGACGAGCTGCTGGCGGCAGGTGGCTTCTATGCCGAGCTCTACCGCAGCCAGTTTGCCCAGTAGGGGCTACCGATTAGCGGCAGATGGTTTACATCTGCGTCGTTAGTACTAAGATATTCATCTAATAAATTGCATTAGTGGCTTTAGTTTTGGGGGAAACGAGGCAACGTGACTATGACGTGCTCTTTGGTGGTTAACAGCAAGAGCGGTAATACCAGGATGGTTTCGGGCGCGATCAAGCGCGCTCTGCGGGCTGCGGGCGTTGAGTTTGTCCATGCCGCGGCGTTGAGCGACGATGCGGATGCAGATCAGGTTGCGCGCGAGGCGCAGGGCGCCTGCACGGCCGACACGGTGCTCGTCGGTTTTTGGTGCGACAAGGGCGCGTGCACGCCTTCGGTGGCGGCGTTGCTCTCCGCCTTGCATGGCAAGCGCGTCTTCCTGTTTGGCACCTGCGGCTTTGGGGCCGACCAGAGCTATTACCAGCAGATTATCGACCGCGTAACTTCCAATTTGGCTGGGGATGCCGAGCTTGCGGGCTGGGCGATGTGCCAGGGCAAGATGGGCCCCGCGGTCAAGCAGCGCTACGAGGCCATGCTCGAGCAAGATCCCGACAACGCTCGCTATAAGATGCTGCTCGACAACTGGGTTGCCGCGAAGGACCATCCCACCAAGGAAGACCTGGACAACATGGCCGCAGCCGCCAAGAAGGCCGTTTTGGGCGAGTAGACCGTCGCTCGCGGTGCCGCGCGTTCAATCGTACAAACGTGAAAGCCTCGAGATTCTCGAGGCTTTTTTCTTGACACTTGTGGACGCAACCGTGGCAAGCGTTTGGGGTGACATTTTCCATCACCTCGATGACGAGGCCGTTCTGGACAACACGCTCGCATACGTTCGCTGGATGTATTCAGAGTGGGAAGGGCTTTCCTGATGGATGGGGTTTCGGAAAGTGCGTCCCAGAATTTGCCTTTGGAATGGGATGCAGTTTCCCAACGGAGCCACAAGCGGAAACTGCATCCCATTCCGGACGTGAATTCTGGGACACGGTTTCCGGATGCAAAAAAAGCCACATGACGTGGCCTTCAACTTATATATGTTGCGGATACCCCTATGACAAGCCGCGCTCCAACAACAGGGCGTCTGTCCGGGCGGAGGCATATAAGGTTCATCGCGAGTTCCGCACGCAAAGGAGGCCACTTAATGTGGCCTCCGTCTTGCGCAGGACTGTCCGAGCAGGGAACCTTATATGCCTCCGCCCGGACAGACGTTTCAGTTATGAGTGACCCGCTACTTGATCTTGGTCGTACCCGGTGCCAAGTTGGGGTCGGTCTCGTTGGCCTCGGTCTGGAAGTGCTCGGTGTACACGTTCTTGCCGTCGCGGAACATCTCGTAGTATTGCATCTTGGCGTAATCCTCGCGCGCCTTGGTGGCGGCTGCGGCAGCAGCGTCGTCACCGGTGACGTTGGAGGAGAGCGCCCAGCGCAGGCTGGCGTCCTCGTAGCCCACGGAGTTGATAGCGGGCAGCGACTCGCGCAGCGTCATGTGCGCTTTCTGGTAGTCGGTCAGCGGTGCGCCGATCAGCTGCATGAGCTGCGTGGACAGGTAGTTGGTGGACAGGTCGTCGACCTCACTTGTCTGGTTGCAACCGGCAACGTCGTAGTTGGCCCAGATGATGTAGTCGGTCTGCCACAGACGCTCCTGATGCGTGGCGTCGTCCTCGCCGGTAAACCACTTGTCGTTGAACTTGGACGGGAAGAACGGCTGATGGTCGCCCCAGAACACCACGACCACCTTACGGTCGAGCTTGCTCAGGGCGTTGAGGAAGTAACGCAGCGCCTGGTCGGACTGCTCGATGCACGAGACGTACTCGTCGACATCGGAGAGCGTGCCGTCCTCGATGGTCTTGGCGTCCAGATCGGTCGTGTCGATGTTGAGGTGCATCTGCTTGTCGACCGGCAGCAGGCCCGTGTCGTAGCCCGAGTGGTTCTGCATGGTCACGTCGAAGATAAACTGCGGATCGGCGTTCTGGTCGAGCAGCTCAAGAATCTTGTCGTAGGTAGCCTGGTCGGTCACCATACCGCGCAGGGTGTCGGCTCCCTGGAAATCGTTGATGGACAGGAACTGGTCAAAGCCAAAGTCCTTGTAGACGTTCTCGCGGTTCCAATTGGTCGCGTGGTTGGGGTGCAAGGCCGTGGTGGAATATCCGAGCGATTTGAACTGCTCTGCCAGGTTCCCGGTCGTTTCCATGTTGTAGATGGTGTAGGGGTACACGCCCGAGCCCAGGTTGGCCATGGAGTTGCCGGTCATAAACTCAAACTCGGTATTGGCGGTACCGCCGCCGTAGGCGCTCACATAGAGCTTGCCGCGGCTGAGGCAGTCGGACAGGTTCTTAAAGTACTGCGGACCCTCGTAGCCGGCGCGCATGTTCTGGTAGATCGACAGATCCGAGAACGTCTCGTTCATGATGGCGATGACCGTGGGCTTCTCGCTATCGAACTGCTCCTTTGCGGCGGCGCGCTCGTCGCTCTTGGCCGCGTCGGACTTGTCGTAGGCCTTGGCGTACTTTTTGAGCGTGGCCTTGGCATCGTCGACGGAGTAGTCGGCGGGTTTGGGCGGCTTGATGGACTGCGCTGCGCTAATGAAAGCGGGCAGGTAGCCCTCGCGCCAGTAGCTCTCGAGCGGGCGCCAGGTGTAGACGGTGATGCCGAGAGTGTTGTAGTAGTCGATGAGCGTAACATGCGCGGTCACGCCGCCCAGGCACAGCACGGCGACGAGCAGGTTGGTGAGCAGCATGCGCTTGGCGTTGGCGGCGCCCTTCTGGCGATGCGGCGCGACCAGGCCGGCGTACTCGCATAGCAGCATGGCGATGGCGGTAAAGCCCATGGACAGCACGCAGAACAGCGAGATCGAGAAGGTGTAGCCGTTGCCGGCGACTGCGGCGGCGGTGGAGATGGCCGAAAGGTCGCCCGGCTGGATGGGCATGGATTTAAACGTGATGACGAAGAACTCGGCAATGCCCAGGATAAAGAGGGCGAAGGCCAGGACGGCCGGAGCTGCGCCGTGGCGCTGGAACAGGAAGAACAAGCCGGTCATGAGCACGGTGATGATGGCCCACTCGAGCAGGATGCACAGGGGGTAGACCCAGGTAAAGTCGTGGTTGGACGAGACTTCCATGCCCAGCAGCGCAAAGACGCCGGCGAGCAGCAGACACAGGACGGCGGCGACGAGTGGCTTGGCCACAAAGGCGCCGCGCAGACGGGCGAGCTTGCCGGTGGGGGCGGGGGCGTCGGGCGCGGCGAACGCAAAGACGCGCGGGGCGATGCGGTCGCGTGCGATGCTGGCCCAAGCGCAGCCGGTGAGGATGGCGTTGGTCAGGATGAGCATCACAAAGGCGAGCGGCTCGTTTTGGGCGACGAGGCCAATGGCGCCCCAAACGGTCAAAAAGACCTGGAACAGGCCGAAGGCGACGCTCCACCCAAGAGCGCTTTTGGCAACGGTGCCCGACTGAGCGCGAATGGCCTTGGCCTCGCGCAAGACAAGGTAGACGGTCGCCGCAAGACCGACGAGCGAGATGGCGGCAGCGAACATGCTGAGACTCCTCACAAACTAAAACGTACGAAAGCGGGGGTTTACCCGATTGTTACCAAGATATGCGCTGCAATTGGTGTCTGCGCACAACAACCAGCCATATTAACGCGCACGTGTGGCGGTGTGGCGCAATGTAGTGGCGACCTGCGCGATAATGGACGGGAATTACACGGAAACGTAAAGGCTTCTTAAAGAATTAGCGAGGATGAGGCGATGAACGAGCAGGTTTGCACCAAGGCTGTGGATACGTGTGGCTATCCGGTCGAGACCACGGGCAATGCGGTGCTGGACACGTTGGAGCACCGTTCCTCCACGCGTGCCTTCGCGCGTGATGACGACGACCGTCCCGTGGCGGTGACCGACGAGCAGCGGGCGGCAATTTTGCATGCGGCGAGTCGCGCGCCGTCGGCGGGCGCCATGATGATGTATTCCATCGTGAGCATTCGCGAGCAGGCTACGCTGGACCGCCTCGCCGACCTGTGCGATCACCAGCCCATGATCGCCAAGGCGCCCTGGGCACTAATATTTGTGGTCGATTATGCCAAGTGGATCGATCTGTTTGAGCACGTGGGCTGCTTTGAGCCCGAGTTTGTCGAGCGTACGGGCAAGGCGCCCCGCCGCGCGCCGGGTTTGGGCGACTTTGCCATCGCGGCCCAGGACACCGTGATCGCTGCGCAAAACGCCGTGGTTGCCGCCGAGGCCCTGGGGCTGGGGAGCTGCTACATCGGCGATATCGTCGAGAATGCCGAGGAAGTTGCCGAGCTGCTGGACTTGCCGCCCTATACCATGCCGCTGTCGATGCTCATCATCGGCACGCCCCGCAAGGAGCGCCCGGCAATCGCACATCCCGTGGTGAACCTGGTGCACGAGGAGCGCTATCGCCGCGCCGATACCGCGACTATGGATGCACAGGTGGCCGAGATGGATGCGATGTTTCGCCCGCATGCCCGCGAGGTGGGCGAGCGCGTGGTGGATATCTACACCCGCAAACACACCAGTCCCTTTATGGCCGAGATGAGCCGATCCATGGAGTGGTGGTTCAAAAACTGGCTCGGAAAATGACAGATGCGGCAAAGGGATAGTTCCTTTGCTGCATTCCATATCGCCGCGGTAGCCTAAAGACTGTATAAATCTTTATCTAGCTGGGAAAACAGTGCATTAAAACATGGGCCGATTACCTATAATCCCTTCGAACATTAAAGTTGGGAGGAAACCGGCTTATGGAACAAAAGGCCAAGGAGGCAGCCTCGCACGCTGCGATTCCTGTGAGCATCTCGGCGATGCTCGTCACGCTGGGCGTGGTGTACGGCGATATCGGCACCAGCCCCATGTATGTAACCAAGGCGCTCGTTGCCGGCAACGGCGGCATCGGAAGCGTCACGGAGGAGTTCGTGCTCGGCGCGCTCTCCCTTGTCGTGTGGACGGTCACGTTGCTGACCACCATCAAGTATGTGCTCATCTCGCTGCGCGCCGATAACCATGGTGAGGGCGGCATCTTTGCCCTGTACAGCCTGGTCAAGCGTTGCGGCAAGTGGCTTATCATCCCCGCCATGCTGGGTGGCGCCGCGCTGCTCGCCGACGGCATCCTGACGCCGGCCGTTACCGTTACCACGGCCATCGAGGGCCTGCGCACCATCCCGGCGGTCCATGCCGTGCTGGGCGATGACCAGGGCCGCGTCGTCGCCATTACGCTCGCCATCATCATCGTGCTCTTCTTGGTACAGCGCATCGGTACGGCCAAGATCGGTCACGCCTTTGGCCCCATCATGACGCTGTGGTTCCTATTCCTGGGCGGCACGGGTCTGTTCTTTGTCTTACAGCACCCCGCCGTGCTGCTGTGCCTCAACCCGCTCCGCGGCATCGCCTTTTTGTTGAGCCCCAACAACCACGCGGGCATCATGATTCTGGGCAGCTGCTTCCTCGCCACCACCGGTGCCGAGGCGCTCTACTCCGACATGGGCCACGTCGGCCGCGGCAACATCTACGCTACCTGGCCGTTCGTTAAGTGCTGCCTGCTGCTGTCCTATATGGGCCAGGGCGCTTGGCTTATGAACAACGCTGCCAACCCCGAGCTCATGGGCATTGCCGATCTCAACCCGTTCTACCAGATGCTCGCCCCGGGCCTGCGCCCGTTTGCCGTCGGCCTTTCTACCGTCGCGGCCATCATTGCCTCGCAGGCGCTCATCACCGGCGCATTCTCGCTGGTGTCCGAGGCCAGCCGTCTGGACCTCATGCCGCACATGCAGGTCTTCTACCCTGCCGAGACCAAGGGCCAGCTCTACATCCCCATGGTCAACAACGTCATGCTTGTCGGCTGCGTCATTGTGGTGCTGCTGTTCCAGAACTCGGCGCATATGGAAGCCGCCTACGGCCTTGCCATTACGCTGACTATGATGTGCACCACGCTGCTGCTCTTCTTCTACCTGCACGAGGAGCGCAAGCTCAAGGTCGCGCCGTGGATCTTCGCGGCCTTCTTCCTTTTGCTCGAAGGCTTCTTCTTCGTGAGCTCGCTCACCAAGTTCTTCCACGGCGGCTATTTCACCATCCTCATGGCCGCGCTCATCATGGGCATCATGGTGTGCTGGTACAACGGTACGGCTGTTGAGCAGCGCCAGTTTACGCTGCTGCCGCTGCGCAGCTACCTGCCGCAGCTCAAGCGCCTGCGCGATGACGATCGCTACGAGCGCCTGAGCGACAACATCGTGTACCTGACCAAGGACACCCATACCGACTACATCGACCGTGATATCGTCTACTCGATCTTGGACAAGCATCCCAAGCGCGCCCGCGCCTGGTGGTTCGTGAATGTCGAGACCATGGACGAGCCGCACACCTTTGCCTATTCGGTCGAGACGTTCGGCACCGACTACGTGTTCCGCGTGCATCTGTACCTGGGCTACAAGATTAACCAGCGCGTCAATGCCTACCTGCGTCAGGTTGTTCAGGACCTGGCTGCCACTGGCGAGCTGCCGCCGCAGACGCATGACTACTCGGTCTACAAGGATCCGGGTAACATCGGTACGTTCAAGTTCGTCCTGATCCGTAAGCTTCTGGCGCCCGAAAGCGATGTAGAGCCGAGCGAGCGCACGGCCATCACGCTCAAGTACATCATCCGCCGCGCCGCCGGCACGCCTGCACGCTGGTACGGCCTGGAGAACTCCAACGTGAGCTTTGAGTACGTGCCGCTGTTCACCAAGTTCAAGGCCGTGAACAAGATGCAACGCCTGGCCCCCAACGAGCGCCCGTAGTCGACGCTTGAGGTTTGGCTGCGAACGGGCAGGCTTGCAATGACAGTGATTGAGTCCTGGGAGGAAACCATGGATGCAAAGGTGCTTGACGGTCGCGATCTTGCGGCCGAGCTGGTACGTGAGGCGCGTGTCGACGCCGCCGAAGATCGGTTCTTTACGAATCGTGCCAACATGGACATGGCCGACCGCGTGATCTCGATCGTGGCACTGGTATTTGGAGCGGTGTGCGTGTGTGCCCTGCTCGCGCACGTGCTGTTTGTCTAGCGACCGCCGGTTGCAAAGGCTATACACTTGGAACCACCACAAGGGAAACCACCACAAAGGTGCCTGTCCCTTTGTGGTGGTTTTTGTTTTTGAGAGAGGGGTGGGGCACTGATGGACGTCCGTACGGACGGCGATATTGCCGATAACTTTTGGTGGCGGCGCACAACGCTGACGCGCCGCACTCCTCTGTATGACGCCTGCGTATCGGTGGGGCTGCTGGTCGCGGCGACGATTGTGGGCACGCTGCTCGACCGCCCCGGTCTTGCTCCCAGCATCATGATCGTCTATGTGTTCGCCGTTCAGCTGTGCGCATTCTTTACCTGGAGTCGCCTGTATTGCTTGCTGAGCTCGGCTGCCGCCGTGGCGCTCTACAACTTCTTGTTTGTCGACCCGCGCTACTCGCTGTCGCTTATCGACCGCGGCTATCCCGGCATGTTCTTCATCATGTTCGTGGTCTCGCTTGTGTCGAGCTCGATTGCGTTGGCCCTGCGCCGGGCCTTGGCGCAGGCTGCCGCCAGCGACCGTCGCACGCATATGGTGCTCGAGACCAACCGCATGCTGCAGCGCTGCGCCGACGAGCAGCAGATCGTTCATGCCATGGCAACGCAGCTGGCGCGTCTTTCGGGCTGTCCGGTCGTGTGGTACAGCGCCGACGCCGAGGGCGATGACCTGCTGCCACGTGCGACATACACGGCCGTGGGCGATGCCGCGCCGGTGCATGAACTGGCGCCGCAGATGCCGCCGCGGCTCTCGGCCTCCGCCTATGTGGGAACGCCGCTCGATGCCACCTATGGCGGCTCGGCGTTTTATGGCATCTACCTGACGGTTCGCACGGGCGACGGCTTCGTCCGTTCGGGCGACCCCGCCTCGGTGGTGGGCGTGCTGGCTATCGTTGCCGAGCCCGACGTGCTGACGCACGAGGAGCGGACGCTTGCCGATGCCATCGTGAGCGAAGGCGAGCTGGCGCTCGACCGCGCCCGCGCCATGGAGGCCCGCGAGGAGGCGGCGGTGCTCGCCAAAAACGAACAGCTGCGCGCCAACCTGCTGCGCTCCATCTCGCACGATCTGCGCACACCGCTTACCAGTATTTCGGGTAATGCCGACGTGCTGCTCGACCAGGGCTCGACCGGCACCGCCGTGCTCGATGCCCAGACGCGCCGCGGCCTGCTTCTATCCATTCGCTCGGATGCGCTGTGGCTCAACGCCACCGTCGAGAATCTGCTCGCCATCACCAAGCTCGAGGGCGGCGGCATGCGTCTGTCGACTACGCTCGAGCTCATGGACGATATCGTCGAGGAGGCGCTGCGCCACGTGAACCCTGCCGTGCGCGAGCACGACCTTAAGGTGGTGGCGTGCGATGAGCCGGCGCTCGTCAACGTCGATGCGCGCCTGATGGTGCAGCTGGTGGTCAATCTGGTGAACAACGCCATCACCTATACGCCCGCAGGCTCGCATATCATGATTTCGATTAGCGTCGACGATGGACGCGTGGCGTGCTCGGTGGCCGATGATGGTCCGGGCATCGCACCCGAGGACCGCGAGCGGATCTTTGAGTCGTTCTATACCGCCAACCATGGTCTGGCCGACAGCCACCGCAGCGTTGGCCTGGGTCTTTCGCTCTGCCGTTCCATTGCGTTGGCACATGGCGGTAGCATAGAGGTTGCTGCGGCGGACCCGCACGGTTCGGTCTTTACGATTGAACTTCCCGCCGCCGACGTTTCGTTTGATAAGGAGTAGCGCTGTGCCGAACTCTGCCGTGAAACCGCTCATCTTGGTCGTTGAGGACGACCCCGCCGTTCGCAATCTTATCGTTGCCGCGCTCGAGGCGCACGGCTTGCGTCATATGGCCGTGGAGACCGCCCATGCCGCCATCGCCGCCGCCTCATCGCAGGCACCGAGCATTGTGCTGCTCGATCTGGGCCTGCCCGATATGGACGGCGTCAAGGTGGTGGAGTCGGTGCGCGCATGGTCGGGCATGCCGATTATCGTGGTCTCGGCGCGCAGCGAGGATGCGGACAAAATCCGCGCGCTCGATGCCGGTGCCGACGACTATCTGACCAAGCCGTTTTCGGTCGAGGAACTGCTCGCGCGCATTCGCACGACGCTCAGGCGTCTTTCGTATGCACAGACAGGCGGCGTTGCCTCCGAGGGCTCGTTCGATACCGGCGAGCTGCATATCGACTTTGATGCCGGCATTGCCACGATGGATGGCGAGGAGCTGCATCTGACGCCGATTGAGTACAAGCTCCTGTGCCTGCTGGCACATAACGCCGACAAGGTACTGACGCACCAGTTTATCCTGCACGAGATTTGGGGCACGGCAACTAAGAGCGACCTGGCGAGCCTGCGCGTCTTTATGGGCACGCTGCGCAAGAAGATCGAGTCCGACCCCGCGCATCCGCGCTATATCCAAACACACGTGGGTATCGGTTACCGATTGGTCATCCAGGGATAGGTCGGCATCCGCCATCCCACTATGAGTTGCGGTGAAATACGGTCTAAATTTGCCTAATTCCAGGCAAAGCAGTCCATATTCCACCGCAACTTTGTTATTTGCCCTTGGGCTTGCTGGCGTAGAACTTCTTCTTTTTGGACTTGCCTGCGGGGGAGGGCTTGCCGGCAAAGTTGGACTTGCCGTTGCCGGCCTGCGCGTGCGCGGGCACTGCCGCGCGAGGCTTGCAGGCCTCGGGGTTGCGTAGCTCCTCGACGCGCTCGGCAATCTCCTCGGCGCTAAAGCCGACCTCGGCCATGGCGTCCTCAATGGGCAGGCGGCGCACGATATAGCAGTGGTGCACCTTCTGGTTGCGCGCGAAATCCTCGGGGATGGTCTGCGCCGTAATGTCCTCCAACACCACGCCCGCGCGGGCGAGCTTGCGTGTCTCGGGGCGGAAGCCGCGCAGGTTGCAGCTAAAGATGGCATGTCCGCCCTGTGCAAGCAGGCGAGATATGCCGGCCAAAAGCTCGACATGGTCGCGCTGGACATCCCAAGTGCGACGGCCCATCTTGGACGAGTTCGAGAACGTGGGCGGGTCGACAAAGATCAAGTCCCAGCGGTTGCGCGTCTGGCGCTGGTCACGAATCCAGGCGAGCACGTCGTCGCGCACAAAGTGATGCTGCGGCCCCACAAAGCCGTTTTGGCGCATGTTGCGCTCGGCCCAGTCCAGATAGGTGTTGGAAAGGTCGACCGTCACGGTCTCCTCGACGCCGCCATCGGCCGCGTAGCAGGTGGCAGTGCCGGTGTAGGCAAACAGGTTGAGGAAGCGGCGCGCCTGCTTGGCGTGCTCGCGCACCAGGTTGCGGGTGACGCGGTGATCCAGGAAGATGCCCACATCCAGATAATCGTCAAAGTTGACGGCAAAGGTGAGTCCACCCTCTTCGATGAGCGGCAGGCGACGGCGAGCGATGTTGGCGCGCTCGCCCGATCCGCCCTTGCCGGCGCCCTGCTTGCCGTACTGCGAGCCGCCACGCGAGCGCATGCGGGCCTTGGCGTGCACATGCTCGGCCGGAACATCCAGGATGCGCGGCGCGATGGCCAAGATGTCGAGCATGCGGGCCTGGGCTAGCGCGGGATCGATGGTCTTAGGCGCGGCGTACTCGGCGATGACGAGCCAGCGGCCCGGCGTCTGCGGGCAGCCCTCGTACAGGTCAATGGCGGCGGAGTAGTCGGGCAGGTCGGCATCGTAGACGCGGTAGCAGCTCACGCCCTCGCGCTTTGCCCACTTGCGACGCAGACGGGCATTCTTGCGCAGGCGGTTGGCGAACTGCTCCGACTCGGGGATGAGCACGGGCAGCGGCTTGCCGTCGCCCAGGTCGAGCATGGCGGCAGGCTCGGGCATGGGGGTGCCGGCGGCTTCGTCTTGGGCACCTGCGGTCTGCTCCTCAGCACCTGCACTGGTCGCAGCTTCAAATGCTGCGGCGGCCTGGTCGAGCGAAGGCCAGACCTCAATAGTTGCCTCTTCATTGTTGGGCATGACGGCGATCGAGCGCTCGGGCTCGGCGTGGAGCGCGCGGGCTAGTAAGCCATCGCGGGTGAGCGCGGCGACCGGTGCCGAAGCAAGCTCGGGCGCGCGGCGCAGCTCACCGACCAGCGTCATGGCGTCGTGCATGAGCGAAAGCGGGGTCTCGGTGGTGTCTGCGACCACGGCGGCGCCGGCGACAGCGCCCGCGTGGTCCAGTACGGTGGCGGACTTGGCGGCGCAAAAATCGACAAAGCGCTTGTAGCCGGCGCACTTGACCATGCGCTCGGCGGTCTTGCGGGCGGCGGGGTCGATGTCTACGGCCACAATGCGTGCTTGGCGCTCGCGTGCTGCCGCCTCGCGCTCGCGTGCCTCGGCGAGTAGCTGCTCCCATAGGGCGGCGTCGTGCAGCTGCCAGCCCTCAAAGCCCCAGCGCTCGCGTGCGGCGCCCGGGGCGCGGTCGGTCAGAATATTCACGGCCTCCAGCAGCAGGCCGCCGCCGGCGCACGAGGCGTCGATCAGCGTGGGCAGGGCTTCGTTCTCGTAATCGTCGGCCGTCAGCTCGCGCTCACACAGTGCGGTCCAGCCGACCTGCGCCAGCACCAGAGCGGCGTAGTCGGGGCGCAGCACGTGCGCACCCTCGCCGGCGCGGGTCGCTGCGGGCGGCAGGCGTTTGAACAGCGGGTCGCCCGAAAGGTCCAGGCTAATGCTCGCGCGGCGCTGACGCAGCGAAAGCAGCAGGTGAACGTCGGGGTCGGCGGCATCGACATCGGCACGACGGCCCGTGGTCTCGGCCAGACGGTCGCACAGCGCGTCTTTGGCGCGCAGGGCCGAGAAGCGCGTGTTGCGCAGCTGCTCGGTCACGCCGCGGGCGGTGATGGCGATGGTGGCTCCGGGGCGGATGATGGTCTCCCAGGCGATGTCGTAAACGCTATCGTACAGCTCGTCGGCATCCTGTGCCTCAAAGCGTCCGAGTACCACGAACACGCGGCTCGCCAGGCGCGACCATAGACAGGCGCGGTAGCCTTCTTCGGGCTCGCCCTCAAACGTGGCGCGGCCCTTCAGGCGGCGAACATGCGAAAGCCCGAGGCGTTTAAGCTCATCGGCGAGTGCGGACTCAAAGCCCTCGGGGCAGCTTGCGTAAAATTCCATGGGTGACCTCTCTGGTTGCGTCGCTCCATTATATGATGGATGCTTCGTTTGCCCTTATCCTCGAAAGGAACCCATATGATTGATGCGTGCCCCGATTCCGCTGTGCTCTTTTTTGACGTGGACGGCACGCTGACGTCGTTCGATCCCGACGATATGACCGATAAGGACTTCAATGCGGTCCACCCGTCGAAGGCCGTTGTCGATGCATTTGGTCGTCTGCGCAATGCGGGCCACCAAGCATTTATCTGCACGGGTCGTCCCTTGTGGCTGATTGCCGATGGCCTGCGTGCTTTGGAGCCTGCGGGTGTCGTTGCCATGGCGGGAGCCACGCTCGAGGTCGAGGGCCGCGTGGTACACGAGGACTGCTTTGACGAGGATGTTGTCGAGGAGCTTGCACGCCGTATGGCCGCGGCAGGGATTGAGGCCTTTTTCGAGACCAACGTTGCTACTTTTGCCCTGGAACCCGCGGGTGTTGAGCAGTCGTCTCTGATCGGCACTTCTGTGGTGCACAGCGCCGAGGAAATGCGCGTCGACGGCAGTCTGCGCGTGGGCAAGGTATGCCTCAATGTGCCCAGTTTGGCTCGCGTAGCCAACGATGACGGCTTTATCGAGCGCTATTTTGAGGCCTGCAACACCGGTGGCCAGAATCGCGAGCTGAGCCCCAAGGGCATCAACAAGGGCGTGGGCGTGGCGCGAGCGCTGACGTATCTGGGCCGCGAGGGAAATGCGCGCACCTTTGGCTTTGGCGATTCGGGCAACGACCTGGGCATGCTCGCTGCCGTCGAGACGGCTGTCGCCATGGGCAACGCCATGCCCGAGGTCAAGGCGCTCGCCGACTACGTGACCGACGATGTCGCACACGACGGTACCGTCACCGCCATGCAGCATTTCGGCCTCATCTAATGAATCCCGCGTTCTGACGTTTGCTCAAACTGCGACTCTTTGCTTTTGCATGCTCAATCGATTTATCAATCCAAACACTGAGGTGTTTATACCGTTCGCCGAGAAGATGAAAACCCGCAGCTCACGCCTTGATAAACGTAGGTATAGTGTTTAGCAGTTCAACGCCCATGTGCAAGCGAAAGGAATCAGGCAGATGGCAATCAAGGTGTTCGCTGACGGTGCAAACCTCGAGGGCATGCTCGACATGTACGAGAACGGCAACGTTCAGGGTTTCACGACCAACCCGTCCCTTATGAAGAAGGGCGGCGTGACGGATTACCGCGCGTTTGCCAAGGAGGTCCTGACCCACATCACCGATGTGTCTGTGTCGTTTGAGGTCTTTGCCGACGACACCGAGGCCATGGAAGTCGAGGCCCGCGAGATCGCTACCTGGGCCGAGAACGTCTACGTCAAGATTCCGTGCGTGACCACCAAGGGCGAGTCCACCGCCGAGCTGGTGCGCAAGCTTTCGGCCGACGGCATCAAGGTCAACGTCACCACCATCTTTACGCCTGCGCAGGTCGACGAGATGGTCGAGGCCGTTGACGCCGAGACGCCGTCCATCATCTCGCTCTTTGCCGGTCGCATCGCCGACACCGGCGTCGATCCCATTCCGTTTATGACGGAGTCGGTCAAGAAGGCCGCCGCCAAGCCCAACTGCGAGGTCCTGTGGGCGTCCACGCGTGAGCTCATCAACATCTACCAGGCCGAAGCCTGCGGTTGCCAGATCATCACGGTGCCCAACAGCATCCTGGCCAAGCGCAAGAACATCGGCCGCGACCCGTACGAGGTCTCGCTCGACACCGTCCGTGGCTTTGCCAAGGATATCGCCTCGCTCGGCTTCCATATCCTGCCGTAACGTGAACACTGGCTGCGCCGCGGGTTGTTCGCCCCGGCCTTTCCTTTCCCTATCGCTCACGCGCTTCGCGAGGGTCGCGCTAGGCAAAGGAAAGGCCGGGGCTGCCGACACGAACCCGTCGGTAGGTTGGCGATTGGCTTCCATATCCTGCCGTGGGCAAAGGTACCCCCGCCTGCGCCGTGCAAAATTGAGAGTATTCAGCAAGGTAAAGGTCTTTATCAGTTAACCGAAGCATGGAACGGCCCCCGTTTTGGCTCTGACGACGCTAAAACGGGGGCTGTTTTTTTGCTTTTTCGTCTCTGAGGGGCATCCGGAACGGTGGAATTTGCAGAATACTCGCGATTTTGCACATCGCTAGGTCGCGCGCGCAGACGTGGTGTAAGAGTGTCCTGAGGTCCGTCGCTGCAAGTCCCGATGTTACTCCTTCTTGAGACCGCGCTTCTCGACTATCTCGTCCAC
>JAXJIC010000017.1:0-52353 GCA_036298925.1 Collinsella aerofaciens
GTTTATCGCGAGTTCCGCACGAACAGGAGGCCACTTAATGTGGCCTCCGTCGTGAGCAGGACTGTAGAGCAGGAAACTTAGCCCGTGCCGGGGCCGCTGAGCCCTGACCGGCGGGATACACAGGTTCAGATGGGGCTTTGATGCATGGGTGGTCTGTGCTCGTGCAAATGGGTATCATATTTTGGTTATTGCATCGACTCTGTGATGCATGTTTGTACGTTCCCGGCGGTCGGTTTGCCAGAAGCGCCCCGTCGGTTGTTCCAGACCCGTTTCGAAGAAAGGAAACCACACGAACCTATGGCAGCTAAAAAATCATCTCCTTTGAAGATCATTCCGCTCGGCGGCCTTGACGGCATCGGCAAGAACATGACGGTCTTCGAATGCGGCGACGACATGGTGCTCGTTGACGCTGGCCTCATGTTCCCCGACGATTCCCAGCCCGGTATTGACCTGGTGCTTCCCGACTACACCTATGTTCTGGAGAACGAGGAGAAGCTCCGCGGTATCGTCGTCACCCACGGCCACGAGGACCACACCGGTTCGCTTCCGTACCTGCTGCAGGACCTCAACAATAAGGTGCCCATCTTCTCGAGCAAGCTGACGCTTGGCTTTATCGAGGGCAAGCTTTCTGAGTTCCGCATCCGCGCACCCAAGTTCCGCGAGGTCAAGGGCGGCAGCCATGTCAACCTCGGCGGCATCTCGCTCGACTTCTTCTCGATGACGCACTCCATCCCCGGCGCTCTGGGCGTGTTCATCCGCACAAATCAGGGCACCGTTATGCACACCGGCGACTTTAAGCTCGACCAGACGCCCATCGATGGCGTCACGCCCGACTATGCCGCTATCAGCCGCTTTGCTAAGCAGGGCATCGACCTACTGCTTTCCGACTCCACCAATGCCACGGTTCCCGGCTTTACCAAGTCAGAGGCCGAGGTTGGTCCCAACCTGCTGCACGCCATCAAGAACGCCCCGGGTCGCGTGTTCGTCGCGTCGTTCTCGAGCCACATCCATCGTTTGCAGCAGATCTGCGATGCCGCCCGCAAGTGCGGCCGTAAGGTCGTTGTGACCGGTCGCTCCATGCTCACTAACACCCGCGTGGCGCGCGAGCTTGGCTACCTCAACATCGACGACGCCGATATCATCGATGCCTTTGACATTGATAACCTGCCTGACGACAAGATTGTCGTCATGTGCACCGGTTCGCAGGGCGAGCCGCTGTCGGCCCTGTCCCGCATGGCCAATGGCGAGCACAAGACGCTCTCCATCCACGAGGGCGATACCGTTATCCTCTCGGCAACTCCTGTTCCCGGCAATGAGAAAGCCGTCCAGCAGGTCGTCAACAGCCTGGCCAAGCTCGGCTGCGACGTGTGGGATAAGAACCGCGCTCTCGTTCACGTTTCCGGTCACGGTAGCCAGGAGGAGCTCAAGCTCCTGATGGCCATGGCCAAGCCCACGTACTTTATGCCGGTTCACGGTGAAGCCGTGCATCTGCGCGCCCATGCCCAGCTGGCCCGCAAGATGGGTCTCAAGGACGATCATATCTTTATCCTCGACAACGGCGACACGCTCGAGATGCGCGGCGGTATCGTTAAGCGCGGTACGCCCGTCGAGTCCGGCGTCGTTTACGTCGACGGCCTGCGCATCGGCGATACCGACCCCATCGTCTTGCGTGATCGTCAGAAGCTCGCCAATGACGGTATGGTCACGGCCGTCGCCATCGTCTCGCTCAAGCACAAGAAGATCGAGGCCATCGAGTTCTCGGGCCGCGGCGTCTCGTTTGCCATCGACGACCAGTTCTCCGAGGATGCCTCCGCGTCCATTATGAAGACGATCGAGAAGGGCAAGTTCAGCTTTACGAGCAGCGGTTCCGATGCCATTCGCAAGGCCGTGCGCGACTCGCTCTCCAACTTTATCTGGAGCCGTACGCGCACTCGTCCGATGATCATCCCGGTCGTCATGGAGGTTTAGTTTGGCGCGCGGATCTGCACAAAACGCCAAAGGCAATAAGGCCAACAACCAACCGGCATCTGCTAAGGGTGCCGGTTCCCATCTGCGTGCCAATAAGGGCCACGAGTCCGAGTTCGATGATTTTGAGCCCTTGGTGGAGCCCTCGGCCAATCGCGATATCGCCGGCGTGGTCATTGCCGTTTTGGCGATTGCGTCCTTTATTGCCGTGATTTCTCCGGCAACAGCGCCCGTGACGGCTGCTGTTGCCGGTTTTTACCACCTGGGCTTTGGCCTGGGCGCCTACGTGCTGCCGATCGTCATTTTGCTGTTTGCCGCCACGCTCTTTTTAGGCGAGGACTCGCCGCTCAACGTGCGCTCTGTTGCGGGCGGCGCCGTGGTCTTTATCGCCGTCGTCTCCATTCTTTCGCTGATGGTGCCGGGTACGAGTGTCTCGTGTGACCTTATGTTCACGCCGCAAAATCTGTCCGCCTCGGGTGGCTACATCGGTGCGTTTATTGCGAGTGCGCTGCAGAATGCCCTGGGTAAGCCTATCGCGATGGTAGTCCTGTTGGGCCTTGTCGTCGTGGGCTTGGTCATCATCGGCTTTTCGGTGGGTGGCGTGCTGCGCTCTGCTCGCGACCGTGCGGCCGATTTTGCCGAGCGCCGTCGTGCCGATGTCAACGCCAGCCCGTGGGGTGACGACGAAGCCCTGTCGGTGCCCGGCGTTGCCCGTCCGCACCTGAGCATTCTTCGTCAAAAGGGCTCCGATGCGGCCGTGACTACGGTTATGGGTAGCGAAGTCGATCCGATTCTGGACGATGAGGACGTGGACGAGGATTCGTTTGTCGACGTGTCCGATGCCGTGGAAGCTGAGCGCGCTAAGACGACGCTGTTGCCGCGCCGCCATGCCAAGAAGGGCAAGGCTGCGCCCAAACTCAATACGAGTGAGCCCGACCCGTCTTGGTCCGATAGCGAGATTGAGCTCACCGAGGGCGATGACGAGGACGACGAGGCTCCGATTGAGACCGCAAAGACAACTTTGCTGCCGCGTCGCCATGCTAAGCGCGAACAGGTAACCGGCCAGCTTTCGATGGAAGACGACCCCGATAAGATCGACGAGTCCGAGCCGCCGTTTGCCGTGAATCCTGTTTCGGCAGCACCTCAGACCCCCGACTTCTTGAAGCATCCCAAGGTTGCCGATGCGTCTGCATCGAGTGCTGTCGAATCGGCTGCGGCTAGCGATGGGAGAGCGGACGGTGGCGCCGCAGATAACGAGGGCGAAGAAGAGGACGGCCTCAAGCTTCCGCCGCTCGAGATCCTGCACGCCAACCCGCAGTCGGCGTCCTCCGCGTCTTCTGACAAGGAACTTGAGCAGACTGCCGAGTCGCTTCAGTCCACGTTGCTTGAGTTTGGCCGCAGTGCCCGCGTGGTCGGCTGGATCGCCGGCCCCACGGTGACGACCTTTAAACTGCAGCCCGGTGAGGGCGAGCGCGTGAGCAAGATCTCGAGCCTCGAGGACGATATCGCGCTTTCGCTTGCCGCCCAGTCGGTGCGCATCTTCGCGCCGATTCCGGGCACATCGCTCGTTGGTATCGAGATCCCCAATCGCAAGCGCCAAAACGTCAATCTGGGCGACGTGCTGCCCTATGTGAAGGGCGGTCCGCTCGAGCTCGCCATCGGCCGCGACGCCGAGGGCACGCCGGTCGTCGCCGACCTCGCCAAGATGCCTCACCTGCTGATTGCCGGTACGACCGGTTCTGGTAAGTCGGTGATGATCAATTCCATCATCACGACCCTGCTCATGCGCGCGCTTCCCGAGGATGTTCGCCTGATCATGGTCGACCCCAAGCGCGTCGAGCTCGCGGGCTATAACGGCCTGCCGCATCTCTATGTGCCGGTCGTTACCGAACCCAAGCAGGCCGCGAGCGCTTTGCAATGGGCCGTGTCCGAGATGGAGCGTCGCCTGAAGGTCTTCGAGCGCCTTAACGTGCGTAAGATCTCGACCTACAACGAAAAGCAGGCCGCCGGCGAGTTTGAGCATTACGACAACCCGCCGCAAAAGATGCCCTATCTGGTCATCATCATTGACGAGCTCTCGGATCTGATGATGGTTGCCGGAAAGGATGTCGAGGCCTCGATCGTGCGTATTGCGCAGCTGGGCCGTGCCGCCGGTATTCACCTCATCGTGGCTACGCAGCGTCCGAGCTCCAACGTGGTGACGGGCCTTATCAAGGCCAACATCACCAACCGCATCGCCTTTAACGTTGCCACGGGCATCGACTCGCGCGTCATCATTGACCAGATGGGTGCCGAAAAGCTCACCGGTTTGGGCGACATGCTGTTTTCCAAGGTCGACTGGGGCAAGCCTCGCCGTATTCAGGGCTGCTTTGTCTCGGACGACGAAATCAACGAGATTGTCGAGTTCGTCAAGTCGCAGAGCGAGCCCGACTACCACGAGGAGATCCTGTCTGCCGTGGCGCCCGCTTCGATGTCCATGGCGGGTGGCGGCATTGTCCGCACCGGAGTCGCCGAGCCGCAGGACGACGACCCGCTCATTTGGGAAGCCGCCCATATTGTGGTGGAATCGCAGCTGGGCTCCACATCTGGCCTGCAACGCCGTCTGAAGGTTGGCTATGCGCGTGCCGGGCGTATTATGGATATGCTGGAAGAAAAGGGTGTCGTTGGTCCGCCTGACGGTTCCAAGCCGCGTGAGGTTCTCCTAGACGAAGAGGGTCTTGCCGCGCTGAAATCTGTCGACGCCGAGATGGCACGTGAAGATCGTGAGTTTGGAGGATTCTGATGGCTGCACGCTTTGGTGACATGCTGCTCGAGCAGCGTCGCCGAATGGGCCTTTCCATTCAGCAGGTCGCCAACACCATCAAAATCAGGCCGCAGATCATCGAGTTTTTCGAGACCGGTAACTTTGCTTCGATGCCGCCGCGCGGCTATGCGCAGGGCATGATTTCGAGCTATGCTCGCTTTTTGGGCCTCAATCCGCGCGAGGTCGTCAATGCCTACTTTGACGACCTGATGACATACGAACGCGAGACGTCGCAGCAGGGCGGTCGTTTTCAGGACGCCGCCGGCTACGTTAATTCGCGTTCCTCGGTCGATAACGGGCGTTTTCTGATGGTTCAGGGCGGTCGTTCGACCCGCTATGGACAGCGTCCTCAGCAGGCCGGTTATATTACTGAGACGGGTTCGGGCGAGGAGATTCGCTTGCAGCGTGACCGGTTCCGCAGTACGCCGATGCCCGAGGACCGCGCACTTCCCGCTGCCCGTGGCGTGGCGCGTGACCCTCGTGCCGGCTACGGCGACGGCGGCTATTCCGATCGCGGTTGCCGTGGTGTCTCTACCGGACGCTCTCGCGGTGGCTATGCGGACGCCGATGCCACGCAGGTGACGCCGCGTCTTCGCTCTCAATCACAGCCGTATGACCAGCGCTCTTCGGCTCCGCGTTCGGGCCAGCGTGGCTATCAAGGCCGCGGTGAACTTGCGCCCCGCTCGGGTCAGCGCAGCCTTCAGGGCCAGGGCGGCTATCGCGGCCGTTCCGATAGCAATCGCGGTCGTATGCCTCAGGGAGGCGGCCGCAGCAGTTCCGGTCGTGGACGCGGCGGATCCCGTACTCCTCAAAACAACGGGCTCGATCCGCGTATCGTCTACGCCGGCATCGGCGCCGTGGCATTGCTGCTGATTGTGCTCATCGTGGTGCTTCTGCGCGGCTGCGCATCTTCGACGCCCGAGACCACGCCCGAGACGCCCGCTGCCACCAAGACGACGACTAAGAAGTCTTCTAAGAAGACCGAAACGGTCGACGAGGACGAAGACACCGATGAGGCGACGGATGAGTCGACTGATTCGGACGCTACCAAGACGACGGCCAAGAAGGAAGAGAGCGAGGTCACGAAGGTCAAGGTCTCCGTTGCCAAGGGAAAGACCGCGTGGATTGAGGTCAAGGTCGACGGCAAGTCGGTCTATGGCGCCCAGGCGACTGGCCCCTTTGAGCAGGAGTATACGCCCGAGTCCTCGATCGAGATCACCACGTCCAAGCCTTCCGATGTCACCGTTACCAAGAACGGTGAAAAGGTCCGTTACGATACCAAGACCTCGGGCGTGGCGCGCGTGACGATCACCGTTCCCAAGAAGGAGACGTCTGATTCCGAGAATGGTGAAAGTTCTGATGGTACCGACACCACCGATGGTACCGATACCACCGACGGTACCGATGCCCAGTCCACGGATGGCGCCGATACCGCAACTGACGGTCAGACACCCACCGATTCTACCGACAATTCGTACGATAGCTACTAGGCCGCTCGTACGCGAAAGGAAACATCATGGCTAAAGATTCCAGCTTCGACGTCGTGTCCGAGGTCAACATGCAAGAGGTCGACAACGCCTTCCAGCAGACCACGCGCGAGATTTCCCAGCGCTATGACCTTAAGGATTCCGGCGCCACGATCGAGCTTTCGAAGGGCGACAAGCTCTTTACGATAAACGCCCCGGCCGACTTTGTCTCCAAACAGATTGTCGACGTGCTGAGCTCCAAGCTCATCAAGCGCGGCATCGACCTCAAGGCCGTCTCGTGGGATGCTCCGCAGGCGGCATCGGGCGGCACCGTGCGCGTGCTCGGCCATATCGTCGAGGGTATTGACCAGGCGACCGCCAAGAAGATCAACAAGGACATCAAGGATCAAAAGCTCAAGGTCAAGGTGACCATCGAGGCCGACAAGCTGCGTGTTTCCTCTGCTTCGAAGGACGCGTTGCAGACCGTGATCCAGTTCCTGCGCGACCAGGACTACGGCCAGCCGCTGCAGTTCACCAACTACCGCTAATATCAATCGAAAGGACTGCTCTCCAACATGGATACACCGTTGGGCTCCGTGCTCTACATCACCCTCGGGTGCGCTAAGAACGAGGTTGACACCGACCGCATGCGTTCTCTTTTGACCGCCGCGGGCTACGAGGAGGCATTCGACCCGCAGGATGCCGATATCGCCATCGTCAATACTTGCTCGTTCCTCGCCTCCGCAACGTCCGAGAGCATCGAGACCACGCTCGAGCTCGCCAACGAGGTTCAGGACGGCGTTCGTTCTTGCCCCATCGTCATGTGCGGCTGCGTGCCGTCGCGCTATGGCGATGACCTGCCTGACGAGCTGCCCGAGGTCGCTGCCTTTGTGAAGGCCGACGAGGAAGACGGCATCGTGGCGGTCATCGATGGCGTGCTGGGTGTCGAGCGCGAGATTGCAGCCTATATCCCGCAGGTCAAACGTACCGTCGAGGGTGCTGTCGCCTACGTCAAGATTTCCGATGGCTGCAACCGCTTCTGCAGCTTCTGCATGATTCCCTACATCCGCGGCCGCTATCATTCGCGCAATGCCGAGAGCATCATCTCCGAGGTGCGCGACCTGGTTGCCGGCGGTGTGCGCGAGATCGTGCTGATCGGCCAGGACACGGGCATCTGGGGTACCGACTTTGCCGACGAGGACGTCGCCGATGGCTCGCCGCGCAATCTGGCGCAGCTGCTGTGTGCCGTCGCCGAGGCCGTGCGCCCGCACAACGTCTGGGTCCGCGTGCTCTATCTGCAGCCCGAGGGCATGACTGACGAACTCATCGAGACGATTCGCGATACGCCCGAGGTGCTGCCCTATATCGATATCCCCGTGCAGCATTGCGACGCGCGCATTCTCAAGGCCATGCGTCGCTCCGGTTCGCGCCAGGAGCTCGAGGATCTGTTCCGCGACCTTCGCGAGCGCATCTCCGGCATCGTGATTCGTTCCACGGCCATGGTCGGCTTCCCGACCGAGACCGACGACGAGTTCCGCGATCTTATCGACTTTATGGACACCGTCGGCTTTGATTACACGAGTGTCTTTGCCTACTCGCAGGAGGAGGGCAGCCTGGCCGCTAAGATGGAGGGTCAGGTCGACGAAGAGGTCAAGCTCGAGCGCGCCCAGGAGGCCATGGACCTGGCCGAGTCGCTCGGTTTTGCCGCCACCGCCGCACATGTGGGCGAGCGCGCCCAGATAATCGTCGACGGTATCGAAGAGACCGAGGATGGCGCCGAGCTGGTCGGCCATGCCTGGTTCCAGGCGCCCGATTCCGATGGCGCGGTGCATCTGGACGCCAGCGAGGCGTCCGTGGGCGATATTCTGACCGTCGAGTTTACCGATAGCTTCTGCTATGAGCTTATCGGTCATGTTGTGGAGTAGGAGAGCGTCGTGGCTAACGAGAGCAATAAGGAACTGACGAGTGTCTGGACGCCCGCCAACATCGTGACGTGCGTTCGCATCGTCTTTATCCCAGTGTTCATGATCGTGTCGGCGCTTTCTCACACGAGTGTTGCCGGTACGGATTGGAGCACCTTCGATGGCCCGCTCGCCGCCGCTGCCTTCATTCTGTATATGATCCTGTCGTGCACCGATAAGGTCGACGGTTATCTGGCGCGTTCGCGCAACGAGATCACCGACTTCGGTAAGTTCTTGGACCCCATCGCCGATAAGCTGCTCGTGTTCTCGGCCCTGCTGCTGTTCTTGGATTTTGGCGCGGTGACCGTGTGGTCCGTGTTCATTATCCTGTTCCGTGAGCTTCTGGTGAGCGCCCTTCGCATGGTCGCGAGTGCGGCCGGTGTGGTCGTTGCGGCCGATAAGCTCGGCAAGTACAAAACGGCAACCACGATGGTCTCCATTTGCGGTTACCTGTGCGTTTTTGCTATGGCCGGCTTGCACCTTGGCCCGGTGGCGCTGACGCTCGGCATCTACTCGGTGTCGCGCTTCCTGTACGCCGTTGCCGTTGTCCTGACCGTTATCTCGGGCGCCCAGTACTTCTGGAACTGCCGCAAGATCGTCTTTTCGGTCTAGGTCCTGGTGGGTATGACGGTCTCTTTTGAGCAGATTTCCGCACACAATGAGGAGCTGGCGCGCGATATTGTCGAGCGCGCGAGCGCTCGGGGCGTGACGGTTTCGACGGCTGAGTCGCTGACGGCGGGTATGATCGCCTCGACGATTGCGGATATCCCGGGCGCCTCGGCGGTGTTGCGTGGCGGTGCGGTGACTTACTGCGATGAGATTAAGCATCGCGTTCTTGGTGTTGAGCAGGAGACGCTCGACCGCTATACCGCGGTGTCGCATCAGACCGCGCGCGAGATGGCGGTGGGTTCGCTGGAGCTGTACCAGAGCGATATTGCAGTGAGCGCAACGGGTTATGCCGGCCCCGGCGGTGGCACTGAGGGCGATCCGGCGGGCACTTTCTATATTGGCTGGGCGTATCGCGCGGCTTATGGGGAAGTCCCGGTTGTGGACTCTGTGCGCTGCCACTATGAGGGCGACCGTTCGTGTGTTCGTGCCCATGCGGTCGCGGAGGCATTGGGGCGCATTGCCCTTGTGCTCAACTCTATGGAATAGACGTGTTTTAAGGGGCCTCCGGGCCCCTTAATTGTGGAGATAGGGACTTCTGACATATTTAGCGTTTGCGCTGGTTATAGATGTATTCTTGCATTCTTTGTTCTTATTTGGCCCTGTGTGGTCAAGCATTTGGTCAGTGTTTGGTCGGCGTTTGGTTGGGTTTTGGAAAGACTGCCTGCATATGATTGGCCTGAACGGTTGACCACGAACAGCCGTTCGTTTATTATCGATGCAGGTTGTTAAGAGGAGGGCTATTCATGGCCAAGAATTCAGGTCCCGTACGTACCGTTCATGCTCGCACTACGGGTAAAGAGCGCGATGAGATGATCGCCACCACCAAGGCCGAGATCGAGAAGAAATTCGGCCAGGGTTCCATCATGAGGTACGGCGACGGTGGTCCCGAGCTCGAGGTCGAGGCCATTCCCACGGGCGCCCTGGCCCTCGATGCCGCGCTGGGTATCGGCGGCGTGCCGCGCGGCCGTATCGTCGAGATTTACGGTCCTGAGTCCTCCGGTAAGACGACGCTTTCGCTCGAGATCCTGGCCGAGGCCCAGGCAATGGGTGGCGTTGTGGCATTTATCGATGCCGAGCACGCGCTTGATCCCACGTATGCCGCGCGCATCGGTGTGGATATCGACGAGGTGCTCATTTCCCAGCCCGATACGGGCGAGCAGGCGCTCGAGATTGTTGACATGCTCGTGCGTTCCGGCGCCATCGATGCCATCGTCGTCGACTCCGTCGCCGCGCTGACCCCGCGTGCCGAGATCGAGGGAGAAATCGGCGACACTACGGTCGGTCTTCAGGCTCGCCTGATGAGCCAGGCGCTCCGCAAGCTCGCCGGCTCGCTGTCCAAGTCCAACACGACGTGCATCTTCATTAACCAGCTGCGTGAGAAGATCGGTGTCATGTTCGGCAACCCCGAGACCACGACGGGCGGCCGCGCCCTTAAGTTCTTCTCTTCGGTACGTATCGATATTCGCCGCATCGACAGCATTAAGCTTAAGGACGAGGTTATCGGTAACCGCGTGCGCGCCAAGGTCGTTAAGAACAAGGTGGCAGCTCCGTTCCGATCTGCTGAGTTCGACATCATGTACGGTACGGGCATCTCTAAGGAGGGCTCGATTCTGGACATGGCTGTCGAGTGCGGTATCTGCAAGAAGATGGGCTCCTGGTTTGCCTATGGCGAGGACAAGCTCGGCAACGGTCGCGAGGCCGCCAAGGCGTTCCTGCGCGAACACCCCGATTGTGCCGACGAGATTGAGCATAAGGTCCGCCTTGCCTGTGGACTTGAGTTTGATGACGATGCTCCGTCCGAGGTCGAGCTGACCGATCAGCCTGCGCCTGAGGAGTTTGACGAGCTTTACGCCATCGATGGTTCCGCCATGCTCGATGATGACGACGAGTAGCGGTTACGCTCATGTCGTATACGGTGACCGAGGCCACGGTCGTCTTTCCCGATAAGAAGGCGGCCTCCTCGTTCTCGAGCGGGTATGCGTCCAAAAAGCCTTGCGCACATATCGATTGTGAGCTTGAGGGCGGTTTTGAGCGGTCCATTTGGATTCCCGTGCGGGTCGCGCGGCTGTATGTCAAAAACCGCCCCGATCTTCCCTGTGATTGGGACAACTTTCGTGAGGCGGTGCAGCTCATCGAGCGTAAATGTGCACTTACCATGGTGACCGAGATGCTATCGCGCCGCGACCATGCGACGGGTGAGGTCCGTGACAAGCTGGCTCGCTACGGCTTTCACCAGCCCGCGATCGATTTCGCCGTCGAGCGCGCCACCGAGTATCACTTTTTAGACGACAACCGCTTTTGCTCGTACTTTATCGAGGAGCGCAAGCGGCGCGGTTGGGGACAGCGCAAAATCGAGACCGAGCTCAAGCGCCGTCATGTCGTGCTCGATGACATTCCCGGTTATCCCGAGGATTATTTTGCCGTCGAAGACGATTTGGCGCGTGCGTTAGCCCTGCTCGCCAAGCGGCGTGTTCCAGAGACGCGCGGATTCGAAAAACTGGTTCGGTTTTTGATGGGCAAGGGCTTCTCGTATCACATCGCCGCCGATGCCGTTAAGGCACGTCTCGATGCCGAACGCGAGGAATGTGCGGTTTAGGCGTATGCGTTTTGTGACCCTGCCGTTCACCGCGTTTTAGCCGCCGTGCCGGGGCCATTTATTTGACAGTTGTTGTGGTTCAACGTACGATAAACACCGTCATTTGCTTTGTGATATGTGCTCATCTGTGATGAGTTTGTTTATATGTTTATCTGTATCCGACCCGCATAAGCTGCGCCCATATTACTCAAATGTCGCGAGCCGTTCGTAAGGACGGTTCGCTTTGTTGTGTAACGAATCCATAAAAAGGAGTGAGCATGCCTATCATCGCAGCGCTCGTTGGCATCGTTTTGGGTGCCATCGCCGCCATTGCCTACATGCGCACCGCCAAGCAGGGTAGTCTTCACGAGGCCGACGAAAAGATCCAGTCGGCACACGCACAGGCTGAGTCCCTGATCGGTGATGCTAAGCGTCAGGCCGAGACCCTCAAAAAAGAGGCTCTGCTCGAGGCTAAAGAGGAGATCATCAAGAACAAGCAGGCCGCCGAGGCCGAGGATAAGCAGCGTAAGAGCGAGATTCGTACGCTCGAGAACCGTGTGATGCAGCGCGAGGAGTCCCTTGATCGCCGAAACGACGCTCTCGACAAGCGTGAGCACCAGCTGTCCAGCCAGGCCGGTCAGGTCGAGAAGCGCTCCCGCGAGCTCGAGGAGCTCTGCGCCAAGCAGACCTCTGAGCTCGAGCGTATCGCCGACCTGACCCGCGAGGACGCCCACAAGGAGCTCCTCGATAAGGTTCGCGGCGAGGTCACCCACGAGGCTGCCACGATCATTCGCGAGTCCGAGCAGCAGGTTCGCGCCGAGTGCCACAAGACCGCCCAGGAGATTCTGTCCCTGGCGATTCAGCGCTGCGCTGCCGACCACACAGCCGAGGTCACCGTTACCTCCGTGCACATTCCCTCTGATGACCTCAAGGGCCGTATCATCGGTCGCGAGGGTCGCAACATCCGGACCTTCGAGCAGGTTTCCGGCGTCAACCTCGTGATCGACGACACGCCCGAGACCGTCGTTCTTTCGAGCTTCGATCCGGTCCGTCGTGAGACCGCCCGTGTCGCCCTCGAGAACCTCATCGCCGACGGCCGCATTCACCCCGCCCGCATCGAGGAGATGTATCACAAGGCTGCCGACCTGGTTCAGCAGCGCGTGCGCGAGGCTGGCGAGCAAGCTGCATTCGATACCGGCATTCACGACCTGCACCCCGAGATCGTCAAGACCCTTGGTGCCCTGCGCTACCGTACCTCGTTTGGTCAGAACGTGCTTCAGCACTCCCTCGAAGTCTCTGACCTGTGCGGCGTGATGGCTTCCGAGCTTGGCCTGGACGTTGTGACCGCCAAGCGCGCCGGCCTGCTGCACGACCTGGGCAAGGCAATCGACCATGACGTCGAGGGGCCGCATGCCGTCATCGGCGCTGAGCTTGCCCGCCGTTATGGCGAGAAGCCCGTTATCGTCCACGCTATCGAGGCTCACCATGCCGATGTCGACCCCAACACGGTGCTCGATGTCCTGGTGCAGGCCGCCGATGCTGTCTCTGCCTCTCGCCCCGGTGCCCGTCGCGAGTCTGCCGAGAACTACATCAAGCGTCTTGAGAAGCTCGAGGAGATCGCCAACTCTCATGACGGCGTCGAGCGTACCTATGCCATGCAGGCCGGTCGCGAGGTCCACGTCATGGTTCAGCCGGACAAGATCTCCGATGCCCAGTCCACGGTTCTGGCTCACGATATCGCCCATCAGATCGAGGAAGAGATGGAGTATCCCGGTCAGGTGCGCGTCGTCGTGATTCGCGAGAGCCGCGCTGTCGATATCGCTAAATAATATGAGCGACGCGAACGAGCTCATCTCATTTATCGCGTCGATGTCGGGGGAGGGCAACCTTCGCGTCGAGGAGAACCTTGGCGAGGGGTATGTCCGCCTCCGCGTTTCGGAGGCCGAGCGGCGCCAGGCAAAGCACGACATTCAGCATGTCGAGGATATCGTCATCGAAATGCTCCGTAATGCTCGCGATGCCGGCGCCGACAAGGTCTATCTCGCCACGACCAAGGAAGATGGCGTCCGCACGCTTGTCTTTCTGGATAACGGCTCGGGTGTTCCGCAGGATATGCAAGAGCGAATCTTCGATGCTCGCGTTACCTCAAAGCTCGAGAGCATGAAGATGGACCGTTGGGGCGTTCACGGTCGTGGCATGGCATTGTTTTCGATCAAGCAGAACACCGACGAGGCCCGCGTGGTCACGTCTGGTGTCGATCTTGGGTCAGCCTTTAAGGTGAGCGTTGCGGCCGACCGCCTCAGCGAGCGTGCCGATCAGTCCAGCTGGCCCCAGGCCGTCAAGGATGAGGACGGACGTTATGTCTGTGCTCGCGGTCCGCATAATATTATTCGCGCTGCCTGTGAGTTTGCGCTCGAGGAGTTGCGTGGTTGCGATGTCTATCTTGGTTCTCCGTCTGAGATTGCCGCGACCCTTTATGCTCAGGCGTCAAGTCGGCTCGATACGTCTCGTCTCCTGTTTATTGATGATGAGAGCGAGCTTCCGGTTGTCGATCGTTTAGGCCTTGCCTCTGATGCCGAGGACTTTATTCGTATTTGTTCGGGTTTGGGTCTTGAAATGTCCGAGCGCACGGCCCATCGCATTTTGGCAGGGCAGATTAAGCCCGTTCGCGGTGTGACTGCGCGTCTGCTGCGCGAGCGTGACTCATCCTCGCATGCGCCGGCTCCTGTCGATCTCGCGAAGGATCGTCGTGGGCTGCGTATTGCCAAGGATGACATGGCACAGTTTTCGCGTGCTGTGGAGCGCGACTTTAATGACCTTGCCGCCCGGTACTATCTCAATCTTTGCGGCGACCCAAAGATCCGTGTTTCGCGTGATCGAATCACCGTGACCTTCGATCTTGCCAAAGAGGAATAGTGCCTTTACCGAGTCCACTCGGTACGATAAAGTTATTGCAGTTAAAACGTACTTTTAAACGCAGGAGTTTCTTCATGGATTGCCTGAAGGTATCAAGCAAATCATCGCCCGCGTCCGTTGCCGGCGCCATCGCCGGCATGGTCAAGGATGGTGTACCCGTCAACATCCAGTGTGTCGGTGCCGGTGCTGTCAACCAGGCCATTAAGGCCGTTGCTATCGCGCGCGGTTTTTTGATTCCAACCGGTTTTGATATTTCCTGCGCGCCTGTGTTCTCCGACATCCTCATTAACGGGGAGTCGCGCACGGCCATCCGCCTTTCTATCTACGTTCACCAGATCAATCGAGCTGCTATGGATAACGTCGTCATGGATGATGTTAAGCCTGTGGCATAGCTTCTGCTTGCCTCGATTCGCTCCCCATCGTTAGGACTTATACACATGGACCAGCGTTCCGTACGCGATATTCTTGCCGGTAAAACCTACTTTATCCGCACATTTGGCTGCCAGATGAATCAGCACGACTCCGAGCGTGTGAGTGGCCTGCTTGATTCGTATGGCTGCCTCATGGCGCTCGATCCCGAGCATGCCGATATCGTTGTCTTCATGACATGCTGTGTGCGTGAGGCCGCCGATACTCGCCTGTACGGTCAGTGCAATTCCTGCAAAAGCCTGCCGCCTTCGCCTTCGGGCAAGCGTGTGGTTGCCGTGGGCGGCTGCATCGCGCAGCGTGATGGAGAGGGCCTGCTCACCAACGTCGATAACGTCAATGTCATCTTTGGCACGCATTCCATCGCACATGTGGCCGAGCTCATTGCCGAGGCGTTCCTTGATGGTAAGCGTCATATCCGCACCAATGAGCATGAGGATACGGATGCCATGAGCATGCCGTGGCATCGCGAGACCCAGTATCACGCCTGGGTGCCCATCATGACAGGCTGCAATAATTTCTGCACCTATTGCATCGTGCCGTACGTGCGCGGTCGCGAAAAAAGTCGCCCCTTCGAGGAGATTGTCGACGAGGTGACCGGTTTGGTGCGCCAGGGCGTGCGTGAGATTACGCTGCTGGGCCAAAACGTTAACTCATATGGTCGCGATCTGTTTGGCAAGCCGCGTTTTGCCGATCTGCTGCGTGCCGTGGGCGATACGGGTGTGGAGCGCATCTTCTTTACGTCTTCGCATCCCAAGGATCTGCTCCCCGAGACCATCGACGCCATGGCCGAGACGCCTGCCGTTATGCCGCAGTTGCACCTGGCCGTCCAGTCAGGTTCGACACGGATCCTCAAAGAGATGAATCGCCGTTATACACGCGAGGACTATCTGGGCCTGGTCGATCGCATTCGCAACCGCATGCCCGATATCGCGCTCTCGACCGACATTATCGTTGGCTTCCCGGGCGAGACTGAAGAAGACTTTGAGCAGACGCTCTCACTTGCCGAGACGGTCCGCTATGCTCAGGCCTATACCTTCATCTATTCCAAGCGCGCCGGTACCCCGGCCGCCGAGATTGACGATCCTACGCCGCATGAGGTTATTCTCGAGCGTTTCAACCGCCTGGTTAAGGTTATCGAGACCACGGCGCACGAGTACAACCAGGGTGAGCTTCATACTGTGGTGCCGGCGCTCATTGAGGGAACGAGTAAAAAGAACGACGCGGTCCTGCTGGGCAAGAGTCCCAAGAATCAGACCGTGCATGCGCCTATCCCCGAGGGTTACAGCATCGATCAGCTTGTTGGCAAGATCGTTGATGTTGACGTTGACGTTGCCAAGACCTGGTATTTGTCTGGCTCCGTTGCGGGCGAGCCGCGCTAATGGTTGCTCCTGGGGCAGGTCTTTCCGCCGTTGCGATCGTCGGTCCGACGGCGGTTGGTAAGAGCGATGTTGCCGATCGTCTGGCCGCTCGTCTTTCGTTCGAAGTGCTGTCGTGCGATGCGATGCAAATCTATCGCGGCATGGATATCGGTACCGCAAAGATGGCGCCCGATGAGTGTACGGCGCCGCTGCGTCTCGTCGACATTGTAGAGCCGGGTGTGGCATATTCTGCTGCGCTTTATCAGGCTGACGCTCGCGCGCATGTTGAGCGCTTGCTTGGCGAGGGCCGCCTGCCGGTGTTTTGCGGGGGTACGGGGCTGTATCTCAAGGCCGCCCTCGATGAGATGGACTTTCCCTCGGGTGAACTTGAGGACGATCGCCGTGCGGGCTATCAGGAGCTTGCCGAGCGTATTGGCGAGGAGGGACTGCATGCCCTGCTTGCCGAGCGCGACCCCGAGTCCGCTGCGGTCATCCACCCCCATAATGTTCGCCGCGTGATTCGCGCTCTCGAAATGCACGATGATGGAGTGTCCTACGCGCAGCAAAAGTCGCAGTTTAGTGTTCCGCGCGAGCATTATCACGCTCTGTGGTTTGGTCTGACGCGTAATCGCGAGATGCTCTACGAGCGCATTAACCTGCGCGTCGACCTGATGCTTGAGCAGGGCCTTGTCGATGAGGTTCGCGGTCTTATGGACCAGGGGCTGGCAGATGCCCTGACTTCGATGCAGGCGATTGGCTATAAAGAGATTATCGATGCCTTTAACGGCGTGATTTCTATGGATGAGGCTCGCGAACTCATCAAGATGCGTTCGCGTCGCTATGCCAAGCGTCAGCTTTCGTGGTTTAAACGCGATGACCGTATCGTGTGGTTCGATATGGACGAGTTTACGATCGATGAGGTCGTTGAGGACATCCTGCATCGTATTGAGGCTGTCTAATGGCTCGTTTTCCTCTTGTTTCCACGGCACCCGAGCCCGAGCGTGCCATTTTGGTTGGTGTTGAATGGCGCGACAATGCATGGCCGCTCGATCGATCGCTTGACGAGCTGGAGCGCCTTGCCCATACGGCTGGTGCCCGGTGCGTGGCGCGCTTGTCTCAGCGTTTGGTAAAGCCGTATCCTAAATCGTTTATCGGTTCCGGTAAGGTTGAAGAGCTGTGCGGCCTGGTGCATCGCATGGATGCCGATGTTGTTATCTTTGACGACGACCTGACGCCCTCGCAGCAATCCTATTTGGAGAAAGCCGTGGGCGAGCCGGTAAAGATTATCGATCGTACGGCACTGATCTTGGATATCTTTGGCCTGCATGCTCAGACGCGTGAGGGACGCCTACAGGTACAGCTGGCACAGCTTCAATATCTGTTGCCTCGTCTGCGTGGCATGTGGAGCCATCTTGCCAAGGAGCAGACGCGCGGCGGCATCGGTTCGCGCTTTGGCCAGGGTGAAAGCCAGCTCGAGGTTGACCGTCGCTTGATTCGCAATAAGATTGCCGTGCTTCGTCGTGAGCTTAAGCAGGTTGAACAGCGTCGCGATGTCCAGTCCAAGAGTCGTATCGAGTCGCCGGCGTTTCGCGTTGCACTGGCTGGCTATACCAATGCCGGTAAGTCGACGTTGCTTAATCGCCTGACGGGCTCTACGGTGCTTTCGCAGGATAAGTTGTTTGCCACCCTCGATCCAACGACGCGTTCGTATCGCTTACCTGGCGGCCGTGGCATGACCATTACCGATACGGTTGGCTTTATCCAAAAGCTGCCGCACGGTCTTGTCGACGCCTTTAAGTCCACATTATCCGAGGTGCTCGGCGCCGATCTTATCCTTAAGGTCGTGGATGCTTCTGATGGGGACTATGAGCGTCAGCTCGAGGCTGTCGATCGCGTGCTTGATGAGATCGGCGCCGGAGAGCGCCTAACGCTGACCGTATTCAATAAAATCGATCTTCTCGATAGCGTTGATCGATTAAGTTTCCGTCGTCGTTTTCCGGAAGCCGTTCTGTTCTCGGCCCAAACGGGCGAGGGGCTCGACGATCTCGTCGATCGCATTGCTCGCGAGGCAGCTGCCACCGATGTACTGCTTTCAGCCGACATTCCATATCGTGAAGGTGCGCTCATTACACTCGTGCATGAGCAGGGGACCCTTTTGCATGAGGAATATCTTGAGGATGGCGTTCGTATTGTGGCGAAACTGCCGGCTCGTGTTGCACCGCGGCTCGAGCGTTATCGCACCGAGTAGACGAGCTCCAAAAAGCCCAGAATAATGGGCTGATGCAGCAGATAAAAGGGGAGTGCATGACGTCCAAGGCTGGCGAGCGCCGGGACGGGATTGGCGTAGGCCCAGCTTGGGGCGGGATGTTCACATCTTTGAGCGGTGCGCGCAGCAAAGTATCCTGTGAGGTACATGAATATAAACGGGATGATTGGATAATAGTCGCCTGAAACGAACCAGGGGCCGGGAAATCCTAGCCACGCCAAATAGGAGAATGAATAGGTCGATTTCGGGATGCCCCATGTCGCTGCGAAGAGAGCGAGGCATATCGTAATGCCCCACGTGCTAGGCACTTTCTTAAGCATCGGTCGTGCTACGGCTGCCACAGCGGTACACGTCGCCATGCAATAAATGATGCCAAAGTTCACTGAATCGTCGACCGATACGAGCGTTGTTGCAATCCAGACGACCAAAGCTGCGGCAGCGTATTTGGCCGCTCGTTTAGCATTGTTGCGCGAAAGGGTGCACATCCAACCCGCGATAAACAAAAATACCCAGCTGATGCTGGCGCGCCAGATGTCTTGAAAGACAGTCTGGGTAAACCAGGGCATATCCCAGTCGTACAGGTAGGCGAGATCGTAGCAAGTGTGAAAACCTGCCATTGAAATCATCGTAAACCCGCGGACGGTATCAAAGATAGTGATGCGTTTTTGCATTACGAGAACCGGCGCATCAAGCCGACGACTTTGCCCAAGATAACGGGATTCGTTGCATAGATAGGCTCCATGGTGTCATTCTCGGGCTGCAGGCGTACGCGTCCCTGCTCCTTGTAGAACGTCTTGACGGTCGCTGAACCATCAATCATGGCCACGACAATTTCGCCGTTCATGGCACTCTTTTGTTCACGGACGATGATGTAATCGCCATTGAAGATGCCGACATTGATCATTGAGCTCCCATGCACCTCAAGGATAAAGGAACCCTGATCGGTGGCGATTTCGGTCGGGATAGTAAAAGTGTCTTCGATATTCTGCTCGGCCAGAATGGGAATCCCAGCCGCGACGCGACCAACGAGCGGTAGCGAGACCGTTCCGCGAGGTGCGGTGGGCTCGTCAGATTTAGAAATTGAGACAGAGGAACCGTCCTCGTTAAAGAGTTCCAGGGCGCGCGGTTTGGTGGCATCGCGCTTGAGTAGCCCGCGCGCCTCCAGAGCAGATAGATGGGCGTGCACGGTGCTGGGGGAGGAAAGGCCCACGGCAGAAGCCATCTCGCGCACGCTGGGCGGATAACCCTTCTCCTGCTGATATTCCTTGATGAAGTCGTAAATTTGCTGCTGACGCTTGGTAATTTTGCGAGCCATCAGGGCATCCTCTCTACCCATGTCAAACAAATGTTCGAATTTTGCTTGACAGGAACAACTGTTCGAAGATAATAATAACCGAACATTCGTTCTCGCGCTAGACATTTTTGTCCGCGCGGCTTGATAAAACTGTTCTCAGCAAAACACGCGAGAGGAGAACATGATGAACGCAACGAATATGGTCCAGGGAAACCTCGCCCTTAAGCTCGAGACGCCTGCCGCGCCCGCTTTTACTGTTGTCAAGGGTGGACGTTCCGGTTATCAGCCTTTGCCCGTAAAGTCTGCTCGCACTCAGTATGCTGTTGCCGCGCCGACTCCCGCTGCCCTGAAGGTCTCGACGATTGTTGCCGTCGCCGTTTCGCTCACGCTCTTTTTTGTCCTCGCTACGTCGGTCTTTAGCGCTCGTCACGCCGCGTATGCCGAGTCCGTTTCCAACGTTACCTACGAGACCATTCGCGTTCAGCCTGGTGATTCTCTTTGGTCGCTTGCCGAGGAATATCCAATCGAAGGCCTTTCCACGCAAGAGACTTCCGACATGATCCGTAACGTCAATCATCTGGAGCATGGTTCGCTCGCCGCCGGTGCGCATCTTAAGGTTCCTGCTCGTTCGTAATCATTATCGCGCTGCGCATGGTACCCTTGTTATCGTTTAAGAGGAGGTACCATGCGCTGTCCTAAATGCGGCAAGGCACATACCCGCGTCGTTGATTCCCGTATGCAGGAGTCAAATAACACTATTAAGCGCCGTCGCGAATGTTGCTCGTGTAACTACCGCTTTACAACGTTCGAGCGATGCGAAGACCCAATTGAGGTCATTAAGTCGGACGGAACTAAGCAGCGGTTCGATCGCAATAAGCTGCTCGTCGGCTTGATGCGCGCCACCATCAAGCGTGATATCGACACTAAGAAGCTCAATGAGATTATCGACGACATCGAGGTCGAGCTGCGCTCTCGCACGCTGACGGCCGTCACGTCGCATGAGTTGGGTGACATGGTGCTCAAACGCTTGGCCAAGATCGACAAGGTGGCGTACATCCGCTTTGCCTCGGTCTACCGCGATTTCAAAGACGTCGATGAGTTTCTGCAAGAGCTCGACAAGCTAAGGTGATTCCATGTCCAACATTACCCTCAACATAAAGCGTCTCGATCCCACCGTCGAGCTTCCCAAATACGCCCATCCCACCGATGCCGGCTTGGATCTGCGCTCCAACGAGGACTGCGTCCTGAAGCCCTTCGAACGCCGTCTGGTCTCTACCGGGCTGGCCATCGCCCTGCCCGATGGCTACGCCGGCTTCGTCCAGCCCCGCAGCGGCTTGGCCATCAAGCAGGGCTTGTCTATAGTCAACACGCCGGGCCTCATCGACGCCCACTACCGAGGAGAACTCAAGGTTATCCTCATCAACCTGGATCCCTCCAACAACATTCAAATCAACAAAGGCGACCGCATAGCCCAACTCGTCATCCAAGAAGTCCCCACGGTCAACCTCATAGAAGTAGAAGAACTAGACGAAACCGACCGAGGCAACGGAGGCTTCGGCTCCTCCGGCGTCGCCTAGGGGCGCTCGTATCCCTCCCGCCCGCCTCTCACACATATCATTCCATGCTCAAACATTCTCGCTTCGCAGGGGCGCACGGATCCCGCTTTCGCCTGAGCCCCATACATATCATCCCGTGCTCAAACATTCTCGCTTCACTGCGAAACTGCGCGCGGGACGATATGTATGGGGCTCAGGCGAAAGGGCTACATGCTTGACATAAAACAATCTTTCTAGTTAGCCGATGCGACAAAGGGATGCCTCCTTTGTCGCATCGGCTAACTCTATTTATATTTTCCTGTTTTACCTTTGCAGGTTCTAATGGAGGGGATACCGAAGTAGCTGCTAGTAAGTAAACGTAGCTGTTCAGCGGGAGCCGCCCATATATCGTTCCACGCGCAGTTTCGCAGCGCAGCGAGAATGTTTGAGCATGGAATGATATATGGGCGGCTTCCGCTGAGCAGCGGACCTTCGTCTACCTGATATGAGCGGGTTTTCCGCCCCAGTAGAAGCGGCAGAAGGCTCGTTTGCGCTTTTGGGGCTTGCCTACGAGCTCCATGCTTGCGATGGCTATGTCTTCGGCTGCGTGGGGGCGGCGTAGCACTTCGCCGTTGATGAGTAGGGCTTTGAGTGATTCGGGATGGTCGTGCAAGTGACGTAGAGTTACGATGAGTTCTCGTGCGGTGGTGACATGCATGCTGGCGCCCATGCCGGTGAGCATCGTGGTGTTGGCCTTTTCCTGGCCGCATGATTTGCCCAGCAGGATCATCGGCAGATGCGCGCACAGGCACTCGGTGACGGTGAGTCCGCCCGATTTGAGGATTGCTAGGTCGCAGCCGTGCATGAGGGCCGCCATGTCGTCCACGTAGTCCAGAACTGTGACGTTTTCGAGCTTCATGGCGTCAAAGAGCGTCTTGAGGCGGGTGGCGTATTCCTCATCCTTGCCCGGCAAAAAGACAAAATGCATGTCCTCAAAGCTGCGTAAGAAGGGGAGCGTATGCTCCATCGCCGCCCGGAAGCGCACGTAAGGTTGCGGCAGGCTGGCGCCAGCCATAACTAGCACGACCGTCTTGTCTGCCGGCAAATTGAACTTACTCAGCTCATCCTCACGATTGTAATCGGTATCGAAACCAGTTCGGATGGGGATGCCCGTTATGCGGATTTTAGACTCGGGTACCTTGCGCGGACGCAGCGTTTCGGCCATAAATTCGTTGGCAACACAGAATAGATCGGTGTCCTTGTGGGGCCAAAAGCCTTCGACTTCATAGTCTGTTGGTACGCAGATGACCGGGTAATCGATACCCGTGATGACGCGGGCGCCCACGGCAACATTGGCAGCTGTGATGTGCGTTGCGACCACGGCTATAGGCCTGCGGCGACGAATATATTCGTTGAAGGCGGGGAACATAATTCGCGACCATGCTGTGCCGCCACCCCAGAGAAGATGTCCCGTAAGCGTATATCGCCAGGTCAGGTCGTAAATGGGGCGCGTGGCTCCCGTAAATGAAGCCGCGGTCTTATTGCCGTCGAATTTAATACGTCCAAAATCAAGGATGTCGAGCACTTGAATTTCAACATCCTCGGGGATGCCATTGGTGCCGCGGATAAGGTCAAATGCTTGTGCAATCGCGTTGGCGGCGGCCTTGTGGCCTGAGCCGACCGAGGCGTGCACGATGGTCACGAGGGGTTTTTGCTGAGCCAAGAGCGAGGTCTGCTCCGATTGGGGAGTGCTGTGCGTGGGCAGGGGAGCGTCATTGCCCATCTGCGTTTGATCCATCGATAACTCCCCTTCATCTTAGTTTCGCAAAGAATCATTGTAGTGCATGAGTGTCACGTTCGTCTAAATTTGGGTATGAGCGCAAAGAACGCCAATCTTTCGACAGGAGGTCTCTTCATGACTACCCATCAGCCGATCGATGTTGCTATTATCGGCGGCGGCCCTGCGGGCTATGCTGCAGCCATTTACGCGGCGCGCGCCAACCTAACGACGACTGTGATTGAGCAGGGCATGTCGGGAGGACAGATCGCCACAACCAATGAGGTCGAGAACTATCCGGGCATTCCGCTCTTGAGTGGCGCCGAACTCGGCGAGCGTTTTCAGCAGCATGCAGAAAGCCTGGGAGCACAGGTTGCATGGAGCGTGGTTGCGGGTATCGATTACGATGCCGATACAGCGCTGTTTACGGTGCATCACGATTTGGGCGATACGTTGGCCTCGAGCGTTATCGCTTGCATGGGTGCCACGCCGCGATCTGCTGGTTTTGTTGGCGAGGATACGTATCGCGGTCGCGGCGTTTCGTATTGCGCGACGTGCGACGGCATGTTCTTTCGCGGCAAGCAGGTCTTTGTCATCGGCGGCGGCAATTCGGCATGTGAGGAGGCACTGTTCCTGTCTGACATTGCCAGCAGCGTGACCATCGTGCTGCGTCGCGATCAGTTCCGTGCACCTGATGGTGTTGTTCAGAAAGTACTCGCAAAGGACAATATTACAGTTAGGTACCAAACTAGTATTACGGAGCTCTCGGGCGAAACCATGCCAACAACGATCACCTATAAGGACAATGCATCCGGTGAGACTCATATCGAGTCATTTGAGCCCGGCTCGTTTGGCATCTTTGTCTTTACCGGAACGCAACCCCATACCGAGCTTGTTGAGCATCTAGTTGATTTGGCGCCGGACGGCGGTATTGTTACTGATGATTCCATGGCGACCCGCACGCCAGGTCTATTTGCCGCTGGCGACATTCGTTCCAAGCGTTTACGCCAGGTTGTGACCGCCGTTTCTGATGGAGCCATCGCGGCAACCAGCGCATACGCATTTCTCCGTGAATAAGTACGATAATATATCTTATGTAAGGTTGTTATCTTTTAACAAAGTGGTTGGACGGTGTATCAATGTGCTGTCCAACCACTTTTACTTGGCGACTATGTGGTATGCAAAACTAGATAACGTAGAATACAATAAATAAATGAACGGAGGATCCTTATGAACCACGCCAAACGCGTTATCCCGATGTCCGATACATCGGTCAGCATTAAGCCTGAGGATATTCAGCCCACTGTGCTGCCCGATGCATTTATTCAGTCCGATATCGTACGCAAACTCAATACGTTGAGTCTGCCGCGCTATGACCAGTTGCCCAATGTGACGCTCTACCGCGACCAGGTCATTGAGTATGTCGCGCTGTGGATGGAGCCGCTGTCCCTTTGCGTTGAGCAGCCTATCATTACGCCATCGATGATCAATAACTACGTAAAGGTTGGCCTGGTGCCTGCTCCGGTCAAAAAGCAATATGGCCGCGAGCAAATTGCCCGCCTGATCGCTATCTGCATCTTTAAGCAGGTGCTACCTATTGCTGCGGTGCAGGCACTCTTTAACATTCAGCGTTTGAGCTACGATGCCCCGACGGCCTTCGACTATGTGGTTGATCAGCTCGAGGCATCGATTCGTTCGGCGTTTTCTGTCGAGCAGACGCCGGTTCCCGATACGGCGCATCAGGTTACGCGTGAGTCGCTGCTTGTGCGCAGTGCGGTTTCCTCCTTCGTTTCGAAGGCTTACTTGATGAGCTATCTCAAGTTCAACGGGTTTAATAGCTAGCCGACGTATAAAACGGGCGGGACAAAGAGCCATCTGTCGCTTTGTCCCGCCCGTATTTTGCTTGGTTGGACTTTATTTGCCTGAAGCTACGCCCATGCCGTAGCCGATGATGAGGCCGTGCATTTCGGCGTAATAGGAATCCAGGCCGTTGCAGGGCATGATGATGGTCTTGGAGCCGGGCCAATGTTCGACTATGCGATCAGTAAGCGCCTGGGCTCCAGCTTCGTTCTCAACGTGATCGATGATGACCTCACCGCCCTTAAAGCCCTCGGCTTCCATAGTGTCGATGATCTTGTTGAGCATCTTCTTTTCGCCACGCGTGTGCCCGACGAGTTCGATTTTACCGGCCTCACTCGCCGTGCCCAAAATGCGGATATTGAGCTTGTTGGCAATGACGCCGGCTGCCTTAGGGATACGTCCGGCTTTGGCGAGGTTTTCGTAATTGCACAAACTGAAGAGGATTTTGCTGTTCTGTTCAAGGCTATCGAAGCATGCGCAAGCATCCTCGAATGAGACATTCGGATTGCTTGCAAGATAGCGGTCGAACAGCAAGAAAATGAGGTCCATTTTGCCGCCAGCTGCGCGTGAATTGACTAGATGAATCTGTCGGTCGGGCTCCTCGGCAAGAACCATATCGCGAGCCGTGGCTGCCGCGTTGTAGCTGCCCGACACGCCCTCAGAGATCGGCATGCAGATGGTCTTGTCTGCCAATTTGAAGAGCTCGGCCCACTCCCCTACGCTGGGACAAGCGCTCGAAGAAGCGTTCGTCTCCGCCTGAACAGCGCAGTTGAGCTCATGCACATCGAGCGAAAGGTCATCGACGAATTCACGCTCCCCCACTCGAATTTTGAGGGGCGCAAATGCAAAGGTGGTATGGGGCGCGGTCGGTTGCCAATCGCGGAGGTTACAGCTTGAATCGGAGATAAGTGCCCAGCTCATAGAGGGTCCTTTCTAATTGTTCCCATTCAATTATAGCCATCTTGCAAATTGAATGTACGGCTATCTAGTTTTGAATACTAGATAGCCGTACAAGATTAGAGAAAAAAGAATGGACCTCGCGACTTAAAGCCACGAGGTCCACATTCACACGCTGTGTAAGATGACTTAATAGCGCACGAAGATGTAGTTATTGTTCATGCCGGCGGCAACGGAGCTGATGATGACACCCGTGTTGTAGTCGGAAGCATGAATCATCTGACCACCACCGATGTAAATGCCGGTGTGGTACGAGTTGACCACAACGTCACCGGGCTGCGGATCGGACACACGCGTCCAGCCCATAAAGGTACCCGTGGTGCCCAGGCGGCAATAGCGACCAGTGAGGCAATAGCTAACAAAACCAGAGCAGTCGAAGCTGTTCGGGCCAATTCCGCCCCAGGAATAAGCGCAACCAAGCTTACTGTATGCACGCGAGACAACAGAACCGCCGTCGACGGACTGGCTCGGAGCAGAAGGCGTCGGAGCCGGAGCAGGTGCGGGGGGCTGCGGCGTCGGAGCAGGTGCCGGCGTAGGAGCCGGAGTGTTGCCGCCCTGGTTGTTGTTATTGCTGGTCTGGCCACCGTTGTTGGTGTTCTCGGTCGTACCGGCAGTCTCGTTGCTCACCGTGGCCTTCTCGGCGGTGCTGGCGTTGATGCCGGCCTGCAGCGCCGAGAAGGCCACGGCCTCGGCGGCAAGCTCGGCCTGCAGCTGCGAATCCAGGGAGTTTACGACGCTCTGGGCTTCAGCCTGCTGGGCGTTAAGCTCGTCGACCTTCTTTTGCGTGGCGGCGACGTTCTTCTCCTGCTCGGCCTGCTTATCGGTGAGCTGCTGCTTAAGCTCCTTGACCTCTTGAATGGTCTGAGCTTGCTTATCGGAAACTTTGCCGTAGTAGAACAGACGGTTGAGCATATCGCTCAGGTCATCGACACCCGTCAGAACCTGAAGCAGGCTCAGACCGCCGGTTTTGTACTCGCCAGCGACATAGGTCGAGAGCTTGGCCTGACCATCGGCGATCTCCTGCTGCTTTTGCGTGATCTCGCCGGCAGTCTGATCGAGCGCCTGCGTCTGCGTTGCGAGCTCATCGTAAATCTGCTGGGTTTGGGTACCGATCTGCTCGAGCTTCGTACGAGCAGCGGCAAGGTCGGATGCGGTATCGGCGTAGGCAGGAGCCGCGAGGCCCAAGCCCAAAACGCAAGCGAGGGTTGCCGTAGCAGCGCAGCGTGCCATGTTTTTGTGCGTGTTTGCTGTGCGCATGTAGTTTCCTTTCCAGTAACTAAGGGTAACGGCTAGTCCACCGTCACCAGGCTAAAGAGCTCCACATCGTCATCAGACGGCGTGAGCTTCTCGCGCGGGTTGAGAAACGCAAGCTCAAGGATACAACCGTAACCGACAAGCTTTGCGCCCATATCTCGCACCAGTTTACCTGTTGCCTCGACGGTTCCGCCCGTCGCGACCAAGTCGTCCAGAATCAACACGGTATCTTTAGAGCTGATAGCGTCGGCATGGATCTCAATGGAATCCGTTCCGTACTCGAGCTCATAGCTCTGGCTCACAGTCTTGCGCGGTAGCTTGCCCGGTTTACGTGCGGGAACAAAGCCGGCGCCAAGGGCTACAGCTACCGGTACGCCAACCATAAAGCCGCGAGCCTCGGGACCCACGACCTTGGTGATTCCCATGCCGGCAAAGTGCTCGGCGAGGGCATCGGTCATGGCTTTGAGCGCCTCGGGATTGCCAAAGAGCGGCGTGATGTCTTTAAAGATGACTCCGGGCTCGGGATAGTCGGGGATGTCGACGATTTGAGATTCGAAGTCGTACATTTCAGGACCTTTCAATGGGTTGCCGGATAAGCGGCAGCGGTTATTTGGCCGCGGTGGCGGTGCCGGATTGCGAAGGGGGGACGACCTTGAGCGGCTTGACGAGAGAATCCTCGTGCGAAGCCGGCGCGGCTATCTCTTCGTTTTTGGCCTTGGTGGACTCGGAGCGAGTGATTTCCTCATCGAGTGCATCGATGTCGGCGTCCTCGACCACGGCGTTGAGCGACTCAAAAACGCGGTTCTTGAGCAGCGCAGTGTGCACACCTTCCGTCAGGTCGTGAAGCTTCTTAAACGCACGCTCGAGCTTGGCGTCGCGCTCGTCATCGGAGGTATCCATTCCGAGCATGCTCACGAGCACCTGCTCAAACATCGAGGACTCGCGGTTGGCGGAAGACACGTACTGACGCAGGTTGCGCGGCTCGATATGGAAGCGTGACAGCTCGGAGCAGTAGCGGATGATCGGAAAATCGCGGCCATCGACAAGCTCGCGATTCTGCGGACTCTTGATGATGCGAATGAGGTCGTTCTCGGCAAGGGAGCGGATAAACGAAATCTCGACGCCCAGCATGTCGGGAATCGTCTCGATGGGATGCAGCTTTTGCTTGGTCTCCTTGGGCTCCGTCTTAAGCGGAACATCGGACAGCAAGCCCACCTCGTAAGCGAGCGTTGACAGGTCCGTGGCGTTTTCCAAGCGCTGCTTAATCACGTTGAGCGGCATGTAGCGGGTCTTCTGCAAGTGCAGGATGACCTCCAGGCGATCAACGTCCTCCTTGGAGTACTGACGGTATCCCTTAGGCGTACGATGAGGGGTAATGAGCCCCTCATCCTCTAGAAATCTAATTTTTGAGTTCGAAAGATCGGGGTATGCGCCTCGAAGTAGGTTGACGACTTGGCCGATACTCAGATAGTTGCGTTCGGCCATGCCCTACTCACCGGTTTCGATGCGCTCCGGCGTGCTCTCGTGGTAGATGAGCGTAAACGTACCGATCTGGACGGAAGAACCGTCGTGCAGCGGGGCTGCATTGACGATGGCACCGTCGACCCAGGTGCCATTGAGCGAGCCTAAGTCCTCGATGCGAGCGCCGAGGCCCTCGCGAATAATGCGCGCGTGGCTGCGCGAAACGGTCATGTCATTGAGGAAGATGCCGTTCGCGGGATCGCGGCCGATGGTGGTCACGTCATCCTCGAGCTCAAAGGCGGCACCAGTCTGCGGACCCTTGACGATGGACAGAACGGGGGCGGTGATGCGCACGTTGGCCATGAGGTCGGGAACGGTGACGTCGCTTGAAGGCACGCGGAATACGCAGGTAGCGTCAGCAGTCTTATCATTCTGAGGCATATTGTTAACCATGTTGTCCATGACAACCCCTAACTTATCGCGGACGTGCCGCAAATAATGAACCGTACGTAATCATACCCCAACGAATCAGTCTTCGATTTCAGGGTTCAGAAAGTCGATGTCCTCGTCTTCGGGATGCATGAGAGCCTGTTTAATGGCCGCTCCGCCCTTAATGGAGTAGATGACAGCCGTGAGCATGGAGAAGATCACGCCGCCGTACACAAAGAAGATGCCGAGGGGCACCGAGCTTCCGTTGAGGCCTGGGAAGGCCGTAAGGGCTGAAGGCAAAAGATGCAGGCCGTCAATAACGGGGAACCCGAGTAGCATGAGCGAGAAGCCGGTCATGAGCAGCGCTGTGGCAATCTTTCCGGGGAAGACGACATCGATGGGGCGACGGTGATAATGGCGCACGATAAGCGTGCCGATGCCCAGATAGATGTCGCGGCCAATAATGAGCACGCAGACCCAGATGGGCAGCTCTCCGCGAACCACCAGTCCCAGCACGCCGGTGAACAGCAGCGCACGGTCACAAATGGGATCCATGACCTTGCCGAGCCACGAGACCGTCTTAGTCATGCGGGCGATCTGACCGTCCATCCAGTCGGTGGAGGCGGCAACGGCGTAGATAACAATGGCGATGACGCGGTTGTTATCCGTCACAAACAGGTACAGAAATACCAGGGTGAGGATCAGGCGCGTAAAGGTGATGAAATTGGAGATCGTAAAGATCTTATTCGACGGGTAATCGGAAGTGCCGATAAGCTCCTTTTTGATCTTCTTTTTGATGCCCACAGGACTCCCCCGCTGGTTAACGACAAAACTTTCGATACTATACCCGTTCCGGCGATGTCTATCCAGCGCAGCCATAGAGAGTCCAGACATGTGGAGGGTGTTGTTGGCGGGGCGGGAACTCACATTTATGTACATCAGCCTCCAAACATGTCGAAAAATGTCGGTTTTGGAGGGTGATGTACACGTTTTTGTTGCGCGTGTGCATCATCTCATATGTTGCCAACGCTAACGGTGAACCTGAGCGCCCGGGCACATTCTTTGTTGGCTGAAACCGGCATAGCAACTAGCGGAAGGCATCATCGAAGGAGTGTGCTGGAAAGCACCCGTCTCCTTAACTGTTAGAAATGCAAGTTAATAATCTATGTGGTCAATATAATACCGTTGAACCAGCGTATCGATACCGCTCAGCCATTTGCCTCGCCCCCATCGCACGCATCTTCATTCGGTCTGTCATTATTAATCTAACGATGCTTTGAGGAACGTAGGTGCTTCTAAATGTACTGTCGACTTCTTCTCAAACTAATCCTAAGAGACAGGGCCGTATGGATTTGTACGCTCGTTCTCGCTGCAGCCTTCTCCATCCCCATTGCGTTCAATTCACCCATCTACGGGCCCTTCTTTATGAAGCAGGGCATGCAGGGCTTTGTCGACGCATTCAATACGCGCGCCCAGGCCAGCGGCACAGACCTATCGCCAGAGCAGCAAGATGACGCTGAGCTTGCAAGATACGCGAACGCCGCCCTCGCCGCTCAAACCGACGCCGCCTTTCTCGACTCTGCCGAGAGCTACTACGCGCTCATGGGCGAAGGCTTCCAATCCGGGTCCATCGTGGGAGACCGAGAGACCAATGACGCAGACCTCGCGTATTGCCGTGCCCTGAGCAGCTCCGGCATCACGGATATCCCGGCCTCCGCAAACGACCTGCCATTCCTTTCCTTCCTGCCTTACGCCATTGCCACGGCGCCGTCTTTCCTTCCCTTCATCCCCTTCCTTCTCTCGTCGATACTCGTGCTCGGCGCCACAAGGCCCGGGACCCTGGCGGCAAAGGCGCCCGCACCCAAATTCCGGCGCCTTATCCAGATCGTGTTTTCGATAATCGTCGCGGGGACCGCGATGCTCCTCGCCGGCCTCGCACCCGGGGGCATTTACGCCTCGGCCCTAAACGGCTTCGGGCAAATTGGGTACCCGATCGCCTTCTTCCATAACGGCGCGCTTACCACCACGACCGCGGGAAACGTCTTCACGACCCTGCTTCTCGCGCTGCTTGCGGGCGGAACCTTGATATCCGTTTTCTCCGCCGTCCTATCGACCGCAACGAGGCGCGTCTTCGCAGGCCCCCTTACCTCCGCGCTGCTTGTCGCGGCCCCGGCATTCCCGTTATTGTCCGATTCGGCGCTGGAGCATAACGCCGTGCTCGGGCTCCTGCCGCTGGCCGTGTTCTCGCCTATCGAGGCAACGGGTTACGTAGGATGCTTCCCGACAGAATTCATTGGCTCCGGTTCAAGCGGTGCATCGATGCTTGCCGTGGCCCTGGCATACGTCGCGGTCTTTTTTGCGGTCGGCGCCGTTGCGGTACGTTCCCCCAAACAGCCTGGACCCGCGAAAAAGCACCATGGGCTCGAGCTTCTAGACGCGAGCGTGGGATACGGGAGCACGACGATACTTTCAATCGGATCGTTTTTCTTGAGCCCGGGAACGGCGGCGGGCCTCATTGCTCCCAACGGCTCGGGGAAAACCACCTTTCTTGAAGCGCTGTCGGGCCAATTTCCCACCCGCATCCACTCGGGAAGCCTGGTGGCAGACGGAATCAGCCAACGTCAATCAGCCGAATTTGCAGAACTCGTCTACCTGAGCTCTTCGGGCGGCGCGGATCTCTATCCCACGCTATCGGCCCGCGAGCACCTCTCTTTCGTTAGGGAGGCGTGGAAATCGGCCGCCGACATCGACTCGCTCTGCAGCTCCCTCGGAATCTCCTCATATCTCGACAAGCCGACCCGTAAACTCTCGACAGGAATGAAGCAGCAGGTAAAGCTTGCCATGGCGATATCGACCGGTTGCCCGTACCTTATCCTCGATGAACCGCTGAACGGCCTCGATCCGGGAAAGCGGAAAACCTCCTGCGACGTGATGCGCAGCGAGGTGGCGCGGGGACGAAGCGTGCTCATTTCAAGCCATCTGCTCGACGACCTGGCAGACCTCACCAACTCGTTCTACTTCATCGAGGCCGGCACGCTCGTGGAAAAGATCAAGTCGTCCTCGCAGACGCTCAAGCAGGAATACCTCGATACATACGAGGGAGGTGAATGACATGATAGGCAAGAGCTATGCAAAGATAGCGATTGTTGGCTTTGTACTTTGTCTTGCAATGGTGCTATGTGCATCATTTGCGAGGTATAGGTCCGAGCAGTCGTTCATCGATGGCGCTGAAAATGGGTTTGGCATAGACGGGATGTATGTCAGCGATGGCGCGACCAGGCCGTCTATGGCGATTCTTGCAGGCGAAGACATGGAATGGCAAATCTGTAATGACGATGGCTCTTGTCTGAGTGGTCGTTTGGCCGCAACGAGCGACCCGAATTCGTTCGATCTTCTCGACAATGATGGATCGGATTGCGGTTCAGTTCACCTGTCGTATGCATCACGAGATGGGATGGACGGCATTCTCTATGTCTCCCACGAGATTGGCGATTTCAAGATGCGCAGGACTAACCGAGTGCCGGCTTTTATCGAGGAGTGAGAATTCCCGGCGGCCTGCCGATCAGGCCGCCGGGGTATCGAATCCCGCATTCATCCGTATGCACACGGATGAATGCGGGAAATGCCCGGATGAAGTTGATAATCAAGGAAACAATGCCGTTCTGCCTGGGACGGCTTTGGTCTGGACTTTAACTACAACATCGCAATCGACACTTATCAGCTCGCGCGACGCGCATGGCCAAATCTCGGACGCTGGTGCATGGAGGACCTTCGAGATTTACTGTACATCCAAAACGACGACGCACACCGCGTGCTCGCCGACTGCGAAGACGAGATGGCTGTCTACAATGCGATCAGAAACGGCGTGAAGTCCGGAGAGCTTTCTGTCGAACCGCCGCGCCGTCGCGCGAGCCGACCGGGCAATCCGGGCAATCTGGTCCCGGCTCTCCCGGTCGTATTCCTACGATATCGCCCCTAGATCATCAATGTGTCAGATAAAGAATGAGGCAATGGCTATGATCACGCCTACGGCAGATGCAACGACTGCGCCTTTTTTCCTCTCCTTTAGTCCGACGAACAGGGTTGCCGTAAAGTAAAGGGCGGAAATGCAGGCTATGGCAAGCGAAACGAGTTCCTTGGGCGGTTTCAGCAAAAGGTCGCTAGCAAAGAGTAATGCAAGCAGGGCAAAGCCGATTGTGTTCAAGTATCTCGATTGATTTTGCGACAACATGGCAACTTCCTTTCAGAACATGCAAATGAAAAGTCGGTACGATGTCATTGCGGTTGCAAAAAAGCCGCCGCTAGGACCGGTTGTCACGAGACCGGCGATAACTTCAGCGGTGCCAACAAGCTAGAGATCGCGCAGGCAAGCCTCCTCCTTCGCGTTCAGCTTGACCTTGTGAGGGACGGTGCGGTTATTTGCAGATCCGTGAGAATCGCACCACGCCTTGGAATATGAATCCGTGCAGCGCCCGCGCTCAAAAAAGGTATATATCGTAATTATCGTCGTAATTGTCTCCGACGTAGATCTCGCTGCTCTCGGCGGGAGATCCCTCGTCGGCATAGGCTGCCGCATCGGGCACAAATGGTGTCATGACAAGGGAGTGGCAAAGAGCTGCTGAGATGATGGAGGGCAGGCATTTCTTCATGGCTGGCTCCTTAAACTGGCCTTTGATAGTTACTCGATGTCGCCTCCTTCCGCTTTATATCCGTTGTATTCGGCGTATTTCTTTAATAAGGCAAGAGGTTCTTCCTCTCCTTCGGATGAGCCGATGATGTTTCCTTGGTCATCCAGTATGAATACGGACGGAATATGCTCAAGTTCATATTGGTCATTCACGACCTTATCTTAATCTATGTAAATGGGAAAGTCTCCTTCATGGACCGAGGCTTCTTCAATCGTGCTGTCCTCAGAAACATTGAAAAGGTTCTTCCTTATGGCTGCGAAATTATCAAGTTGTGGCATATCCTCTATGAGAGATTCGCAGTGCGGACACCACGATGCCCGGATACCGCATCATCGGTATCAACCATGACGACCTCGCCGACGGTAGCGGCAAGGCGGGGCTGACGTTTGAGACGACCAACGATGTCCTATACAAACACATCTGGAACGACACAAAGACCAATGTCGGCGGTTGGAGGTCCTCTAAGCTCCGCGCCCGCCTGAACTCCGGTGACCTCTGGGCGCTCCTGCCGGCCGAGCTCCAGTCCAAGGCGAAGGCCGTCACGAAGATGACGGACAACGAGGGCGGCGGTAGCGCCGGCACTCCGACGGCAACGAATGACAAGGTCTTCATCCTCTCGACGACCGAGATTTACGGAGACCTCCAGTCTGACGGCGCCCAGTACGAGTACTATGCGACGTCGAGGTATTCTGGACCTGAGATTGTGTGCTATTTCAGCACTCGTTCCGTGTCTCCGAGTGACTCAACGGACTTTATCTATGTTGACCCTTTCGGTCGCTGGAGCAGCGGTAGTGCCAACAGTGCCGGCAACGTGTTTCCCGCTTGGTGCTTCTAGATTTTCTAGTGCAAGGCCCGCGCGACTCCGCGCGGGCCTATCTTTTGGCAAGTGTACGAACGGTTTAGGTTCGCGGCACAGGTATTCGGGTTGAGGAGAAATGGGGTCATATGGCGGCTCTCAGAGCGCCTGCTGCACTCCCCCGCCATTACCCCTGCGGCGTCCTCGTATGGAGCCCATCCTGGTTGGCATATCGTTGCAATCGCTCACTTGTCCACCGGTCAAGTGAGCTACTGGAATAAATACAGCGACACGCTTGTTCGTTACAGTCGCTATATCTGTGTAAATCGCCGCGATAAATACAGTCTGTACTCGACTGTATACCAGCTACGCGTATGTAGATTCATATCGCGTTAATAAATCGGCCCAAGCGTGTGCAAAACGCGCAAGTAGCCGCAAAAGGCGATTATCGCGCAGGGTGATTTTTGGCACCCTGTTGATTAATCAAAATTAAGCAATTGCTTAAAACAAAAAAGGTCAGGCACTAAGTACCTGACCTGCAAACTTCTGGTCGGGACGACTGGATTCGAACCAGCGACCCCTTGACCCCCAGTCAAGTGCGCTACCAAGCTGCGCCACGTCCCGAAGCTTTTGTTTGTTGCTCTGCTCTCGCTCGCAACAGGGAGTATATTAACCCGAAACTTTGGCCTTGCGCAAGAACTTTTTTAAATATTTTTGAGCAAGTCCAAAATTGTATCCGCGAGCTGGGGTTTTGTTAGTACGGGAAGTTCCTGTGTACCCGCTGTGCTCACAATCCAGGCCTTGTTGGTATCGGTTCCAAAGCCCGAATCGGCGCGCGAGACATCGTTGGCGATGATTGCATCGCAGCCCTTGCGGGCAAGTTTGCGCTCAGCGTACTCCACGACGTTATCGGTCTCGGCTGCAAATCCGATCACACGGCGCTCGCCCTTCTGGCGCGAGAGCTCAGCCAAAATATCGACCGTCTCGACCAGTTCGATGCGATCCAAGCGCTCGTTGGCCTTTTTGAGCTTATGGTCGGCAGGGGTCGCGGGTGTGTAGTCGGCGACGGCGGCCGCGCAAATGGCCGCATCGGCCGTCTGAAAGGCGTTTAACGCCGCCTGCAGCATCTCTGCGGCGGTCTGCACGCGCACGCACTCCACGCCGTGGGGAACATCGAGCGACGTCGGTCCCAGCACGAGCGTGACCGCAGCGCCGCGGCGTACGGCCTCCCCTGCTAGGGCGATGCCCATCTTGCCCGACGACCGATTGCCAATGAAGCGCACGGGGTCGATCGGCTCATGTGTAGGGCCGGCCGTGATCACGATGCGCTTGCCCGCAAGGTCCTGAGGCGCGGGGTAGAGCACCTCGCAGATGGCTTCGACGATGTCCTCGGGCTCGCTCATGCGCCCCGTGTCCACATCGCCGCAGGCGAGGTAGCCGCTACCCGGACCCACAACATGGACACCGCGTTCGCGCAGCGTGGCCATGTTGGCCTGCGTGGCCGGCGCCTTCCACATGCCATTGTTCATGGCCGGCGCGATCACAATGGGTCGCGGCGTGGCGAGCAGCGTCGTGGAGATGAGGTCATCGGCAATGCCGTTGGCCATCTTGGCGATGATATTGGCCGTCGCGGGTGCTACGACCACCAGGTCGGGCTCCTGCGCGAGCGAAATGTGGTGGATGGGGTCGGAGGGGTCGTCGAACAGACCCACTGCGACCGGCTCATTGGTGAGCGCGCGGAAGGTGAGCGGGCCCACAAACTCGGTGGCATGCTCGCTCATAACGACCTTGACGCGTGCGCCGCGCTTTTGCAGCAGACGCACGATATTGCACGACTTATAGGCGGCGATCCCGCCGGTAATGCCCAGCAGGATCGTTTTTCCCTCAAGTAGCATTGAATTGTTGGGTGCCGCCGTCATCGTTAGGCTTCCTTGCTAGGGAGCACGAGCAGGCGGTGGCAGTACGGGCAGTGCGTAATCTCACTGCCGTCATGGTTGAGGTCGCTCATGGACGACGCCTGCAGCGCGGTGTGGCAGACCGTGGGGATGTTGCCCTGAATGGTTTCGACGGCCAGGCCACGGAACTGCTTGAGCAGACGCTCGTAGTCGGTGAGAACGTCGGCCGGCAGCGTGGCAGCAAGCGCGGTGCGCTCCTTAGCGGCGGCGTCAATCTGAGCCTGCAGGTCGGCAGCCTTGGCGCGGGCGGCCTTGGTATCGGCCTTCACGCCCTCCTCGAACTTGGCGATGATTGCCTGCGCGCGGGCCTCGCGGTCGAGCGCCTCCTTATGGGCGACAACGACGTCCTTGCGGGTGTGTTCAATCTTGTCCAGACGCTTGGCCAGGGTGGCGAGCTCGTTTTCGAGGTCCTGAACCTCGCGGTAGTCGGAGCCGTCGACGTGGCGCTTCTTGGCAGCCTCGATGGCGTTGTTGGTCTGAATCTCGGTGGTATTGAGATCGTCGAGCTCAATGTCCAGATCCTTGCGCTGGGCGTAGAGCTTGGTCATCTCGGACTTGAGCTTCACATAGGTCTTGCGCTTGGAAGCGAGCTCCTTGAGCTCCGGCATATTGGCAAGTTCACTCTTGTTGCGGGCGAGCTCCAAATCGATCTGTTGCAGCTTGAGTAGCGTAGCGCCGGCGCTCATAAGTTCTCTCCTTTTGTCACAGTCCACCATTGGCAAGGGTTCAGTATTTTAATCGTATGACGGGGGTCGACCCCGGCGTCAACTGCAGAGTTCATCAAGATATCCACGAACGGCTCTTCGGAGCGATCGTGGCCGAGAAGGATGACGCCCAGACCGCGCAAGGCAAGGTCCTGCGCCACGTGGTAGCCGGCCTCTCCGGTCACAATAACATCTGCGCCGGCGGCGATGGCAAGCTCACCAAAATCGCCGAGGGAGCCGCCCAAGATGGCGACGGTGCGGCACGGGCGCTCGGCTTCGCCCCATACGCGCGGGTCGCTGCCATAGGCTATGGCGGCACAGTTGGCGAGATCGTGCAGGTTGCAGGCATCGTGGAGGGTCGCGAGTGCGCCCAGACCGGTGAGCTCAGGCTCGTCCACATGCTCCAACGAACTCACGGGCTCAGCGCCCAGCATCTCACTCAGGCGAACGCGCGCTTCGTGCGAGCGATCCAGGTTGGTGTGAAGCGAGATGATGCTCACGCCGCAACGAGCCGCCTCGTACAGCGCAGCACTGCACTGCGGACGCGCGGAATCGGCCGGGCAAAACGCCTCGGGCGCTTTGATATAGATGGGATGATGCGTCAGCAGCACGTTGGCGCCGGCCTCGAGAGCGCGGCGAACGTTAGCCACGGTCGCATCGAGTGCGCAGGCAACGCCGGTGATCTCTGCAGCGGGATCTCCCACAGATAGCCCAACATGATCCCAGCCCTCGGCGTCCTCCTTGGGGTAGCGCGCCAGCAGCTCACGTTCAAGCTCGGCGACGATCATGCGGCACCCACAATCGAGAGCAGCGTCTGGGCAAACTCGTCCAGGTCGACAGGGTTCACACGGTCATCAAACGAGATACGCAGAGCGCCCAGCGCCTGCTCGCGACCAATGCCCATGGCGCTGAGCACGTGGCTCGGGTCCATGCTGCCGCTCGAGCAAGCCGATCCGGCCGAAACCTCAAAGCCGGCGGCATCGAGCTTGATGATGAGCTCCTCGGAGTCCATGCCATCGACGTAGATCGAAACCATACCCGGCAGACGATCTGCCTGCGCGTAGTCGCCCATCGTGGCGTGAATGCGAGGATGGGCCGTAAGCGTGGCGTAGAGCTTGTCGGAAAGGGCCTGCAGCGTCGCACGCTCCTGGCCCACATTCGGCAGCAACACGGAAGCGGCTGCGGCAAAAGCCAGCTGCGTGCGCAGATCCTGCGTACCGGCGCGACGGCCGGCTTCCTGTCCACCGCCAAAGATGCGCGGACGCAGCGGCGTGCGGTTCTTAAGGTAGAGCGCGCCGGATGCCACAGGACCGCCAATCTTGTGGGCAGCGACGGACATGGCATCGACGCCCAGCTCGGTGACATCGAGCGGAATATGCAGATAGCCCTGGATGGCATCGGTGTGGAAAAGGGCGCCCACGGTATGTGCAGCAGCGGCAAGCTCGCGGATGGGCTGCACCACGCCGGTCTCGTTGTTGGCGACCATAATGCTCACGAGCGCCACGTCGTCGCCTAGCAGCTCGACAAGCGTGGCAGGCTCAATGTAGCCCGTGCGGCAGGGCTGCACCAGGTCGACGGTAAAGCCGGCGGCACGCAGCAGCGGCAGGTTGTCCAGAATCGAATCGTGCTCGATGGCAGATACGATCACGCGGTTACGCTTACGGTCGCGCTGACGGGCGCCTTCGGCAAGACCGAGCAGTGCCAACTGGTTGGCTTCGGTGCCGCCGTTGGTCAAAACAATCTCGGACGGGCGAACGCGCGCGCCAAAGCTGCGGGCAATCTCGCGACGCGCCACTTCCAGGCGTGCAGCGGCCTTGCGGCCGAGCGAATGCAGCGAGTTGGGGTTGACGCCGGCAAGCTCGCTGTCGTCGTACTCGCGCTGCGCAAGGCGCGCCTCGGCGCGCATGGGCGTCGAGGCGGCATAGTCAAGATTCACGGGTATGCGGTTTTGACCTGCGGTCATAAGGTTTTATGCCTCCTGTGCGGCCTCGTTGCCCAGCTTCTGCAGCAGCGCAACCTCGGCAGCGGGATCTTCGGACTTAAATACGGCGGAACCTGCGACGAGCACGTTGGCGCCAGCCTTGACGACTTCGGCGATGTTCTTGGAAGAGATACCGCCATCGACCTCGATGAGAGGCGAAACGCCGTGACGCTCGCACATGGCCTTGAGCTCGTGCAGTTTGGCAATGGTGCCCGGGATAAAGCTCTGGCCGCCAAAGCCGGGGTTCACGCTCATGAGCAGCACCATATCGACGACGTCGATGATGCTCTCGAGTACGCACACGGGGGTGGCGGGGTTGAGCACCACGCCGGCCTTGATGCCGCGCTGCTGCAGATGCGTGAGCGTGCGGTGCAGGTGCGTGGAAGCCTCGTAGTGCACGGTGATCATGTCGGCACCGGCGTCGGCGTACCAATCAACGGTCTCGTCGGGGTTCGACACCATCAGGTGCGCGTCGACCGGTACAGCGGTGGAGCGCTTGACGGCCTTGAGGATGTCGACGCCAAAGGTGAGGTTGCCGGTAAAGTGACCGTCCATGACGTCGAAGTGCACGTAGTCGGCACCGGCGATCTTGTCGAGTTCGCCCTTGAGGTTGGCCATGTCGGCCGAAAGGACAGACGGAGCGATTTTGATGGAACCCATGGTAGAAGCCTTTCTGCGCTAGTCGGTGAGTCCGTAGAACTCTTGAGAAGGGACGCGATCGGTAAGAATCTCGAGCGCCCTATCCAAAGTAACACCGTTGTAGAGCGTTTGCTCCACGGCAAAGGTGAGCGGAATGTCTACGCCCAGTGAACGGGCAAGCTCGCTCACGCTGCGGGCCGCGACGGCGCCCTCGACAACCATATGCGTGCGCGTCTGGTACTCGTCGAGCGACACGCCGTGGGCAAACTCGTAGCCAAAGGTGCGGTTGCGCGAATGCTCCGAGGTGCAGGTGGCAATGAGGTCGCCCATGCCGGCAAGTCCCATGCAGGTCATAGCTTGACCACCGCGGGCGTGTACCAGACGGCTGATCTCGGCCAGACCACGCGTCATGATGAGGGCAAGCGTGTTGTCGCCCGCACCAGAACCGGCGGAAATGCCGCACACGATAGCGATGACGTTTTTCATAGCGCCGCAAACCTCGACGCCGGTCATGTCCTGCGACAGGTAGATGCGGAAGGCTGTGGATAGGAGCAGGTCCTTAAAGGTCTCCCCTATCTGCGGATCTTTGCTGGCGATGACGGCGGCAGAAAGTCCACCGCGGCAGATCTCCTCGGCATGGTTGGGGCCCGAGAGGGCCGCCACGCGCGCCTCGTTGCCGATCTCGCTGGCGATGACCTCGCTCATGAGCAGGCCGGACTCGGGCTCAATGCCCTTGGTGAGGCAGAGCACCGGGGTATCGGCGGCGATAAAGGGCGCGGCCTGGTGGCACACGCTGCGAAGGTGCGTCGAAGGAACGGCAAAGATGATGGCCTCGGCGCCGTCGAGCGCCTGCACGAGCTCGGTCGTGGCGACGACGTTGCCGGGCAGCTCGTAGCCCACAAGGTAGCGGGGGTTGCGGTGTTCGCCATTGATGCCGGCGGCCGTCTGCTCGCTATGGGCCCACATGGTCACGCGCTCGGCTCGCGCGGCGGCAAGGCCGGCGACGGCGGTTCCCCAGGAGCCAGAGCCAATCAGCGCAACATTCATGACTCTCTCCTACTTATCGTCGGGCTCGGTGACGCGCTTGGTAAACGAGAGCTTGGACTCCTTACCGGTCATGAGCTTTTTGATGTTCGCACGATGAGCCCACACCACGGTGATGCCGATCATCGCCATGCAAAACTTAAGTCCTAGGCTGCTGTACGGAAAGACCGCACAAGCGGCAATGGGAAGACCGATGGCCGCGGCAAGCGAGCCCACCGACACGAACTTGGTGATGGCGACGGCCACGATAAACATGCCCAGCAGCGACAGACCAATGGGCCAGTACCAGGCGAGGATAACGCCCAGACCCACGGCGATACCCTTGCCTCCATGGAAGTTGAGGTAGGGCGAGAAGATATGGCCCCACACCGCAGCCAGGCAAATGACGCCGAGCATCCAGTCGCCGGCGGCACCGGGAGCCATAATGCTCACGGGGAAGCCATAGCCCACGCTCGCAATGAGCGGACGCGCGATAAGGACGCAGATGGCGCCCTTAAGGCAGTCGAGCAGCAGCGTGAGTGCGGCCACCTTGGGGCCGGCCACACGCAGCGCGTTGGTGGTGCCGATGTTGCCGGAGCCCGCCTTGCGAATGTCGGTGTGGTTGAACACGCGGCCCAGGATAAGGCCAAACGGAATCGCTCCGATAAAGAACGAGACCACGGCGCAGATGGCGGTCAGCAGAATCGGATTATGCATCCTTTTGCTCCTTCTTCCTAAAGAAGAGTCGAATGGGTGTGCCGGCAAAGTCGAAGGTCGAGCGCATGCGGTTCTCGATGTAGCGCTGATAGGTGTCGTTGACCAGATCGCTGTGGTTGACGAAGAACGTGAACGTCGGCGGGTTGACGCCCGTCTGGGTCACGTAGTGCATGCGCAGGCGGCGCTTGCCGTCCACCACGGTATGACCGAACTCGCGCAGGTCGGTGAGGAACGTGTTGAGGCGCGAGGTGCTGATCTTTTGCGAGCGCGTCTTCTCGGCGGCGTCGACCATCGCCCAGATCTTTTCGACGCTGCGGCCAGTGAGGGCAGAGATGCGCAGGTACTGGGCCCAGGGAGCCATGACGCCCAGACGGCGGTCGATGGTCTCCATGCAGGCCTCGCGCTTGCGGTCGTCGTCGAGCAGGTCCCACTTGTTGAGCAGCACCACGATGGCGCAGCCGCGCTCGATGGCCAAGCCCATGACCTTCTGGTCCTGCTCGGTGACGCCCACGGAGGCGTCGACGACGAGCAGCGCCACGTCGGCGCGGTCGATGGCGCGCAGGCCGCGGACCATGGAGTAGTACTCGATGTTCTCGTACACGGTGCTCTTCTTACGGATGCCCGCGGTGTCGACCATGCGGTAGTGCTTGCCGTTGCGTTCGACGACCGTATCGATGGCGTCGCGCGTGGTGCCGGCAATGTTGGACACGATGGAGCGGTCGGCGCCCAGGATGCGGTTGAACAGCGAGGACTTACCGGCGTTGGGGCGGCCGATGATGGCCACGTTCAGCGCATCGGGGAACTCGTCGGCGACTTCGTCCTCTTCCTCGGGAAGCAGGGCCACGACGTCGTCGAGCAGGTCGCCCGTGCCGTGGCCGTGCAGGGCCGAGAGCGGCGTGGGCTCGCCGATGCCGAGCGAATAGAACTCCCAGATGCTGTCGTTCTCGCGATCGGGGTTGTCGAGCTTGTTCACCAGCAGAAAGACCGGCTTGTCGCAGCGCTTGAGCATGCGGGCGACCGACTCGTCCTCCTCGGTAACGCCGGTGCGGCCGTCGACCACAAACAGGATGACGGCGGCTTCCTCGGCGGCGGCGAGGGCCTGGTCGCGAATGGACGTGGCGAAGACGTCATCGCTCTTGAGCGGCTCGATACCGCCCGTGTCGACGATGGTGAACTCGCGGCCGTTCCAATCGGCCGTGTGATACGAGCGGTCGCGCGTAACGCCGCGAGACTCGTGGACGATGGCGTCCGAGGTCTGGGCCAGGCGGTTAACGAGCGTGGACTTGCCCACGTTGGGGCGTCCGACGACGGCGACGATAGGTTTCATCTGCACTCCTTTAATGGGTAGGGTCAGCGGAATTAGTAGAGTCGGCAGGCACAATGCCAAGGATGTGCTCCAGGGTATCGAGCAGCTCATGCGGCATGGTCGACACCACATGAACCTCGGCGCCGCGACTGGTAAGGCTTGCGAGTAAATCGTCACGATGATACTCGTCAAGCGTCATGCCGTCAGCGTTGAACATGAGCTTAGGCACAAAGAGCATAACCCCCGACAGATCTTGGGGCAGCTGTTCCAGAATGTCGCAGGCGACGATGAGGCCGGTCACGTCCACGTTGCCGCCAAAGTAGCGATTCTTGATGGCCGTGACGGTGCCGGCGAGTCCCTGCGGCGATTCCACGAAACGTGCCACGGTGTCGCGTGCGCTGGCGCCCGAGAGGCACAGCAGGTGCTGGCTGCGAGTGGCGATGGCCTCGCGGACGCGGGCCAGTCGCGAGGCATCGGCGGCAAGCACGTCGTCGGTCTCGTCCAGATACGAGCGGATCATGCCGATGCCGTCGTAGTACTGCGGGTAACCGTCGTAAAAGTCTGCCTCGGGAGGATCGATGCCGGCGTCCAGATAGAACTCGTCGCTCATCTGGAAGGTGTGGCGGCCAAAGCGCTCATAGGCGCGGTCCTGGAACGGTCGAATCATGGCGATGGTCTCGCGTGCCAGCTCGGGCTTGTCGCTGTATGACCAGCTAAAGCGGTTTTGGTGCTTGGTAAAACCGAGCGGCACAATGCCCAGGCTTGTGATTTGCTCGTGCTCCTCGCAAAAGCGCAGAGTCTTTTCCAGCTCCTCGCCGTCGTTCATGCCGGGACACAACACGATCTGCGCGTGAATTTCGATGCCGGCGGCCATGATGGCTTCGAGTACGTCCATGCCTCGCTGGGCGTTGCGGCCCATCATGCGGCGGCGGACGTCGGGGCTCACAGCATGGACCGACACGTTCATGGGACTCATGTTGCGTTGGATGACGTTTTGAACATCTTCGTCGGTGAGGTTCGTGAGTGTGACGAAGTTGCCCTGCAAAAAGCTCAGGCGATAGTCATCGTCGCGGATGTAGAGCGTGGAGCGGCCGCCCTTGGGCAGCATGGTCATAAAGCAGAACACGCAGGCGTTCACACAGGTGCGCATGCCATCGAAGATGGGTCCATCGAACTCAAGACCCCAGTCCTCTCCTGGGAAGCGGTCGAGCTCGACGGAGGTGACGGTGCCGTCGCGCGGGTCGAATACCTCCAAATCAACGGTGTCGTCGTCGGCCTCCCAAAGCCATACGATCATGTCGGTGAGCGCCTCACCGTTGACCGTGAGCACGCGCATGCCCGGCTCGATACCCACATCCCATGCGGGCGATTCGGGACGCACGTTCTTAACGAGCGCGCCCTCACCCGGCTCGGGGTCGCGGCTGCGCCCGTAATCGGCCACCTCGGCGGCGTATGCGGGTACGGTCTGGTCCATGGTTAGCGGCAAAGCTCCTTGATGCGCGCAACGGCGCGCTCGATGTGTTCTTGCGGGGTGGAGGCTCCGGCGGTGATGCCGATGTGGTGAGCGTCGGTAAACCACGCGGCCTGGATTTCGGAAGCTTCCTCGATGTGATGCGTATGCTCGCAGGCGTCTGCGCAAATCTGAGCCAGGCGGCGGGTGTTGCCCGAGTTCTTGCCGCCCACGACGACCATGCAATCACAGCGTTTGGCAAGTGTGGCTGCTGCCTGTTGACGCTCGCTCGTGGCGGCGCAGATGGTGTTGATCACGCGCAGCTCCTGCACGCGCGGGGTGATGGCAGCCACGACCTCGGCGAGGTTCTGCGCGGTCTGGGTGGTCTGCACAACCAAGCCCACCTTGCCCTTGAACGACAAGGCGTTGGCATCGGCGGCACAGCACACGACCTGCGCATCATTGCCGGCGTGACCCAGAATGCCCTCGACCTCGGGATGCCCCGGCTCACCCACGACCACCACGTGGTAGCCCTCGCGCACCAGGCGCTCGGCTGCCACGTGAACCTTCTTGACGTAAGGGCAGGTGGCGTCGATGACGTTAAGGCCACGCTCGCGAGCGGCATCGATGACCTGCGGCACCACACCGTGGGCGCGGATGATCACGGTGCCGGTTGCGGCATTATCCAGGTTCTCGGCCAAGCCAACGCCTGCCTCAGCGAGCTCGCGTACCACGATGGGGTTATGAATGAGCGGACCCAAAGTATGGACCTGAGTGCTCTCCCCTGCCTGCGGCGCGGCGGCCAGCGCCATATCGAGCGCACGCTGTACGCCGTAGCAGGTGCCGGCGTGGGCGGCGATCTCGATGGTAGGCGCGGTTGCCTGGTCGGACGCAGTCGCGGCGGTGTTCGTTACATTCTCGCTCATGGTTAGAACCTTCCCGGATGCTCGGCGCGCAGGTCGTCGCGCATAGCGTAGACGCGGTTCATGGCCTCGGACTCAAACCATGCCAGGCGCTCCTTGCGCTTGAGCTCGGCCGGTGCATCGGATAGCGAGATGGCCTTGCCGGCACGGATCCAGCACTTTTTAGGGCGCATGAGCTTTTTGCCCGCAGGCGTAATATCGGACCAGCCGCAGATAGCGAGCGGGTTGACGGGCGCCTTGCCCATCTGGGCAATGAGCGCAAAGCCGCCGTGGACCTCGGGCTTGATCTCGCGCGAGCGGATGCGCGTGCCCTCGGGGAAGATCAGGACGTCCTCGCCGCGCTGCAGCGCATGCTGGGCGGCGCGCAGGCACTTCATGTCGGCGGTACCGCGCTCGACGGGGATACCGCCGACGCGGCTAAAGGCCCAACGCACAATCTTGCTCTTGGCGAACTCGGACTTAAAGATGGGACGAATGCGGCGCCCCCCAAAGAACAGCGCCGTCTCCACGGCCAAGAGCTCGGCCATCGAGGTGTGGTTGCAGATGACCACGCTGCCGCGGCCTTCCTGGCGCTCAAACAGAAGGTCAGCGTCCTCGACCTTCCAGCGCCACATGAGCTTGGAGAAGGCCCAAAGGATGGCCATGACTACGGCGACGGTGCCGCGGATGAGCACGGGGAACTCTGCGTAAGGAGCGTTGTAATAATCCTCGGGCGTCTGCTTAAACAGGCGCATGGGCTACCTCCTTTGGTTGATGAGGTCCTCGATTATCGAGACGACCTCATCGATGGTGTGGGCGGTGGAGTCGACGTGCACGGCGTCCTCGGCGGGCACGAGCGGGGCGACCTCGCGGCTGCTGTCGAGCTTGTCGCGCTGCTTAAGGGCGTCGAGGGTCTCGTCGACCTCGGCTTCGAGCTGCTCGGACGTGAGCGGCTGGGCGTCGTTTTGGTGACGCTGCAGCACGCGGCGGCGGGCGCGCTCACGCGGGTCGGCGGTCAGGAAGACCTTGACCTGCGCGTTAGGGAACACGACGGTACCGATATCGCGACCCTCAGCCACGATATCGCGGTCCTCGGCGGCGCGGCGCTGGTGGATGAGCATGGCGGCGCGCACGCCCGGATAGGCCGAGACCTTGGACACGTTGGCGTCGACCTGCGGGGTGCGGATGGCGGCCGAAGCGTCCTGGCCGTCAATGGTCAGGCGCGTGTCCTCGCCGGTGCCGTTGGTAAAGCGAATCTCGATCTGCTCGGCGAGGGCGTCGATGGCCGCCTCGTCGTCCAAATCGATGCCACGGTCGAGCGCGGCGAAGGTGACGGCGCGGTACATAGCGCCCGTGTCGAGCTTGTTAAAGCCCAGCTGGCGGGCGATCTCCTTGGCGATGGTGGACTTGCCGGAACCGGCGGGGCCGTCGATGGCGACGATCATGCAATGCTTCCTTTCGATGGGTGACGTGCTGGTATGGTTCGCGGGCGTTGGGGCGCGGCGGGTTGCCTAGCCCGTGTAGCGCTCACGGTAGGTGTTACGCTTGGGTGCGGAGCCGTGGCTGCCGTGATGACGCGTGCGGCTGGCGAGGGTTTCCTGAGGCTTGCCACCGCGTTTGGCGCTCGCCTGCTTGGGTGGGATACCGCCGGCCTTGAGGATCTGCACCTCGCGGTCGGTGAGCTCGCGCCACGAGCCCTTGGCCACATCCTTGAGCTCCAGGCCGGCAAAGTTGCAGCGATGCAGACGAATTACCGGGTGGTGAATCTTGCTCAACATGCGCTTAACCTGATTCTTGCGACCCTCGCGGATGATGACCTCCACGGCGGTGGTACCGGGCTTAACCCCCTGGGGAGCTACGGCCTCGGCCTCGCGTGCGGTGATGACGCGGCAGATTGCCGGCTGGCAGACGCCATCGTCGAGCTCGATGCCGCGGCGGAGCGGTTCTAAGTCGCGATCGGTCAGGTGGCCGTCCACGAGCGCCTGATAGGTCTTGTAGACGTGCTTGCTGGGGTGCAGCAGGTCCTGCGACAGATCACCGTCGGTGGTAAAGAGCAAAAGGCCCGTGGTGTCGCGGTCCAGGCGGCCCACCGGGAAGAGCCCCGGAAAGCGGTTGCGCGGTACCAGGTCGGCCACGCAGGGGCGCTCCTGCGGGTCGCTCATGGTGGTGAGGTAGCCGGTCGGCTTGTAGAGCATCAAGTACACGGCGCCCTGGTTGAGCTTGACGGGCATGCCGTCGACCTCGATATGGTCGCGGTCGACGTCGACCTTGGTGCCCAGCTCGGTCGCGACCTGACCGTTGACGGTCACGCGTCCGGCGGTCATCAGGTCCTCCGACCCGCGGCGGCTCGCAACGCCCGCGCGCGCCAAAAAGCGCTGCAGGCGCATGGTGTGCGGGTAGACAGGCTGGGCGTCGGGCGCTGCGGTGCCCATGGCGCGCGTCTCCCCTACTTCGTTAGTCCTCGTCATGCAAATCCTCCGAGGTCTCGTCGACGACTAGGGTCTCCAAGTCCTCGACTGCCTCAACATCTTCAACATCGGTATCGAGCAGTTCGCGCTCTTCGTCCAGGTCCTCGGCCTGCTCCTCGAGCGTGGACTGAATACTGTGGCCGCTCAGGCGCTCGCGGATAAACTGACGCGACTGCTCGTCGGGGGCAAACTGCTCCAGGTCGGGCAGGTCGCGGGTGGAGCGCAGGCCGAACTTTTCCAAGAAGGCGTTGGTCGTGCCGTAAATGATGGCCTGACCGCGCTGGGGGTCGCGGCCGAGCTCGCGCACCAGACCCTTGTCCACGAGCGACGCGATGACGCCGTCTGAGTTGACGCCGCGGATGCCCTTGACCACCTCGCGCGTTACGGGCTGGTGGTATGCGATAACGGCCAGGGTTTCGAGCGCCGCCTGGGACAGCTTTTGCGTGTCCCAGCTCAACACATAGGCCTCGACCACGTCGTGGTAAGCGGGGTGCGTGAACAGGCGCCAGCCGCCGGCGACCTCGCGCAGCTGAAAGCCGCGGTTGGCCTCCTCGTACTCAACCTTGAGCTCGGCGAGCAGCGACGCGCACTCGCCGGGGGCGATATCCAGTGCGCCGGCCAGCGCGGGCGCACTCACCGGGTCGCTCGACACCAGCAGCAGCGCCTCGAGGGCGCCTTTGAGGCTGTTTGCCTCCAGCGTGGAAAGGGTTGACATGGTTGCGACTCCTATTCGGTGAGCTCGGGGCCCTCGCCGGGCACATAGGCCTCGGCGCCCTCGACGCGGTTGATGCGGATGGTTCCAAAGATCTCGTCCTGGCTCAGGGTGAGCGAGCCGCGCTTGGCGAGCTCAAGCATAGCTAGGAAGGTGACGACGAGCTGCTCGGTGGTGGCATCGCCGTCCAGTAGCTCGCGGAAGGTGCAGGTTTGGTGCGCCATGGTAAAGCGGTCGACTGAGGCCACGGTCAGGTCGAGCGGCACGCGATGCGGCGCCACATGCTCGGCCTCCAGCAAGAAGGTCTGTCGCTTGCCGTCGAGGTCGGCGCAAATGACGGCGAGACCGCGCAAGGTAATGCCAGCAAGATAGTCGGGCATGAGGCCCAAGAACTCGGGGTCGGGACCGGCCACACGCGGGTGCATGCGGCTTTCGGCCTGCATGCGAGCACCGAGAGCTGCCGCCGCGCCTTTAAACTGCTTGTAGGCAATCAGGCGCTGGATTAGGACCTCGCGCAGGGCGTCGCCGTCGAGCGCGCTGAGCTCCTCGAGGTCTTCGTCGAACTCGTCATCGTCGTCATCGACTTTGCGCGGGGCCTCCTGCGGCACCAGAGAGGCGGCCTTGATGTCCAAAAGGGTTGCCGCGACCAGCAAAAAGTCGCTCGCCACGTCCAGGTCCAGCGCCTCGATGCGTTCGGCCTCGGCAAGGTACTGCTCGGCCACCTCGCTGATGGAGATGGCGCCGATATCTACTTTTTGGCGGGTTACCAGCTGCAGCAGCAGGTCGAACGGTCCGCTGTAGACCTGCGTCGACACGCGATACGACATCTTCGACCTCCTTTGACGGCGCCTTCGCGGCGCGGTTTGGGTGCATGTTGCGACCGTTTTGCACGGTCGACCTGTAAGTTTACCTTAGATGCCGGCGATTGCGAAGTTGAGCAGCTGCTCAGCAAGCGGATACACGGTAACGTCGAAATAGCGGCCGATCACGTCGATGCCGGTCCACATGGGCAGCAGATACAAAACCAGGATGAGGATGGGCATAGCGTATTGCTGCAGGCGGTAGTAGTTGGCGAGCGCCTTGCCCTTGAGGAAGGGCACGATGATCGACGAGCCGTCGAGCGGTGGGATCGGGATGAGGTTAAAGAACGCGAGCGATAAGTTGACCACGATAAAGGTGGCGCCGAAGTTCATGATCTGTGACGCCAGGGCAAATGACATGCTGGTGTAGAGGCTGCCATAGGTCAGGCGCATGAGGGCGGCGGCAAGACAGGCGAGCGCGATGTTCGATGCGGGGCCGGCCACGCTCACCAGGACCTCGTCGCGCTTGGGGTGCTTGAGGTTGTTGAGGTAGACGGGAACGGGCTTGGCGAAGGCGAACACCGGGCCTCCGGCGGCGAGCATCAGCAGCGGCAGGAGGATGGTGCCAAACGGGTCGACATGGTTGAGCGGGTTGAGCGAGACGCGTCCGCGCGAACGGGCCGTCATATCGCCGAGTGCCCAGGCCGCGGCGGCGTGCGCGCTCTCGTGGATCACGATGCCCAAGATGACGGCGACCGCGCTGGCGAGCAGGTTCATGAAGTAGCTGCTGGACATAACGATCCCCTAGCGGACGCGGCGCGAGGCGCGCGTGAGCAGGTAATCGGCCACAAATAGAATCACGGCCACGATGGCGTAATCCAGGCGGAACACGCCGCCAAAGGGAGAAGTGATGACGCCGTAGCCGGCGATGGCGCTCGGCAGTGCGCGCGAAAGCTCGACGACAAAGCCCACAATCTGCAACTTGGCGGTGAGGCCGCTAAAGCACAGCAGCACGGTCATCGCGCTCATAAAGATGCCGCAGATGCGACAGGCAATGGCGATGATGCTCATCGCCACGGCAGCGGCCTTACGAGAGTTCACGCGCGGTCTCCTCTTCGATCTGGGTGGAAAGCTCCAGCCATTCATCCTCGAGCTTGGGTAGCTCTTGCTTAAGGCCGTTATATTCCCCCAGCGCGGCGTTGAACTTATCCTGATCGGCATAAAGCTCTTCGCTCGCCATCAATTCCATTAGCTCGTCATAGCGGGCGCGCTTTTTGTCGAGCTCCGCCTCGATCTTCTTTAGCTGGTTGCGCACGCCCTTGAGCTTTTTGTTGAGCGCGGCGCGGGCCTGGGCCTCGGCGCGCTTTTGCTCCTTGGTCTTTTTGCCCTCGGCCGGCTTAGGAGCGGCAGCGGGGGTGTCGGCCTGGGCGGCGCTAGCTTTGGTGGGCTTGGCCGCGGCGGGCGCGCTCTCCCCTGCCGCCTCGGCGGCGGCGCGGGCTGCGAGGTCCTCGCGCTTGTAGAGGTAGTAGTCGTAGTCGCCGTCGTAGACTGTGACTTTGCCATCGCGGATGTCGATGATGCGGTTGGCAACGGCGCGCACCAGGTGCTCGTCGTGACTGATCAGCACAATGGTACCGGGGAAGTTTTGCAGGGCGTTCTCGAGCATGTCCACCGAGTCGATGTCCAGGTGGTTGGTGGGCTCGTCCAGGCACAGGAGCGCCTCGGGGGCCACGAGCATCTTAGCCAGGGCCAAGCGCGCCTTTTCGCCGCCGGAAAGGACGCGTACCTGCTTTTCGATTGCGTCGTTGTCACTAAACAGGAAGGCGCCCAGCAGGCTGCGCTGCTGCGGCACGGTCCACTTGGGCGTAACGGTGTCGATCTCTTGCAGGACGGTGTTGGATTCGGTCATGCCCTCGAGTGCGTGCTGGGCGTAGTAGGCCACGCCCACGTTGGTGCCCAGATCGCGCGTGCCGGTAGTTGGCGGCTCCAGACCGGCGAGGATTTTCATGAGGGTGGACTTGCCGGCGCCGTTGGGGCCGACGAGTGCCACGTGCTCGCCGCGGTAGAGCTTGAGGTCGATGTCGCTGTATATGTGCTTGTCGCCGTAGGACTTGGATACACCCTCGAGGCCCACGACCATGTCGCCGGAGCGCGGCGGGTCGGGGAACTTAAAGTCGATGTGCTTGTGGCCCTCGGGCAGGATGACGAGCTCCTTTTTGATCTGCTCGATCTTGCGGATGCGTTCCTGCGCCTGGGCAGCCTTGGTGGGCTTGTAGCGGAACTTGTCGACGAAGACCTGCATGTGGGCGATGTCTCGTTCCTGGGCGGCGCGCTTGGCACGCATCTGCTCCAGGTTGTCCTCGCGCTGCTTGAGGTAGCTGCTGTAGTTGCCGGTGTAGGTAGTCACGCGGCGGTTTTCGAGCGCGGCGACGTGGTCGACGCAGGCGTCCATAAAGGCTCGGTCGTGGCTGACGATGAGGACGGCGCCGTCGTAGTTAGCGATAAAGCCGCGCAGCCATTGGACGCTTTCGAGGTCCAGGTGGTTGGTGGGCTCGTCTAGAAGCAGCAGGTCGGGGTGGCGCAGGAAGAGCTTGGCCAGCGCGATGCGCATCTGCCAGCCGCCCGAGAACTCGGAGCACGGGCGCTCAAAGTCGGTGACCTTAAAGCCCAGACCGGACAGGATCTTGCGCGCGTTGCTCTCGAGCTCGTAGCCGCCCAGGTGCTCAAAGCGGTCCTGGACCTGTCCGTACTCGTTGAGGAGTGCGTCGACGTCCTTGCCCTGTTCTGAGAGCTCGGTGATTTGGGCCTGCAGCTCGTTGGCGCGCTCGCCCATGCGGCGGATTTCCTTGGCGGCGGCCATGACCTCGGCAAGGATGGTGGTGTCCTTGTGCTCCAGGTTGGTTTCCTGCTCCAGGTAGCCTACCTGGCAGTCCTTGGCGTACTGGACCTGGCCGGCGTCTGGGCTGTCGATGCCCATGATGATTTTGAGCATGGTGGTTTTGCCGGCGCCGTTGGGTCCCACGAGCGCGAAGCGCTCGCCGGGGTTGATCTGGAAGGACGCGCCGCTAAAGAGGACGCGTGCGCCGAAGCTTTTTTCGATCTTGTCGACCAGGAGGATCATGGTGCCGCCTTTGACCTTGTGTGCCTATATGAAAAAAGGCCCCAACTTGCGTTGGAGCCTCATTCAATGCTCGGGTGGAGACGAGGGGGATCGAACCCCTGACCTCTTGACTGCCA
>JAXJIC010000018.1:0-35745 GCA_036298925.1 Collinsella aerofaciens
ACTTGGAACGGGGGAAACGGCGGTCGACGAAACTGGAGAGGAGGTATTACGAGCTCCTGTGCGAATTGGAGAGAGCGCTCCCGCAAACTGCCTCTTGACAACTTATAGGAGCGTCGGTTTTGTTTTTGTAAATTCCGGGATGGTCGAGGGTGGCCGGTTTAACGTAGTAGATGGCCGCATTTCGTGGCAAACGGTCCGACCCAAGGCACAAGGCGGCCAACCTCGAATGGCCATTCTCGAAGTTGCGGTGGAATACGGACTGAATTGGCCCCTTAAAGGCAAAAACGCTCCGTATTTCACCGCAACTTATCGAGGGGATGGGTTTTAGATACGGCCAAGGTCGTAGGATTGGGCGGCTGCCTCGCCGGCGCAGATGAGGTTGGTTGTGGCTTCTTGCACACCGAGCGCCCGGTCAAGGTCCATGGGCTTGCGGCAAACCGGCAGAACCAAGTCGACACCCTGCTCATACACTACATCCAAGTTGTCCGCACGACCGCCCACGACGGCGACCACCGACTTGCCACATCGCTTGGCGCGACGCGCCACGCCCACCGGCGCCTTTCCAGCGGCGGACTGCTCATCCATATTGCCCTCGCCCGTTATGACCAGGTCGACATCGCGCACGCGCTCGTCAAACCCCACGAGATCGAGCACCGTCTCCACGCCCGAACGCAACTCGGCGCCAAGTGCCAACAACGCGGCGCCCAGGCCGCCTGCGGCACCGGCACCGGGCACGCCGAGCACCGAGCCAAATGTCCGCGCGCCCTCGGGTGTACGCAACAAACCCTGGACTCGAGCTCCGGCAATCGCAGCGTCGAGCAAGCAACCGTAGCCGACCATCCAACCGTCGTACCTGCTCATCGCCTCGGCATCATCCGCCGGCAGGCCCTTCTGCCCGCCAAACACCGCCAGTGCGCCGCGACGCCCTACGAGCGGATTCTCGACATCCGAAAGCACCACGACACGCATGCCATTCAGTGCCCGAAGCGCTGGCGCCAAATCAACGCTCGCCACCTGCTCAAGGCCGGCAAGACCGGGGGCGACATCGCATCCCTGATCATCGACCACGCGCGCGCCCAGCGCCTGCAGCATGCCGGCGCCACCGTCGTTGGTGGCACTGCCGCCCAGACCAATATAGAGTGTCCTTGCGCCCGTGCGAACTGCGCGAAGCATAAGCTCGCCCACGCCATAGGTCGAAGCCGCCAACGCCGCCGACTCCGTACAACTCGAATACCCAATACCCGCCGCCTCGGCCATCTCAATTACAGCCGAGTCGCGCTCGTCGTCCACCAGCATCTGGGCAGACACGCGATCGCCCAAGGGACCTGCCACCTCGCAGGTCACAATCTCACCGCCGCACGCGTCGATGGCGTCGAGCGTTCCCTCGCCGCCATCCGCCAGCGGCAACGCGCGCACCTCGGCATCGGGCCACACACGGCGCATGCCCTCGGCAACCGCCGCCTCCGCCCGTGCACTCGACACGCTGCCCTTAAAGGAGTCGATCGCCAGCAGCACACGGCGGGGCCGGCGGCACGCAGGGCCAAAGTCAACCGCCTCAACGGCGATATCTTCGGCACACGCGAGCGCCTCGGCATGAGCGGCATGCGCCTCAAGATCGGCCCCACAACCGCCATCAGCGCCGCCTGCTCCGCGCAGACCGCCAAAATAGCTACTCAGCAGCTCACGGCATTCATCCGCCAGGACCCCAGCCGTCACGTTAAACCGATGATTCAGGCGCGAGTCGGCATTCAAATCGTATAGGGATCCCAGCGCGCCCGCCTTGGCATCGGCGGCACCGTATACGCAGCGGCCCACGCGCGCGTTGACCATGAGACCCGCGCACATGCAGCAAGGCTCGAGCGTTACATAGACCGTGCAATCGGAAAGGCGCCAGCGGCCGAGCGACCGAGCGGCAGCGCACAGGGCCGCGAACTCTGCATGCGCCGAAGGGTCCTGGTCGAGCTCGCGACGATTATGCGCCCGCGCGACAATCTCACCAGCACGCACCACCACAGCGCCAATGGGCACTTCGCCCACTACCGCGGCGGCGCGCGCCTCGACCAGTGCCTCGCGCATGAACTTCTCATCGATTTCGGTGATCGTCATCGTTCGCCTTCCCTGTTGCAAATTCAAAACGATGCTATCATTACGACTCACGGAGAGATGGCAGAGCGGTTGAATGCGGCGGTCTTGAAAACCGTTGAGCGCGAGAGCGTTCCGGGGGTTCGAATCCCCCTCTCTCCGCCACTCCTAGTGATGCACCGGTGTCATGGTCCGCTCAAACAGTGCATCGACCACGTCGGCTATCTCAGGTCGACGCTCAAGATCGTGGCCCGATTCCCACCATATCGTGAAAAGTCGAATAATACCGCCGGCGACAAACTCAGACGTCGTCTCGAGTGACACGGGGGCCAGGGCATCCTCGGCAAGCACGTTCATCACACGCTCGCGGATGGAGCGGGCAATGCGGTCGCAAATAACGTTGGTCAACATGCCCGACATGCTGCTTGCCAAAATGTTATCCATGAGCCGCTCGTGCGCCAGAATCAAATCCATGGCATCGTCCAAAATCGCGTGCCGAAGCGCGCGCACGTCCTCGGCAGATACCGCGCCGGCCTCATCGGGCTGTTTTTGCGGCAAGCCCGACATGAGCTCATCGATATAAAAGGCAAAGTAATCGTTCTTGTCGCGAAAGTGCTTGTAGAACGTCGTGCGGCGAATCATGGCGCGGTCGCACAGCATGGCAACCGTCAGGTCCTCAAAACGATGCTCCTCGAGAAGCTCGGTAAAGGCATCGAACAGGGCGCGGTAGGTTTTCTTGATGCGAAGGTCCACTGGTATCGCCATCCTCAGGGCAAAGACAACACTCGTCAATCTGTCGCATATCTTACACCTGTACCTCGCGCGCTTTGCCCCGGTGCCAACCCCGCCGAAAACACAACGCTTACCGGAAAGTTCGGCACGACAAAACGTTGCGGGTATACTAGTAGCGTTATACCAACGGCAGCTGGCGCATGCCGCCGCGGCCATTCGAAACGGAGACATCATGCTTCCCGTCATCATCGGCATCGTTGTTGTCATTGTGATTGCCTGCGCCATCGCCGGCATCTACAACAACATGGTCACCAAGCGTAACCGCATCGATAACGCCTGGCAGAACATCGATACGCAGCTGCAGCGTCGCAACGACCTGATCCCCAACCTGGTCGAGACCGTCAAGGGCTACGCCAAGCACGAGCAGGAGACGCTCTCCGCCGTGATCAGCGCGCGTAACACCGCCGTCAAGGCCACCACGCCCGAGGCCAAGATGGAAGCCGACAACGTGCTGACCGGTGCGCTGCGTCAGCTCTTCGCCGTAGCCGAAGCCTACCCCGATCTTAAGGCAAACACCAACTTTACGCAGCTGCAGGCATCGCTCGAGGATACCGAGAACAAGATTAGCTACGCACGCCAGAGCTACAACGATTGCGTGCTCAGCTACAACAACGCCATTCAGACGTTCCCGGCTGTCATCTTTGCCGGCATCTTTCAGTTTAAGGAGCGCCAGGGCTTCGAGGCCGCCGAAGCAGCCCGCCAGGCCCCGACCGTCAAGTTCTAGTAGTTTGACAGCGCATCCTTAATCGGCCAAATGTATAAACCGCCCCGTCGAGTGCATACTTCGACGGGGCGGTTTCCTTTTTCGCAAAGGTCCCCCTCTAAGCGCCGTGCATTTTTAGGAGTATTCAACATAACCAAGAGCTTCGGGCGCCACGATAAGTGCCAAAGGCCGCGAATATCCCTGCAAATCAAACGCTGCCAGCCCATAACCCCGCCCATCATCCGTAGAAAACATCGAGAACTCCCGATTTTTTGCCCGAGGTCGGTATGCAGGGGCCTTCGATTGCAGAATACTCGCAAAAATGCACGTCGCCACCACCCCCACATGACGCGAACCAAAACAAAAGCGCGACCTTCCTTTCCGGCGCACTCCGCAGGACGAAAGAACCCCCGCCGCACGTAGTGCGCAGCGGAGGTTCTTTCATGTCCGAGGACGCGCCGGAAAGGAAGGTCGCCCTCGGGCCGGACAGCTAAGACAGCTTACGCGACGGTGTAAACCCAGTTGTGCTTGTCCTCGACAGCACCGGACTGGATGCCCGTCAGGGTCTCGCGGAGCTTCTTCATCACGGGACCGATCTCGGTGTAGCCAGCCGGGAAGGTCACAGTCTCGTCGGCACCGTAAACCTTGTTGTCGATCTCGCCGACCGGGGAGATGACGGCAGCGGTGCCGCACAGGCCGCACTCCACAAAGGTGCCGGCCTTGACCTCGACCCACTCGACGGGGCGCTGGTCAACGGTCATACCCAGGTCCTCGGCGACCTGAACGAGCGAGCGACGGGTAATGGAGGGCAGGATGGAGTCGGTGTGCGACTGCGGAACGACGAGCGTGCCGTCCTCCTTCACGAACAGGACGTTGGCGCCACCGGTCTCCTCGACATAGGTGCGGGACTCGGAGTCGAGATACAGGTTCTCGGCATAACCCTCGCGGTGAGCCTCCATCGTAGGCTTGAGGGACATGGCGTAGTTCAGGCCGGCCTTGATGTTACCGGTGCCGTGCGGTGCAGCACGGTCATACTCGGAAACACGCAGCTTAACGGGCTTAAGGCCACCCTTAAAGTACGGACCGACCGGGGTCACGAGAATACGGAACGTGTACTCAGGAGCGGGAGCCACGCCGATCACGTCACCAGAGCCGATCATAAACGGACGCACGTACAGGGTCGCGCCGGAACCGAAGGGCGGAACCCATGCGGCGTTGGCAGAAACGACCTGCTTGACGGCCTCAACGAACTTGTCCTTGGGGAACGGGGGCATCTCCAGACGCTGAGCGGAGTTATACATACGCTCGGCGTTCATGTCGGGACGGAAGCAGACGATGCTGCCGTCCTCGGCGGTGTAGGCCTTCAGGCCCTCAAAGACCTCCTGGCAGTAATGGAAGATGCCACCGCACTCGGAGACGTGCAGGGTATGGTCGGTGGTCAGGCCGCCCTCGTCCCACTCGCCATCCTTCCAATGGGCCTCGTAGCTGTAATCGGTCTTCATGTAGCCAAAGCCGAGGCTACCCCAATCGATATCCTTCTTCTCGACAGTCATATGTCGCTCCTTACATACACAGTTGCATACTCGCGAACCCGCACGCAAGGACCGAGGCCGACCGCGTCGCAACGTCGCACGCCCGGAGCGTAGAGCCGGACGGGACACGCGAGCAGCATCAAAGCCGATGGCACGTCGATTCGCATGCACGAGATTGTACTCCGCTCGCGCGTCTGATAAAACGCTTTTCTTTAACTAAGTAAAGTATTTTCATTTGACCGAAGCTGAAGAGGCCCGCCACCGTAAACGGTGACGGGCCTCAGCTGCACGGTTTGCGCGCTGGCTCGAGCTACGCGTTCTTTTTGCCCAGCTTAGCCTTAACCAGACCGACCACGGTCGGGATGATCGACACGGCAACGATGCCGACGATCAGCAGCTCAAAGTGCTCCTGCACAAAGGGAATGCCACCAAAGAAGTAGCCCAGCAGTGTAAAGAGCGTTGACCAGGTAATGCCGCCCAGCACGTTAAAGATGACAAAGTTGCGCCAGTGCATGCCGCCCATGCCGGCGATAAAGGGCACAAAGGTGCGGATAAACGGGAAGAAGCGACCCAGGAAGATGGCCAGGTGACCCCACTTGTCCAAGAAATCCTCGGACTTTTTAATGCGCTCGGGCGTCATGGCCTTGACCTTGCCCGAAGCGATGATCTTGCGGCCAAAGAAGTGGCCGATCATAAAGTTGCACTGATCGCCCAGGATGGCAGCAGCCCATGCGACGGCCAGCAGGGCCACGATGTTAAAGCCACCGTTGTGGGCAAAGAAGCCCGAGGCAAACAGCAGCGAATCGCCGGGAAGGAACGGGAAGAACACCACGCCTGTCTCAATGAAGATAATCAGGAACACGCAGCCGTAGGCCATAAGCGGGCCGGCGGCGATCCAGCTGGCGATCGCGGTGCGCGGGTCTTTGAGCAGCTCGGCGATAAAATTAATGAAACCCATGAAGTAAAACCTCTCAGTTGTGGGCGCGGATACGTCCAAGTTGACCAGTATACGGTTGCGGCGCCCCCTCGTGCGCAACCCCACAAAAGCATGACTCCATTACCAGCAAGTTTGCATAACTGACACCTGTCGTGCAATGCCGCCAAGAATGTCCTTCCTAATCCCTAGCGAATCGCTATACTTTATTGAATCGCATTGCCATGGCGCTAAGGGAGGGCGGACGGTGAGCTTTATCAATACCATTCGCGAGGACATCAAGACCGTCCAAGCTCAGGACCCCGCCGCGCAAAACGGCCTGGTCATTTTCCTTTCGTACCCCGGCCTGCACGCCAAGTGGAACCACGTGCCCGAGCACTGGCTCTGGGAGCACGGTCATCGCTCACTTGCCCGTGTGCTCTCGCAAATCACCCGCCACATCACCGGCGTCGAGATTCATCCCGCCGCACAGATCGGCAAGCACTTCTTTATCGACCACGCCATGGGCGTCGTTATTGGCGAGACTACCATCGTGGGCGACAACTGTGTACTCTACCAGGGCGTCACGCTCGGCGGTACCGGCAACGAGACCGGCAAACGCCACCCCACCCTGGGCAACAACGTCACCGTGGGCACGGGCGCCAAGGTACTCGGCAACATTCGCATCGGCAACAACGTCAAAATCGGCGGCAACTCAGTTGTCGTCAAGGACGTGCCCGATAACTGCACCGTCGTGGGCGTGCCGGGACGCATCATCAAGCGCAACGGCTGCCGTGTGTTTGAAGAGAGTTTCGACGCCAAGCAGCATCGCGAGTACATGCCCGATGACGCCGCCGAGCAGAGTGCCCTCAACCGCCAGGGCATCACCGAGAACGCCCGCCACGTCAAGGAACTCGAGCGAGAGGTGGCCGAGCTCAAAGCCCTCGTCGCCAAGCTCGTGGACGAGCGCTAGAGGCGGACGGCTACCGACAACATTGACGTCAACGCAAAGGCGCGCCAGGAAATTCATCCCCGGCGCGCCTTATTTGTGATGTGACAAAGGGGCTGCCCCTTTGTCACCTTATGCGAACTGGCTCAGATAGAGGTCGGCGTAGGCACCCTCGGCTGCGAGCAGCTCCTTATGCGTGCCTTGCTCGATGATGTTGCCGTGGTCCATGACCAAGATCAGGTCGGCATCCACGATCGTCGACAGGCGATGCGCGATCACAAAGCTGGTGCGCCCGCGCATGAGCGCGTCCATGGCGCGGCCGATAGCAAGCTCGGTGCGCGTGTCCACGCTTGAGGTCGCCTCGTCCAGAATGAGAATCGCCGGGTTGTTGAGCAGCACGCGTGCGATGGTCAGCAGCTGACGCTGGCCCTGGCTGATGCTTTCGGCATCGTTGACCACGCGCGTGTCGTAGCCCTGCGGCATGGTGCGCACAAAGAAATCGACCTGGGCGGCGCGCGCAGCCGCAACAATCTCCTCGCGCGTTGCCTCGGGACAGCCGTAGGCGATGTTCTCGGCAATCGTGCCGTCGAACAGCCAGGCGTCCTGCAGCACCATGCCAAACTGCTGACGTAGCTCGCCGCGGTTCATAAGGCGCGTATCCACACCGTCGAGCGTAATGCGGCCACCGTCGATCTCGTAAAAGCGCATGAGCAAGTTGATGAGCGTCGTCTTGCCTGCGCCCGTGGTTCCCACCACGGCAATCTTCTGGCCCGGCTCGGCGGTAAACGACACGTCGCGCATAAGCGGCTTTTCGGGCGTGTAGCCAAAGCGCACGTGCTCAAAGGCGACGCGGCCCTCCACGCGACCCGGTAGCCTGGCAGCCTCGCCCGGCTGCGGATCCACCTCCATCTCGGGCTCATCGAGCAGGTCGAACACGCGCTCCGCACTCGCCAGCGCGCTCTGCAGCGAGTTGAAGGTAAACGACAGCTGCGTCATGGGCTCAGATGCCTCGTAGATAAACTGGAAGAACGCCTGGAACACGCCGACAGTCATGTGGCCGGCAACCAGCATGCTGCAGCCCACAATCGCAATCACGATCTGTGCCAAGCGGCCGATAAAGCGCACCGCGGGGCCGACGGCGTTAATCATGAAGTCGGCCTTGGCACTCACACGTGCCAGCTCGCCCGAGGCCTCGTGCACCTCGGCAGAGCTCTGGCGCTCGCGGTTAAACGCGCGAATCACCAGACGGCCCGAGTAGCCTTCCTCGACCGCGCTCGTAATCTTGGACACCCACTCTTGGCGCTCACCGGTTACGTCATGCGTGCGGCGCGAGACCACCTTGGTCACCAGCAGCGACAACGCCGTAAAGAACAAAAAGACCAGCGTAAGTGGCACGCTAAACACGAACATCACGCTCACGGCGCCCACCACGGTGCCAATCGACACCAGCAGCTGCAGCAAGCCGCGCTGCATGCTCTCGGACATCTTGTCCAAGTCGTTGGTCGCACGGCTGACGACCTCACCGGGACGATGCGCGTCAAAAAAGGCAAGCGGCAGACGGTTGAGCTTTTGTGCGATGCGGTTGCGTAGGCACAGGTTGAGGCGTTCGGCAACGCTCGACATCAAAAAGCTCTGGAGCGCGTAGAACGAGGCGGCGGCCGTCCAAATCATAAAGTAGATGAAGATGGTCCTGCCGCAGTTCTCCCAGGTGATGTTGAAGGTGGCGTTGTTGGCAAACGCCACCTGAATGTGGCCCCACAGCTCATCGATCACACGGGCGCTATATGCCGGCGCAGCGGTGTTAAAGATGGCATAGAACACAATGCTCGCGAACACGATATAGAAGCGCCAATGGTCGCCGGCAGCCTCGCTCCACAGGCGGCGCACCGTCGCCCAGGTGTCGCGGGGTTTCTCGTCCTCGTCCTCGTCGTCCACATCGCGCATGCGCTCCGCCTCAGCGCGGGCGCGCTCGTCCTCGGCGCGCTCATTTTCCTCGTAGAGCGCTTGGCGGCGAGCCTCGCGCTCGGCTGCAGCCTTGGCGGCGTCATCCAGCTCGGTCGACGCGGCAGCCTGGTCGACCGTTTTATCGGCAGCGTCCGCAGCGGCGGCATCGACAAGGCCGCCCTGCTTCTTGAGCTCCTCGGTCATGCTACTCACCTCCCTTCATTTGCGATTCCGCGATGGCGCGGTACACCTCGCAGGTTTCCATAAGCTCGCTATGCGTGCCCAAGCCCACAATCTCGCCGTCCTTGAGCACGACAATCTGGTCGGCGTGCAAGATCGTAGAGATGCGCTGCGCGATGATGAGCACCGCGGCATCACGCGTCTCATCTTGCAACGCATGACGCAGGGCGGCATCGGTCTTAAAGTCCAGGGCCGAGAAACTGTCGTCGAAGATATATAGATCGGCATGCTTCATGAGCGCGCGAGTAATGGCTAGGCGCTGGCGCTGACCACCCGAGAAGTTCGTACCGCCTTGGGCAACCGGGGTATCGAGCCCCTGCGGCTGATCGAGCACAAAGGTGCTCTGGGCAACCCGCAGCGCATGAAGCATGTCCGCCTCGGTCGCGTCCTCGTTGCCAAAGCGCAGATTGCTTGCCACGGTGCCCGAGAACAGCCACGCCTTCTGCGGCACATAGGCGATGTGCCCGCGAATCTCACCTTGCGAAAGCTCGCGCAGGTCCACACCATTCAGGCGAATGGAGCCCTTGGTGGCATCGTGGAAGCGCAGCAGAAGCTTTGCCACCGTCGATTTGCCCGAGCCTGTCGAGCCAACGATTGCAGTCGTCTGACCGCGACGGCAGGCAAAGCTCAGGTCGCACAGGGTGTCCTCGTCGGCATCGTCAAAGCGAAACGACATGTGGTCGAACACGGCCACCGCATCGGCTTCGTCTTGGGGCTCGCGCGCCCCGTCATCCAGCGTGCGCTCGCCATCGACGATGCTCGGCTCAATCTCCAACACCTGCTGCGCACGGTTCAGGCACGCGGCAGCACGCGGAAGCGTCAGCACCACCATCTGGGCCATCATCACAAAGAACAGGATCAGAATTGCATACTCCAGCACCGCCGAGATACTCGCAATCTGCATGGCGTGGGCGCCTACGCGGTTGCCGCCCACCCACAACACCGCCACCTCGGCGATGTTCATCAAAAAGAAGCTTGAACTGTCGAGGCCCACAAACAGGTGGTTGACTTTGATGGCGTTGGCGGCGTAGTCGCTAAACACCTCGTCCAGACGCCGTTCCTCGTGGCGCTCCTTGTTAAACGCACGGATGACGCGCGCGCCCACAATATTCTCGCGCAGCACCACGTTCATGCGGTCGATAAAGCCCTGTAGGCGCATAAAAATCGGCGCCGCGTTGGCAACCGTAAAGACCGCCGCCACCAGCACAATAGCAACGACTACGCCCAGAAGCGTGCCCATGGCGGGATCGATAAACCAGGCGAAGATGATGCCCGCCACAGCCAAAAACGGCACGGGCAGCACCAGCTGAATCGTCTGCAGAATCGCCTGCTGAATCACGTTGATGTCGTTGAGCGAGCGCGTGATCATCGATCCGGTGCCAAAGCGCTCAAAATCGCTGGCCGCGAGCTCGAGCGATTTGTCGTACACGGCATTGCGGATATCGCAAGCCACGTTGGCGGCCAGGCGCGCCGAAAGATAGCAGCCCAGCACCGTGCCGCCGCTAGCCATGCTGGTCGCGATAAACATGTATAGGCCGTTGCGTAAAATGTAGTCGACATCGCCCGTGGTAATACCGGTGTTGACCATGTTCGCCAGCATCGTGGGAACCAGCAACGTACCGACGTTATCCACCAGCAGCACCAGCAGCGTCACTGCGACAAGCCCTCGATAGGGCTTCAAAAACCTCATTAGCACTCGCACGACTCCCCCTCACCTTGATTCTCGGCTTGGCTCTCGGCAGCGATATGCCGCTTAAATGTCTCGCACTCCTCGCCGAGCACCTGAGAGAATTTGCCGATCAAGCGCATAATCTCGCGCTGCTCACACGGCTCAAGCGCGCCAAAGGCTCGCTGCTCGGCCTTGAGTGCCGGCAGCGCATAACGCTCGGCAAATCGCCTGCCCTCTTCGGTCAGGCTCACAACCTTGTTCTTACGACTGCCTTCGGCAAACTCCAACGTTGCGAAGCCCCGCGCCGTCAAGGTTTTAATTGCCGAGTTGATGGTCTGCTTGCTGTAGAACCATTCGCTTGTCAGACGGCTTACGGCAATACTGCCGCCCGCCGTGCTGGTATCAACGAGCATCCAGTAAGCGCAGTCCGAAAGGCCGCAGGCGCGCGAGAACTCCGAATAGATATGGTCGAGTCCATTGAGCAACCGGTCGAAGTCGACCAGTGTAACCGCACTATTCATCTATCCCACCATTCGATTGTCCGAGTTTTGACCAATTTTGTGTCTCTAGATTAGTCCGAGTTTTGACTATCGTCAACAGGCTCTCCGCAAATGCGTGCACTTTTATGGCCTATCGGCAGAAAAAGACCGCCGGCGCGGGGGCGGCGCCAGCGGTCACGTGAAAATCGAGTTTTATTGCCTGTTAAGCGGCGACGGCCTCATAGACCGTAGCGCCCGAGAAGCTGTCATGCAGGCTCTTGCCGGCAATCCACGGCAGCTCGACGACCTCGCAGACCGTGTTGACCAGCTCGGAGCAGTCAGTAAAGTGGCCCTTGTCGTTGAGGGCCTCGCAATCCTGAACACGCCAATAGCCATCGGTGTGCGTGATGTAGTACTCGTGATCGTTGATCGACACGAAAGCGCGCGTCTTGGAACGCAGCAGCTTCAGAAATCCTTCGAAGTCGGTCTCGACGACATCTCCAGCCTGGAACATGATGTTACCTCCTGGCCCGGCGCCACCACGGCGCATTGATAAACGTTGGTCCTCCTTTAGTAAAACCTTTATCAGAGGTTATGCGTTCGTCATTTAGGCAAGTGGTAAAAAACCGCAGGGTAGACGGGATAAAACGTTTAACCATCCCATTTGTTTGTCACATTCTGAAGGTACTTTTATGCAAACCTACTTTCCCAATTGGAATCTATCCTTTTGGCCGGGCAATTGACCGTCTATCGTTTAAGCCCGACGGGTATGAACGGGGCATCTGCAACGCCACCGCAAGGAGACACCATGGAGACTATCGAAACACTCATTCACCGCCGCAGCTGCCGCAAATACAGCAATCGTCCCGTCGAGGCCGAAAAGCTTGCACGGATTATCGAAGCCGGCCAATATGCACCGAGCGGCATGGGCCGCCAGCCGGTGACGTTTGTCGCCGTCACCGACCCCGCGACCGTCGAGCGTCTCTCACAGCTCAACGCCCAGGTCATGGACAGCAACAGCGACCCCTTCTATGGCGCCAAGACCGTTGTGGTGGTGCTGGTTGACCGCAGCGTGCCCACACATCTGGAAGACGGCTCGCTCGCCATGGGCAACTTGCTCAACGCCGCCTATGCACTGGGAGTCGATTCGTGCTGGATTCACCGCGCGCATGAGGTCTTTGACTCGCCCGAGGGCCTGGAGCTGCTGGCCAGCTGGGGCCTGCCCGCCGACGGCAGCCTGCGCGGTGTCGGTAACTGCATTCTTGGCTACGCCGAGGACACGCTACCCGAGCCCAAACCCCGCCGCGACAACGTGGTGTACGTCAAGTAGCGCAGGAGTGTCCCAAACTGCCGGCAGAAAAGGAACGTCCCCTTCTGCCGGCAAGCTATGTTGATATTTGAGTTGTCGTCGTTTCGTTCGTCTGGGTCGTTTCGGCGTCGTTACCTTGCTCGCCTTCGTCCTTTTGAGCATCTGCGATGGTGGAGGCCGCCGCAACGATACCACGCTGGGGCGCGACGCCCGTCTGGGTCTGAGCGCCCTCGATAACTTCTGTACCTGCATGCGCGAGCTCGGGCGATTTAAACACTGCGTCCAAGTTGGCGCCACCGCCGGCGTAGCCAAGCACAGCGAGTGCGATGACGATCACTGCAACGGCGACCGCGATCGGAACATAACGGTGCCAACCAGCCGGATTGAGTCCGCTGCGGCGAGCCGCCCCGCGGCTAATATAACCGAGCGTTCCGTCGTGCTTGAGCTTTGAGCCCACCACGCGTTTGCGGCCCCACAGCGAGGACTCGGCCTGCATTGCCAAGCGGGCGCTTGCCGAAGGATAGCCGTATTTAGTGCGCTTGAACGAGCCATCAAACCCCGAGGCGTGTTTGCCCCACGTCACCGATGTTGTGCGTCGGTTGACCGGCGCGGCACTCCGCCTTCTGCGGCTCGGTTTTGAAGTCTCAGCCATATGCCCTCGCACGCCGTAACCAAATCGAAACAATAACGCTTTGGACTGTAGCACACGCGTCGCGTGCGGTCACGGGCGCCTCGCTCAACGGTCATCGTCCTTCAGCAAGCGCCACAGCGTTGTACGGCTTATGCCCAGCACCTCCGCCGCACGGGTTCGGTTGCCGTGGAGATGGTCTACAACCAGATGCGCGATATCTCGCTCGGTATCGGCCAGCGGTCGCAGGATATACAGGTCACTTTCAAGCGTCGGGGCGCCAAAGGTTGCGGTCTTAATCACGTCCTCTTGGGCGAGCACTTCCTCCGCCACAGCGCGGTCCACCGTGCCCGTCCCCACCAATATATACAGTCGTTCCGAGACCTCGCGGAGCTGCAGATAGTTGCGCGGCCAGCGGTAAGCATCGAGCGTCTTCGTCGCCGCGGCAGACAGCGTGGGCGCTGCCGTCCCAAATGCATCAGCGAGATATTCCAAATAGCGCGCGACCTTCGTCGACGCGGCTCCCTGCTCGGCGATTGCCGGCGCGACGCTCACCGCACAGGCGAAGCGCTCGGTCACAAAGGCGGCTTGATCACTTTCGCCGCCGCCCGGCATGTCATTCGCCGTCAGCACCACATGGCAGCGCGTCGCCAACGCGGTGTCGGTCATCGTGGAGACCAGCTCGCGGAGGCGCTGGGGGCCAACCGCGTTCCAGCCCTCAATGCAAAGGGTCAGCCCCATTTGGAACAACGGCGATTCGACGCTTTTGAGTACATGGCGCCAACCGCGCTCGGTGAGCTCATCGAGCGCAACGGAAACAAAGGGCCGATCGGCAAAAGGACCGTCCAGATAGAGGCGCTTGGCGATCTCGACCTGACCCGCTCCCAGCTCGCCCTCGAGCATAAGAGGCACACCGCGCGCGTAACTCTCTGCAACCGGCGCAGCCACCGAGGCCGCCCCCTCAACGATGCCGTACGCGCTCGATTCGTAGCGGGCCTCAACTTCGTCGGCGTTGAGCCACTCGATGCCCGCATGCGCCGCGGCACCGCGCACCTCGCGGACCACGACGACCCAAAGCCCCCCGCCCTCTTTGTCGGTGGGGCGAACGGTCAGGCTCAGGCGCGCACCCGCACGCCCCATAACCAGACGCGCGCCGTCTCCTATACGGTCGAGGCGCTCAGCTACAAAAGCCGCCACATCCCGCTCAAGCGCCGCGTCATTCATGGTCGAGATCGCGACGTCCCCACGCGCATCGATTGCCAATGCCGAGGCCCCGGCAGCAGCCAGGGCCTCGGTCAAGATGTTCAGCTTGGCATCGCTATCCATGATTTGCCCCTGTCCGCGGCGACATGCAGCCGCCGACGGTCGCACGACCGAGTGTTTCAAAATTGAACGATATTGCTCACCAAACACTATAGGGCAGAAAGCGCCGTCCTGCGAGTATAGGTGTTGCCCCGCATCGCCATCCTGGCGGGGCGATAAGAGCTCTTCGGGACTTATAAACCTGCGGACAAGCCATACCCGCAAGAGCTCCTATCGCTCCACCGTGAGAATGCGCTCACCAGCAACCAGCACGCAAACAAGCTACTTCTCTACCAGATTCCCAGTACGTGTTGCATTCCCAAACTCATGCACGCAATGCCAATCCAGCAGCAAAAGCCCAATGCGATGGGCTTGCCGCCCTTTTTGACCAGCTCGACGATATCGGTATTAAAGCCAATAGCCGCCATGGCCATCACAATAAAGAATTTCGACAGCTCCTTGATGGGCGCCGTAAAGGACGCGGGAAGCTGAAGCACCGTGGTGATCACGCTCGCCAGCACAAAGAACAGCACGAACATGGGAAACGCGCGCTTAAGCGAGAACGTGCTTTTGGCGTCACCGCCGGCCTTGCGCGCCAGATGCATCTGCCAGCATGCGAGAACCAACGTGATGGGAATAATGGCCAGCGTCCTGGTGAGCTTGACCACTGTGGCGCTCTCGAGCACATTGGCGCCGGGGTGCATGCTGTCCCAGGCGCTCGCCGCAGCCGTTACGGACGAGGTGTCGTTGATGGCGGTACCGGCAAACAGGCCAAAGCCCTCGTTGGTCAGCCCGAGCATGCCGCCGAGCGTCGGAAACACGAGCGCCGCGATAACGTTAAACAGGAAGATGACCGAAATAGCCTGGGCAATCTCGCGATCGTCGGCATCGATGACGGGTGCGGTCGCAGCGATGGCAGAACCGCCGCAAATCGACGAACCCACACCCACAAGCGTCGCGATCTTGCCCGGCACGTTCATAACGCGGCAGAGCACAAAGGCGATGACAAGCGAGGTCGAGATTGTCGCCACGATAATCGGCAGCGACTGGGCGCCCTTGGACAGAATCTGGGAGAGGTTCATGCCAAAGCCAAGCAGGATAACCGCGTACTGCAAGACTTTTTTGGACGTATAGGTGACGCCGGCGGCGAGCTGTTCGCGACGATTCTTGGGAAAGACGAGCGCCAGGACCATGCCAAAGAGGATGGCGAATACCGGACCGCCGACCACCTCAACCTGTTTGCCGAGCAACGTCGCGGGAATGGCGATGGTCAGGCAGAACAAGACGCCTTTCCAGCGCTCGCGTACGATATTTGCCAGTTGCATATGGGATTCCTTCTTTCTATTTCACGTTTGCGACGGCTTATGATACGGCAACATTGAGCACAGCCTTGCGCAAACACAGACTAAGATGCCGCGATAGTTCTCAGGCAACAGCCGAATTACCCACCGCGGAGAGCTGATTCGCGGCATAATTAACAACTGACATATGAGTTTGATAGAACAGTTGCGAGGCGCTATGGAAGAATCGATGCACGTCGGCGAGCAGGAAACGAGCCTACAGGACCAGTCCTACCACACCATTCGACGCAAAATCGTCTACCTGGACTACAAGCCGGGCGAAAAGCTGGGCGTCAAGCAGCTTTGCGATGACCTGGACATGGGTCGCACGCCCGTGCGCGAGGCTTTGGTTCGCTTGGCGCAGGAAGGCCTGGTGCGCACCGTGCCCCAGAGCGGCACCTACGTCTCGCCCATCAACCTCACCCTTGCCGAGAGTGCCTGTTACATCCGCGAGCATCTGGAAAAGCAGGTGATTGTGGAGTGCTGTGCGCGCGCCACGTCGGCCGGCATCGAGCAGCTCGACCGCGCCATCGTGCTGCAGGAAAAGGCCATGGCCGAGGAGGATCGCATCGGCTTCTTTTTGAGCGACAACCTCATGCATCACATGATTTTTAGCATCGCATGTCGCAGCACCGTGTGGTCGTGGCTCGAAGAGACCAATGCCGACCTGGAGCGCTTCCGCTGGCTGCGCGCCGCCACGCAGGTTCTCGACAATCAGGACATCGTGAACGAGCACAAGCAGATTCGCCGCGCTATCGCCGGTCGCGACCCCATCGAAGCGAGCTTTTTGGTCAGCAAGCACCTGCACATGATGTTCCGCAACCAGACCGAGGTTCTGGACCAGTTCCCCGAGTACTTCGAGACCAGCAAGCTCCGCTAACCTGCCAAAAAGGGACAGGTTTATTTTGGCAGGTTTTATCCGAGCAAATGCAACAAGGCCCGGCTCCGCTGCAACGGAGCCGGGCCTTAGTTGTTAGGATGACGGAACTCGATTACTCGACAGTAACGCTTTTCGCCAGGTTTCGGGGCTGGTCGACGTCGCAGCCGCGCAGGATGGCGACCTCGCGTGCGAGCAGCTGCAGAGGAACGCTCGCCGTGATGGGGCTGAACACGTCGCGGACTGCCGGCACGCGGATGATGCAGTCGGCGATCTTGTTGATCTCCTCGTCGCCCTCAGTGGCAACGACGATGACCTTGGCACCGCGCGCCTTGCACTCCATAAGGTTCGACACGGTCTTGTCGTAGGTGGCACTCTTGGTGGCCACAGCGATGACAGGGAAGCCCGGGTCGATCAGGGCAATGGGGCCGTGCTTCATCTCGCCAGCGGCGTAGGCCTCGGCGTGCAGGTAGCTGACCTCCTTGAGCTTGAGCGCACCCTCGTAGGAAATAGCGGCACCCATGCCGCGGCCCACGAACAGCGCCGACTGCGCATCCTTGCACAGCAGGGCAGCCTCATGCACGGCATCGGTCTGCGTGTCCAAAATCCACTGGATCTGCTCGGCAGTATCGGAAAGCTCGCGGAACAGCATGCGTGCCTGTTTGGTGGTCAGGCGGTACTTGACCTGCGCCAGCAGCAGGGCCAGCAGCGTCAGGCTCACAACCTGGCCGATGAAGCTCTTGGTCGAGGCGACCGCGATCTCCTTGTTGGCCTTGGTGTAGATGACGCCGTCGCTCTCACGCGCCACGGGGCTGCCCACCACGTTGGTGATGCCGAAGACCTTGGCGCCCTTGATGCGCGCGTCGCGGATGGCGGCGAGAGTGTCGGCCGTCTCGCCCGACTGGGACACAGCCACGACGAGCGTCGTCGGCGTGATGATGGGGTTGCGATAGCGGAACTCGCTGGCCGCCTCCACCTCGGTGGGGATGCGAGCCCAGCCCTCAATGAGATTCTTGGCAATGAGGCCAGCGTGATAGCTGGTGCCGCAAGCGATCACGTAGACGCGGTCGATGTCGTTGAGTTCCTCGAGCGAAAGGCCCAGCTCGTCGATGTCGAGCTCGCCGGCCGGCGTCATACGACCAACCAGCGTGTCGCGCACGACGCGCGGCTGCTCGTGGATCTCCTTGAGCATAAAGTCGGGATAACCGCCCTTTTCTGCCATGTCCAGGTCCCAGTCGATGTGGGTGATCTTGGGCTCGATAACGTTGCCGGCCTCGTCGGTGTACTCGACGCCTGCGGGCGTGAGCTTGGCAAACTGACCGTCCTCGAGCACCACGACATCGCGGGTGGCGTCGATAAGCGCGATGACATCGGAAGCAACATAGGAGCCGGTCTCGCCCGCGCCGACCACGATCGGGGAATCCTTGCGGGCCACGGCGATCACGCCGGGCTCGTCAGCGCACACGGCGGCCAGACCATAGGCACCGACCACGTGGGTGCACGCCTCGCGCACGGAGGCCATCAGGTCGTGCGTCTCGGCATAAGCCTCTTCGATCAGATGCGCGAAGACCTCGGTATCGGTCTCGCTCTTAAAGTGGTGGCCGCGACCCTCCAGCTCTTCGCGCAGCTCGGCGAAGTTCTCGATGATGCCGTTGTGGACGATGGCGATACGACCGTCGCAGCTGGTGTGGGGGTGAGCGTTAACGACGGAGGGCTTGCCGTGGGTGGCCCAACGAGTGTGGCCGATACCGCAGGTAGCGTCGCTGTCGATGTTGGAAAGCTCGCTCTCCAGGCCCGCGACCTTGCCCACGCGGCGGATGACGTCGAGGTGCGCCGCGGCGCCCTCGCCCACCTCGAGCGCGACGCCCGAGGAGTCATAGCCGCGATACTCCATACGCTTGAGGCCCGTGACCAGGATGTTCTTTGCAATATCAGAGCCGGTGTAGCCGACAATTCCGCACATAGGATAAATCCCTTCGTCCGCTTGACTGCAAAACGTCCACGCACAGGGGGCGCTGAGACGCATAACGTTCGAGTATTGTACTCACGCAAACGCAAGCTGATATACCAGAAGTGGTATCTCAACTTAGATACCACTCGATGCACACACGTCCAGCCGGTCCAAACCACCACAAAGGTACCTGCCCCCTTCGTGGTGGTCGCGCTGGCAACGGCGTTTCCCCAGATAAACCTGCCAAAATAAACCTGTCCCTTTATGGTAGGTTTGGGATGCTACAATCTGGCTTGTACTTGAAACGCATCAAAGGGGCCGCTATGGCAAAGGTTAAAATCAGCGACGTCGCGCGCGAAGCCGGGGTTTCGTTGGGCACGGTTTCCAACGCACTCAACCATCCCGAAAAGCTGCGCCCCGAGACCCTCAAGCTCATAAATGAAACCATCAATCGACTGGGCTACCTGCCCAACCAAAGCGCTCGTCAGCTCGCGGGCGGCGCCACCAAGTCCTTTGGCCTGGTGCTCCCCCGTCTCGATCACGGCTTTTCGCTCCAAATCGCCAGCGGCGCCCACAACGAGGCCCGCAAGCACGGCTACGACTTGCTCATCGCCAACGCCGATAACGACGATATTCTCGAGGACCATTACCTGCGCTACTTTATGGGCACCCAGATGTCCGGCGTCATGGTTCAGCCCATGGCGTCTCCCGACTGGCACCCCGCCATGACCAAGATGCCCGTGCCGATCGTCTATCTGGACATCCACTGTTCCGAACCCGGTTATTACGTAGCCGCCGACAACGAGGCGCAAGGGCGCATTATCGCCGAGCTCGCCATCGCCCGCGGCGCGCACCATATTGTCGTCGTCGGCCGAGCAGCATTTATGCAACTCACTCTGCGCGTCCTTGGCATTCATAAGGCGCTCGCCCTGCACCCCGATATCAAGATCGAAGTCATCGACGCCGGCGAATGGAATACCGCTGCCGACGGCTACGGCATCGGTGCCCAAATCGCCGAGCGCCCCGCGGACGAACGTCCCGATTTTGTCGTCGGCCTGACCGATGTGTTGGCCTCGGGCGTCGTTTCGGCACTGGTCGACAAGGGCATCTCTGTCCCCGGGCAAGTACGCGTAGCAGGCTGCGATGGCAACCCGCTCGCTTGGAGCGGATCGGTCCCGCTCACTACGGTAGCGCCCCCGGGCTACGAGATTGGCCGCAAGGGTGTCCAACTGCTCATGGAGCAAATCGAGAACAAGGTCCCGACAAAGACCAGGCATATCCACGTCGGCTCTGCAGTGCGCACCGTCACCGCAGCCACCACCGCGGAGGACATCAACCGCCAAGAACTCGTGCGGCCGTTCCTACTGGAGCGCGCCAGCACCCAGGCAAACACCCAGACCGACGCTACGGCCATCAACCTCGGTGCGTATCTATAGCACGCCCGCAAGTATGCTAAGTCGCCGCTTAAGCAAAAGACGGCCAATTGCTCGCTTCAACGCCGCAATTGCCTAGCGTACGGCCTTGACCGCCGCCGCCAGATCGAACAACGTGTCGAGCACGGCCTCGCAGCCATCCACTACGTCCTGCGGCAGCGGCACGATATCGGGCACGGCAAAGACATGGCAACCCGCCGTGATGCCCGAGACACAGCCGTTGCGCGAATCCTCGACCACGGCGCACTCCTCGGGGGCAAAGCCCGCGCGCTCGCAGGCGAGCAGATACATCTCGGGGTCGGGCTTGCCGTGCACGACGTCCTCGCCACAGGTCACCGTTTCAAACTTGTCAAAGAGGCCGACCATCTTAAGGTTGCGTTCGGCCGTAGCGAGGCGCGACGACGTCGCAAGGCCCACGTGATAGCCCGCAGCCAGCAGCTCGTCTATGCACTCGGCGGCGCCGGCCTTAAGCTCCAGTTCGGTCTTGACCATCTCGTCGCGAATCTCCTTGTGGCGGGCATAGACCGCCTCGGTGGTTTCGTGGCTGCCGTAATGCTTATCAAGGATGTCCATGACATCGGGTAGGGTGCGACCGATAAACTGATGGATCAGCGCTTCATCAATCGCGACCCCCAGCTCGGCAGCGCCCGCCTTCCATGCCTTAATGCCCAAACGCTCGGTATCGACCAGCGTTCCGTCCATGTCAAAAATTACAGCCTTGATCATATCGGCCCCCTCACCGGATTGCATTACTGACACTCTACCGCACTTTACAAACTTGTATATAACGTATATAGCATATTGTGCCTTCGTTACATAGATAGAAGTCTTATGACAAGCAGCCCGATAGGATTATAGTTTTCGACCGAGCACATATTGGTAAGGAACGTTTCATGCTTTCAGACACCACCGCACCTGCAGAGGAGCTTCAGGACAAACTCGCAGCACTCGAACAGCTGCTTTTGGCATACGGACGCGTCGCCATCGGCTTTTCCGGCGGCGTCGACAGCAGCTTTTTAGCCGCGGTCTGCGCCCGCATCATGCCTGCCAGCACGCTTCTCGTTCACCTCACCACGCCGCTCATCGGCACGCCCGAACAGGCTTCGTTTGAGCGGTCCGTTGACGGGCAAGCCAATGAGGAGTCGCACTTTAAGCTCCCCGTGCTCAATCTTTCGGTCGATCAGTTGCAGCTCCCCCAAGTAGCCCGCAACGATGCCAATCGCTGCTACCACTGCAAGCACGCCGGCTTTACCGCTATCGTCAACCACGCCAAGTCGCTCGGCTTTCTCACCGTCATCGATGGCAGCAATGCAAGCGATCGCGGTGACTACCGCCCTGGCATGCGAGCGGCAGAAGAGCTCGGCGTACGTTCCCCTCTTATGGAGGTCGGCTTTACCAAGGACGAGGAGCGCGAGCTGCTGCGCGCATGGGGCTATCCCGTTTGGAACCTGCCGGCGGGAGCCTGTCTTGCCACGCGCGTCCCCACGGGCGAGGAGCTTACGCGCGAGAAGGTCGATTTAATCCGCGCCTGCGAGGACTACCTGCACGAACTTGGTCTGGCGCAGGTTCGCGCGCGCTTGGTCGGCGGCTGTATGCACATCGAGGCCGCCCCCGCAGATGTCGCCAAGATTGCCGCCCTCGGCGGCGGCGCCGTCGATGCCGAGGGCAAGGCCCCACTGCCCGCCGCTATCGAGTCCGCGCTGCGCGAGCTGGGCTGCGGCCACATCTCCCCCGAGGTCACCCCCTACATCCACGGCAACATGAACCTTTAGGTTACGCCGTTTTACAAACGGCGTACCTGCTCGGCGCTGCGCGGGCTCCGGGTGCGGCAATCTGACATTCAACTTCACGGGCACGACCAAAAGGTCAGCGCCCGCTTGTTTCACGTCACCTTACCGCACCCGGAGCCCGCTCACTCGCATATGCTCAACCTGGACTGCGTTAACTGACCTACCAAAAAGGGACAGGTTTATTTTGGCAGGTTTTATCTGGGGAAACGCAAATAGGGCCGTGACACCCATACGGCGTCGCGGCCCTTTTCCTTGGAGAAGGATCAATTGATTGAACGGGATGACCGTTCTAGTCTTCGAGTCCGCTATTGATGAGCTCCGCAATCTCAACGGGATCGGTGCTCGCGCGCACCTTGTCACGGAAGCCGGCGTCCATCAGCATCACGGCAGCCTTGGAGAGCAGACGCAGGTGCGTAGTTCCGGCCTCGCCGGCGGGCACGTACAGCGCGAGCGCAACATCGACGGGCACCCCATCGAAGCTCGGCCATTCAACGGGCTCGGTCAGTTTAAGCACGGCAACGCCCGGCGTGTGGATCGCGTCGCTTTTGGCATGCGGAACGGCAAAACCGGCGACAAGGCCGGTCTCGGCCTCGTTCTCGCGAGCAATGAAGGCGGCCTCTACGGCAGATGCGTCATCGGCAAAGCCGAGCTCGATGGCCTGCTCGGACAAATAATGTAGGGCGTCCTCGCGCGAGGCGGCGGTATACCCGATTGTCACTTGGTTGGCAGATACAAATCCCATGGAAACCTTCCTTACAACACGGACCTGACCGCAGCTTCGATGCCGTCGGCGTCCAAACCGTACTTGTGCAGCAAATCGACCGCAGGGCCGGACTCGCCATACACATCGCGCACGCCGACGCGTCGCATCGGCACCGGATGCTGCTCTGCGAGCACCGAGGCCACGGCCTCGCCAAGACCACCGATAATCGAATGCTCCTCGGCGGTGACCACGCGACCAGTCTTCTTGGCGCTGGCAACCACCAGGCGCTCATCAAGCGGCTTAATCGTGTGCATGTTGATGACCTCGGCATCGATACCATCGGCAGCGAGCGCCTCGGCAGCCTCAAGCGCCTCGGCGACCATAAGGCCACAAGCGATGATGGTCACATCGGACCCCTCGCGCACGACCACGCCGCGACCAATCTTGAACTCATAGTCCTCGTGATCGTTGATGACCGGTGTTGCCAGGCGGCCGAAGCGCATGTAAACCGGGCCCTCAAACTCATAGGCGGCGCGCACGCATGCGCGAGCCTCGATGTCATCGGCGGGAACGATTACCGTCATACCCGGGATCGTGCGCATGAGCGCGATGTCCTCGCAGCACTGATGCGTGGCGCCGTCTTCACCGACCGAGATACCCGCATGCGTGGCACCGATTTTGACGTTGAGGTGCGGATAGCCAATGGAATTACGCACTTGTTCGTACGCGCGACCGGCGGCAAACATCGCAAAGGTGCTCGCAAAGGCGACGTGGCCCGTGGTCGCGATGCCGGCGGCGAGCGCCACCAGGTTGCTCTCGGCAATGCCGGCGTCGTAGAAGCGCTCAGGGTGCGCAGCCTTAAACTTACCGGTCTGCGTGGCGGCGGCCAGGTCGGCATCGAGAACCACAAAGTCATCGCGCTCATTGCCCAGCTCGACAAGTGCCTCGCCATAGCTAACGCGCGTGGCGACTTTCTTGACGTCTGCCATTAGAGCTCCTCCCCTGCCGCTGCGAGCTCGGCCATGGCCTGCTCAAACTGTTCATCGTTGGGTGCCTTGCCGTGCCAGCCCACCTGGTTTTCCATAAAGGAGACGCCCTTGCCCTTCACCGTCTCGGCGATAATGGCCACGGGCGAGTCGCTCACTTTGCGGGCCTCGGCAAAGGCGGCGGCAATCTGCGCCATGTCGTTACCGTCGGCGAGCTCGATCACATGCCACTTAAAGGCGCGGAACTTGTCAGCGAGCGGCATGGCCGAGTTGACTTCATCGATCGTGCCGTCAATCTGCAAGCCGTTGTGGTCGACGACGGCAACAAGATTGTCGAGCGCATGGTTGCCGGCAAACATGGCCGCCTCCCACACCTGGCCCTCCTCGCACTCGCCGTCGCCCAGCAACGTGTAGACGCGGTAGCTGTCACCCCAGCGCTTTGCGGCGAGTGCCATTCCAACCGCGGCGGAGATGCCCTGACCGAGCGATCCGGTGGACATATCGATGCCCGGGGTGTCGTTCATGTTGGGATGGCCCTGCAGTCGGCTGCCAATATGGCGGAGCGTCTCGAGCTCTTCGACGGGAAAATAGCCGCGATTTGCCAACACCGAATACAGGCCCGGCGCCGCGTGACCCTTGGAGAGCACAAAGCGATCGCGATCGGCCTTGTGAGGGTCGGCAGGATCGATATTCATTTCCTCAAAGTACAGATACGTCATGATGTCGGCAGCACCGAGCGATCCACCCGGATGTCCCGACTTGGCCGCGTGAACCGCAGTCACGACACCCTTCCTGACCTCATTGGCGACCTTCGCCAGCTCCTGGTTGGTCATACGAATTCCTCTCTTGAGAACAACCCCGACACCGGATGACGCGATGCCGGGGCGATCCACTCGTTAAGCCTGAGCGACGACCTTCTGCCAGTCAGCCTCAAAAGAGGCGAGGCCCTGGTCGGTCAGCGGGTGATGCAGGCACTTCTTGAGAGCGGCCATGGGCACGGTCGCAATATCGGCACCGAGTAGCGCGGCCTGGGTCACGTGGTTGGGCGTACGAACCGAGGCGGTGATGATCTCGACGGTGTCGTCGACGTTCTTGCCCGTCCAGTCGTAGTTCTTAATGCAGGTCACGACGTTGTCGAGCTGCGAGATACCGTCCTCGGCGATGTCATCGAAACGACCGACAAACGGGCTGATGTAGCGAGCACCGGCATTGGCGGCCATAAGGGCCTGCGTCGGCGAGAAGACGAGCGTCATGTTGACGCGCACGCCAGCATCGGCCAGCGCACGGCAGGCGGCAAGGCCGGCCTCGCACACGGGAAGCTTGACCACGATGTTGGGGGCGAGGGCGGCAAGGCGCTTGCCCTCCTCGATCATACCCTCGGCAGTGGTAGCGGTAGACTCGGCGGAAACGGGCAGGCCCTCGCAGAGCTCGGCAATCTTGAGCATATGCGGCTCAAAGTCGGCAAGCTTGCCGCCGGTCTTGGCGTACAGGGACGGGTTGGTGGTAACACCGGCCAGGCAGCCCCAGCTCTTGGCCTCGGCGATCTCGTCCAGATTGGCGGTATCGATAAAGAACTTCATGGTGCAAACTCCTTCGAAGGAATCCAAAACTCAAAAAATAGGACAAAGGGGATGTCCCTTTGTCCTATGTGCCGGGCCTGCGGCTGGGACATGCCCCAGGCCCGGCGTCGTGTAGGAAAAGCTACTTAGTCCTCGAGAGCCTTCTCGATGCGGCTCGTGACGCCCTTGAGGTTAAGACCGACGACGTACTGCTTGATCGGGCGCTTGATGTGCTCGATCACAAAGCGCTTGCCGTCGATGTCTTGGGCAGCGAGGTTGCGATAGAGCTTCTCGACCTGCTCCTTGACCTCGGGATCGTTGAACGCATAGTGGCCGGAGACATCTAGGATCTTCAGGCTGAGCTCATCGTCGGCAAGGATGTCATCGACCTGCAGGTTGACGTCGTCGCCAGTCATCCACTTGCGCCAGCGCTCGGTCTTGATAGCCTTGACCAGCAGCGTGTGATACAGGTCGGAGGGGTCATCGCACAGACCGTTGTCGACCAGGATCTGCTCGGTGGCGCAGAGCTTGAGGTAGGCGCGGGTCTCCTCGGTGCCATACTGCGGAGCGACGTTGGAGGCGGTCACGTGTGCCGGGATGTGCTCGAGCAGCGTCGCGTCGTCCAGATAGTCGGCGTTGTGCTCCTTCAGGCCCACGCCATAGCGCTTGGCCATATCGGCAAGCTCGCGGGCGTTCTTGAAGTTGTAGTGACCGACCTGCTCCGTCCAGCGGGTAAGGGTGCCGGTCTGGCCGACGATAAAGGTGGGCATGGGGCAGCCGCGCTTCTCGAGCTCGGGCTGCAGCTGAGAAATGAACTCCTCGTACTTATCGGTAGAGGTCAAGCCGCCATTGGTCTCCTCGGTACCGACCTCATAGGCGACCTCGGGCAGGTTATGCTCGCGACGGTACTGCTCAAGGTAGTCGATAAGATCGATCGTGCGGCGAAGCACCACGTCGAGCGGAATAACCTTGCCGATCTGATAGGGATCCTTGGTGGGGTCGACCATCAGCAGGTCAAAGCCTGCCTCCATGTCGGCGACGAAGGACTTGCGGGCGAGCTCCATGGCCTCGTCCTCGGGCAGGTGGGCGTTACGCTCCTCGTCGCGCTGCCACGGACCGCCGTGATCTCGGCACAGGTAGTACGGACCGGTGTAACCCACCTCGTCGGCGACCTTCTTGATGTCGGCGGCAAAGCGCGTCTGGTCCCAACCGTTGACGTAGCCGGCGCCCATCTCGTCCATATCGACCTGGTTGCGGCTGGCGATAAACATGGGCGGGAAATCCTCGTCCTTGGCAAGCTCGAACACGGCCTGAATCAGGTTGGGGCTCATGGGGCCAATGCCGACCATGGTTGCGTGATCGCCGCTATCCTGCAGTTTGAGCATGCCCTGAACGGCCTGGCGGATGGTGAGGTTGGACATTTTGTTCTCCTTCTCCAGAGGATTTTTGACAAAAGTTCCCTGGGACCCAGATGCGGGCCCTATCAGTACGGATGGATTTTGTTGTGTAGGGGCGGTTGTGCGGAGTCAAATCCATCCCTCCGCACAACCGGAGTCCTTAAAGGTTTACTTGGCCTGCTTGTCGAGCGTGGGCTTCATGGCAATCAGGATTGCAGCGGCGACCACGGCGCCAATCACGATGTCCAGGCAGAACAGCGCGACGTTGTTGGTGGCAAGGGCGACGATAAAGCCACCGTGCGGGACGTAGCAGTCGATACCCTGGAAGGCGGCGAGCGCCGCGCCCACGGCAGAGCCGATGCAGATGCCGGGAAGGGTGTGACCGAGGTCCTTGACCGCAAAGGGGATAGCGCCCTCGGTAATACCGATGCAGCCCATGAACAGCGCGGAGATGCCCATCTGGCGGTCGGCGTCATCGAACTTGTTCTTGGCGATGAGCGCAGCGAGACCACAGGCGATCGGGGGAACGGCGACGGCGACGCGGAACATACCGTTAGGACCGTAGATACCGGAGGCCATGATGGCCATGGTGAAGGTCGAGGCGGTCTTGTTGATGGGGCCACCCATATCGAAGGCGGTCATAACGCCAATGACCAGACCCAGGACAACTGCGGAACCGCCCTGCAGGCTGCCGAGCACGCCGGTGAGCCAGTCCATCACAAAGCCAAGCGGCGTGGCCAGGATGTAGATATAGGCCATGCCCAGGACAAGCGAGGTCAGAATCGGGATGATCAGGATGGGCATGATGGTCTGGATGGTGTTGTTGACCTTCCAGGTCTTCATCCAGCGGACAAAGTAGCCGCAGATGACCGCCATGATCATGGCGCCCAAGAAGCCGGTCGAAACGCTGTTGCCGTTAGGGGTAACGACTGCGTTGTTGACCAGGTAGCCCAGGACAAAACCGGGGGCGAGCGCGGGCTTGCCAGCCATCGAGTAGGCGATGTATGCCGCAAGCACCGGAATCATCATGGAGATGCCGGCCATGCCGATGGTGTTAAGACTCACCATCAGCGGGTTCGTAACCTCCATGCCGTTGGCGCCGGCGGTACCGGATGCCAGCGAGAAGGCGAGGAACACGCCGCCGATAACGACGATGGGGATAAAATAGGAAACGCCGGTATTGAATGCATTGAGCAGCGTCTTACCCGGATCGGCAAAGATAGACTGCTTGGACGCCGGTGTCGGGGCCTGCGGGGCAGCGGAGACGGCCTTCTTCTCTGCCTTGGCCTCGGCCTTGGGCGCGTCAACGGCGCCACCCGTCGCCTTGATGATCTCAATGGCCTGGTCGATGATCTTTACCGGATCGGCGATTACATCCGAGGTGCCGACCTTCAGGAACTTGCCCTCGGCCATCTTCTGCTCAAAACGGTCCTCGTTCTCGACACCCACGTCGACGGACTCCAGGACCAGGTCGGCGGAGTCCACGTCTTCCTGCGTGAGCTCATTCTCGATACCCAGGCCACCCTGAGCCTCGACCTTGCACTCGATGCCACGGGCGGCGCATTCATCCTGAATCGCCTTCTGGGCCATATACGTGTGGGCGATACCCACAGTACAGGCGGCAACGCCTACGATCTTCATTGCTTCCCTCTTTTCATAGAGTTGCGTGCGCAAGACACCGTTTGCGGAGGCCTCCGGAGCATCCCCTGCCGTTTGGACTTGCTGTCTTTTCGACAAGAACAATATAGGTGCTCGTTTTTCTTAATGCCAGCTTATTTCGGTAAACGCGCAGGTCAGAGCGTTGGTTATGCGATTTAGTTATGCGTTTAACCAAAAATGAATCCTGCGATTTTGCCCTCGATTTCAAAAGTCAAGAAGTATTTGATTTTCTCGGTAGACGGCAGATGCGCATGCCGGTCACAAATTTCGACCCCACCCGTATGCCGCATTTGTTGCATACTCATATGAAAGGAAAAAGCCGCTCACCGAAGCGTATCCTTCACCAAGACTCAAAGTCATCATGTTGGAAAATGCTCATCTGTCGGAAGGAGTCGCTATGGCAAAACAGCGCGTTACGATCGCAGACGTCGCTCGAGAGGCGGGAACCTCGACGGCAAGCGTCTCGTATTACCTCAACGACAAACGAGAAAAGCTTAGCGAGAAGACGCAGAACAAAATCGCGCGCGTCATTAAGGAACTCGGATACGTTCCCAACGCCCAAGCGCAGACGCTCACCGGCAAGCAAACCCACGTCATTGCCATCATCATTTTGGATAACACCAACAAATGGGCGGGGCTCGTTCTCAATGGCATGGAGCAGGTCATGCTCCCCGCGGGCTACCAGACGGTCGTTTGCACGAGCAACTTTAACCCCGAGACCGAGCTCATGTACGTCGACAAGATGCTCTCGCTGGGCGTCGATGGCTTTATCATCCAGCCCACGGCAAACTTCAAAGCCGTGCATGACCGCATTAGACGCGCCGGCAAGCCGGTCGTCTTTTTCGATGCGGCCATCTATAGCCCAGGTACCAGCTGGATCAAAACCAACCTTTACGACGGCGTGTACAACGCCACACAGGCACTCCTCGACGCCGGCTACGAAGATTTCTTTTCCATTGCCGCCAACATGACCGAAATGCGCACCCGCATGGAGCGTTTTCAGGGGTATGCCGAGGCGCTGGCAGCGAACGGGCAGCTCTACAAAGCGATTCCCATCGATCACAACAAGCCGTCAATCAACGAGCTTACCGAGTACTTTAAATTCAAGTTCAATCCCGCCAAGCGAACCCTTATCTTCGTGCAAAATCAGTGGGCACTTCCCCGTGTCTACAAGGCCCTCCAGCCAATGGCCCATCTGCTTCCGCAGCAAATCGGCCTTTTGGGACTCAACTGCGAAGACTGGACTAATCTCACCACGCCGACCGTCTCCACCATCATCGAGCCCGTCGACCAAGAAGGTCGCGAAGCAGCCGAGATGCTGCTCGCCCTACTTGACGGCAGCAGCGAACCCGGCGAGCAGCGCATTCTCGAGTGCAAGCTTAACTGGCTCGACTCCACCTCGATCTAGAACGCGGGACAAATGAATCAGTAGCGTCTATCCCAAATCTTGAGTATTTGTTCGACAGAACGGCCCCTGCCGGCTCCTGCTAGACTGGTAGATTCCCAACCGTCCATCCAGGAGCCTCAATGTCGCGCAAGCCCGCCTACAAGCAAGTACTTTCCATCGGCACCGCCGTGGTGCTCGGGTTTGCGCTGTTTACGGGATCGCTCGACGGAGCGCCCAAGTTGCTGTCGCCGCAAAGCGATGAGCAGGCGGCGGCTCTGGCCGAAAAACAAAACGAGAGTCCCAGCCGCACCGACGACGAAGCAGACCTGGTTGCCCGGCTCGAATCGGGAACAGCGAGCTCTTCGGACTCTCAAAATGGCCAAGACTCTGGCGATAGCTCTGAATCCGCCGCAACCGACACCGGTGACGACACTTCCACAGACAGCGCCGCCACCCCCATCGACGAGGTCGAAAACCCCGACCTTAACCGCGCCCGCGGCGTATATCTCAGCAGCATTCCCGACTACGCCGGCAACCCCTACGTTGCCCTGCGCGCCGACAGCACCCACGCATTAGGCACACCGTCATTCACGCTCGATGAATACGAGCGCGCCACCGAAGAGGGCTGCTTTAAGAAGTTCTCCAAGCTCGACAGCCTGGGCCGCACCCGCAAAGCACTCGCCTGCGTGGGCCCCGAATCACTCGGTCAAGGCGAGCGCGGCGATATCTCGCGTATCCATCCTGCCGGTTGGCACCAGCAGCGCTACGACTTTATTCCGGGCCAGAGCCTCTACAACCGCTGCCACCTTATCGCCTGGTCGCTCTGCGGCGAAAACGCCAACCGCAAAAATCTCCTCACCGGCACGCGCTATCTCAACGAAACGGGCATGCTGCCGTTTGAGGAGCAGATTCTCGGCTACATCCGCGACACGGGCAACCATGTGCTCTACCGCGTCACGCCCATGTATAACGAAGAGGAACTTGTCTGCCGTGGCGTGCGCCTTGAGGCGCAATCGATCGAGGACCACGGCAAGACCCTCTGCTTCCATGTATATTGCTACAACCTGCAGCCGCACGTGCAGATCGACTACACCACCGGCCGCAATCAGGCCTCGGGAGACTAGGACCGACCAAGCTGCCCCAAAGCCTAAATGATCCGTTTTCCTCCGTCCCCAAGGAATCAAAAAGAGCCGCCCCGGTTACCCAGGGCGGCCCTTTCGTCAGCACCTACATTGCAGACAAAATCACGTGCTACTTGGCGCGGCCCTCCTCATAGCGCTCGACCAGCTTGGCCTGAACGTCATAAGGCACCTGCTCATAGCCTGCGGGCTTCATGGTAAAGTCACCCGTGCCGCGCGTGATAGAGCGCAGGCGCGTCGAATAATCCGTCAGCTCTGCCAGCGGCGCCTGGGCAATAACCACGGTATCGCCGCGCTCATCGGTCTCCATGCCCGTCACGCGACCGCGCGATGCCGAGATGTCGCCCATCACAGCGCCGGCGTAGCTCTCGGGGATGGTCACCGTAATTTCCTCAATGGGCTCCAGCACCACCGGGTCGGCATCGGCACATGCCTTGCGCAGGCCGATGCGAGCCGCCGCGCGGAACGCCATCTCGTTGGAGTCGACGCTGTGATACGAGCCGTCGTACACAGCCACGCGAATGCCCGTGAGCGGATAGCCGGCAATAATACCGTCCTTCATGGTCTCCTGGACGCCCTTGTCCACGGCGGGGATGAGCGAGCGCGGGATGCGACCACCCACGACCTCGTCAACAAACTCATAGCCGTCGCTCGTACCGTCGGGCCCAATGAGCGGCTCAACGCGCAGCCAGCAGTCGCCATACTGACCGGCACCGCCAGTCTGCTTCTTGTGGCGGCCCTGGGCACTCGCCGTGCGGCGAATGGTCTCGCGATACGGGATGCGAATCGGCACGCTTTTGGCCACGACCTTGGTGCGATCCTCAAGGCGATTGAGCAACACCGAAACCTGCGCCTCACCCACGGCGGAGATGATGGTCTGGCCGGTCTCCTCGTCGCGGTCGATGCTCATAGTCGGATCGGCCTTACAGGCCTTCTCGATAAACGTGTAGAGCTTCTCTTCGTCCCCGCGATTCTCGGACTCGATGGCGATGCGGTACTGAGAGTTGGGGAACTTAAACGCCGCAGCCTCGACCTTACCGGTAATGGAGAGCGTATCGCCCGTCTCGGCCGCCAGCTTGGGCGCCACGATGATGTCGCCGGCATAGGCGTGACCGACCTCGGTCATGTCGCGGCCGCACATCACATACAGGTGAGCCAGACGATCGCTCTTGCGGGTACGCGCGTTGATCAGCTCAAGACCCGGCTCAAGCGTACCCGTCAGCACCTTGATAAAGCTGATGCGACCCTGCTGCGGATCGGCCAGCGTCTTAAACACAAACGCCACCGGACGGTCATCGTCGCTCGAAATCTTGAGCGAATCACCGTCGATAAGCGGCATCTCGCCGTAGTCCGTCGGCGCCGGGAAGTATGTGGCGATGTCGTCCATCAGCGAGTTGACGCCCTGCTCCTTAATGCAATCGCCCGCAAAGACCGGCACAAAGATGCGCTCGGCGATCGCCTTCGACAGCAGGCCTTCAAGCTCCTCCTGCGTCAGCGTCTCCTCGCCTTCCAGGTACTTCATCATCAGCTCATCGTCAGCCTCGGCCACCAGCTCGCACAGATGGTCATGGGCTTCCTCGGCCTGGGCACGATACTCCTCGGGAATCTCCGACTCAACGGCTTCGGTGCCGTTGCAATGGCGCGCCTTCATGCGCACCAGGTCGATGATGCCGTCAAAGTCCTCGCCCTCGCCCCAGGGAAGGGTCACGGCGCCCAGGCGCGTGCCAAAGCGCTCCTGCAGCAGGCCCATCGTGGTCGCAAAGCTGGCCTCGGAGCGCGACAGGCGGTTTACGAACACCGCACGCGCCAGGCGCAGGTCCTCGGCGGCATACCAGAGCTTAACCGTCGTAGGCTGCGGGCCGGCCTCGGCGTCGACCACAAACAGAGCCGTCTCGCAAACACTCATCGCGGCAAAGGCGTCGCCGATAAAATCGGGGTAGCACGGGGCATCGAGCACATTGATGCGCGCGCCCTTCCAGTCGATCGGCGCGATGGTCGTCGAGATGGAGAATGAACGCTTGACCTCTTCAGGGTCATAGTCGAGCGTGGGCTTGGTACCGTCGTGGCCGCCCAGGCGGGCGGTCTTGCCGGAAAGGTGGAGCATGGCCTCGGCGAGTGAAGTCTTGCCCACCCCGCCTTGGCCTACGAGCACCACGTTCCTTACGTTACCGGTCTTGGGAGCACCCATGATGACCTCCTTGCAGGGCCGCGCGCAATGCGCGACGCCAACGGGGAGAGTTCGCGGTCGGTGCCATCCCGGGAGCAGCATGGTCGGCAACCGAGCCGACTCACCCTCCAAATGTCCTATGCCACCACCCTACCCTCACGGGCGGCCGTCCATGCATACCTTTCGGCGCACGTATGAATACAGGCGGCGAGAGGAAGAGACAAGCTTGTGAGGCGATTATTGAACCCCGTCGATGCAAACAAAAAGCCGCCACAGACCGTAAGACCTGCGACGGCTTCGCCTCAATTAATAGTTGAGTAAATACCTGAGCCTATCCCTCGATACGGCTCAAGAACTCACGGGTGCGCTGCTCACGCGGATGGTCGATGACCTGCTCGGCAGGGCCCTCCTCGACAATGCGGCCGCCATCCATAAAGACCACGCGGTCGGCAACATCGCGCGCAAACTGCATCGCGTGGGCCACGATTACCATCGTCATATTCTGCGCGGCAAGGTCTTTAATGACACGCAGCACCTCGGCCGTCAGCTCGGGATCGAGTGCCGAGGTCGGCTCGTCAAAGAACAGGATCTCCGGATCGAGCGCCAAGGCGCGGGCGATACTCACACGCTGTTGCTGGCCACCCGAAAGCTCACATGGCACCTTGTTCTCGTTGCCCGTAAGCCCCATCTGCGCGATCAACTCGCCCGCACGAGCTTCCGCCTGCTCGCGCGGGCGCTTAAGCACGCGGATCGGCGCGTCGATGATGTTTTTCATCACGGTATAGTGCGGGAACAGGTTGTAATTTTGGAACACCAGACCGAATCGCGAGCGCGCCTGCTTGGGCACATCGCCCTTCGCATAGACCGCGCCCGAACCCGCATCCGTCGCAACGGCAAGGTCACCAAACGAGAGCGAGCCTCCGTCGAGTGTCTCGAGCAGCGTGGCACACCGCAGCAGCGTGGACTTGCCGCCACCCGAAGGCCCGATAATCGCCACGACCTCGCCACGCTTCACCTCAAGCGAGATATCCTTGAGCACCTCATTGCCGCCAAACGCCTTACGTGCGTTTTCGATTTTCATCACTGAGTTAGTCATGATAATAGTCCAGCTTCTTTTCGGCGGCGCCCAGCAGCATCTCGACCACAAAGTTAAAGACCCAGTAAATCAGCGCCGCGATCGCAAACGGCACCATACTCACCTGCGAGGCGACCAGCGCCTTGGCCGTCGAGAACATCTCACCCACGCCAATGGCAAACGCCAGCGACGTGTCCTTGACCAGCGTGATAATCTCGTTGCCCATCGCCGGCAGAATACGCTTGGCGACCTGCGGCATCACGATATACAGAAACGTCTGCACGCGCGAATAGCCCAGCACCTCGGCGGCCTCGTATTGACCGCGCGGAATGGACTGCAAGCCCGAGCGATAGATCTCGGCAAAGTAACCGGCGTAGTTGATGATGAACGCCACGACGCACGCCGTCCACTTGGAATCGGGCGTGAGCGAAATGCCAAACACGTAGTACGGGGCAAAGTAGATGGCAAACATCTGCAGCATGAGCGGCGTACCGCGCATGACCGAAATGTAGATGCGCGCAATCCAGCGAAGCGGCGCGATTTTGCTCATGCGCATAAACGCCACGGGAATTCCCAGCGGAATCGACCCCAACAGCGTCAGCACAAACAACTGCAAACTGACCAAGAAACCCTGGCCAAGCATCTGCATCATGACCTGAATAGACATTACTTGAGCACCCAATTATCGAAAGACAAACCATAGCTTGAATATTTATCGCAGAGGTCCTTGACCGTGCCGTCCTCGTAGAGCGCCTTGAGCGACTCGGCTACAGCATCGGCCGACTTGGTGTCGCCCTTCTTAAAGCCAACGGCGTAGTGCTCGCTGGACAGCGGCTCATCAAGCTGCGTATAAGCATCGGGCTTGGCGGCAAGCTGATACTGGGCAATCGAAAGGTCGCAAGCCACGGCATCGACCGCGCCGCTCTCGAGCTGCATAAAGGCCGTGTTGTACTCGCCGATCGTGTCGAGCGTGGCAAACGTCGCCGCCAGATCCTTCTGGTCACCCTCGAGCACATCCTGCGCAGCGGAATCGGTCTGGGTAATCACGGTCTTGCCGGCAAGATCGTCCCAGCTCTTGATGCCCGCGTCCTTCTTGACCACGAGCACTTGCTCGTTGAGCATGTACGGCTCAGAGAACGTGTAGTCATCCTCGCGCCCCTCCATGGTAAAGCCGTTCCAGATGCAGTTGATGGCGCCCGAGTTAAGCAGCGTATCCTTGGCGTCCCAGTCGATGGCCTCGTATTTGACCTCCCAGTCCTGCTTATCGGCAACAGCCTTGGCCAGATCGAGATCAAAGCCGGTGTACTCACCATCGTCGCCCACAAAGCCGTACGGAGGATAGGACTTATCAAAGCCCACCACGAGCTTCTTGGACTCCGCAGCGCCCTTCACATCCTTGGCCGCGGCAGAGCCAGCAGCGGAGCCCTTGCCGGCACCACCGCCGCAACCGACAAGACCAAGGCCAAGCACCGTGGCGAGCGAGCCGGCTAGACCAACAAACTGACGACGAGACATATCGGTATTCATGGTATTCCCCCTTGATGGCACTTTAGTTAAGTAAAGTGAGTCATGTAACGTTCAGAATCATACACTTTAGCGTGATAGAGCACAAGATGAGTTTGCCCGCCGCGCGAGGGGTGCGGGGGTTAAGTTTCCTGCTCTACAGTCCTGCTCACGACGGAGGCCACATTAAGTGGCCTCCTGTTCGTGCGGAACTCGCGATAAACTTAACCCCCGCAC